>NZ_JAMYTB010000001.1:0-690401 GCF_040322275.1 Mesorhizobium sp. M0174
CCGCCGCTTAACCTCAGCGCCGGCAACCCCGGCACCCGCCGGGCGGGGCTGCCGCCGCTCCCTTGCGCATTGCCGTCTGCCGGGGGCGCCCCGCCCCCGGGGGGCGCCAAGACGGGCGCGGCGACCGACGGTCGCCCGCTCGTCTTCGGTATTCGTCCCGAGGACGTCTATCTCGAGACCGGCGCGCCGGTCGAGGCGCGGGTCCATGACGTCGAGAACCATGGCGTCGAGAAGATCCTGACGCTGCGGGTCGGCGACGCCATGCTGCGCGCCACCGTGCCTGCGAGGACCGACGTCCAGATAGAGCAGCCGGTGCGCTTTGCCTGGAACCCGGACAAGGTGGTGCTGTTCGACAAGGGCAGCGGAATAAGCCTGCGTCACGCCGGCTAAGTACAACCGTCTTTACTGCCCTAGAGCGGGATACGTTCAAAGTGAACCGTGCATGCCGCTCTATCCATGTGTTTTAGCCGCATTTGTGCGACGCCACGTGATTCCGCTTGGCTGCGAAATGCTCGAGTCTTCTCGTCATCCCCCGTACGGGGGATGCGGATGCTCCGATTTGTCGAATAGGCTGATCCTCTGGTCCCAAACGGGCTTTGCAAGCCCAATTTGGAGGCCCAAAACGGAGGGTTGGCTATGGGAAATCTGTTCCGCAGTTTTGCGACGATCCTGCTCGTCGCCGGTATGGGATTGTCGGCGGCGCATCTGGGCGAGGCGCAGGCAGCCAAGAAAGTTGTCGCCGGCGCGAAGGTCGACGCCAAGAAGATCAAGGACCTCAACGGCACGGTCAATCTGTCCACCAGCGACTGCAAACTGTTGTTGAGCGGCACCGTCGTGGAAGTCTCGGATGGCAGGTGCGGGGCCTCCGGCAAATATTGCAAGAGCAGCGCCGGCTCGGCCTGCATCACCGAGCAATAACCCGGCCAACGTTTAGCCGGCCTGGCGGATATCAGCCTGTTCCTCGGCCCGGAAATGGCTGGGCGGCGATCCGATGACCCGTTTGAAGGCGCGGCTGAAGGAGGCGTCGGATTCGTAGCCGAGACGAGCCGCGACGACGGAAATCTTGAGCCGGTCGCGGACCAGCCATTGCCTCGCCTGGTGCATCCGCACCTGCGTGACGTACTTTGCCGGTGTTTCGCCGACAATGGTTGCGAAGCGCTCGGCGAAACCTGATCGTGAGGAGCCCATCATCTTTGCCAGAGCGTCTACCGTCCAGTCGCGGCTCGGTTCCAGATGGATCGCGGCCAGCACTCGGCCGATCTCGCGGTCCCTCACCGCCGCGATCCATCCGGAAGAGTCGCCGCAGCCGCGCTCGACCCATGAGCGGATGACGGTCGCGGCGAGCACATCGGCCAGCCGCGCCAGGATGCCGCCGGAGCCGACGCGCTCCATCGTCACCTCGCGAGCCATCGCCTCCAGCAAATGCGGGATGCCTGGCTCATAGGCTTCCAACTCATGCGCGCGCATCACGTCCGGCATCATGCCGAGCAAGGGGTGCAAGCCATCGAGATTGAAATACATGCTGCCGAAAAACAGCAAGGTCCCCGGACGGCAGCCGGGCACGCCGTCATTCGACATGCAATAGACATTCTTGCAGATTTCCTCGACCTCATAGCCGTGGATCGGCGCCGCCTCGGTGCCCGGCTCACTTGCCAGCGTGTGGGCTGAGCCGCGCGGCAACAATACCGCGTCGCCCGCCTTCAGTTCCACCCATTCGCCGGACGGCTGCAGCAACCAGCAGCCTTTGCGGCCGATGAAATGAAACCGTGCCGCCGCCTGAGCCGGAAAATGGATGCCCCAGGGTTCCTTCATCTCGCAACGGCCGTAATCGACGCCTTCGAGGCGCAATCCGCGCAATATGTCTGTCAGCGGATCACCGGTGACGGGGATTTTGGACGAACGGTCAAGCATAATGGTGTTTCTAGCATGGAAACTCCAGACAGTCACTCCCTATGTTGCACTGCAGCCAGATGCTGCGCTGCAACCAGATCGGAGATCCCTCATGACCGAACCCGCGACAGGCGTCATGGACGCCGTTCTCGACCCATCGGAAACCGGCGAACGATCCGAGCCCGCATGGGGGGCGGTGGTCTCCCTGGCGCTCGGAGTCTTTGGCCTGGTGACCGCGGAATTTCTGCCTGCCAGCCTGCTGACGCCGCTTGCGCAGGATCTCGGCATCACCGAAGGCGCCGCCGGGCAGGCGGTAACGGCCACCGCCGTCATTGGTGCGATTGCGGCGCCGACCATGGCTATTGTCACCAAGCGGCTGGACCGCAGGCTGGTCATGTGGGCGCTGACGGTGCTGCTTGTGCTGTCAAACCTGGTGGCCGCGTTTGCGTCCTCGCTTCCCGTTCTTCTGATTGCCCGCATCATGCTCGGGATCAGTCTTGGCGGCTTCTGGTCGATGTCGGCAGCCATGGCGATGCGGCTCGTTCCGATGCGGCTGATGCCGCGCGCCATGTCGATCATTCTCACCGGCGTTTCGGTGGCGACGGTCTGCGCGGCTCCGGTCGGCGCCTATGTCGGCGACATCTGGGGCTGGCGGACGGCGTTCATGATCGCCGCCGTGGTCGGTGCGCTGGCGCTGCTGGTGCAGGTGGCTACCATTCCGAAGCTGCCGCCTGCAGGTACGGCAGGTTTTCGCACGCTGCTGGAGGTGATGAAGCGGCCGATGATCAGGGTGGCACTGCTGGTGGTGCTGCTGGTCGCCTCGGGACATTTTGCCGGCTTCACCTATGTCCGCCCGTTTCTCGAGAAGGTGCCCGCGCTGGACATCGAGACGATCTCGCTTGTGCTGCTCGCCTACGGCATTGGTGGCTTCTTCGGCAATTTTGCCGGCGGCTTCATTGCCGAACGCAGCCTCAAGGCAGCCGTCAGCCTGGCGCCCCTGCTGATCGCGTTTTCGGCGCTCCTGCTGCTGGTGGTCGGAGTTTCACCCGTCGTGGCTGCAATAGCAGTGGCCAGCTGGGGCTTTGCCTTCGGCGCCGTCCCAGTCGGGCTGCAGACCTGGCTGGTGCGGGCCGCCCCCGATCAGGCGGAAAGCGCCGGTGGGCTCATGGTTATGACGTTCCAGGTCGCGATCGCGTTGGGCGCCGTCTTCGGCGGCCTGCTGGTCGACAATACCGGCGTTGCCACCGCCTTCGCCTATTGCGCGGCGGCGACGTTGCTTGCGGCACTGGCGGCGTTCTTCCTTGGCCCCAAGCCGATCGACGACCCCAAGGCCTAAACGGAACGGCCGTCGAAGTCGAAGACCGGCACGGCGGCGACGTCCAACGCCTCGATGCAATTGATATTGATATAGGCACTTCGCCCGCTCCCTTCGCCGACATCCTCGGCGAAGGGGTGAATGCCGCAGCTGCGGCAGAAGCGGTGGGCGATGACATGGTTGCCGAAGCTGTAGCGACCGAGATCATCGCCCCAGGCAAGCACCCGCATGCTCTCATGCGGAACTGCCCATAGCAGTGCACCCTTGCGCGAGCAGATCGAGCAATTGCACCGAACGGCTCCGGTCAGCTCGCCTTCGACCTCGAACGCGACCTTGCCGCAGTGGCAGCTGCCTTGGTAGAGCATCGGGCCTTCCTCCTTCGGTTCGACAGGTGCAAATCCGACCGTGCCGGGTTATGTCTCCTGCGGCCAGTTTCTGGCTGCTACCTTAAGACGTTGCAAACGCGCGGAGTCCGACACCGAAAAATGCAATCAGCCCGCGATCACCTCGAAGCAATTCTTTCGCCTCTTGCCGCTCGCGTCGACGATGAGAGGGTTTTCGTAAAGCTCTACCCGGAAGCCGCACGGGCGGCAGCGGACGCTACCGATGCGCGGCGAAAAGCCGGCGTCACGCTCGGGCCGCTCGATGGGGCGATCGTCTCGATCAAGGATCTGTTCGATGTCGCCGGCGAGCCGACCACGGCCGGCTCTCTGCTGCTCGCCAACGCAGCGCCGGCGCTGCGGGATGCCATTGTCGTGCAACAGTTGCGCCAGGCCGGTGCAATCATCCTCGGCAAGACCAACATGACCGAGTTCGCCTTTACTGCAATCGGCGTCAATCCACATTATGGCACGCCCGGCAATGCTAGCGATGCCAGCCGTATTCCGGGCGGCTCCTCCTCAGGCGCCGGCGTTTCGGTGGGCGAAGGCACCAGCGAAATCTCCATCGGTTCCGATACCGGTGGTTCGGTGCGCATTCCGGCATCGCTGAATGGCGTCGTCGGTTTCAAGCCGACTGCGCGGCGCGTGCCGCTTGCGGGTGCGTTTCCGCTGTCAGCCACGCTGGACTCGATCGGTCCGCTGGCCCGCACCGTCGCCGAATGTGCGGCGGCCGATGCAGTGATGTCGGGCGAAAACCTGGCGGCACTGTTGCCGCTGCCGCTGGACGGCCTGCGCATCGGTATTGCGCGCGGCGTGCTGTTCGATGATACGCAGGAAGAGGTCGCGACGACGTTCGACCGGTGTCTGCGCAAGATAGAGCTTAGCGGCGCACGGCTTGTGGAGCTGTCGATCGACGACCTGCTTGCCGATCTGCGCGTGGCAACCCAACGCGCGTCGATCGCGGCGATGGAAGGGGCGGAGATCCATGCCGACTGGCTGGCGACGGGAGCGACGAGGCCGGTCGACCCGCGGGTAAGCGGGCCATTGTCGCGCGCCGCCGCCATTCCGGCCACGGTCTATATCAGGGCAATGCGCCGCCGCACGGCGCTGGCCGCCGCGATGGATGACCGGCTGGCGTCGGTCGACGTGCTGGCCCTGCCGACCACACCGGTGACGGCGCCGACGATCGTGTCGATGACCAGCGACGAGGCTCTGTGCAACAGGACGGAAGGCCTTCTGCTGCGCAACACGCAGGTCGCCAACCAGTTCGATCTATCAGCCATCTCGCTGCCGATGCCGGGAATGACGCGTCCGGCCGGGCTGATGCTGGTGGCGCGCAATGGCCATGACCACCACCTGCTGCGCATCGCAGCGGGCGTGGAGGGGCTGCTTGCAAATTGATCGGATAGCGCGTGTCAGCGCGACGAGCAGTGGCCGCGTTCGCTGTCCTTGGCGGCGCGTTCGATGCTGGTGGCTACCAGCCAAGGCAGGGTGTACCGCTTGCCGTTGAAGGTCCGGGTGCGGTTCTCGATCGAGCCGACAACAACGACCTTGCCGGCATAGAGCTTGTCTGAAAGATCGAGCGCCTTGTCTTGCTGCGGCAGGCGATCGATGTCGATTGAAACGCCTTTGATGAGCTTCCCAGCTGCGAGGTCGAGTGCGCTGTTCGATGGACAGGGTGCCGCCACGCAGCGTATGCCGTTGTCGCAGAACACGTAGCTACCCTGTCCGTTGGCGAAGGCTTGCGCCGTCGCCACGCAGAAGCCGGCGGTCAGCAGGAATTTTGTGACGCTTGCCATGCCGGCACCATCGCCGGCGAATTCGGGAAAATTGGGGCGCTTTCAGAAATCGGCAGGGAACCGCCGCCGGTAGTGCTCGACCACTTCGGCGTTGCGCAGATTGACCGGCAATCTGTTGGCCAGCACCAGCAAGGCTTCGCCAGCCGCGCCGACGCCCATGCGCATCATCGACTGCTCGGTAATCCCAGCCATGTGCGGGGTGACGATGACGTTGTCGAAGCCGAAATAAGGATGGTTGGGCGGTAGCGGTTGTGTAGCAAAAACATCGAGCGCAGCGCCGCCGATGCGGCCCTTCTGCAAGGCCTCGATCAGCGCGTTGTCATCGATCACCGGCCCGCGCGAAACATTGATCAGCAGCGCATCCGGCTTCATCCGCTCAATGCGCTCGCGGCTGATCAGCCCCCGTGTTTCGGGCGTCAGCGGGCAGCACAGAACGATGATGTCGCTCTGCTCGATGAGTGCATCGATCGACAGGAAGCCGACCCTGTCCGGCGCCGGCCGCATGCTGCGCGTCGTCGCCACCACATTCAGATCGAACCCATGGGCGGCGATGTGGCCAACCGCCTGACCGATCGCGCCGAGGCCGACAATGCCGATCGTCTTGCCCGCTAGCTCGCTGGCCACCACCGTGTGTTCGCGGCCCGCCAGCCAGCCCTTCGCACGCAAGTCGCGGTCCAACACACGGAAGCGCCTAAGTAGCGCCAGCGCCGCGAACATCACATATTCGGCGACAGATCGCGCGTTCACCCCCGGCACGTTCGCCACCAGCACGCCGGCCGCATTGGCCGCTTCCATCGGTACCATGTCCAGCCCGGCGCCGTGGCGGATCGCGGCCCTGAGCTTCTTCGCGCCTTCGAAAAGCGCCGCAGGCAAGGGAGCGCGAACGATGATGACATCGGCGTTCCTCGCCTCGGCGGCCAGCGTGGCCGCATCGAGGGCGGAAGCAACGACGAGTTCGCCGGCCCCGGTCAGCATGGAAGCGGCACGAGGGTGCAGTCTGTGTGTTGACAGGATCTTGGGCATTTCAGGCCTTTTCGAGCGCAGGGCTTTCCGGTTCCGCCCCACGCCCCTCGATCAGCCCCTTCCAGTAGCTTTCCGCGCCTTGCAGGTGGGCGCTCATCAGCGCCTGGGCGAGATTGCCGTCGCGGCGCAGCAGCGCCTCGTAGATCTGGATATGCTCGGCATGGGAGCGCACGCTGCGTTCGGGATCGTTGAAATAGATCGGCAGGCGCAGCTCACCCATCATGTAGTAGACGCTGCAGATATTGTGGAAGACGCTGTTCTTGGTCGCCCGCACGATCTCGAGGTGGAACTCGCGGTCTTCCCGGGCAAGCCCTTCACCGGCGGCGATGCGATCCTCGGAGGCCTTCAGGATCTCGCGCAGCCGCTCGAAATTCTCCTCGGTGGCGCGTGAACAGGCAAGTTCGGCGGCCTTGATCTCGTGGATCTTGCGCAACTCGACCGTCTCGTAGATCTGGACGGGATCGAGCGGCAGGCCGGCGCGGGCGAACAGCGCCATCGCCTCGACGCTCGCCTGCTTCGTATCGATGTAGATGCCGGATTTCGCCCGTCGCTCGACGATGCGCATGGCCTCGAGAATGGCCAGCGCCTCGCGGATCTGGCCGCGGCTGACGCTGAAATGCTCTGCCAGTTCGCGCTCCGACGGCGTGCGGCCCGTCTCCTTGTCCGAATGGGAGAACAGATAGGCGGCGAGTTCCGCGAGAAGGTTCTTTTCTTTCATGTCAGCCGTGTTGCGCGTGCGCCTCCAGGAACCGCTCCGAAATGGTGAATCCCAGCCCGGGTCTATCAGGGATCGCTACCATACCGTCCTTTGCTTCGACAGTCTCTTCGATCAGATCGTGGATCATCGGGTTGGCGCCGAGCGAATATTCGACGGTGAAGCTCGCCGGTGAAGCAGCGCAGACATGCAACCCGGCAAAGAAGCAGGGCGCGCCGGCCCAAAGATGCGGCGCAAAGCGCAGATTGAAGGCGCTGGCGATGGTGCCGATCTTCATCGCCTCGCTGATGCCACCGCAAAAGGCCGGATCCGGCTGGAATATATCGGCGGATTTGAGCACGGCGAGGTCGCGGAAGGCATAGCGCGTCGCCTCACTTTCGCCGGTGGCGATCGGGATCGAACCGCAGGCGCGCACCTCGGCCATGCCGGGCTTGTCGTCGGCGATCACCGGCTCCTCGAACCAGGCGAGATCGAGGTCGCCGGCGAGATGGATAAAGCGCTTGGCTTCGGCCACCGTGTAGGTGCCGTGCGCGTCGACCATCAGGTCTATATCGGGACCGAGCGCCTGTCTGGCGGCACGGACGCGAGCGGCCGAGATATGTGGGGCGCCGTCCATGGCGCCGACGCGCATCTTCAGCGCCTTGAAACCGCCCTTGGTGATGTAGGACTGCAGCTGGTCGCCGATGGCTTCCGCAGTAGCCCAGCCGCCGGAAGCATAGGCCGGCATGCGGTCCAGCTTGCGGCCGCCGAGCAGCCGCCAGACCGGAACGCCGAGCGATTTGCCAAGAATGTCCCACAATGCGATGTCGACGGCGCTGATAGCGGCGATGCTCATGCCGCGTCGCGCCAATTGCGGCATGGCGTGGCCGGCGCGAGCGGCGCTGTCGTGGCGCGTGCCATTATAGAGCATCTCCCAGATGACGCCGATGTCAGCCGGGTCGCGGCCGACCAGCTGCGGGCCGACCTCGTAGTTCAGCAAATGGACAAGGGCGCCGTAGCTGCCGGCGCTGCCGGCGGCATTCTTGCCCTCGCCCCAGCCGACCAGCCCGTCGTCGGTCTCGATGCGCAGGATGGCGGCGTCGAACGTCGCCACCTGACCGAAGTCGCTGCGGTGCTGCTTCGCGACTTCGATCGGTATGCGGACCCACCAGGCTTGGACCGTTTTGATGCGCATGTTCATCCTCGGCCCGGCCGCGGTGAGGCGGAAGGGCTCTTTCCAAACGGCTCGGCTACTTGATCAGCGGCAGCAGCGTTTCCGCGTTGATGCGCATCTGGTCGGTGTAGAATTTCTCCGTGAGCACGCTGGAGCCGTGGTCCTGAATGAACTTCAACTGCTCCGGCGAGATGTCGACGGGGTTGCGTTCGACCATGTCGGGATAGGGAGCAGCCGGCGTGCGGTCGACCGGAGCGACGAATTCATTGGTCAGCGCGCCGTCATAGCCGATCTCCTTCAGCGTGCCGACGATCTTCGGCCAGTCGATCTGCCCGAGGCCGGCGGCGAAGCGGTTGTTGTCGGCGACATGGAAATCGTACAGGCGCTTGCCGACCTGCCGGATCGCGTCGTAGACGTTAAATTCTTCCATGTGGATGTGGTAGGCGTCGAGGCAGACGCCGCATTCGGGGCTGACCGCATCGGCCAGCGCCAGTGCCTGGGCGCCGCGGTTGAACAGATAAGTCTCGAAGCGGTTGAGCGGCTCAACCGCGATCTTGACGCCGACTTTCTTGGCGTGGGTGAAGCATTCCCGGGTGGCGTCGACCACCCATTTCCATTCCTCTTCCTCGGTGCCGTCCGGCACGACCTTGCCGACGGTGGCGGGAACCAGCGTGATAATCTCGCCGTCGAGCTCGCTGACCATGGTCAGCACGTCCTTGACGTACTGCACCGACCGCTCGCGTTGGCCCTGGTCCTTGGCGGCGAGATTGCGCTCGCCCAGCATCAGCGTCACCGCTCCCCAGCAGCGAATGCCGTACTCGTTCAACAGTGCGCGCGTCTCCTTGGGCTTGTACTGTTCGGGTTCGCCGGAAATCTCGATCGACTCATAGCCGAATTTCTTGATGCGCTTGAGCGTCGTTTCCAGCGGCTCCGCCCGCATCCAATTGTGCGTCGAAAGATGCATGGTCTATCCTTCCCAGAATCGCCTGTACCAGTTTGCCTGCGGCGCACTCTGCCGAAGCCGCCGCATGATTCCTCCCCAAGGCGTCCCAGCATTTTTTTGCAAACTGGTTCGACCAATTGGGCTTGATGGGAGGTCTACAGTAATTTCATCTGGACGGCAAGAAGTGCTGCCATCAAGCGTTGGCTCGTGTCTATGCTATTGATTATACTTAAACATGTGGCTTAACTCGGCATGGTTGCAGGACTGCGGCAGCGCGTCAAATGGCTTGACCAGATTTCGGCATTTGGTAATACCAGAATAGCGGCGCTGAGCGCGCTGTGCAAAGAGACCAAAGACGCTGGCCCTGTTTTCAATCGGCGCTATGCTTGGTCGTGAAACATTAGGAGATGCCGATGCCGACGACGATGAAGGGACCTGGTCTGTTCCTGGCGCAGTTTGCGGGTGACGCCGCGCCGTTCAATTCGCTGGCCTCGATCACCAAATGGGCGGCCGGTCTGGGCTACAAGGGCGTGCAGATCCCGACATGGGACGCCCGATTGTTCGATCTCGAGAAGGCAGCCTCCTCCAAGGCCTATTGCGACGAGGTGAAGGGCATCTGCGCCGATGCCGGCGTCGAGATCACCGAACTGTCGACGCATCTGCAGGGGCAATTGGTGGCGGTGCATCCCGCCTATGACGCGCAGTTCGACGGCTTCGCGCCGGCTGCGGTGCACAACAATCCAAAAGCCAGGCAACAATGGGCGGTCGAACAGATGAAGTTCGCCGCCAAGGCGTCGAAGAATCTCGGGCTCAAGGCGTCGGTGTCGTTTTGCGGAGCGTTGGCCTTCCCATACCTCTACCCCTGGCCGCAGCGGCCGGCGGGATTGATCGAGGAGGCATTTGCCGAACTTGGCAAACGCTGGACGCCGATCCTCGACGTTTATGACGAAAACGGGGTCGATGTCGGCTACGAAATTCATCCAGGCGAGGACGTGTTCGACGGCGCGACATTCGAGATGTTCCTCGATTCGGTCGGCGGCCACAAGCGCTGCAACATCAACTATGACCCGTCGCACTTCCTGCTGCAACAGCTCGATTATCTCGAATTTATCGACATCTACCACGAGCGGATCAAGGCGTTCCACGTCAAGGATGCCGAGTTCAATCCAACCGGGCGGCAAGGCGTCTATTCCGGTTACCAGAGCTGGACCAACCGTGCCGGGCGTTTCCGCTCGCTCGGTGACGGGCAGGTGGATTTCGGCGGCATCTTCTCCAAGCTCACCCAATACAATTACGATTCATGGGCGGTGCTGGAATGGGAATGCTGCCTCAAGCACCCGGAGGATGGTGCGGCCGAAGGCGCTCCCTTCATCCAGCACCACATCATCAGGGTGACGGAAAAAGCATTCGACGACTTCGCCGGCGGCACGACCGATAAAAAGGTGCTGCGCGGCATGATGGGGATCTAGCACAGATATTCCCTCCCCCTCGAGGGGAGGGTCGATCCGCGCAGCGGATCGGGGTGGGGTCGCTGGGCGTAGGGCTCGGCATGAACCGACCCCACCCGGCCCTGCGGGCCACCTTCCCCTCAAGGGGAGGGGTATTTCAATGACGAGGGAGAAAATCGTGGTTGGCGCATCGAAGACGGAAACGGGAGGCGGTCCGATCCGCTACGGCATGGTTGGCGGCGGACAAGGCGCCTTTATCGGCGCGGTGCACCGCATCGCGGCACGCATGGATAACGAGTTCGTGCTGGTTGCTGGCGCCCTCTCGTCGAATCCGGAGCGCGCCAAGGCCTCGGCGGCCGAGCTTGGGCTCGATCCGGCACGCAGCTACGGCTCCTATGCCGAGATGGCCAAGGCGGAGGCCAAGCGGCCGGATGGCATCGAGGTGGTGGCCATCGTCACGCCGAACAATGTGCACGTGCCGGCCGCCAAAGCTTTTCTCGAGGCCGGCATCCACGTCATCTGCGACAAGCCACTAGCGACGACGCTAGCCGAGGCAAAGAGGCTGGCGGCGCTGGTCGAAAAGACTGGCAAGGTGTTCGTGCTGACGCATAACTACACCGCCTATCCGATGGTGCGGCAGGCACGCGAGATGGTGGCCAAGGGACAGCTCGGCGATATCCGCATCGTGCAGTCGGAATATCCGCAGGACTGGCTGACCGAAGACCTGGCCGCCACCGGCCAGAAGCAGGCTGCGTGGCGCTCTGACCCGAAGCAGGCGGGTGCCGGCGGTGCACTGGGCGATATCGGCACGCATGCCTACAACCTTGCCCGTTTCGTCTCCGGGCTGGAGCTCGATTCGTTGTCGGCCGATCTCGATGCCTTCGTGCCGGGGAGGCTGCTCGACGACAACATCAATGTGCTGCTGCGCTTCAAGCCGGTCGGCGGGTCGCACCCGGCCAAGGGAATGATCTGGGCAAGCCAGGTGGCGCCCGGCCACGAGAACGGGTTGAAATTGCGCATCTACGGCTCGAAGGGCGGCCTCGAATGGGTGCAGGCCGACCCGAACTATCTCTGGTACACGCCGTTCGGCCAGCCGAAGCAGTTGATTACCCGTAATGGCGCCGGCGCGCTCCCCGTCGCCGGGCGCGTCAGCCGCGTTCCGCCAGGGCATCCGGAAGGCTATCTCGAAGGTTTCGCCAACATCTATCAGGAAGCCGCGCGGGCGATTCGTGCAGCGCGCCAAAAGGGCGGGAAGCCGGCTAAGGATGTCGTCTTCCCGACAGTGCAGGACGGCGTCGAGGGCATGGCCTTCATCGAGGCCTGCGTGAAGTCGTCGAAGAAGAATGGGGCATGGACGAAGCTCTGAAGGGTGGTGGTGATAGTCAGGTGAGACCGGTCTGGCAAATGCCAGTTTCGTGCGCTTCCGGTGCTCATGTACCAAAGTACGTTCCGCTCCGGCTCTTGGAACCCACCACTTTCGGATCGGCCTGACCTGAATCTCACCACCCCTCCGGCGATCGGGCGAATGAAGGGAGGGGGCGTCGATGAAAATCGGCATGTGCATGTTGTTGTGGACGACCAGTGTCTCGAAAAAACACGAGCCGTTGCTGAGGGACATCAAGGCGACCGGCTTCGACGGCGTCGAAATACCGGTCTTCTCCGGCACGCCGGACAACTACAGGAAACTCGGCGAACTGCTCGACCGTATCGGGCTGCAACGCACCGCCGTCTCGGCGATGGGCGATCCGGCGATGAACCTGATCTCGCCGGATGCCTCGACGCGCAAAGCCGGTATCGACTACATGAAATCGGCGATCGACTGCGCTCAGGCGCTTGGCGCGAACACGTTGAGCGGCCCGCTCCATTCGACACTCGGGGCCTTCTCCGGCAGCGGGCCGACAGCGGCCGAGAGAAAACGTTCGATCGCTTCGCAACGCGCCATTGGCGACTATGCCGGCAACAAGAGCGTCACCATCGGGTTGGAGGCGCTCAACCGCTTCGAATGCTACCTGCTCAACACGATGGACGATTTATCGGAGCATATCGACGCGATCGACCGGCCGCACATCAAGGCGATGTACGACACCTTCCATGCCAACATCGAAGAAGCCGACCCGATTGGCGCCTATGCGCGCAACCGCAACAACATCGTCCATATCCACATTTCGGAGAACGATCGCGGGGTGCCGGGCCGTGGCCATATTCCCTGGAAGGAGACTTTCTCCGCCATCCGCAAGAGCGGCTACGACGATTGGCTGACGATCGAGGCGTTCGGGCGTTCGCTGAAGGACTTGGCCGCGGCCACCAAGGTGTGGCGCGACTTTTCCGAAGGCCCGGAAGCTGTCTACCGCGACGGCTACAGGCATATTAAGGACGGGTGGAGGAAAGTTGCATAACGATCGGCCAGCCCGATGCACCCGTCACCCCTGCTCGGCCTGTATCCTGTTGTAGTCGTGGATCGTCCTGCTCAGCCGGCGGCGCAGGAAATTGGAAATGTTGTCGAAGATGAAAACGACGAGCAGGACCAAGAGCACCATGTAGAAGACATTGGCCCAGTTGGAGTTGGTGCGCATCGCTTCCCAAAGCTTCAGGCCGATGCCACCGGCACCGACGGCGCCGATGATCGTCGCGCCCCTGGTGTTGGATTCCCACTGGTAGAGCGTCTGGCTGATGAAGACCGGGATCACTTCCGGCAGCACGCCATAGCGCTGCACCAGCAAGCCGTTGGCGCCGGTCGACTGGATGCCCTCGCGGGGCTTGTCGTCGATGTTCTCGAGGCCTTCCGAATAGACTTTGCCGAGCGTGCCGATCTCGGTGAAGAAAATCGCGGCGCTGCCGGCCAGCGGGCCCGGGCCGAAGGCGCGGGTGAAGAACAGCGCCCAGATCAGCATGTCGACCGAACGCATGAAATCGAAGAACCGCTTGAGCACCTGGCTGAGGAGGCCGCTCGGGGTGATGTTGCGGGCGGCGAAAAAGGCGAGCGGGAAGGCGACGATGCCGCCGAGCAAGGTGCCGAGAAACGCCATGACGATGGTCTGGAACAGCTTCGTCCAGACGTCGCCATGCTGCCATTGGGCGTTGTTCCAGATATTGTCCGCGGCCAGCGCAATGTTCGATGTGCCCGGCTTGAGCTGGGGTCCGGACATCAGCAACGAGACCACCTCGCCGGGCGACTTGCCGAAGAAGGGCGAGCGTGTGTCGAAGACGAAATTCGCCCAGCCGAGGAAGCGCTTGCGGACCTTGACGCGATCGACGGTTATGCGAACCTCGCCGGCAAAGCCCATCCGGGCGACGATTTCATCGTCATGCGCGGTGATCCAGTCCGGCACCGGGCCGGTTATCACCGGCTTGCCGCTGGTCAACGACACCGGCACCGCCTGGCCATTGGCGACAAGCGTTGCCTCGGCCTTGTCGAAGGTGACGGATTTGGCTCGGCCTTCGATCAGAACGGTGTAGGAGCCGTTGGCATTGGCGATGACCCAGTCCGGATGCGGGTCTTCGCCAAGTGCAGAAAAACGCGGGTATTTGGGGGTGATCTGAGGCTGATCGAGACGGAATTCCGGCTGCAGATCGTAGCTGATCCATTGCGTGAGGAAGAGCGGCAGGCGCTCCCAGTGCGATTCCCTCAGCACTTGCGGCAGGCTGAAGAACCACAAGGCATAGACGAGGTAGAGCAGGATGCCGGCGAACAGCACCAGCGGGCCGAAGCGTTTGTACAAGGGCCGTCGGAACACTTGGGGAAAGCGCTCCTCTATCGCCTGCATCTCATCGGCGGTCATCGCGGTCATGGGCAGTCTTCTTGTTGATTTGCCAAGATCTTTTCCAAAAACCGGAATCCACTTTTTGGGATCATGGTCAGGCGCCCATCATGAAGGCCTGCTCGCCAACGAGCTTGCGACGAAGCCAGGCGGAGAACTGGTCGACGAGGAAGATGGTGGTAAACAACAGCAGCACCAGTGCCAGCGTCTTGGCGCCAAAGCCGCGTGAGATGGAGAGCTTCAGCTCCTCGCCGATGCCGCCTCCACCGACCGCGCCGATGATGGTCGAGATACGGACATTGATCTCGATCCTCAGCAGCGCATAGGACATGAAATTGGGCAGCACCTGCGGCAGGCCGGCGAAGCGCACGCGCTCGAACCAGTTGGCGCCGACCGCGCGCAGGCCTTCTTCGGCGCGCATGTCGATGTTTTCGTTGATCTCGTAGAAGAGCTTACCGAGGGCGCCGATCGAATGCAGGCCGATGGCGATGATGGCCGCGACCGGGCCAGTCGAGAGGATGGCTGCGAACAGGCCGGCAATGACGATCTCGGGGAAGGCGCGAAGCAGTTCCATGAAGCGCTTGACGACGAGCCTGAGCACCGGACTGGGTGTCAAATTGCGCGCGGCGATGAACGAGAACGGCACCGCAAAGACGAAGCCGATGAAAGTGGAAACCAGCGCCACGTTGAGCGTGGTGAGCATCAGCTCGAAATATTCGGGTAGGTAAAAACCGCCCCAGAGATAGACGCGGCCAAGCGGGAAGTTGAACTCCTGGCTGCCCTTGTCGTGCGGCGATGCGATGTCGAACAGCGCCCGCCAGACGTCGTTCCAGTCTTTGGGAACAAGCCAGCTAAGGAAATCCAGTATGTGCGGCAGCCGATCGAAGAAATGTCCGGCATTGGCCTCGTCGGCAAACCACATGGCTGTGCACATCGCGATAAGCAGCAAACCGATGCCGAGCGCCGTGTAGAACCGGCGCAAGGACGTCTGCCGTCGCCAGGAATCGGCTGTCCGCCGGGTCGCATCTGAACGGATCGTGGCTGAGATGGTCATGATCGGACATGCAAAAAGGGCGGCGCTGGTAAGGCCGCCCTTTGCAACTGCATTCAGCCGCCGATCGCGGCTTTGCGGGCTTCGACGATGACGCTGTAGAAGTCGGGCTTCACCGGAACGTAGCCGGTGAAATCGCCGCCTTCGATGGCCTCGAAGCAAGGCTTGTCCTTGGCCGGCAGGCTGGTGAAGAAGTTGGCGAGCTTGGCGCTCATATCGCCGCCGAGTGCGGTGCGCACGACCAGCGGGCCGTTCGGGATCAAGCCGGAGCGCCAGACTTCGACGAAATCGTTGGGGTCGACGGCGCCCTTGGCGACTTCCTTGTGGAAGGTGCCGGAGGTGTAGCCGTTCTTGAAGTCGCCAATGCCCGAGGAGTCGTCAACCGCAACATCGACCTTGCCGTCGCGAACGGCGAGGAGGTTGTTCTCGTGGCCGCCATTGAACTGGGTCGAGGCGAAGAAGGTTTCGTTCGAGGCGCCGGTGTCCTTCGGGATTTGGGTCAGCGGGATCAGATAACCGGAGGTCGAATCCGGGTCGGCATAGCCGAGCTTCTTGCCCTTTGCCGACTTGATGTCGGTGATGCCGGACGACTTCAGCGCCAGGCCGATCGAATAATAGCCGGTCGCGCCGTCGGTCTGCTGGGTGGTGAGGATCGGGGTCACGGCGTTCGGATCCTTGAGGTAGACGCTGGCATAGCCTGACGCGCCAAGCTCGGCGAAATCGAGGGTGCCGCCGAGCAGGCCCTGGATCACCCCGTCATAGTCGGCGGCCGGGAACAGCGAGACCTTCTCGAAGCCGAATTCGGACTTCAGGTGATCGGCGAGGCACTGAAAGTTGCGCAGCCGGTCCGCTTCATTTTCACCACCAAGGATGCCGATGCGGAATTCCTCGATATCCTGGGCGTGAGCGGCACTTGTTGCGATGGCGAGCAATGAAACCGCGCCAAAAACCATCTTCCTGAACATTATCTCTCTCCTGTTGGTTCCGGCTTCGCGCCGGAGCGTTCGAACTTTTGACGAGTGCCTTTGACGCGGGCGGGCGATCAGGCCGTTCTCAGTAGCCAGGGAATACGGGCTCGAGCGGTCCGGCGGATGCAGCGATTTTCTGTTTGATGGCGACGCTGGTCGAGGTGATGGCCTCGGAGATTTCGCCGCCATTGCTGTCGGCGCCGTAGACCATGCGCACGGCCTCCCGGTTGAGGTCTTCGGGCGGGCCGTCGAAGACAACCTTGCCGGCGGCCATGCCGATGATACGGTTGCAATAGTTGCGGGCCGTATCAAGCGTATGCAGATTTGTGATGACGGTGATGCCTTCGCGCAAATTGATGTCCTGCAGCGAATCCATCACCACCTTGGCGTTGAGCGGATCGAGCGAGGCGATCGGCTCGTCCGCCAACAGCACCTTCGGCTGCTGCATCATGGCACGCGCAATAGCAACGCGCTGCTGCTGGCCGCCGGAAAGCGTGCCGGCGGGCTGCAGTACGGTGCGGGCGATGTCGAGACGCTCAAGGGCGGCAACAGCCTCGGCGCATTCACTGCGCGAGAACATGCCGAACAGGTTGGACAGCGTCGAGCGGTGGTTGAGCCGGCCGAGCAGCACATTGGTCAGCACGTCCAGGCGCGGCACCAGATTGAACTGCTGGAAGATCATGGCGCAGTCGCGCTGCCATCGCCGGAGCGGCGAGCCGCGCAACCCGGAGACTTCGACGCCGTCGAACAGGATGGATCCCTGGCTGGGATCGATGAGGCGGTTGATCATGCGCAGAAGCGTCGATTTGCCGGCGCCGGAACGGCCGATGATGCCGACCATCTGACCGTGCGGGATCGCGATGTCGACATTGCTGACGGCGGTGTT
Organism: Mesorhizobium sp. M0174; assembly: GCF_040322275.1. Lineage (NCBI taxonomy): Bacteria > Pseudomonadati > Pseudomonadota > Alphaproteobacteria > Hyphomicrobiales > Phyllobacteriaceae > Mesorhizobium > Mesorhizobium sp. M0174. The sequence continues at coordinate 17,330 of NZ_JAMYTB010000001.1, forward strand.
CTTGCCGAACCGGCGGGTGACGCCGCGGATTTCGAGCGTAGCTGACATGGTGCAGGCTCCAGTCCAATCGCAATTGAAGGTCTGTTGACCCTCGCTAGCGCAGCCGCATGAACCTGCGGTGTCGGAACGATGTCAGTTTTGTTACTGCCCACAGCCTGGAGCGGCGCGGCCAATCCAGCACGAGAGGCTCGAATGGTGAATGGTGACAAGAAAGGCTTTCCTGAGCCTCGAAACCTGTCCGCTGCCCCCTTCACCATTTCACGACCCTTAGCCGCCATACTTCTCCAGGAAAGCCTCCGCCGACAGTTCCCGAAAGTCTTCGAGCGCGGCGCGCAGCCGAGCGTGGTCCCAGTCCCACCAGGCGAGCGCCTGGTAGCGCTCCGCGGTGCGGCGGTCGAAGCGTTCGCGGATCGGCTTGGCCGGTACGCCGGCGACGATGGTGTAGGGCGCGACGTCCTTCGACACCACCGCGCCGGCGCCGACCGCCGCGCCGTCGCCGACGGTGACGCCGGGCAGGATAGTCGAGCCGTGGCCGAGCCAGGTGTCGTGGCCGATGGTGACGCGCTTGGCGCGGCGCTGGGCGAAGAATTCGCTTTCGTGCTCGGCGTCGTCCCAATAGTCCGAAGCGCGATAGGTGAAATGGTGCAGCGTCGGCCGCCAGGTCGGGTGGTTGGTGGCATTGATGCGCACGCTGGCGGCGATGTTGGCGAATTTGCCGATCGTCACGCACCAGACGCCGCAGTCCTGCATCATGTAGGAATAGTCGCCGAGCGTGCTTTCGGAAACCCGGCAGCGCTCGGCGATCTCCGTCCAGCGGCCAAGCGTCGAGTTCTCGACTTGCGCCGTCTCGTGGATCAGCGGTGCCTCCGACAGTTTCCTGGTCATGCGGCGATTTTTCCGGCGGCGAAGGCGGTCACGTCGATGACGCGGTCGGCGACCGCCTCACGCACGTCGTGATCATGGAAGATGCCGAGCAAAGCGACGCCCGCCGCCTTCTTGGCGGCGATCAGGGAAATCACGACGTCGCGGTTCCTTGCGTCGAGCGAGGCGGTCGGCTCGTCTAGCAGCAGGATCGGATGCTCGGTGATGAAGCCGCGCGCGATGTTGACGCGCTGCTGTTCGCCGCCGGAGAACGTCGCCGGCGGCAGCGCCCAGAGTTTTTCCGGCAGGTTCAGCTGCGCCAGCAAGGCACGTGCCTTGCCGCGCGCGACCTCACGCTCCTCGCCGCGCTCGACCAGCGGCTCGGCGACGACATCGAGCGCCGAGACACGCGGCACGGTGCGCAGGAACTGGCTGACATAGCCGATGGTAAGCCGGCGGACGGCAAGCACGGTGCGCGGGCTGGCCGCGGCGAGATCGATCAGCCCGCCCTCGTGCTGGACGATGATCTGGCCTTCGTCGGCGGCATAATTGCCGTAGAGCATTTTCAGGATCGAGCTCTTGCCGGCCCCGGACGGGCCGCCGAGCACGGCGCATTCGCCGGCCCTGATCGCGAACGAGACGCCGGCAACCACCGGCAATTTGATGCCGTCGCGCAGATGCATGGTGAAGCTCTTGGCGACATCGGAGACGACGAGGGGGGTTGCCATAGTCACACCTGCAGAATGGAAGAAACGAGAAGCTGGGTGTAGGGCGCGCGCGGATCGTCGAGGACGCGGTCGGTGAGGTCGCTTTCGACGACGCGGCCGTCCTTCATCACCATCATGCGCTGCGACAACAGCCGCGCCACCGCGAGATCGTGGGTGACGACGATCGCCGCCAGGCCGAGATCGGTGACCAGCCCGCGCAGCAGATCGAGCAGACGTGCCTGCACCGACACGTCGAGACCACCGGTCGGCTCGTCCATGAACACCAGCCGTGGGCCGGTAACGAGGTTGCGGGCGATCTGCAGGCGCTGGCGCATGCCGCCGGAAAAGGCGCGCGGCTCGTCGTCGATGCGGTCTTCGTCGATCTCGACGCGCGACAGCCAGTCGACCGCCGTGGCTCGGATTTTTCCGTAGTGGCGGTCGCCGACCGCCATCAGCCGCTCGCCGACATTGGCGCCGGCCGACACCGTCATGCGCAGACCATCGGCGGGGTTCTGGTGGACAAAGCCCCAGTCGGTGCGCATCAAAAAGCGGCGCTCGGCCTCGCTCATGCGGTAGAGCTCGCGGAATTGGCCATCGCGCATGCGGTAGCTGGCGGTGCCGGAGCTGGGCAGTAGCCTTGTCGACAGGCAGTTGAGCAAAGTCGTCTTGCCGGAACCGGATTCGCCGACGACAGCCAGCACTTCGCCCGGCCACAGATCGAAGGTGACGTTCTCGCAGCCGACGCGCGAGCCGTAGAATTTGGACAGCGCAGAGACGCGCAGCAGCGGTTCGTCCGTCATTGCGCCGGCTCCGTTTTTTCCAGGGCAAGAGGGATTTCGGGCGCAAGATGGCCGCGATGGCCTTCGGCCCGCCGCTTCTCGCAATGATCGGTGTCGGAGCAGACGAACATGTGGCCGCCATGGTCGTCGAGGATAACTTCGTCGAGATAGACGTTCTCGGCCGCGCACAGTGCGCAGGGCTGGTCGAAGGTCTGCACCTCGAACGGATGGTCCTCGAAGTCGAGGCTGACCACATCGGTGAAGGGCGGCAGTGCATAGATGCGCTTTTCGCGGCCGGCGCCGAACAATTGCAAAGCCGGCGAACGGTGCATTTTCGGGTTGTCGAATTTCGGCGTCGGCGACGGGTCCATCACATAGCGGCCCTCGACCTTGACCGGATAGGCATAGGTGGTGGCGATGCGGCCATGTTTGGCGATGTCCTCGTAGAGTTTTACATGCATCAGGCCGTATTCCTCCAGCGCATGCATTTTGCGCGTCTCGGTCTCGCGTGGCTCGAGGAAGCGCAGCGGTTCGGGGATCGGCACCTGATAGACCAGCACCTGACCCGCGCTCAGCGGATGCTCGGGGATGCGGTGGCGAGTCTGGATGATGGTCGCCTTGGCCGTCTCGGTGGTGACGGCGACATTGGCGACCTTCTTGAAGAAGGCGCGGATCGAGACGGCATTGGTGGTGTCGTCGGCGCCCTGGTCGATGACCTTGAGCACATCATCCGGGCCAATGATCGAAGCGGTGACCTGCACACCGCCGGTGCCCCAGCCATAGGGCATCGGCATTTCGCGCGAGGCAAACGGCACCTGGTAGCCAGGGATGGCGATACCCTTGAGGATCGCCCGGCGGATCATCCGCTTGGTCTGCTCGTCGAGATAGGCGAAGTTGTAGGTGGCGATGTCGGTTGGTTGTGCGGTCATTCCGCGGCCTCTCTCTTCTCTTCGGCCTTGCCGGCGTTTTCGCGGGCGTCGTGCTCGGCGCGCATGCGGCGCACGAGGTCGAGCTCGGCCTGGAAATCGACATAGTGCGGCAGCTTCAGATGCTCGACGAAGCCGGTCGCCTGGACATTGTCGGAATGCGAGATGACGAACTCCTCGTCCTGGGCGGCGGCGACGACATCCTCACCCAACTCCGAGGCACGCAGCGCGCGGTCGCATAGCGCCATGGCCATCGCCTTGCGCTCGCTCTGGCCGAAGACGAGGCCGTAGCCGCGGGTGAATTGCGGCGGCGCCTTGGCCGAGCCCTTGAACTGATTGACGATCTGGCATTCGGTGACGCGGATGCTGCCGAGCGGCACGGCAAAGGGCAGTTCCGGCACGTCCAGTTCCAGTTCGACCTTACCGATACGGACCTCGCCGACGAAGGGATGGTTGCGCGCATAGCCGCGCTGGGTGGAATAGCCGAGCGCCAATAAAAACCCCTCATCGCCGCGCGACAACGCCTGCAGGCGGATGTCGCGCGCCATCGGGAATTCGAGCGGCTCGCGGGTGATGTCGCCGGGGACATGATCTTCAGGCATGTCGCCGTCGGATTCGATCAGGCCCTCGCGGGCGAGGATCGCCGACACGCGCGGCATGGCTTCCGCCTCGCCGGCACGCTGCTCCGGCTCGGCGACTTCGCCGCCTGCGGCAAGCTCGGGATCGAGCAGCCGGTGGGTGTAGTCGAAAGTCGGGCCGAGCAACTGGCCGCCGGGCAGGTCCTTGTAGGTCGCCGACACCCGCCGCTCGACCAGCATCGTGCCTGTGTCGACCGCCTTGGTGTAGCCGAAGCGCGGCAGCGTGGTGCGATAGGCGCGAATGAGGAAGATCGCCTCGATCATGTCGCCGCGCGCCTGGACGATGGCGAGTGCCGCCAATTCCCTGTCGTAGAGCGAACCTTCACTCATTACCCGGTCGACGCCGAGCGCCAGTTGCTCGACGATCTGGTCGAGGCGAAGTGCGGGCACCGAACGATCGCCGCGCCGGCGGTCGGCGAGCAGTTTGTGGGCGTTGCGAATGGCCGCTTCGCCACCCTTTACCGCGACATACATCCTACGCCTCCATCGTCTTGATGCGCGTCGTGCGCGGCAGGCAGGCAATCGCGTCGGACGTGGCGAGGATGATATCGACGCCACGCGGAAAGCGCTGGTTGTTCTGCTTCCATTGCTCGACGAAATGACGCGGCATTTGCGCCGGCGCGATCGTCGCCGTCTTCTCGATGCCCGGGCCTTCGAGCAGCAGCGGAGCGCCGGAGACAAGATCGCTGACCTCGAGGATCAGCGTCGTGGAGCGATCGGGATAATCCTGGGTGCCTTGCGAAAACCCGTCGAGCGCCATCATCTCGGCCGGCGTGGCGATCAGCGCGAAATGCGCGTCGGCCGGGGTGTTGGCGAGCGGCGCGCCGGTATGGAAGCCAAGCCAGGATTTCACCGTCGCCGAAGCCTGCAAGGCGGGGTCGAGCCAGAGCGGCGTGTCGTTATCGCACAGCGCCAGCGCAATGGCGCCCGCGGTGGCTGACAGCGGCGTCGGTGGATGGGTAAAGACCGGCAGGGGCTGCAGTGTGCCCGGCCGCGCCATCGCGTCCATCACTGCCCGGAAGACCGTCTGGGCGTCGAACACCGGATCGGCAAAGCCGCCTTCGATCGCTTGGGTTACGATGTCCATCAGTCTTCTCCGCGTACCATGGTGAAGAAATCGACCTTGGTCGCCGCCGTCTCGGCGCGGCGCTGGTCACGGGCCTTGGCCAGTGCCGTCCGCAAGGGCGCGACGAGCCTGGCCTCGACCTCGTTGCGGTGAGCCGGGTCCTGCCAGAGCGCGTCGGCGATTGCCGCCAGCCTTGCCTTCTGCTTGTCGCGGCCGAGCGCATAGCAGTGGCCGACCTGTCCGGAGGCGAGCCGGACGGTGGCGCGGGTGACCGTCGCCTCGCCAACGTTGAACGGCGCGCCGCCGCCACCGATGCGGCCACGCACGGTGACCAGGCCGGTTTCGGGGCCGCGCAGGAGTTCCGCCTCAGAAGGCAGGCCGGCTTCGTTCCACAGACGGACGATATCGTCGCTGGTCGATTGCGCCAGCGTTGCCATAACGGCCTTGCGCCCAGCCTGATCGCGCGCTTCCTGTCCTCGCATGGTTAACACTCCCTTGCATTGAAATTTGTCTATTGATATAGACAATTATACAAATTATATCTATTATCTAATGCGTGTCTATGACGGGTGCATGACAAGGGCGAGAAGAGGGGGCGCAAAGGTTGGGGCAGAAAATGATCGGACAAGCCAACAGCATCGAGCGGCGCAGCGGTGTCGCGCTGTGGCGGCAGATCGCCGATCGGATCCTGCATTCGATTGCCGTCGGCGATTTTCCCGAAAATGCGGCGTTGCCGCCGGAGGTGGCACTTGCCGAGCGCTATGGCGTCAACCGCCACACCGTCCGCAGCGCCATTGCAGCGCTGGTGCAGGAGGGTGTGCTCAGGGCAGAGCAGGGGCGGGGCACCTTCGTGCTGTCGCGCAGGCGGCTGTCATATCCGATCGGCGCCCGCACCCGCTTTTCGGAGGGATTGCAAGGACAGGCGTCCGAGCGGCATATCACCTTGCTTGCGTCATCGGTCGAGCCTGCCAACCGTCGTGTCGCAGAGAGCTTAGGCCTTGCAAAGGGGGTCGACGTGATACGCCTGGAAACGCGCGGCGAAGCCGATGGAATGCCGGTGTCCCGCGCTGCCGGCTGGTTCGATGCCAGGCGCTTTGCCGGGATCGATGCTGCCATGGCGGAAACGGGTTCGATCACCGCATCGCTGGCACGCTTCGGCGTCAGCGACTATCTCCGGCAATCGACGGTGCTGTCGGCGCGCCATGCCGATGCCGCCGACCTTGCGGACCTCGACCTGCAGCCCGGCGCCATCGTGCTGGTGACGGTCGCCGTCAACGTCACGCCCGACGGTCAGCCGATCCAGTTTTCGGAGTCGCGCTTCCCGGCCGAGCGGATCGAGCTCAAACTGTCGGCGCTCTGAGATGCGCCAGCCCCGGCATCATCCGACCTGAATGACAGCCTTGATCAGGCCGGACTTCTCATGCGCCCAGCGGGCGAGGTCATGCGGCGTTTCGCCAAGCGTCGTGCGGTGCGTGACGAGCTTAGCCAACGGCACCGCGCCGTTGCGGATCGAGGCGGCGACATGGTCGAAATCGGCACGCAGCGCGTTGCGGCTGCCGATCAGCATCATCTCGCGCTTGTGGAATTCGGGATCGGAAAAGGCGATGTCGTCCTTGACGACGCTGACCAGCACCAGCGCCCCGCCATGCGCGACATGGGCGAAGGCCGACTGCACCGACTGGGTGTTGCCGGTGGCATCGAAAACCATGTCAAAACCGTCGCCGTCGGTTGCTTGCCGCACCAGGTCCGCAGCAGCGCCCTGCGAGCCGTCGAGGGTCGCGAAGCCGAGTTCGCTTTCGGCGAAACTCAGCCTCCCCGCACTCATGTCGAGCAGCGTCACGTCGAGCCCGGCGATGCGGGCGAACAGCGCCGTGCCGAGCCCGATCGGGCCAGCGCCAATGACCAGCGTGCGCGCACCTGGATCAGCCAGCGAGCGCCGCACGGCATGGGCGCCGATCGCCAGGAATTCCACGGCAGCAGCATCGGCCAGCGACAGGCCGTTTGCCGGATAAAGATTTTGCGCCGGCACCAGGATTTGCTCGCACATGGCGCCGTCGCGGTGGACGCCGAGCACCTCGATCTTGACGCAGCAATTCGGCTTGCCGTGCCGGCAGGCGATGCATTTGCCGCAGGCGAGATAGGGATTGACGACCACCGGTTCGCCGATTGCCAGATCGACGCCCTCACCAACCTCGATCACGGTGCCGGAAACTTCGTGGCCCATAGTGCGGGGATAGGCGAGGAACGGGTGCTTGCCTTCGAAGATGTGATAGTCGGTGCCGCAGATGCCGACATGGCTGACGGCGACCAGCGCCCAGCCGGCGGGCGGCGCGCCAGGCGCCGGGCGATCTTCGAGGACAAGTTCGCCGGGCGAGCGGCAGACGACGGCTTTCATGCTTCAATCCAGTCGGTTCATGGCACCGCCGGCTCTGCTGTCGCGAGGCCGGCGGTTGTGGGGAGGCGGTCTATTTGCCGCGGCGGCGCAGCCCGTCGAAATAGACGATGACGATGATCAGCACACCGGTGATGATGCGCTGCCAGAAGGCGTTGACGTTGAGCAGATTGGCGCCGTTGTTGATGGTGGCAAGGATGAAGGCGCCGAGCAGCGGCCCGTGCACTGAGCCGACAGCGCCGAACAGCGAGGTGCCGCCGATCACCGAGGAGGCGATCGCCTGCAATTCCCAGCCCTCGGCCTGTGTCGGATTGCCGATGCCGATGCGCGAGGCGAGAAGCACGCCGACGAATGCCGCACACAGCCCCGACAGCGTGTAGGCCATGTAGATGGTGCGCTGGACGTTGACGCCTGACAGGCGCGACGCCTCGGCGTTGGAGCCGACCGAGAACAGATAGCGGCCCCAGCGGCTGTGGTGCAGGAAGATGTAGGCCGGGATGCCGACCAGGATCACCATCCAGAACAGATTGGGGACGCCGACGAAGGAACTGCGCGAGAACGTCTGGAAGGCATCGTTGTTGATCGAGATCGAGTTGCCGTTGGTCATCAACAGACCGATGCCGCGCAGCGAGGTCAGCGTCGCCAGGGTGATGATGAAGGGTGGGAGGCCCATCTTGACGATGCCGAAGCCGTGGAACATGCCGATGGCGACGCCGACCAGCAAGGTAATCAGGATGGCCAGGAACACCGGTGTGCCGGCGTTGATCAGCATCGCGACGATGACTGTGGCGAAGCCGACCACGGCGCCGACGGAAAGGTCGATGCCGCCCGTGATGATGACGAAGGTCTGGCCGACCGCCAGGATGGCGATCATCGACCCTTGCCGTAACAGGTTCGAGATGTTGTTGGCCGAGGCGAAGCTCGGCGTCGCCACCGACAGGATGACCCACAAAAGAACCAGCAGCGCCAGCAGTGTCAGCCCGAACAGGGCGTTGTAGTTGCGTTTCGGCCTTTCGGCAGCGATCGCCTCGGTGCTCATATCTTCCCTCCCGGTCTTTCTTGTTTCTCGGCCAGCGCCTGGGTGAGGATCTCCTCGTGATCAGCGGTCCGAAACCCGTGCGTAGCCACCAGTTTGCCGCGCCGGAACACATGCAGCGTGTCGGCGAGTTCATAGACCTCGGGCAGGTAGGACGAGATCAGGATGATGCCGGCTCCTTTGGATAGCAGCGCGCCGAACAGGCGGTAGATCTCGGCCTTGGTGCCGACATCGACGCCAACCGTAGGCTCGTCGAAGATGAACAGCTTGGCGCCGTGGGCGAGCCATTTGCCGATGACGATCTTCTGCTGGTTGCCGCCGGACAGGCTGGAGGCCAGGGCGCTGCGTGTCGGCGTCTTGATGCGCAGGTCAGCGATCTGGCGATCGGCTTGCGCCTTTTCCTGCGCGCGCGAGATCAGCAGATTGCTCGAGATGCGCTTGTAGATCGGCAGATTGAGGTTGAGCCCGACCGGCAGGTTGAGGCAGAGGCCCTGGTCGCGGCGGCTTTCGGGGGCCAGCGCCATGCCGAGCCTGATCGCGTCATGTTCGGAATTGACCTTGACCTCCTTGCCCTCCCAGAGGATCTGCCCGGCCGATTTGCGGTGGCGGCCATAGAGCGTGGTGACGAACTCGCTGCGCCCGGCGCCGATCAGGCCATAGAGACCGACGATCTCGCCGGCGCGGACGGACATCGAGACATTTTCGAAGCCCTTGCCCGACAGGTTCCTGGCTTCGACGATGGTCGCGCCGAACGTGAAATGCTCCTTGTGGTAGACCTGCTCGATCGAGCGGTTGATCATCATCTTGACCAGCTCGGCGTCATTGGTCTCGGCAATGTTCCTGGTGCCAACCAGCGTGCCGTCGCGCAGCACCGAGACGCGGTCGGCGAGCTCGAACACTTCTTCCATGCGATGGCTGATGTAGATGATGGTGACGCCTTCGCCCTTCAGCCGACGGATCAGCGTGAACAGCTGGTCGGCCTCCTTGCGGGTGAGGTAGGCGGTCGGTTCGTCGAAGATCAGGAATTTGGTGCCGCGCACCGTGGCGCGGGCGGCGGCGATCAGCTGCTGCTGGCCGATGGTCAGGTCACCCAGCATGACATGCGCCGGCAGGTCGAAGCCGAGATCGTCGATGATCTTCTGCGCCTGCCTGACCATCGCCCGCTGCTGGAGGATGCCGAAGCGGGAATCCTCCTCGCCGAGGAACATGTTGGCGGCGACGGTGAGATGGCGGCACAGGACGACTTCCTGATGCACGGCATTGATGCCGAGCGCCATCGCCTCATGCGGCGTTGCCAATGCGGCAGGCTTGCCCTCCCAGATGACGTCGCCGGAGGTGCGCGGCATGACGCCGGTCAGAAGCTTGATCAGGGTGGATTTGCCGGCGCCGTTCTCGCCGACGATGGCGTGGATCTCGCCGGCCTTGAAGGCGAGATCGACCGGCTTCAGCGCATGGGTGCCGGGATAGCGCTTTTCCAGCCCGCGGAGTTCGAGGATGGTCCTGCCCGGTTCCAGCGTTGGGGCCGGATGGAGTTCCTGCGCCGTCGACATCATGACAATCCTCCCAGATTGGCCCCCAAAGATTGGCCTCGCGATTGGCACGAGTGGGATGTTTCCGGGGCGAAAAGGCCCCGGAAACAGTTCACTTGCGGCTATGCTCAGTCGAGCTTCGGGTTGAGCAGCGCGTCGATCTTCGGATCCTTCATGTTGGCCTTGGTGACCAAATTGGCGCCGGTATCGACATTGGCCTCGACCTTCTCGCCCTTCGAGGCGGCGAGCGCCGTTTTGATGCCGTCATAGCCCATCCGGTACGGATCCTGAACGACGAGAGCCGAAATGACGCCGTCGTTGAGGAACTTGATCAGCTTCTCGTCGCTGTCGAAACCGACCAGCCCGACCTTGCCGGCAAGACTGTTCTCGGCGATCGCCTGACCGACGCCCTGCGCCATGATCAGGTTGGAGGCGAAGATGCCCTTGAGGTTGGGGTTGGCGGTGATCAGGTCGGTGGCGATGTTGAGGCCGGTGGTGGCCTGGCCGTCGGCGTATTTGTCGGCGACCAGCTTGAGGCCCGGATATTTGGCAGCGAGCTGTTCCTTAAAACCCTGGGCGCGCTGTTCGAGCGAGCCGGCGCCCGGAAGCGCGGTGATCAGGGCGACGTCGCCCTCGACCTTGCCGCCATTGGCTTCGCCGATGGCTGCGGCAAGGCCGTCAGCGGCAACGCGGCCGCCCTGGATGTTGTCGGTGGTCAGGAACGAGGTGAAGGCCTTGGAGTCGGCGCCGGAGTCGATACCGATGATCTTGACCTTGGTGGCGGCCTCGTCGATCGGCTTGCCGAGCGCCTTGGCTTCGGTCGGCGCGATGACGACGGCGGCCGGGTTACCGGCGACGGCATTTTCGAGGATCGAGATCTGGCCGTTGACGTCGGTCTCGGCCTGGGCGCCGAGCTCCGGCACGTTGACGCCGAGATCCTTGCCGGCCTTGCGGGCGCCGGCCAGAACGATCTGCCAGTAGAAGGACGTGGTGTCCTTGACGATGATCGGGATGGTCACGTCGGCCGCGGATGCCGGCGCCGAATGCATCACGCCGGCAAGCATCGAGGCGGCTGCAAGTGCCACGACGGCGCGGCGATTGAGAATGCTGGTCACGAATTTCATTAGGAGTCCTCCCTAAGTCGCCCGGTGAATGTTACGGAAGCTCCATTCGGATGGCGCGGCCCAAACGGAACTTTATCAATAAAAAACATTTACCGCATTTTGATAATGCATCACCTCGGTCGGCGCAAGCGATGTTTGATGGCCGCTCGAATGGCTGGGCGGGAAAGCTTGCTCCCTCGGAACTCCGCTGCCAATCTCCTCCAATATGTCGCATGGAATATTAATTCCATCATCCAGTCAATATGGAATGTTCATTCTTTTTCGGGAGCGTTGGAACTGTGACGCCTGGCGATCACGTCCGGTGTTCGCGACTATTGTGCATGTCCGGCTTAGAGCGTCGCTCCGAGATGCCAAGGCACGAACTCGTTGTCACCGTAGCCGAACTCTTCGCTCTTGGTCTTGCGGCCCGAAGCCGTCTCGACGATCAGTTCGAAGATCTCGCGGCCCATGCCGGCGATGGTCTTTTCGCCCGAGGCGATGACGCCGCAATTCACGTCCATGTCCTCTTCCATCGTGTGATACATGGTCGAGTTGCTGGCGACCTTGATCGACGGCGTCGGCCGGCAGCCGAAGCAGGAGCCGCGGCCGGTAGTGAAGACGATGACGTTGGCGCCGCCCGCCACCTGGCCGGTGGCCGAGACCGGGTCGTAGCCGGGCGTGTCCATGAACACCAGCCCGTGCCCGGTGACCTTCTCGGCATAGCCGAAGACGCCGTTGAGCGGCGTCTGGCCGCCCTTGGCGACCGCGCCGAGCGACTTTTCCAGGATGGTGGTCAGGCCGCCGCGCTTGTTGCCCGGTGAGGGATTGTTGTCGATGGATGCGCCATGCTTGGCGACGTGGTCTTCCCACCATTTCACATAACCGTCGAGCTTGGCGGCGATCTCAGGGGTTGCGGCGCGATAGGCGAGCAGGTGCTCGGCGCCGTAGATCTCCGTCGTTTCGGAGAGGATGCCGATGCCGCCGACGCCGGCCAGGATGTCGACGGCGGCACCCAGCGCCGGATTGGCGGTGATGCCGGACATACCGTCGGAGCCGCCGCATTGCAGGCCGACGACGATCTCGCTGACCGGGATCGGCTCGCGCTGAAGCTTGCCGACCTCTTCGGCGATCTCGGCCAGCACGACCAGCGCCTTCTCGACCGATTTGCGCGAGCCGCCGGCTTCCTGGATGTTGAAATGACGTTTTCCCGCGGCAACGCCCTTCTGGCCATAGAGGGTGAGCTGGTTGACCTCGCAGCCGAGCCCGACCATCAGCACGCCGCCGAAATTCGGATGACGGGCATAGCCGGCCAGCGTGCGATGCAGCACCATCATGCCGTCGCCGGTGGCGCTCATGCCGCAGCCCTGGCCGTGGACGATCGGGACGAAGCCGTCGATGCCGGGATATTGCGGCAGAAGCGTGCGGTTCGCCGCGTCAGCGATGGCGTGGCAGACGGTTGCCGAGCAATTGACGCTGGCCAGAATGCCGACGAAGTTGCGCGTGCCGGCGCGGCCGTCGGCGCGGCGGTAGCCCATGAAGGTGCGGGCGCGGTCGGCCTCGGTCGCATGCACTGCCTCGCTCGGCGGCACCACCGGCAAACGCCCGCTTTCGAAGACCAGATTGTGCGAATGGACATGCTCGCCGGGCGCGATGTCCTGCGTGGCGCGGCCGATCGCCTGGGCGTATTTGACCACGGCTTCGCCAGCCGCAATCGGCTTGATCGCCACTTTGTGGCCCGGCTCGATCAGCGCGGCGGCGACGGCGCCGCCCGGCAGCACGGTGCCGATCTCGATGCGGCCATTGGCGACCGCGACATTGTCGGCGGGAGACAGAAGAATGCTGTTTGCGGCGTTCACGGGAGCTTCCTGGGTGTGTTCCTGGGTGCGCGAGCGGATTGACACGCGGCTCTTAACATATAATGTCTTTTATCGTGAAAAAACATTTTTGCGTCAATTGTTTTTTCGCCAGAGCGCGACGCGTCTTTTGGATGCGAGAAGTAGGCTCTACAACCAAGACTAGCGTTGCGCATGGTATTTTGCGAAGCGATTCCGATTTCATGCGCGCGAAACGCTTCAATCCGGCCGCAATCGCCAATGCGCCACGGGGCAGGGGATGTCGAAGAGCAACAACGTTTACAAGGACGCTTATAATCGCGGTCTGAGGCTGCTCGACGAAACCAGGAGCCTGCCTTCGGAGCCGGAGCTGGGTACGCTGCTCGGCGTCAGCCGCACGACGGTCCGCACTATCCTTGCGCGCATGGAAGAGACCGGGCTGATAGACTGGAACAAGCGCAGCAAGACGGTTCTGCGCGAGCCGCGGCCGGATGATTTCTTCCCCGAGGAAGAAACCGACACGCTGGCCGAGATCATCGAGCGTTCCTTCATGCGGCGGCTGCTTGCCAGCGGTGCCGAAGCCGGAATGCAGATCAACGAGCTCGAGCTGGCGCGAGAGATCGGCGTCGGCACCACCAGCGTGCGCGAATTCCTGATCCGCTTCTCGCGCTTTGGCCTGATCGAGAAGCGCCGCAACAGCCACTGGGTGCTGAAAGGCTTTACCCGCGCCTTCGCGCTGGAGTTGACCGAGATCCGCGAAATGTTCGAACTGCGCTCGGCCGCAGCCTTTGCCGCTCTGCCCGAGGACAGCCCGGTGTGGGCCGACCTCGACCGCCTGGAGGACGAGCATCGCCTGCTGGCGCGCGAGATCGCCGTGCGGTTCAACGAATTCTCCGAGCTCGACGAGCGCTTTCACCGGCTTATCCACCGGGCGTCGCACAACCGCTTCATTGTCGATTTCTACGACGTCATCGCCATGATCTTCCACTACCACTACCAGTGGAACAAGGCGCAGGAGCGCGAGCGCAACGAAGTCGCGGTCCAGGAGCATCTCGCCTATATCGCCGCGCTCAAATCGCGCGATCTCGCCAAGGTCGACGCCGCCTGCCGCAAGCACCTGAAATCGGCCCGCCACACGCTGCTGACGTCCATTCCCGAGGGCAGGCAGCCGCAACGCGCGTGATTGTGTTGCGTTGCCGCAGCAACGTTTTGGCGATTTTCCGGCCGCCGGCTCCGTGCTAGAGAACTGACGTTGCTGCGTGAAGAGGCTGGTTCTTGACCATACGCCGGAGACGATGGAGCATGCCGGTCGCGTTCGCCGCGGCGTGGCTTTTCGTGCTCCAGTCGATGTTCGGCGCGTTTGCTTCAGGCGGCGAGCCGAACGCCTCGCAATTCGATGCTTTCGGCAACACGATCTGCACCCATGACGGTGCGGCGCAACTCCCCGCCGGCGATCCGCATCATCAGCACATGCCGGCTTGCTGCATGCTTGGCTGCAACCTCGTTTCGGCGGTCTACGCGCCGCCCGATGCCGCCGGGAGCCTGGCTCGCAGCCTCTCCGTCGAAACCATCGCCTTTTTCCTGCCGGCCTTCCGGCATCGCGATTTCGCCCGCGCCCGCACTCCGTCCAATCCGCGCGCACCACCGGCGACGGCCTGATCCGTTCTGGTTCGCGCCGCGCAACCCTTTGCCGGCGCGTTTATCGACATCGTTCGCGACCGGCCGTCGGCGCGGTCCCTTAAAGTCCACGGAGCAATCATGTCTCACTCTTTTCGCGCCGCCGCATCCAGCCGCAGGCGCTTCGCACTGGGTCGTTTCGAGCAGCGTCTCGGCATCGCCCTTTGCGTTCTTGCCCTCCTGTTCGCCAGCGCCCAGACGGTGTTGGCACACGAGTTCAAGCTTGGCGATCTCGAGATCGGGCACCCCTGGTCGCGCGCCACGCCAGCCGGCGCCAAGGTAGCCGGCGGCTACTTCACGATCACCAACACCGGCAGTGCGCCGGATCGCCTGCTGTCGATCACCTCCGACATTTCGGCCAAGGCCGAACTGCACGAGATGGGCGTCAGCAATGGCGTCATGACCATGCGGCCGGTCACAGGCGGCCTCGAAATCCCGGCTGGCGGCAAGGTCGCATTGGCGCCTAACGGCTATCATTTGATGTTCATGGATTTGAAGCGGCAGCCCAAGGAGGGCGAAATGTTTTCCGCAACACTGACCTTCGAAAAAGCCGGGCCCGTGCAGATTGAATTCGCCGTGCAAGGCATCGGCAGCGCGGCGCCGCAGGACGACCACTGACTTGGCCGCTTCGAGAGGTACCATCATGAAGAAATCTCTTTTGCCCGGCTGCGTGCTTCTTATCCTCGGGACCGGCGCGGCCTTTGCCCACATCACGCTCGAAACGCCGGAGGCGGCGGTGGGCTCGACCTACAAGGCGGTTCTTCGGGTGCCGCATGGCTGCGAGGGCAAGGCGACGACCGCCGTGCGCGTGCAGATCCCGGAAGGGGTGCTCTCGGTCAAACCGATGCCGAAGCCGGGTTGGACGCTGCAGGTCAAGAACGGCAAATACGAGAAGTCCTACCAGCTCTACGGCCAGGCAGTGACCAGCGGCGTCAAGGAGATCGACTGGAGCGCCGGCAGCCTGCCGGACGAATTCTACGACGAATTCGTCTTTCGCGCGACACTGGCATCCGACCTGCCGGCAGGCCAGATGCTGCATTTTCCGGTGGTACAGGAATGTGACGGCGTTGCCGATCGCTGGATCGAGATTCCGGCGGCCGGGCAGGCTGAGGATGCGCTGGAATTTCCGGCGCCCGGCCTCAAGCTGCTGCCGAAGAAGTGAGCTCCGGCGGCGCGCTTTGGCGGATGGGCGCGCCGCTGCTCTTGGCGGTGATATGAGCGCGCCATCCTTCCTGCGGCAAGCTTGCATGGCCGGCAACTGTTCTGGCCGGCTTGTGGCTGGCCTGCTGGCCGCCATCGTGCTGCTCGCCGTAATCGCCATGCCTGATCCCGCCTTCGCCCATGCAGCGCTGATCAAGGCCGAGCCGGCTGACGGTGCGGTGCTGGCGCAGAGCCCGTCGCAGATGTCGCTGACCTTCAGCGAGCCGGTTTCGCCGCTGGTGCTGACGCTGGTGCGGCCCGACGGCACGTCGATCCCGCTGAGCTCTTTCCGGCTCAGCGGCCAGGCCGTCGAGATCGACAATCCGCAGGCGCTGACATCCGGCACGCATGTGCTGAGCTGGCGGGTAATCTCCGCCGACGGGCATCCGGTCGGCGGCTCGGTGCTGTTCTCGGTCGGCACACCGAGTGCCGCGCCGGCCGCCTCCGATGCCGTTGACCGGGGGCTTCGAACGGCGATCTGGATCGGCAAGGTTTTTCTGTATGTCGGCCTGTTTTTCGGGGTCGGCGGTGCCTTTGCGCAGGCCTGGCTGGCGCAAGGCGGCCGATCAGGCCAGAACATGATCGTCGCTGCGATCCTGTGCGGCCTGGCCGCCGCACCGCTGTCGCTTGGTTTCCAGGGCCTGGATGCGCTTGGCGCGCCGCTTGCCCGGCTGGCGCAGCCGGTCATCTGGCAGACCGGGCTCGGCACCAGCTTCGGCTGGACAGTGCTGATCGCGCTGATGGCGCTCGGCCTTGGCCTGTTGTCGCTGGTCGTGCCGCGCGCCGACGCAAGGCCGCTCGCCCTGGCCGGACTGGTTGGCGTTGGCGCAGCACTTGCCGCCAGCGGGCATGCCAGTGCCGCCGAGCCGCAATGGCTGACCCGGCCGATGGTGTTTCTGCACGCCACTGGTATCGCGATTTGGTCCGGGGCGCTGGCGCCGCTCGGTCTTGCCTTGAAACGGCAGCCGGACAAAGCCGGGCCGTTGCTGCGCCGGTTTTCACGAGCGATCCTGTTCGTCGTGGCGGTGCTTGCGGCAGCCGGCATCGTGCTCGCCGTCATCCAGGTGCAAACGCCGTCGGCGCTGGTCCATACCGCTTACGGCCGGCTGCTGCTGCTCAAGCTGGTGCTGCTCGTCTTTCTGTTCACGCTCGCCGCCGTCAATCGCTTCAAGCTTACGGCCCCGGCTGAGGCGGGCGAAACGGAAGTCCAGCGGCGGCTGGCCCGCTCGATCGCCATCGAGGTGCTGATCGTGCTGGCGATCTTCGGCGTTGCCGCCGGCTGGCGCTTCACGCCGCCGCCGCGCGCGCTGGCGATCGCCGCGGCACAGCCGGCGTCGGTGCATATCCACACGCTGCAAGCGATGGCCGACCTCAGCATTGCGCCCGGCCATGCCGGGCCTGTTGCCGCTTCGATCTTCATCATGACCGGCGATTTCGGCCCGCTCGACGCCAAGCAGGTAACGCTGGTGCTGTCAAAGCCCGATTCCGGCATCGAACCCATCAAGCGCCCGGCGACGAGGCTTGGCGACGGCACCTGGCGCGTCGACGATCTCGTCATTCCGGTCGCCGGCCGGTGGACGGCGCGGCTCGATATCCTGGTCTCGGATTTCGAGATGGTGAAGATTGAGGCGCCGATCGACATCAGGCCGTGACGAGAGCGCTGGTCCACGCAAGACAATTCGGCGAGGCGGTTGACGCGGCCGCGAACCCCCGTCAATCATCGCCATCAAGAATGGGCGTCCAACCCAATCGCGGGCTCAAACCAACAAGATCCGAAAGCAGGGAAGAAACGATGGAAAAAGCCGAAATCGGCCTGATCGGCCTTGGCACGATGGGCTCCAACCTGGCGCTCAACATCGCCGAGAAGGGGCACCGCATCGCCGTCTTCAATCGCACCGCGGCGCGCACCGATGCCTTTGTCGAAAATGCCGGCGCGCTTCGGGATAGGGTGGTGCCCTGCTACAGCCTCGAAGAACTGGCCGCCGCGATCCGGCCGCCGCGGCCGATCATCATCATGGTGCTGGCCGGCAAGCCGGTCGACGAGCAGATCGCGGCATTGCGCGGCGTGCTGTCGGCCAACGACATCGTCATCGACGCCGGCAATGCCAATTTCCGCGATACGATGCGTCGCTTCTCCGAGCTTACCGATTCGGGCCTGACCTTCATCGGCATGGGCGTGTCCGGCGGCGAGGAGGGCGCACGCCACGGTCCCTCGATCATGGTCGGCGGTACCGAAGAGTCCTGGAAGCGCGTCGAAAAGGTGCTGACCGCGATCTCGGCCAAGTTCAAGGGCGAGCCTTGCGCGGCGTGGCTTGGCACCGACGGCGCCGGCCATTTCGTCAAGACCATCCACAACGGCATCGAATATGCCGACATGCAGATGATCGCCGAGATCTACGGCATCTTGCGCGACGGGCTCGGCATGGGGCCGAAAGAGATCGCCGAGGTGTTTTCCCAGTGGAACACGGGCAGGCTCAATTCGTACCTGATCGAGATCACCGCCAAGGTGCTGGCCGCCGACGATCCCAAGACCGGCAAACCGGTGGTCGACATCATCCTCGACCGCGCCGGCCAGAAAGGCACCGGCAAATGGTCGGTGATCGAGGCGCAGCAGCTAGGCATCCCGGCCACCGCGATCGAGGCGGCTGTGGCGGCACGCGTACTGTCGTCGATCAAGGACGAGCGGCTTGCCGCCGAAAAGGTCTATGGCGGCGGCGTGAGCAAGATTTCCGGAGACAGGGACGCCCTGCTCGGCGATCTCGAGCTGGCGCTGTTTGCCGGCAAGATCGCCGCCTACGCGCAAGGCTTCGCGGTGATGAGCGGCGCGTCGAAGGAATTCAACTGGAACCTGCCGATGCCGGTCATCGCCAAGATCTGGCGGGCCGGCTGCATCATCCGCTCGCAATTGCTGGATACGATGGCGGAGGCCTTCGGCGGCGGCGGCGCAGCCACCAACCTGTTGATGGCGCCGGCTTTCGTCTCATTGATGCAGGAGGCACATCCGTCGCTTCGCCGTGTCGTCGCAAGGGCGGCCGAAGCCGGCTCGCCGGTGCCGGCCCTGTCATCTGCACTTGCCTATTTCGACAGTTACCGGCAGGGCCGCGGCACTTCGAACCTGATCCAGGCGCAGCGCGATTTCTTCGGCGCGCACGGCTTCGAGCGCATCGATGGGCAGGGCGCTTTCCATGGCCCGTGGGGGAGTGGGGCGGCGGGTTAGCGCCGCATCTACGCCGTTCGACGCGCGGAGCGGGCCACCTGAAAGCGGTCGTTCGTTCGGGTTCGCGGCCTACATCTCGAGACGGCTGATCGTGGGATTCACCGGTCGGGCGGCTTACGCAACCTCTTCGTCTCCTGTATCCTGCCGCACAGCGGCTTCCATCTCGGCAACGTCATCCGTGAAGTCGATGATCATCTGAATGGGGTCTTCGTCCGGATGCTCGTCATTGAAGTGGTCGACATCCTGCTTGATTTGGAAACAGTCGTCCGCGATCGATTTACGACGCTGCCCGAAAGACTTTTCTAAGAAGGAGCGTGGCGCCGTGTCGATATCAGCCCACAGGCTCAGCTGCTGGCCTTCGATCCAGGTACGGATCGAATGTTTGGCGCGATACTTGCGCCCTTTCTCATCGACACGCTTCTCCTGGCGCAGGCTGTCCGCCAAAGCGTCGCGACAGATTTTCACGATGTCGCGCGGGGCGGGCCTGTAAAGCCCGCGCTCGATCGCCCAGGCCGCGACCTCATCCAGCGAAACGGGGTCCGTACTTACTTCCTCGGTATAGCGTCCGAAGATCGCCTGCATCTGTTCGCTGAAGGTCGCCACGTGTCCGTCCTATCCCTAAAGCTGTGCTTCGGCCACATTGCCCCAGCCATCGGCGATGGCCTCCTTGAGGAGATGCCCGCGGACCGGAACCTGATACTTGCGCAGATAATCGAAGCGTTTCATCCGCTTCTGGAGCTGGCCAACCACGATCGCGGGGTGGACGGCCATTAGCGCCGCGAAGCCGACAACGTCGCGCTCCGAGAAATAGGGATGCTTGCGGGCATAGAAGGATGACATCTTCGCTGACGGGACGCAGAAGTCCGCGGCCGCAGTGTTGGCAACAGTCTCTTCGTCCGCCTCTCCGTTTGCATCATTGGCGCTCTCGCCTGTCAGGTGATCGACCATTCCGATCGATTGTTTGCCATGACCCTGCAGCACATGCTCGATCTCATGCCGTAAAACGAACCAGAAGTTGTCGAGCCTATCGTACAGCGTAGACATACCGATCACGGGGGAGGCATCGTCAAGCCAGGTACAGACCCCATCAATCTTGGCGTTGGGCAGAACCTCGACGACGACAAGGCGTACTCCGCAACCCGCCAAAAGGCTTGGCACCGAGGCGACCGCTTCCGGATCGACCATCAAGCTGCGCAATTTGGGCAGAAGTGCACGGAGCTTTTCGGTCGAAAAAGTTTCGACCTCCATCTGTCTGGCAAGCTGGCGTACTCGAAACACCCACGCGAGCTGATGCGGCGGCGCAGCGTCATAATGCGTGCGCTTCGCAGCGAATGCGATGTCACCCAGCCTATCCTCATTGGCTGCTTCGAAGAAGCGAGACATTTGGAGCTGGAGCAGGGATGCTTCGCCGTCCTGAATCCAACCGCGCCGGATCATATCGCGTACGGGGAAATGAGCCTGCAGCCCGGCCCGAGTCTTCACCGCCGGATCCGGCTCCTTTGCATTCTGCAGGTCATAACGACCCTGAAGCTTCAAGAAGAACTCTGGCGACGTATTGAACGCGTCGCCGAGCAGGCGCGCCATATCGGGGGTGATGCCACGCTTGCCGGACAAGAGCGGATTGAGCTGCTGCTCGGTCTGGCCAAGAATGAAGGCGAGATCGCGCTGCGACCATCCACGCGCTTCCAGTTCCATCTTGATGAAAGTGCCCGGTGGCTCGATGGTCACCTGATTGCTGTTCCCCGTCATGCCATCCCCCGCAGATGCTCGGCCATTGCTGTCACGACCACCGTCATGATGCTGTTCTTTTCTATAATTTTGACCACTATCGACCATTGCGGCGAGAGCACCACGAGGTGCTCCGCCGATCCAGCGCGTGGCTTCAATCCCAGACTCTTCCAGTTGTGCAGCGTGCGTGCGTCGGGCGCTGCTCGCATGATGCTAAGGCGTTGACGCGCGGTCTGGATGACGGCGACTGGCAAGCGGGTGTCCGCTGCGGCTTCCGTCTCAATCAGCGCCAGGCGCGGGTCTGCGAACTCGATATACATGGCCTATAACTTAGCCAATAATTTCGCCTTGTCAACGCGACTTAACGCAAGTAGTTAAGTTACACTCAGAGGCAAATGCACCGTGTTCGCCTTAGTGCTCTGGCCGCCTGCTTATTGGCGCACGTAGATGACTGCGCACTGGCGATGAAAACCTGGAGAACCGCAAAATGCCGCTGATGACATTCGAAGCCTCGATCGCCGACTCCGCGACATGCGCTAGGCGCCATTTGCTTCTGGGCAATGGCTTCAGCATCGCCTGCCGCGCGGACATCTTTCACTACGGCTCGCTGTTCGCCCAGGCGGACTTTAGCGGCTACCCGGAGGTGGAGTCAGTTTTTGCCTTGCTGGGTACCCAGGATTTTGAGGCGGCGATCCGCGCGCTCGAGAATGCCTCGCTCATTTTGCCTGCCTATGTGCCCGATGGTACCAGCGCGGTCGCCAAGATGGAGGCCGATGCCGCCGCTCTGAAGGAAATCCTAATTCAAACCATTGCCGGCAATCACCCGGCTGTGCCGCCGGAGATCGACGACGCCAAGTTCTGGGCGTGCCGCACCTTCCTCTCGCACTTCCTTGCCACCGGCGGGCAGGTCTTCACGCTTAACTACGATTTATTGCTCTACTGGACGCTGATGCACAACGACAATCCGTTCGTCGACGCGATCAATCTCGCTAAGAATGACGGCTTCGGAAATGATGAGGATGATCCCAACGCGGAATACGTGGTGTGGCAGGGTGAGGTCGGCGCGCATGAGGCCCGTATCCACTTCCTCCACGGCGCCTTGCATCTTTTCGACTCAGGGTCTGAACTCAAGAAATACACTTGGGTGCGAAAAGGCGTCCCTCTTGTGGAGCAGGCGCGCGAGGCGATCAATGGCAACGCCTATCCGCTGTTCGTGGCGGAAGGGACCAGCGCCCAGAAGAAGGCGAAGATCCGTCACAATGCCTACCTGTACCAAGGCTTCAAACAGTTCACCGCGAATGTGAAGACCGCCAGCCATTGCTTCTTCATTTTCGGCCATTCGCTCGCTGCGAATGACGACCACATCCTTAACCGCATAGCGCGTGGCAAGTTTCGCAAGCTCTATGTTGGCATCTATGGTGAACCAGCATCCGCGGATAACCAGCGGATCATCAACCGCGCGAACGAGCTAGCGGTGCAGCGCAACGAAAAATCGCCGCTTGATGTCGTCTTTTATGATGCTGGTACAGCTTATGTCTGGGGTTAGGAGCCGGAAACTGACCGGCCGGTCACGGCCCAAGCCGACCCCATGACACCAAATGCGTACTTTGAGAGCGGACATCCGATCCGTGAAACAGAATACTGTGATTCTGTTTCCAATTCGGCATTGACTATCATCAGGCTGCGGCGAGAAGGCAGGCATCTTGCAAGGCACAAGTTCCTTGCGAATAGTTCATGGAGCGTGCTTCGTGAACTGTTCTAAAGATGCAAAAAACTGTCTTAGTTGCGTGTAATGCATTGTTATGTATATGGTTTGTCGTCGAATTTGCCGTGAAACCGCCAGAACTGTTTCTAGAAAGACACTTCAAGCTGTCGTATTTTTTCAGCATCATCGTCAAATCGGAGGTGCCGAACATGTCTGAAATTTTGAAAGCAATTTCCGCTTTCCTACTACTGCCGCCCGAAGGCCAGATCGGTTTGATCGCACTGGCTGGATTGGGCGTAGCCGCCTATGCGATCTATGTTGTCTCGACCACCCATCGGAGGCGCTAATGGTTATCATGCGCCAATGGGTGCCGTTTCCCACGCTTTGGATCGAAGATGGCGGGCTCAAAGACTTCACTTGGAAGTCTGGCGGCCCTGATGTCCTAGCGGCCTTCATCTGCATGGTTCTGTTGGCGCATCATCGTGGCGACGGTGGAGCGGCCCGCCTGACATACGATTCCATAGATGCCGTCGCGGGGTTGAGCCGCGCCAAGATCGCGGCCGGGTTGGAAATCCTAACCAAATCGGGGTTGGCCGAACGTGTGGATCGCAGCACGTTTCTCCTGCCGACCCTTGATCCAACGCAACGCGGATGGGGAAAGCTGCCCGCGAAAAAGCTCTACAACAGCCATGGCGGAATCCCGATGTTCAAGGATTTCACGCTTCGCAAGCGCTCCGAATTGGACGCGATGAAACTGTACCTCTTGTTCGTCGCAAGGCGAGACAACGAGACGAACCGGGTTGATCTGAGCTACGACAAAATCACAGAATATTCAGGGATTGCGCGCCAGCACATCACCTCTGCACTCACCATTCTTTCGGTAAACGGGTGGCTCGTCGTGGATCGCCAGCAAAGCGATCTCAACGAATTTGCGACGGCCAACTCATATCGGCTGCGCTACCTAGAACCATACCGCCACGCTGGGACAACAGGCCGAGCAGAAATTGACGCTCGGACTCGGGCCTTACGAGAAATGATTTCATAAATGGGCCAATGACGCTGCGACTATCGAAGGCGTTGTGAAACAGAATTTCTAATTGGGTTTCAGCAGCGTCCGCAAAAGCGAATGACCGCCTTTCCCCTCCACGGTCTGAAACCGGACTGACTGGTATCGCCTCCAATGTTGCCAGTCAGCAGCGCGCATTGGAGCCGGATGTCATTCAATCTGAACATATCCCGCTCTAAACACTTACTCGGGGCGGCGATAGGCTTGGACTTCGCCCGGCTCGCTCAGGCTTTGCAGGGTGCCGGGGGCGGCGCCGCCGATCCAGCCCAGCACCGAGCGGGCGAGTTCGGCGCCGGCCAGCCGGAAGTTCTCGTTGACGACCAGCAATTCGCTGCGAAAAAGGTGCAGAAGCTCCGACGATTGTTTGGACACCACATCGACATCGCGGCCAAGCTTGAGGCCGACGTCTTCGATGCCGGCGACGATGGCGAGCGTCGCGGCGGCGGCGCTGCTGATGAAACCGTCCGGGCGG
The DNA here is from genome assembly GCF_040322275.1 of Mesorhizobium sp. M0174. Lineage (NCBI taxonomy): Bacteria > Pseudomonadati > Pseudomonadota > Alphaproteobacteria > Hyphomicrobiales > Phyllobacteriaceae > Mesorhizobium > Mesorhizobium sp. M0174. The sequence continues at coordinate 41,264 of NZ_JAMYTB010000001.1, forward strand.
CTTTCGCGGCGCATCAGCTGCGCCGTCCGCATTCTGATCTGCTCGATCGAATGATCGATCGAAACGGTGTTGAACGGAATCTCGCTGGCGCCGACCTCGCTCAGCGCATCGGCAAAGCCGGCGAGCGTGTGGCCGTGATAGGTCAGCTCGACCGGCGGCGCCAACAGAGCCAGCCGGCGGCGGCCGAGGCCGGCCAGATGGCGCACCGCCTCGGCTGCGAAAGCGTAATTGTCGAAATCATGATAGGGATGGATCAGCCCCATGTCGGTGCGGCCGTGCGTGGCAAAGGGAATGCCGCGCTCCAGCATATATCGGGCCCTCGGATCGTTCGGCTGCGTGCGCGAAATGATGACGCCGTCGGCTGAACCGGTTTCCACGAGGTAACGGATCGGGTCGAGCGGATCCTGCGAGCGCGAATAGGGCGTCACGATCAAATGATAGGGCGTGTCGGCGATGACTTCCGAAACGCCGTAGATGATGTCCGAGACAAAGCTCATGATCTCGTGCTCGGTGTTGAGCACCAGGCTGATGACATTGGTCTTGCCGGTGCGCAGGCGGACGCCGGCTCGGTTGGGGCGATAGCCGATCTGCTTGGCGACAAGCTGGACGCGCCGCCTGGTCTCGGCGCCGATCTCGGGGGCGTCCTTCAGCGCGCGCGACACGGTGGTGACGCCCAGCCCGGTCATGAAGGCGAGCGTCTTCAGCGTCGGCCGGCCCTGGCCCGACGCTTCGTCGGCCTTCTCTTTTTGATGCCTGTTCATTCGTCCCGCCCCGTCAGGCGCATAACAGTTGCCGAACCGCCCGGCAATCGGCCGGCCGCGGGTTCGCCGCGGGCCTTCACCGAATGAAACCGCTATATACTGAAACGTTACAGATTGTCACGACCATTGCCACATCACTGGTGACAGATGCAGAACGAGCGGCGCTGCAATCGGCCCAAAACCGTGATTGGAACGGGCTTTTCCGATCCTTTTGGCGTCGCAACATTGCATTTTGCAGTGCAACCTCTCTGGTTGCGATGCGGTAAGCCAGCGAGCCGCGCGATTTTATTCGCGCTTCGAAAAAACTTGATGCCACCTTCGCCTGAGGGGTTGCGCGCCTCAAGCAATTGCCGTATCGAAAATCTGTAACGTTTCAGATTCTGGGAGGAACGAAATGCGATACCAACTCATGACTGCTGCGCTGGCAGCGACGGTCGCGCTGCAATTTGCCGGCCCGGCGGCCGCGACGGATCTGGAAGTCACCCATTGGTGGACCTCCGGCGGCGAGGCGGCAGCGGTCGCCGAACTCGCCAAGGCTTTCGACGCAACCGGCAATCACTGGGTGGACGGCGCCATCGCCGGTTCCGGCGGCACGGCGCGGCCGATCATGATCAGCCGCATCACCGGTGGCGATCCGATGGGCGCTACCCAGTTCAATCACGGCCGGCAGGCGGAAGAACTGGTGCAGGCCGGGCTGATGCGCGACCTCACCGATCTCGCCACCAAGGAAAAGTGGACGGAAATCGTGCAGCCGAAGAGCCTGCTCGACGGCTGTACCCTCGATGGCAAGATTTATTGCGTGCCGGTCAATATCCACTCCTGGCAGTGGCTGTGGCTGTCGAACGCCGCCTTCAAAAAGGCCGGCGTGCCGGTGCCGAAGAACTGGAATGAATATGTCGCTGCGGCGCCCGCGCTGGAAAAGGCAGGCATCCTGCCGCTTGCGGTCGGCGGCCAGCCCTGGCAGGCCTCCGGCGCTTTCGACGTGCTGCTTGCGGCGGTCGGCGGCACCGACGCCTTCCTCAAGGTCTACAAGGACAAGGACGCCGAATTCGCCGCCGGGCCCGGAGTCGCCAAGGTCTTCAAGGCCGCGGACGATGCCCGCAAGATGGCGAAGAACACCAACGTGCAAGACTGGAACCAGGCCACCAACCTGGTCATCACCGGCAAGGCCGGCGGCCAGATCATGGGTGACTGGGCGCAGGGCGAGTTCCAGGTTGCCGGTCAGGTCGCCGGCAAGGACTATACTTGCCTTCCGGGCCTCGGTCTCAACGAGATGATCGCCACCGGCGGCGACGCTTTCTACTTCCCGCTGCTGAAGGATCCCGAAAAATCGAAGGCACAGGAAGTGCTGGCCCACACACTGCTCGATCCCAAGACGCAGGTCGCCTTCAATCTCAAGAAAGGTTCGCTGCCGGTGCGCGGCGACGTCGACCTCAAGGCGGCGAACGACTGCATGAAGAAGGGGCTCGAAATTCTCGCCAAGGGCAATGTCATGCCCTGGACCGACCAGCTGCTTTCACAGGATACGCAGAAGCAGAAGGAGGATCTGTTCTCCGAGTTCTTCGCCAAGCAGGACATGACCGTGGAAGATGCGCAGAAGCGCTTCGCCGCCATTGTCGGTTCGGCCGATTGAGCGATCGACCAACCGCCTCACTCCCGCCCCTGCGAACGCAGGGTCGGGAGCTAGGGTCAAGGCCTCTTGACCCTCCGGCCCTTACCCGATCCAGCGCGGCTGTGCAGATGAGCAAGAGCGAACGCCCTAGCCAACTCTTTCGCAACCTCAATGCGAAAGTCGCTTCGATCCCGATGATTTTCACCGCGCTGGTGATTTTTGTCGGCGGCACCCTCTGGACGGTGCTGTATTCCTTCACAAATTCCAAGCTGCTGCCGCGGCTGCACTTTGTCGGTCTCGACCAGTACTATCGGCTGTGGGCGACGCCGCGCTGGCTGATCTCGATCGAGAACCTGCTGATCTACGGCGTGCTGTCGCTGGTGTTCTCGCTGGTCATCGGCTTCCTTCTTGCAGCCCTGCTCGACCAGAAGATCCGGTTCGAGGACACGTTCCGGACCATTTTCCTCTATCCTTTCGCCCTGTCCTTCATCGTCACCGGTCTGGTCTGGCAGTGGCTGCTCAACCCCGAATTCGGTGTCCAGGCAGTGGTGCGCAGCCTCGGCTGGACGAGCTTCAGCTTCAATCCGCTCTATGATTCCAGCATCGTCATCTACGGCATATTGATCGCCGCTCTCTGGCAAGGCACCGGGCTCATCATGTGCCTGATGCTGGCCGGCCTGCGCGGCATCGACGAGGATATCTGGAAGGCCGCGCGGGTCGACGGGATACCGACCTGGAAGACCTATCTGTTCATCATCATACCGATGATGCGGCCGGTCTTCATCACCACGCTGGTCATCGTCGCCTCCAACATCGTTCGCGTCTACGACCTTGTCGTCGCCCAGACCAGCGGCGGGCCCGGCATCGCCTCCGAAGTCCCGGCCAAATATGTCTATGATTACATGTTCTTCGCCCAGAACCTCGGCCAGGGATTCGCCGCCTCGACGATAATGCTGCTGTCGGTGATCATCGTCATCGTGCCGTGGGCCTATCTCGAGTTCGGAGGCAAGAAGCGTGTCTGACCATACCGTTTCATTGCCCGCCATTGCCGGTGCCGGCGGCCTCGAAGCCTACGGGCCGAGCGGGCCGAAGCCGCGCCACACATTCTCGCGCCGTAACATCTTCCTGTACGGCACGTTGATCGTGGTGGCGCTCTACTATCTTTTGCCGCTCTATGTAATGGTGGTGACATCGCTCAAAGGCATGCCCGAGATACGCCTCGGCAACATCTTCTCGCCGCCGATGGAGATCACTTTCGAGCCCTGGGTCAAGGCCTGGTCGAGCGCCTGCACCGGGCTCAACTGCGACGGGCTGTCGCGTGGCTTCTGGAATTCGGTGCGCATCACCATCCCGTCGGTGATCCTGTCGATCGCGCTCGCCTCGGTGAACGGTTATGCGCTTGCCAACTGGCGCTTCAAAGGCGCCGACACTTTCTTCATCATCCTGATCGTCGGCGCCTTCATCCCTTATCAGGTGATGATCTATCCGATCGTCATCATCCTGCGCGAAGTCGGCCTCTACGGCAGCCTCAGCGGCCTGGTGATCGTCCATTCCATCTTCGGCATGCCGATCCTCACGCTGTTGTTCCGCAACTACTTTACCTCCATGCCGGAGGAGCTGTTCCGGGCAGCGCGTGTCGACGGGGCCGGCTTCTGGGGCATTTATTTCCGCATCATGCTGCCGATGTCGCTGCCGATCTTCGTCGTCGCCATCATCCTGCAGGTGACCGGCATCTGGAACGACTTCCTGTTCGGCGTCGTCTACACCCGCCCCGACACCTATCCGATGACGGTGCAGCTCAACAACATCGTCAACTCGGTGCAAGGCGTGAAGGAATACAACGTCAACATGGCAGCCACCATCCTGACCGGCCTGGTGCCGCTGATCGTCTATTTCCTGTCCGGAAAATTGTTTGTGCGCGGCATCGCCGCCGGCGCGGTGAAAGGATGATGGCGATGAACGCAAACGGCAGCGTTGGGGTAAACGGCAGCAAGGGGGCAAACGGCACCAGTGTCTCGATCCAGAACCTGTCGCTGAATTTCGGCGCGATATCGGTGCTGCAGACGCTCAACCTCGATGTCGCGGAAGGCGAGTTCATCGTGCTGCTCGGCCCGTCCGGTTGCGGCAAGTCGACCTTGCTCAACTGCATTGCCGGGCTGCTCGACGTTTCCGAAGGCCGCATCTTCATCAAGGGCAAGAACGTCACCTGGGAAGAGCCCAAGGATCGCGGCATCGGCATGGTGTTCCAGTCCTACGCGCTCTATCCGCAGATGACGGTGGAGAAGAACCTGTCGTTTGGGCTGCGCGTTGCCGGCCTCGCCAAGGACGAGATTGCCAAGCGCATCGCCCGGGCCGCCGAAATCCTGCAGATCGAACCGCTCTTGCATCGCAAGCCGGCGGCCCTGTCCGGCGGCCAGCGCCAGCGTGTGGCGATCGGGCGCGCACTTGTGCGCGACGTCGACGTCTTCCTGTTCGACGAGCCGCTCTCCAACCTCGACGCCAAGCTGCGCGCGGAATTGCGCGTCGAGATCAAGCTGCTGCATCGCAAGCTCGAGAACACCATGATCTACGTCACCCACGACCAGATCGAGGCGATGACGCTGGCCGACCGCATCGCGGTGATGAAGGGCGGCGTCATCCAGCAGCTCGATGCACCGCAGACCATCTATAACCGGCCGGTCAACCGGTTTGTCGCTGGCTTCCTCGGCTCGCCGGCAATGAACTTCCTCGACGGCAGGCTGGAGCAGGCGGATGGCGACTGGCACTTCGTCGTCGAGGATGTGCGGATCCCGCTTGCCACCTATGCTTTCGAGAAGGACCCGGTGCCGGGGCCGGCCGTGTTCGGCATCCGCCCCGAGCACGTGGCGTTCAACAGTGGCACGGGATGGCCGTTCGCAGCCACGGCAAATGTCGAGGTCGTCGAGCCCATGGGTTCCGACACGCTGGTCTGGCTGAAGCTGGCCGGCCAGAATTTCACGGTACGGGTGACAGCCGAGCGTACGCCAAACAACGCGGAGGCGGTCGGCATCGGTTTCGACCCGATGCGGGCCTCGCTGTTCGACGCCGCCACAGGTAACCGCCTCTAGAGCCTGATTTTAGCCTCCCAAGACTTTTTTCATTCCCCCCAAGACTAACCATCCCCAAGAAACGGACAGAGACGATGAACTGGTCATTCCAACTTTACAGCGCGCGTAATTTCCAGCCCTGGGAGGGCGTGCTCAAAATGCTGGGCGAGCTTGGTTACAGCCAAGTCGAAGGGTTCGGTGGCGTCTATGACGATCCCAAGGCGTTCCGTGCCGAGCTCGACAAGAACGGCCTTGCCATGCCGACCGGGCATTTCTCGATCGACGCGCTCGAGAAGGATTTCGACGGCGTGCGCAGGACGGCCGATGCGCTCGGCATCACGCTGCTCATCTGCCCCTTCCTGAACGCCGAGTTCAGGCCGGCCGACGCGGCCGGCTGGCGCGGCTTCGGCGAACGCCTGGCCAAGGTCGGCGAGACGGCGAGGAAAGCCGGCTATGGTTTTGCCTGGCACAATCATGATTTCGAATTCAAGGCGCTCGCCGACGGCTCGGTGCCGCAGGACCATATCCTGTCCTCCGCGCCCGACATCGGCTGGGAGATGGATGTCGCCTGGGTGGTGCGGGGCGGCGTCGATCCGCTGCCCTGGATCGAGAAGCACGGCAAGCGCATCGTAGCCGTCCACGTCAAGGACTTGGCCAAGCCGGGCGAGGGCCTCGACGAGGACGGCTGGTCCGACGTCGGCCACGGCACCATCGACTGGCCCGGCCTGATCAAGGCGCTGCGCGCCAAAAGCGCTGCGAAATACTACGTCATGGAACAAGACAATCCCAACGACATCGAGCGCTTCGCCCGCCGCTCCATCGCAGCCGCCAAGACCTATTAGGAGCACATCAGCATGGCAACAAAACTTGGGATCGGCGTCATTGGCTGCGGCAACATCTCGAAGGCGTATTTCTCGCTGGCGCCGCTGTTTCGCAGCATCGAGATGCGCGCCTGCGCCGACATCAACATGGAAGCGGCGAAAGCGCGGGCAAAGGAGTTCAAGCTGCGCGCCGAGACCGTTGAGGGGCTGCTCAAGGCCGACGATATCGACATCATCGTCAACCTGACCATTCCGGCGGTGCATTACGAGGTGTCGAAGCAGATCCTCGACGCCGGCAAGCACGTCTATTCGGAGAAGCCCTTCGTGCTGTCGGTCAAGGAAGGGCTCGACCTGAAGAAACGGGCGGAAAACAAGGGGCTGCGCATCGGCTCTGCCCCCGACACCTTCCTTGGCGGCGCGCACCAGCTTGTCCGCGACCTGATCGACACCGGCAGGCTCGGCAAGGTCACCAGCGGCACCTGTCATGTGATGAGCCATGGCATGGAGCATTGGCACCCCAATCCGGACTTCTTCTTCCAGCCGGGCGCCGGGCCGGTGCTCGATATCGGACCCTATTACATCACCAACCTGATCCAGCTGATCGGGCCGGTGAAGCGGGTCGCTGCCTTCGCTTCGATCCCGATGACGGAACGCATCATCAGCTCGAAGCCGCGCGCCGGCGAAAAGATACCGGTCTCCACGCCAACGACGATCCATGGCGTGCTGGAATTCGAGAACGGCGCCGTTGTGACGCTCAACACCAGCTGGGATGTCTGGAGCCACGGCCACGCTCCGATGGAGCTCTATGGCGAGGCGGGCACGGTGTTCGTGCCGGATCCGAACTTCTTCGGCGGCGAGGTGCGCTACACCGAAGCCGCCAAGCCGGTGAAGAAGCTGCCGAAATGGCCGCATCCGTTCGGCGTGCCCAACGAGATGCATTCGCAAGGCATGATGGCCAACTACCGCACCGCCGGCCTTGCCGACATGGCGATCGCGATCAGGGAAGGCCGGCCGCACCGCTGCTCGATGGAGCTGGCGCTGCATGCCGTCGACGTCATGACCGGCCTGTTGCGCTCGGGCGAGACGGGAAAGTTCGTCGCCATGCAGACCAGCTGCGAGCGGCCCGCGGCACTCGGCGTCAAGGCGGCGAAGGAGCTGCTGGCGAAGAAGAAAACCAAGTAGGCGGCGCACCTCCCAAGCACCGCAAAAAGCCTCTCCCCGTTTGCGCGGGGAGAGGCTAAGGGTGGGCCGGACTCGACTTGCCCGTCATCGCGGCGGCAGCCGTCGGGCTCGTTTCGATATGAGGATTTTCCATGCCCTATGTTCCCGCGGAAAACCGCTACGAAAAGATGGTCTACAATCGCTGCGGGCGGTCCGGCCTGAAGCTGCCGGCGATCTCGCTTGGGCTGTGGCACAATTTCGGCGACGACACGCCGCATAGGACCAAGCAGGCGATCATGCGCAGGGCCTTCGATCTGGGCATCACGCATTTCGATCTCGCCAACAATTACGGCCCGCCGCCCGGCTCGGCGGAGCGGGCGTTCGGCGAGATCTTGCGGACGGACTTTGCCGGTTATCGCGACGAGCTGATCATCTCGACCAAGGCCGGCTACGAAATGTGGGCAGGGCCTTATGGCGAATGGGGCGGCCGCAAATATGTGCTGGCCAGCCTCGACCAGAGCCTGAAGCGGATGGGGCTCGACTATGTCGACATCTTCTACTCGCACCGCTTCGACCCCGACACCCCGCTGGAAGAGACGATGGGCGCACTCGATCACGCGGTGCGCTCGGGCAAGGCACTCTATGCCGGCATTTCCTCCTATACTTCGCAGCGCACCCGCGAGGCCGCCGACATTTTGAAGCAGCTCGGCACGCCTTGCGTGATCCATCAGCCGAGCTATTCGATGCTCAACCGCTGGGTCGAGGACGATGGCCTGCTCGATACGCTGGAGGGACTTGGCGTCGGCTCGATCGTGTTCTCGCCGCTGGCGCAAGGCATGCTGACCGACAAATATCTCGGCGGCATCCCCGATGGCAGCCGCGCCAGCCAGGGCAAGTCGCTGCGCCCGGCATTCATCAACGACAAATCGATCGCCAATATCGAGGCGCTGAACGTCATCGCCCGTCGCCGCGGCCAGACGCTGGCGCAGATGGCGCTGGCCTGGGTGCTGCGCAGGGGCAGGGTCACATCGGCGCTGATCGGCGCCAGCCGGCCGGAACAGGTCGAGGATTGTGTCGGGGCGCTGAAGGCGCTCGACTTCAGCGATGCCGAGCTCGCCGAGATCGACACCTTTGCCCGCGAGTCGGAGATCAACCTCTGGGCGGCATCGGCCGAGCGCAAGGGGCCGCCGAGGAAGTAGGCGACGACCGCATCCGGTCGCCAAACAGCGACGGCTTCCGCGACGCTGAGCATAGAATGGCCGGGCAGCCGTGGAATGAAGGCTAAATGCGCATTGTAAGGAAGTCGTTTAGACCGATTCGGGGTTAGGCGATGAATCAGGAAACCCGGCTTTTTGGCGCTATTGCGGTCCGCCCCGCCATCCTAGCCCTCATACCCCAGTTCGAAACGGCCACAGGATTCACGGTTGCGGTCAGGTGGGAGCTCAATCCGACCGTAAAGAAGCAGATTGAAGCTGGGGAAGCTTTTGACCTCGTCATCACCAATCCGGACCTGGTTCAGGATCTGACTGCCTCGGGAAAGGTCAAGGCGGGGAGCCAGGTGGCGTTTTGGCCGGATAGCAATGGGGGTGGCAGCCAAGGCAGGCAGTCGACCGCTCGATATCGCGTCCGTGGAAGCATTCGAACAGGCGTTGAAGAGCGCCAGATCGATCGCCTACGCCGGTGAAGGAACCAGCGGTGGCTACTTCTCCGGCTTGCTGGAACGTTTGGGGATAGCGGATGAGGTGAAGCCCAAGCTGGTGGCCATACCAGGAGGGCAGACAGCGCAAGCCGTGGGCCGTGGGGAAGCCGAGTTGGGGGTCGTTCCCGTGACTTCGATTCTCGCGGCCGCTCCCGAGGTCGTGCTTGTCGGTCGGTTTCCGGCAGAACTCCAAAGTTACGTCGACTTCGCCATTGGCATCAGTGCCGGTTCAACGAACGCAGAAGCTGCCGAGCAGCTGTCGGAATTTCTGATGTCGGCAGCCGTTGACGACATGCTGGCGGCAAAGGGTGTCGAGCGCTGCTAAGAGCGTGCTTGATAAGCAGCGCTGGGAATCCCCTTCTCAAACACGCTCTAACTTTCGGCTGCCTTGAGGTTCCGCGCGGCTTCCTCCAGCGTCGCCCTGTCGTTGCCAAGCCTGTCGATCAGTTCTTGCGCCTGATCACCGGTTATCCCGGTGCGCATCGCCAGTGCCTCGACCGTCAGAACGTCGGAGCTGGCGATCGTTCCCGCCGGAACGTCCGCGTCGTCGAGGCCAAGCTCTTGCTTCGCCTGCTGCCAATGACGTTCATGCGCGCCATCCGGGCGGCCCTCGCGCACCCAGATTTCATAGGCTCGCTGCCGAATTTTTTCATGCCGATCGTCGTCCATGGCGGATCCTCCCTTGTGGCGTTTTCACCAACGCGGCGAGCGCCGGAACGATCCGATGTTGATGCCGAATTCGCAGACATGCCGGACAAAAGCCGGTTTCTCACCGAACAAACACCGGACATACGCGTTTTGCGGAGGAACCTGCACAGTGGGCCGGCCGTTGAGCCGAGCCTGAGCAAAGGAGATTACAATGGCCGACGAACCGAACGAATCCGCAGCACCGAAGATGACTCAACGTGAAGCTCAGGAAGCCCTGGAGAAGCAGATCGCGCAGCTGAGGCGCGAGATCAACAAGATCAACCGAACCTTGGCGGAACGCGCGGAAGAGGCGATCGAGGACGCCGGCGATTGGTATGGCAACGCTGCTGAGCGCGCCTCGCGGACGGCACAAGCCCTGCGCAACAGGGCGCAGACGGTGTCCGGGGTGGTCCAGGAGAATCCTGGGACAGTATCGTCCGCCTTCATACTCGGAGCGGCCGTAGGGGCGCTACTGGGCCTCGCCTTGGCCGCCACAGACCAGCGCCGCGATCGCTGGTTCTAGTCCCGATCTAAAGTCTGCCGCGCGTCGTGCCTAGATGGCAACTTGCGACGCGCCTCATTGCGATAGTTCGGCACGCCTTACGCAATCCATCAGCAGAGCCATTCGATGCTCTCTGGCGGGTGAAGGGTGACGGCGCAACTGCTGCGACCCGCGGATCAGCGCCAGGCTCCGAGCACGCGTCGCCTCTATCCTCGTGGAGCGAACGTCGTTGTACCCTTCCGCTGATGCCGGATGTCAATGCCGGCTTCGACGTGCTCGAGGGCCGCTTGGTCGCCGAACGAAGGGCGACGGCTTAGATCCGCTCCGATTTCACCGGAGGGACGCGGCATCGCAAACGTGCCATTTCATTTGATAGCCGTATTCGCCTTTATGGCCGTAGCACCATCCTGCCTTGGCCAATTCACCGTCCACGGCGGTACGTCGGTCGCAGGCATCCAGGCTGTCCGGATCGTCGCCCGAGCCGCCCCTACAGCGGTCATTCTCTCTGTACCATCGTGCAAGCAAACCCTTGACGTCCGCACGTACGGGACGAATGACACTACCAGATTCACGCAGAACCACGCCTTGGTCGACATCGACGGACATGAAAAAATCTGCAATGCCGGCGGCTGTTTTCTGTCTCTTTTCGCTCTGTACTTGCCAGTCTACAATGCCGTTTATTGTACAGATTGACCCGACGCACTGAGCGGTGAGGGAACCGTCTCGGATAGAATATCTGCGGACCGGCCACCGATCAGCGAACCTGCGTTTTTCTTTAATTACGTCTACGGCCGACTGCATCTTGCCGTAATAAATCACTTGGCCTGAGTATGCCGAGTTCATGTAGACAAAAGCTGTAGCATTGTCCGAGGACCACGCAGCATGGTACCTGTAGGCGAACGCCTTCGCCTTTTCGATAGCACTTCCCGACGTGCCCGGGATTGTTTCGGGGTCCTTGTCGGTCGGCACAGTGGGCTGAACGGCGGTCACAAATACAGGCGCTGAGCCGTGGCAAAGGATCTGAGCCGTCGCCGGCGCGATCTTGTCAGCAAGATCGGCTGTTGACAGAATCGGGCCTACCGCATCGTCAGCCTGAAATTCGACGCTGCGACTTTGCAAAAACAGTGCGAGCAAGCTGGCTCGAACTGCAAAGTTTACGTTCTGAGGAGCGACGCTGACGTCTCCAGTCGCGCCCTCCCTAAGCGTCGCTGCAGTAATGCCTATGAGGCTGCCGCTTTGATCAACGAGCGGCCCTCCAGAATTTCCTGGCTGGATCGGAGTCGAGATCTGAAGATACCGAGTATCGTCGCCAATGCCGAGGAGCGAGTTCACATTGCCAGTCGTGATCTTCACCGAGCTGGAAAGTACAGGTGCAAGAGGGTAGCCGAGCGCAGCCACATCCTCGCCCAAGCGTGCCGGGGTGCTGCGAATAGAGATTATTGCCGGCGCAGTCCCAGGGCTGTGGATTACGGCGAGATCGTTCAACTCGTCGCTCTTCCATTCCGATGTGTCGCCGCGGCCAACAACAGTTACGCTGGCGCACTCTTTCAGGACATGGGCGTTGGTGACAAGCCAACCCTCATTGTTGACGAAAAAACCGGTGCCTGAAGCGATTAGATCGGGCTGCGCCGCTTGCCCGGTGCCGACCAGCAGAAGCAGCGACGCTATACCCCACGCGACGAGATTACCGGCACTCATTGCATTACCCCCGCCAAAGCTTCGCGCTTTCGCTCGAGGTCGTCAACCGCCATGGGCATCGGAAGCGGGCTGCCACACGTTCGTTGCGATCAGATCGACGCGGACAGCCCAATGTGGCAGCGGGAAAGCGCGGAGTGCCACGCCCGGCGGCAATGGCATGCACCGATCTGGCATTCCACATGCTGTCGGGGCATGGGCACTCGGAAGGATACGCGGCGGTGGCCATGAAGAACCATTCACGCCGGCGGCAACGGTATATCTGAAAGCCTGCACCCGTCTATCACCCGCTGCATCGCCGTAGTCGAGCCGCGCGAGCTGAACGACGCGGAATCTTGGTTGCCGCCAATCTCATAGCCGACGTTGACTTTCGCCTTTGAGTTTTTGATCTCCTGGATAGCAGCCATCAATTCCGGCGACCGTCCAACCGCAACGACGCCGGCATAATTGTCATTCCATGTCCGCATCGTCGCTTCGAGCTTCAGAGGAGTTCCGCCGCTTCCTTGAATATAAAGGGTGGCCGGCGCTTCGGGCACATCCTCGAATTCCTTTTTGCGAAGGACGTACGCAACAAATAGAGTTTCCTTACTGTCACATTGCACGACTAAGGAATCGTGTGGTCCGCCTTCGGTTGCAATTACTTTGGTTACGCCAAACACGTCGGGACCCTCCGTGCTCGCCTGCCATGCAAATACCGGCTGAATACTACTGACCACAGCTGCCGCTGACAGAAAGAATGCTTTGAACATTTTCAGAATCCTCCACCCGCGCAAATAAAAGCAGAACAGGTGAAGGTTGTCGACGGCCCAGGAAGCTGATTTCATTTTGTTCATGCGCACGGCGGCGCCGGTCCCGCTTCCGTGACCCAAGGCATCGAGCTAAAATTAGCTAGCCGGAAAATGTCGAAACGGCGGGATTGCTCCCGCCGTCCATTGTTTCGGCAGGCGATTCTTACTATGGCGTGGCCGGTTTCTGAGCCGTGCCGAGGGCCGCCTTGGGCGCTGCCGGCGCAGGCGCTGCCGTCTTCATCTTCTCCTCGATCCAGCCGGTGTAATTCGCCAGCCGCGTGTAGATGCCGTAGGCGTTCTTGTGGCCGCAGGCGGTGCTGCCGTCGGCCGGACCTTCGCCCCAGCTGACGACGCCAACCTGCACCGGACCATCGGCGCCGGTCATGAACAGCGGTCCGCCGCTGTCGCCATTGCAGGCGTCGCGCTCGCCGCTGACGGTGCCGGCGCAGATCATGTTGCCGGTCAGCGGATCGGCCATATCAGCAGCAATTGCATTGGCGGCCGCCTCGATGCCCCTTTCCGAGTAACGCATGCGGCGGGCGAGCTCGCCGAGCGCAGCCTTCAAATCACGCGCATAAATCGCCCTGATGCCGTTGTTGCAGGTTGCGTTCGGCTGGAGGTCCAAGTCGGCAACCATCAGCGCGGTGGGAAATGTTCCGTCCTGCATCTTGCCCCGCCGGTGACCGTGGTCTTGCCGGCGTCGGGGGTCGGCTCACGGGCAATCTTGATGGTCGGGGCATCGGCCGGCTCGGCCAGCCGGATCAGGCCGAGATCGTTGTCCAGCGTCTGCTCGCTGTAGCCCTCGTTGACGATGATCTCTACCGCCTTGTAGCGCTTGCCCTCGCTGAGATCGGTGGCGCCGGTGAGCACGGTGACCACATCAGGCGAAATCGGCTCGCCGTCGTCGTTGAGGCAGTGCGCCGCCGTCAGCACCCATTGCGGCGCGATCAGGCTGCCGCCGCAGAACTGCGCATTCGCCTGCGAGGCCGGACTTTCGTCCAGTTTGCCGGTGGTCAGCAACGCCACCTGGAACGGATAGGCGCCCTTCTCGGCCTCTTTGCCGCCGTAGACGCGATCGGTGCCGTCGGGGTTCTCCGCCTTGGCTTTTGCCCTGGCCTCGGCCACGCGTTTCATCGGCGAGATCGCCGCCTCCGGCCGGGCGGCCGCGTCCGTGGCATGAACGGAATTGACGACCGGCAAGGCCGCCGCGATGGCAAGCAGCGAGGCTGCAGCAATCGGTCTGAACCTATGGATGATCTTCACCTCGAACCCCCTGAGACGATGTTCCGACAGATCAGCCTCGACGCGTGATCCACTGAAAGGGGAACCGGCCGGTGAGCCGATCATGCGCCGATGTGGAGCGTGATCCGTCAAAAAACCGAGTACCACTTTTGCTAAATCGTGGTGTCGAGCCAAACCCGCCCAAATCTATAATCCCCCACGGGCTATGTGGAAGCAATTTGTCGTTGCCAATGTTGGATTATTTTAGGCAGTATACCGTTGCGGGCATTTTTGGCGGGGACCTAAACTGGCTGCACTGAATAATGGCCCGGTAAAGGCGCCGGCAACCAAATTCATTTTTCGGCGCCACCACGATCTCGACAATATTTCTATATCTTGATCCAGTCCTTGCTGACTTTTGGGAGAGTCTCACCATGACAAAACTGACACAGTGCATTATTGCGTCCGCGTTGCTTTCCACCGCAATGTGGGCGGTTCCTGCCTTGGCTGCCGAGCCAGGTTCCGCCAACGCCGGCAACGGCGAAAGCATGCGTGACGTGACATCGGGCGATTACAAGCCTGGCCGGGCGAAACCGATCGCCCCGCCGAAACTGACCGAGGACGAGGCCAACCGCGCCGCGCCGCTCACCGACGAAGCAACGGCCGTCAAATCCTATGGCATCGTCGGCCGCTCCGCCGATGGCAAGGACATCAAGATCGATCCGAACGAGACGCTGAAGGACCTTGTCATCAAGGAAATGAACGCGCCCGCCGAGGGACAGAAGTCCCAGAATTCCGGGCTGAGCGGAGGCGAAGAGGCCGGCCGCCAGGTGTTCGGGACGGACGACCGGGAGCAGATCAAGAATACCAAAACCTACCCGTTCACCGCGATCGGCTACCTCGAAGGCAAATCGAAGAGCGGCAGCTATGGCAGCTGCTCGGCGACGCTGATCGGCCCGCGCACGGTGCTCACCGCGGCGCACTGCCTCTACAGCCACGAAGACAAGGCCTGGCTGGACGATATCCTGTTCGTGCCGGCTCTCAACGGCAAGACTGCCGACGACGCACCGTTCGGCGCCTTCACCTATGAAAGCGCCTATATCGTCCAGGGCTTCATCGACAATTATCAGGGCTTTTACGGCTCGGTCGTGCCATGGGATCTCGGCATCGTCACCTTGAAGCAGGATGTCGGCACCAACCTCGGCTGGCTGGGCTATGCCGATTATGTGGATCTCGGCGACTTCACCGCCAACATCGTCGGCTATCCCGGCGACAAGCCGATGGGCACGATGTGGAAGGCGACCTGCGAAGTGCTCGCCGAACACATCGCCACCGAGTATTTCCAGTACGACTGCGACACTTATCCGGGATCGAGCGGCAGCTCGGTCTACGCTTATGACAATGGCTCAAAGCAGCGCGTCATCACCGGCGTGAACGTGGCCGAGAGCCCGGATGCCAACACCGCCGTGCGTCTGAACGCCATCAACGTCCAGTGGATCAACAGCCTGTACAAATAGGCCTGCAGAGTTCCCGCCGCGATCATCGCGGAGAACTAGCCGGCGGCGGAGCATTTCCGTCGCCGGCTTCGCATTTTTCGGGATTATCTGGACTGGGCCGAGGGTGGCGCCTGGCGGACATAGTTCTCGATCGGCTGGGCAAAAGTCGGTGAACCGGCCTTGCGCTCCTTGTCGATATAGCCGGCAAAATAGCTCCAGAAGGAAGCGGCATAGTCGCGGAAATAGGAGTCGGCGACCTCACGCGAGCACAGCCCGCCTTCGACGCAGGAGGAAAGGCGGTTGAGGAAATAGACGATGCGGTCGAAATTGTCGCTGAACTCGGCAAGCGGCATGTCGCCGCCGGTTGCGCTCATCGCTTCGATGCCGATGCGTTGTCTGAACACCTGTTCCTCGGTCGGCGTCGGATTGGCACTGAGCAGATTGCCGTATTTGGCGTTGAGCGCCGCCAGGCGTTGCTTGAGGGCCCGTTGCGCCTGCTGGTAATCCTTGCTTTCCCAGAGCTCGACCAGCGACATCGTTTGCTCGACGCGCTTCTGCTCCTGGTTCGCCAGGAACTGGTAGACCGAAAAGATCAGGGTGAAGATGATCGCCAGGCGCACCAGCAATCCGGACCAGGCATAGACGAGCATGCGCCAGTCGCGATCGGTGAATGGGTTCGCCTCCTTCTTGACCTCGTGATTGCTCACCCACGGCAGGCCTTCGACGGTTTCCGGCAGCGACACCGGCTTCTTTTGCGGCACCGGCGCCGTCACTGCCTGCTGCGTTGCGTTGCCCCCCGCTTTCGTCATCCGCAGCTGTCCAGGTCTATGGTGGCGGACGGGTCGAGCACGATGCCCGGCGTCTCCAGCTTCTTCTTCAGGCAATCCAGCTGCGCCCGCGAAACGATGAACTGCACGTCAGGCGCCACCTGCGCCTTGCCCGGCGACGGCAATGGTTCGACCACGCCGCGTGAGGTGCAGCTGCTGAGATCGACGATGACGGCGGCGTTGCCGGTTTTGGCGATCTGGTCGTACTGGTCGAGAAAGCAGCTCGCCAGTTCGGAATTGATGACGACCTCCTTAGCGCAAAGGCCGCAAGCCTCGTCCGCCGAAGCATTGGCGGCCAGCAGCAGCCCGGCGACAAGACCGGCGGTTGTTGCGCGCCACGAAAATACGATCCTGTTCACGAACGCCCTCATCCGTTCCGTTCGGCCGCCGACAGCAGCGGTCGAAGAATGTTCATTATCAGCCGATTAGGCAAGAGGCCCGGCCGGGCACCTGACCCCGCCTCAGGCGCGCGGCACCGTCTCCATCGGGAAGATCATCACGGCGCCCTTCGACCCCTTGTCGTCGGTGAGCCGCATGGCCGAACGCGTCGCCGGCGCCCTGCCGATATCGGCCAGCATATCGGAGAAGTTTGGTTGTCCAAGTCCGCGCGTTACAGAGACAACGCCCTCTTGCGCCAGGAAACTCAGATCCTGCTTCTCGCTCTGCGGCGGTGCTTCGGTCAAGACGGCGATCATCCGCTCCATGCCGAAGCTGGTGTCGGTGAATTTGAACAGGCCTTCCTCGAGCACGGCGCCTTCGGTCAGGCGCTCGGCAAGAAAATGCTGGATGGAATAGTCGGAGCCGACATAGAGCACGTTGATGTCGACCAGATCGGTCGAACCGTTCCTGGCCAGCACGTGGACCTGATCGTCGGGCGAAACACGCGGCACCGTCGACGGTTCGATCGGCTGCAGCGTGTCGCTATCAAAACGCTTGATCCGGAACTCGACGCTGACCTCTTCCGGCCGATAATCGGAAGCGGCGGCCAGCCTCGACAGGCCGATGGCGCGGAAGATTTTCGTCAGGTTCTTGGCCGCTGCATCGACCAACTTTTCGCGGTCGTCCGGATGAATGACGATCATCGGCGGCTTGCTGCCCTCCTTGAGCGTCATGTCGCCCGAAGCCGGCAGGAACCACAGCGCCGGCGCGTCGGTGGCATCTTCGGCGGCGCCGGCAATGGCGTTCTCGCGCAGCACGGCGAGACGCAGATCTGCGCTCTTGCCCGGCTCGACCAGCGCGATGTGGAACCCTGAGTTCTCCCTGGCCGCCAGATCGTCGAGAACCGAGTTCGCCAGCGCGGCCTCTTTCTCGAGGCCTTTGGTCGCCGCCGGCCGCGCAATCACGAGCTTGTAGTCGACGGCGAGCTCGGCGAGCCGGGCATAGGCATTGGCGGGGATGTCGGCCAGCTTGATCGCCGGCTTGCCGCCGAACTCGACCGGCTTGACCCGGCTTTCCAGGTTTTTCGCCGACTGCACCTGGAGATAGCCAAGCGCGTTCGACAGCGGCGACAGCGCCGAGGGCAATATTGCGAGCCTGCTGCCTGGGGTGAGGCGATGCAGCAGTCCGGCGCCGATCGTGGCTTTGTCGTTCTCGATGACGATCGGCCATTGCATGACCGCGTCTGTCTTGTCGGTGCCGAAGACGCGGGCGTCGAGTTCCCCTTCGAACAGCGGCGTCGGCCGGGTGCGGCCGTCCGCCGAATATTGCTGCAGCACGGCCTGGCCGAGCTGGCGGTAGGTGATGTTGGGATTCTCGGCCAGTTTCGACAGGATGGTGAAGGTGAACAGCCCGAATCGAGGCGCATCGGCCGTGCCCTTGGGCAGCGGCATCTCGGGCGTCGTCTCCACCGTCTGCGCCGCGTAGAAGGCGACCAATTTGCCTTTGGTGGTCGGCTCGGCGCCGGTCGGCGTCAGCTTGAAGGCCGGCTTGCGCTGCCCGTCCTCGTCAAAGCCGCGCGGCGCGGCCGACGCAATCTCGTCATAGGCTTTCACCGCAGCCGCCCTGGCAGCGTCGTCGCCGCCGACCAGATCGGCGAACTCGACCTTGCGTTCCAGCTCGTCGTCGACCTCGGCGGCGCGCGTCGCAGTGCCGGAATGGCAGCAGTCGAATACGGCCCAGATAAAGGCGCCCTTGTCGCGGATAGCGTCGAGCGCGGTGCCGATCTCGTTGTCGACCAGCGCATTGGGCACGCCCGTTTCGCGGTTGACCCATTTGTCGATGTCGGACGGCAAGAAAATCTCGTCGAGGCCGTCCGTCTCGTCGCCCTTGTTCGCCGCCGGCTGCTGCGCGCCGTGACCGGACAAATGCAGGTAGACGAAATCGTCACGCTGGACCCTGGCGGCAAGGTCGGCGAGTGCTGCCTTGATCGCCGCATGTGTCGGCGGTCCGTTGGCGCCTTCGACATCCTTGGCGAGCAGCGCGACGTTTTCGGCTGAAAACTTCACCGGCGCGGGCGTGTACTTCAGGAGGTAATCGCGCACCAGGCCGGCATCGTTCTTCGGTCCGATCAGCCAGTTCTTCTTCGGCAGGTTCGGATAATCGGTGCAGGCAACAAGCAGCGCATGGTAGGTGCGCGCCGCTGCGAATGCCCGAAACGGCACCAGGCCGGCAGCGGCCAGCGCGGACGTGCCGGCAAGCAGCGTCCGCCGCGTCACCTTGATCATGATTGCTTCCCCAAGCCCGATCGAATCTTCAAGCACGGCCAGCCTGGCCGAGGATGTCAGTATTTTGAATATGGGCGTCGCCGGCCAGCCGACCATCGGCTGCGAATACAAACAGTAGCAAAAAAGGCAGTTCGTCGCTATCTCAGTGGAAGAGGCCGGATTGCATGCCTAATGGCAGCGATCGGCACGGAAGCGGCTTGGAACGGGATCATGGCGGCAAGGGATGTACTGACGAAGAACCAGCTTTGCGTTCTCGAGAAACTCGAGGCCGCCAGCGGGCCGCTCAGCGCCTATACGTTGCTCGACCAATTGCGCGAGCGCGGTTTTCGCGCGCCGCTGCAGGTCTATCGGGCGCTCGACACGCTGGTGAAGTCCGGCTTCGTGCACAGGCTCGAAAGCCTCAATTCCTTCGTCGCCTGTGCCGAGCCGCACGACCACAGCCATTCGATGACGGCGTTTGCCATCTGCGACAGCTGCGGCCAGGTGACCGAGTTCTCCGACCACGATGTCGGCCACCGGCTCGACGAATGGGTGCGCTCGACCGGCTTCGCCGCCAAGAAGGCGGTGATCGAGTTTCGTGGGACTTGTGCGAAGTGTTTGGCTGAAGCGGCTTGAAGGCCGGTTAGGCCGCAACATAGCGGTGGCGACCTTTTGATGTCGGCAGGACAGAGGGGGCGCGAAAGATCGCTACAGATTACAATTGGTCGGCCGCGGACGTCCGCACGCTAATGCGCCTCTTCCCAGTTGTCGGCGGCGCGGGCGTCGACGTGCAGCGGCACCGACATCGACACCGCCGGCATGGCGGCGTTCTCCATGACGTGGCAGACGACCGGGATCGTCGCCTCGACCTCGGCTTCGACGGTCTCGAAGACCAGCTCGTCATGCACCTGCAGCAGCATGCGGGCGGAAAGCTTGGCTTTTTCCAGGGCATCGTCCATGCGGATCATGGCGCGGCGGATGATGTCGGCGGCGGTGCCCTGCAGGCGGGCGTTGATCGAGGCGCGCTCGTTGAAGGCACGGACCGAAGGATTTGACGATCTGATTTCCGGATAGTGGATGCGGCGGCCGAAAATGGTTTCGACATAGCCGTGCTCGCGGGCATAGGCCTTGGTCGCATCGATATAGTCGCGGATGCCGGGGAAACGCTCGAAATATTTCTTGATGTAGTCGCCGGCTTCCTCGCGCGCGATCGACAGCTGGTTGGCGAGGCCAAAAGCGGAAATGCCGTAGATGATGCCGAAATTGATCGCCTTGGCACGGCGGCGCACTTCCGAAGGCATGCCTTCGACCGGCACGTTGAACATTTCAGACGCGGTGATCGCGTGGATGTCGGCGCCGTCGGCGAAGGCCTGCTTGAGCTGCGGGATTTCGGCGACGTGGGCGAGCACGCGCAGCTCGATCTGGCTGTAGTCGGCGGAAACCAGCTTGTTGCCCTTGTCGGCAATGAAGGCCGTCCTGATCTTTCGGCCCTCGACGGTGCGCACCGGAATGTTCTGCAGATTGGGATCCGAGGACGACAGCCGCCCGGTCGTCGTCGCGGCAAGCGCGTAGGAGGTGTGGACGCGCTTGGTGTCGGGATGGATGAAGCCGGGCAGCGCGTCGGTATAGGTCGATTTCAGCTTGGTCAGCTGGCGCCAGTCGACGATCTTGCGCGGCAATTCATGGCCTTCGGCGGCGAGGTCTTCGAGAAGCTGCGCCGAGGTCGACCACTGGCCGGTCTTGGTTTTGGAACCGCCGGGCAGGCCCATCCTGCCGAACAGGATGTCGCCGAGCTGTTTTGGCGAGCCGATGTTGATGCGTTCGCCGACCAGCTGGTAGATTTCGTCCTCGAGCCGTGCGGCACCCTGTGCCAGTTCGCCGGAGAGCCGCGACAGGATCTGCCGGTCGACCGAAATGCCGCGCTGTTCCATCCGCGCCAAGACCGGCACCAGCGGCCGTTCCAGCCGTTCATAGACCGAGACCAGGCCCTTGGCGGCAATCCGTGGCTTCAGCACCTGCCAGAGCCTGAGCGCGACGTCGGCGTGCTCGGCGCCGTAAGCCGTCGCCTTGCCGAGGTCGGCCTGATCGAGGCCGACGAAGCTTCTTCCCGAACCGGCCAATTCCTTCAGCGGAATGGTCGCGTGGCCGAGCCATTTATCGGCCAGCGCCTCCAGGCCGTGGCCACCGTGGGTGCCGGCCTCGAGCACGTAGGAGATCAGCATGGTGTCGTCATAAGGGCCGATCTCGATGCCGTGACGGCTCATCACGACAAGGCGGTATTTCATGTCGTGCACGATCTTGAGGACGGATTTGTCCTCGAGCAGCGGCTTGAGCAACGCCAGCGCGTCGCGGACCGGGATCTGGTTTTCGACCGCGCCGCCGCCGAGCAGGTCGCCATTGCCGTTTTTATGGGCAAGCGGCACATAGGCAGCATGGCCAGGCGCGACGGCCATGGCAAGGCCGATCAGTTCGGCCCGCATCGGATCGGGCGAGGAGGCCTTAACGTCGAAGGCGACGATGCCTCTCTCCATCGCCTCGGCGATCCAGACCTTCAGCGTCGCGGCGTCGCGGATGCAGGCGTAGGCGCTGGTGTCGATCTTGCGGGTGGTCGCAGCCTCCAGGCGAAGCGCCGAAAGCAGGGATGGGGTGTCGCCTTGCTTGGCTGCAGCCGGAGCCTCGAGCGCCGCTTCGTCCGGCGGCGGTGCGCTCTCGGCGGCCGCGGGCAGGCCAAAACCCATATCGGGGCCGTGCGCGGTATCGGCACGCTCTATAGTGACGGGGGTGGCTGGAACATCGCCCGCGTCGGTTCCGGTCGCTTCGGCCACGCGGCGGGTCAGCGTCGAGAATTCCATGGTCTTGAGAAAGCCGATCAGTCTGGGGCCGTCCGGCGCATGCAACACGAACTCGTCAAGCCCTTCGGTCACCGGCACGTCGTTCTTCAGCCTCACCAGGTCACGCGAAATCCGCGCCTTGTCGGCATTGGCGATGATCGATTCGCGCCGCTTGTCCTGCTTGATCTCGCCGGCGCGGGCGAGCAGCGTGTCGAGGTCGCCGAACTGTTCGAGCAATTGCGCCGCCGTCTTCGGCCCGATGCCGGGTACGCCCGGCACATTGTCGACCGAATCGCCGGTCAGCGCCTGCAGGTCGATCATCTTCTCCGGCGGCACGCCCCATTTCTCGATCACCTCGGAAACGCCTATCTGGCGGTCCTTCATCGGGTCGTACATGGCAACCGTCGGGCCGACCAGCTGCATCAGGTCCTTGTCGGAGGAGATGATGGTGGTGTCGGCGCCGGCTTCGCAGGCAAGCCGGCAATAGGTGGCGATCAAATCGTCGGCCTCGTAGCCTTCCGTCTCAAGGCAAGGCAGGTTGAAGGCCCTGGTCGCCTGGCGGATCAGGCCGAATTGCGGGATCAAATCTTCCGGCGGCGCCGAGCGGTTGGCCTTGTATTCGGGGTAGAGATCGTTGCGGAAGGTCTTCGACGAATAGTCGAAAATCACGGCGAAATGCGTCGGCACGATGCCGACATCGGTGTTGCGGGCGTCCTGCGTCAGCTTCCAGACCATGTTGCAGAAGCCGAGCACGGCACTGGTCGGCAGCCCGTCGGACTTGCGGGACAGCGGCGGCAGCGCGTGATAGGCACGGAAGATGTAGCCGGAGCCGTCGACAAGGAAGAGATGATCGCCTTTTTTCATGGCACGAGGGATAGCGCGGCGCAGCGCCGCGGTCCATGCCAAAGGCGGCTTGCGCCAAGGGTTCCGGCAACACCCTGACAAATGGCGTGCGAGCTTGGCCGGCCCTGGCGCTTGGCCGCAGCTTTGTTCGCTCACGCCTATGTTACAAAAGTGTAATTTTTGTGCCCTTGAATCGCCACGTTCGCAGACACAGATAAAACGCATCGGCAGTTTTCGCCGAAGTCCGGAGCAAGGCCCGTCCCCCGCCTATCCCGGACACTTGCGGCAGCCTATCCCCCCTCTCCGGGCTGCCGCATCGTTTCGAGTAAAGGCCGCCGTGGTTCCCCTCCACCACGGCGGCATTTTTTTGCCGTTGGACAGGAAGCTGTGGCCCAACGGTCGCGGGCTTTCCGTTTCGCCGCATGGACTCTAGATTTGCCGCCAGAATCGAAAGGCCCGCCAGATGTCCGCAGTTTCCCCTGTTCTCGACCGCCTAGACAAGAACTTTGACCAGAGCCTGGAACGCCTGTTCGGCCTGCTCGCCATCAAGTCAATCTCCACCGATCCGGACTACGCCGCCGACTGCCGCAAGGCCGCCGAATGGCTGGTCGCCGAGCTCAAGCTGATCGGCTTCGACGCCAGCTTGCGCGACACGCCGGGGCATCCGATGGTGGTCGCGCATCACGATGGGCCGGCGGGCGCGCCGCATCTGCTGTTTTATGGCCATTACGACGTCCAGCCGGTCGATCCGATCGAGCTGTGGGAAAGCGACCCGTT
Organism: Mesorhizobium sp. M0174; assembly: GCF_040322275.1. NCBI lineage: Bacteria > Pseudomonadati > Pseudomonadota > Alphaproteobacteria > Hyphomicrobiales > Phyllobacteriaceae > Mesorhizobium > Mesorhizobium sp. M0174. Next base: position 64,692 of record NZ_JAMYTB010000001.1, read on the forward strand.
CGCGCCGGCGGTTAAGGAGATCGAGCCCGGCCACAAGGTGATCACCGGCCGCGGCGCGGCCGACGACAAGGGCCAGCTGATGACCTTCGTCGAGGCCTGCCGCGCGTGGAAGCAGGTGCATGGCGGATTGCCGTGCCGAATCACAATCCTGTTCGAGGGCGAGGAGGAGTCCGGATCGCCGTCGCTGAAGCCGTTTCTCGAGGCGAATGCGGACGAGCTCAAGGCCGATTTCGCGCTCGTCTGCGACACCGGCATGTGGGACCGCGATACGCCGTCGATCTGCGTCTCGCTGCGCGGGCTGGTCGGCGAGGAGATCACGGTGACTGCCGCCGACCGCGACCTGCATTCCGGGCTCTATGGCGGTGCGGCCGCCAATCCGATCCGCATCCTGGCAAAGATCCTGGCCGACATCCACGATGCCGATGGTCACGTCACCATTCCAGGTTTTTATGACGGCGTCGAGGAAACGCCGTCGCAGATATTGCAGTCGTGGCTGTCGCTCGGCGAGACGGCCGAGACCTTCCTCGGCCCGATTGGCCTGTCGATTCCGTCCGGCGAAAAGGGCCGCTCGGTGCTCGAGCTCACCTGGGCGCGACCGACGGCCGAGTTCAACGGCATTATCGGCGGCTATACCGGCAAGGGCTTCAAGACGGTGATCGCCGCGCAATCCTCGGCAAAAGTCTCCTTCCGCCTGGTCCACAAACAGGATCCGGAAAAAATCCGCGCCGCCTTCCAGGCATTTGCCAGGCAGCGCGTGCCAGCGGACTGCTCGGTCGAATTTCATCCGCATGGCGGCTCGCCGGCAATCCAGCTTTCCTACGACTCGCCCTTCCTGGCCAAGGCCAAGCAGGCGCTGTCCGACGAATGGCCGAAGCCGGCGGTAATAACCGGCGGCGGCGGCTCGATCCCGGTGGTCGGCGATTTCCAGACCTATCTCGGTATGGAATCGCTGCTGGTCGGTTTCGGCCTCGACGACGACCGCATCCACTCGCCGAACGAGAAGTACGAGATGAGCTCCTTCCACAAGGGCCAGCGCTCCTGGGCGCGCATTCTCGAGGCGCTGACACGCTGAAATTGCGCCAGACTCAAGTTTTTGTTGATTTTTCGCCGGATCGCGGCAAGGACGGGCACGGTCCGTCGCGCATCGCTGCACGGGGCCGCGACCGGAGAAGACGATGAGCGACATACGTTTCCACAAAAACGATCTGCCCGGCCTGCTGCATTACGATGTCGGGGCGGTCGCCATCGACACCGAGACGCTAGGGCTGAACCCGCATCGCGACCGGCTCTGCGTCGTGCAGATCTCGCCGGGTGACGGCTCGGCCGACGTCATCCAGATTGCGCCCGGCCAGAAGAAGGCGCCGAACCTCGTCAGCCTGCTCAAGAACCGCAGCATCACCAAGCTTTTTCATTACGGCCGCTTCGATCTCGCCGTGCTCTACAACGCCTTCGGCGTCATGCCGGAGCCGGTGTTCTGCACCAAAATCGCGTCGCGGCTGACGCGCACCTACACCGACCGGCACGGGTTGAAGGACATCTGCTTCGAGCTTCTCGGGGTCGGCCTGTCGAAGGCGCAGCAATCATCCGACTGGGCAGCCGAGACGCTGTCGCCTGAGCAGCTCGAATATGCCGCCTCCGACGTGCTCTACCTGCACCGGCTGCGCGACGTACTGAGCGCGCGTCTGGCACGCGACAACCGGACCAGGGAGGCCGATGCCTGCTTCCGCTTCCTGCCGACGCGTGCGAAACTCGACCTGATGGGCTGGGATGAAGAGGACATCTTCGCCCACAGCTAATGGCCTTCTGGCACTTTAACGCCGTCGGCCGGGAGGAATTGAAATGGCTGCGCGAAAACCAATCGAGACGGCACCCAAGGACGGTTCCAAGATCACGGTCTACTGGCAGGACAGCGACGGCGTGATGAACGAGAGCATCGCGCAATACCGTTCGCTCGACCGGCTGAAGGCGGCCGGCGGCGACTGGGACGAAAGCGATGCCGGCTGGTGGGCCTATACGGACGGCCATACGCAAAGGAAGATCGAGCCAATCAGCTGGCGGCCGGCCTCCGACGACCCGGACGCGGACGACTGAGGGTTGTCGCAACGGTCGAACTCGGCGCTGCCCCTCAACCCCTGCCGGGACCTTCTCCCCGTGAGAACGGCGAGAAGGGGCTTGGCCGCAACGCCGGCGATCTCCCCTCGCACCGTCTTTCACGAGGAGAGGGTAAGGGTGAGGGGCAGCGCAACCGAACGACTATTGTGCGGCAACGCGTATTTTGTTCTTGCTTTGTGCCGGCAACTATGCTACTAATGTCGCTATGGTGCTCATTGGCTCCAACAATCCGCCCGCCGAGGCGGGTTTTTTCATTTCCGGCTTTGGCGCTGTCGCGGGCCGCGCCTGCTCCGCAAACGGTTGAATACACTTTACTTCGATTTTTCCCGACTTAACCCGCCCTTAAATCGCCGCATCTAGTCTTCAACCCCAACGCCATAAGCATCGGGAAGACAGCACAGCGCATGGCGAACCGGAAAGACAACCGCATCGAGCCCAGCTTCGAGGCATCGCCGGGGGCGAGATCCTCGGCCGGTTTTTCGGTGAGCGAGGAGGACCGCGTCGTGCCGAGCAACCGTAAAGCCGCTGCAAAGCGCAAATCGACCAAGGCCAAGCCGTCTCGTGGCGGGCGCGGCAAAAGCCGGCGCGGCGTGTTCGGCGTGCTTGGCCGGCTGTTCTACTGGTGCTTCGTGCTGGCCATCTGGGGCGGCATCGCCACTGCCGGCATCGTCGTCTATTACGGCGCGAAAATGCCGGCGGCCACCACCTGGGCCATTCCCGATCGCGCCCCCAACATCAAGATCGTCTCGGTCGACGGCCAGCTGCTTGGCAATCGCGGCATGAGCGGCGGCGAGGCCGTCGGCCTGCACGAAATGTCGCCCTATATTCCCGAGGCCGTCATCGCTATCGAAGACCGCCGCTTCTATTCGCATTTCGGCATCGACCCGATCGGCCTTTCCCGGGCCATGGTGACCAATGTGCTGGGCGGGCATTTTTCGCAGGGCGGCTCGACGCTGACCCAGCAGCTGGCCAAGAACCTGTTCCTGACGCCGGACCGCACGCTGGAACGCAAGGTGCAGGAAGTGCTCTTGGCGCTGTGGCTGGAGCACAAGCATACGAAGGACCAGATTCTCGAAATGTATCTCAACCGGGTCTATTTCGGCTCCGGCGCCTATGGCGTCGAAGCGGCCTCGCGCCGCTATTTCGGTAAGAGCGCGCGTGACGTCACGCTGTCGGAGGCCGCCCTTCTCGCCGGCCTGCTCAAGGCGCCGTCGCGGCTGTCGCCGGCGCGCGATCCAAAGGCGGCCGAGCAGCGCGCGCAGCTGGTGCTCGCCGCGATGCGCGACGAGGGCAAGATCAGCGCCAAGGAGCAGACCACGGCAATGAGCGCGCCGGCGACACGCGCGCCGTCCTACTGGACCGGCTCGGAAAACTACGTCGCCGATACGATCATGGAAGAACTGCCCGATCTGATCGGCGACGTGCGCCGCGATATCGTCGTCGACACGACCGTCGATCTGACGCTGCAGAAGCTCGCCGAGCAATCGATCCGCCGGCTGATCGACCAGAGCGGCAAAAAACTCAATGTCAGCCAAGGCGCGCTGGTGTCGATCGACAATTCCGGCGCGGTGCGCGCGATGGTCGGCGGTTACGACTATTCGACCAGCCAGTTCGACCGCGCCTCGGAAGCGCGCCGGCAGCCGGGCTCGGCGTTCAAGCCGTTCGTCTATATGGCGGCGCTGGAATCCGGCCGCACGCCCGACAGCGTGCGCAACGACGCGCCGATCAAGATCGGCAACTGGACGCCCGACAATTACGGCGGCAAATATTTTGGCAAGGTGACGTTGGCGACGGCGCTGGCAAAATCACTGAACTCGGTGGCCGCGCAGCTAACCATGGAAGTCGGGCCGAATGCGGTGGTCGAGGCGGCGCACCGCATGGGCATCCAGTCCGAGCTGACGGCCAACACCTCGATCGCGCTGGGCACCTCCGAAGTGACGCCGCTGGAACTGACCTCGGCCTATGTTCCCTTCGCCAATGGCGGTTACAAGCCGGACATCCATTTCATCCGCCGGGTCACGACGAGTGACGGCAAGGTGCTCTACGAAAACAATGGCGGCGGTGCGCCGCGCGTCGTCAAGCCCGATGTCGTCGGTATGATGAACTCGATGATGACCGGCACGGTCGAGATCGGCACTGCCAGGAAGGCGGCGTTCGCCTGGCCGGCGGCCGGCAAGACCGGCACCAGCCAGAATTCGCGCGACGCCTGGTTCATCGGCTATACAGCCAATTTGACCACCGGCGTCTGGTTCGGCAATGATGACGGCAGCGCGATGAAAAAGGTCACCGGCGGCGCGCTGCCGGCGCAGGCCTGGCACGAGTTCATGGTCGCCGCGCATGAGGGCGTGCCGGTGCGGCCGCTGCCTGGAACCTGGAAATCGACGCCACCCGACACCATCGTCCCGGACGACATACCGTCCGACACGGCGCCGCCGGGGCCGGTCGCTTCCGTCGGCCAATCGGCGCCATCTACAGCAGCGACCCAGCCGGTTTCGCGTCCCGTGCGTCCTGCCGAGACGGTCGATGCCGGCGGCCTGGCCATGCCGGGCGTCGACAGCGCCACCGGATCGATCAAGCACCCGGTGCCGCCCGGCGACGTCGGCGGCCCGGTCAAGAAGCGGCAGACCTCGATATTGGATATTCTGACGGGCGGCTGAGGCTGATCCCCCTCGCAACCGCGACCGTGTTCCGCTACATGTCCGCCTGGAGACAAGCGACATGGCTGAACTCGACACCAGAAAGACGATCGTGCTGACCGGCGCCAGCCGCGGCATCGGCCATGCCACGGTCAAGCGCTTTTCACGCGAAGGCTGGCGCGTCATCACCTGCTCGCGCCAGGCCTTTGCCGAGGACTGCCCGTGGCCGGCCGGCCCGGAAGACCATATCAAGGTCGATCTCGCCGACCAGGAGGATGTCGGCATCGCCATCTCCGAGATTCGCCACCGCCTGGAAGCACATGGCGGCCAGCTGCATGCGCTGGTCAACAATGCCGGCATCTCGCCGAAGCTCAAGGACGGCAACAGCCGCATGAACTCGATCGACACGCCGATGCATGTCTGGCGCGACGTCTTCCAGGTGAATTTCTTCGCCCCGATCATGCTGGCGCGCGGTCTGTTCAAGGAGCTGGCTTCGGCCAAGGGCTCGATCGTCAACGTCACCTCGATCGCCGGCACCCGCGTGCATCCTTTCGCCGGCACCGCCTATGCGACATCGAAGGCGGCGCTCGGCTCGCTGACGCGCGAAATGGCGCATGATTTCGGCCCGCACGGCATCCGCGTCAATGCGATTGCGCCGGGCGAGATCGATACGGCGATCCTGTCGCCGGGCACGGAAAAAATCGTCGAGACGATCCCGCTGAGGCGGCTGGGCACCACGGCGGAAGTTGCCGACATCATTTTCTTCCTGTGCTCGCAGCAGGCGTCCTACGTGACCGGCTCGGAAATTCACATCAACGGCGGCCAGCACGTTTGAGCGGCTGAGTTTTGTCAATCGTCGGCGCTGCCCCTCATTCCCTGCCGGGACCTTCTCCCCGTGAAGAACGGGGAGAAGGGGGATCCCCAGCGCTGGCGACCCCCTCTCCCCATCCTTGACGGGAGGACCTGCTCCAGCCTGGGATTAATAAGGAAATTGCACGCCGCCGATGCCCGATCAGCTCGCCTGCAGCAGGCTCTCGATATCGGATATGCTGTGGTTGGTCAGCGTCTTTGGAATTTCGGCCGTTAACTTGTCGGTGACCTCCTTGTGCAGTTTCCTGCGCATGTCGCCCAGCACCGGCGGCGGCGCGATCAGCACGATCTCCTTGAATGTGCCGCGATGGGCGAGCTTGTAGAGCCTGTCGGCAATCTCTTCGGCAAAACGCTCCTTGCCGAGACGGTGCCAGTCGGTGTCCTCGACCGCACTGCGGTGGATTGAAGGGCCGTCGCTGTAGCGGCCGGGGCGGTCCGTGCCTTGTTCTCGGGTTGCCGGATTTTCCTGTTCCATCTCGTGCACGACTTGAAGGTCGGGATATTGGACGTCTCCACGGTTCTCGAGGAACAGCGCCTTTTCGCCATCTGCCACCACGATCCACAGTCCGCGTTTCAGTCTGACGTTGCTCATGGGGCGCTCCTTTTTGATTTTCGAACCCACCGCCGGGCCTTTGCCGCAGGGGTGTGACCGGCCCGGGTCCATAGGGCAAACGCGTACCGAGGCGGGAATGTTCCGGCACTCGGACCCGGTGCTCCGACAGGGTCGGCGAGAGCGCGGGCTGCCGTCGATCGCTCGGTCAGCATCCGGCGGCTTAATCTACTAAATTGATAGAATTTAGAAAAATCTGGTTTGTGGTTAGCTCCTCCGGCCGCTAAAAAGGCAGCGGATCAAGGGCTGCAACAGCAGCTTCAATCTGCTCCGCATTTGAATGTGGAATATTTTTCTCTTGGCCTTCATGCTTGCAGAAAAGAGATTGCCTGCTACGAAGCGATGCGCGAGTGGGTGCCTTCTGGTTTTTCGCGCCCCCGCGTAGAACTGACAAAAGGTTCCAGGATTCCGCTCGTCATGCCGCAAGCCACGCCCAAGCTCAATGCCTTTCCCGTCTTCATGCGGGTCGAGGGCGAAGCCGTAGCCATCGTCGGCGGCGCAGAGGAAGCGCTGGCCAAGGCGCGGCTGCTCGCGCAGTCGAGCGCTGAGCTGCGCATCGTCAGCGATGAAACAAGCCCGGAGCTGCTGGCCTTTATCGCCGAGACGGGGGCCGCCCACATCGCCGACGCCTATGATGCGGCACATCTCAATGGTGCGGTGATGGTGTTTGCCGCCAGCGGCGACGAGGCGCTCGATCGCCGCGTTGCCGGGGATGCGCGCCGGCTGGGCATTCCGGTCAATGCCGTCGACCGGCCGGAGCTATGCGATTTCTTCACGCCGGCACTGGTCAACCGCGCGCCGGTCGCCATTGCCATCGGCACGGAAGGTGCCGGCCCGGTGCTGGCGCAGATGCTGCGCAGCCGCATCGACCGCATGCTGGCGCCCTCGCTCGGGCCGCTCGCGGCGCTCGCCGCTTCGTTTCGCGACACCGCCGAAAGACTGCTGCCGAAGGGCAATGCCCGCCGCCGCTTCTGGAGCGATTTCTTTGGCGGCGCGCCGGCCCGAGCTGTCGAGGCAGGCGAGCTTTCGCAGGCGCATGATGCGGCCGTCGGCCTGCTGCTTTCGACAGAACCGGCATCGGGCCATATCGCGCTTGTAGGTGCCGGTCCCGGCGCCGAGGACCTTTTGACGCTGCGCGCCCATCGCCTGCTGATGGAAGCCGACGTGATCGTCCATGACGCGCTGGTGCCGGAGGCGATCGTCGCCATGGGCCGCCGCGATGCCGAGCGCCTGCCGGTCGGCAAGCGCAAGGGCTGCCATTCCAAGAGCCAGGCCGAAATCAATGCGCTGCTGGTCGAGCTTGGCCACGCCGGCAAGCGCGTCGTGCGGCTGAAGTCCGGCGACCCGCTGGTGTTCGGCCGGGCCGGCGAGGAGATGGCGGCACTTCGCGATGCCGGCGTCGCCTACGAAGTGGTTCCGGGCGTCACCGCGGCCTTCGCCGCCGCCGCCGATTTCGAACTGCCGCTGACGCTGCGCGGCGTGTCGTCGTCGATGGTGTTCACCACCGGCCACGACCTCAAGGGAAATTCGCTGCCCGACTGGGCAAAGCTCGCCATTTCCGGCGCGACGGTCGCCGTCTATATGGGGCGCTCGGTCGCCGCCGAGGTCGCCGGCCGGCTGATCGAAGCCGGCCTGTCGCCGGATACCGCCGTCGCCGTGGTCGAGAATGCCAGCCTTGCCAACCGCCGCCGTTTCCACGGCACGCTCGCCGACCTGCCGTCGCTGGAGGCGCGCGCCGACCTCAGCGGCCCGGTGATGACAATCATCGGCGACGCCGTCGCCGGCGCCAATTTCGAACGGTCCGAGCCGCTGGCGGCACACAGGCAGGAAAGCGTGGCCCGTGCTGCCGCGCAAGGAGTGAACCAATGAAAGTCCTGACCGCGAACCGCCTCGCCGACGGCATAGCCGTCTGGTACGCCAATGGCGGCTGGGCCGAGACCATCGACCATGCCGACATCGCCCATGACAAGGCGGCCGAGGACCGGCTGGAGGCGATCGGCGCCAAGGCCTCCGCCAACAACGAAGTGGTCGACGTCAACCTGATAGACGTGACCGTGGCCAACGGCACGGTCGAAGCGGTCCGGCTGCGTGAAAAGATCCGTGCCGCCGGCCCGACCACCCGTCACGATCTGGGCAAGCAGGCCCGTCCGCAAGCCGCCCACGCGGCATAGATGACACAAGCATGGTCCCGATCATGCTCGAACGAAGAAAATAACGGGCGGACGCGCCCGGAAAGACCTGAATATGTACCGTTACGATGAGTTCGACCACGATTTCGTCAAGGCCCGCGTCGCCGAGTTCAGCGACCAGGTCGCGCGGCGCCTTGCCGGCGAGATCACCGAGGACCAGTTCCGGCCGCTGCGGCTGATGAACGGCGTCTATCTGCAGCTGCATGCCTACATGCTGCGCATCGCGGTGCCCTATGGCACGCTGAACAGCAAGCAGCTGCGCATGCTCGGCCACATCGCCCGCAAATACGACAAGGGTTACGGCCATTTCACGACGCGCCAGAACATCCAGTTCAACTGGCCGGCGCTGTCGGACATTCCGGCGATCCTGGCGGATCTGGCAAGCGTCGAGATGCACGCCATCCAGACCAGCGGCAACTGCATTCGCAACGTCACCGCCGACCACTTCGCCGGCGCCGCCGCTGACGAGGTTGCCGATCCGCGCCCCTATGCCGAAATCCTGCGGCAATGGTCCTCGGTGCATCCGGAGTTCTCGTTCCTGCCGCGAAAATTCAAGATCGCGGTGACCGGCGCCGAGCGCGACCGCGCCGCCATTCAGACGCACGACATCGGCCTGCACCTGAAGAAGAACGCCGCCGGCGAGCTCGGTTTCGCCGTCTATGTCGGCGGCGGTCAGGGCCGCACGCCGATGGTCGCCAAGAAGATCCGCGACTTCCTGCCCGAAGCGGATCTGTTGTCCTACTGCACGGCGATCCTGCGCGTTTACAACCTCTATGGCCGGCGCGACAACAAGTTCAAGGCGCGCATCAAGATCCTGGTCCATGAGACCGGCGTCGAGGAGATCACCCGCCAGGTCGAGGCCGAATGGCAGGCGTTGAAGGACGCCGAGCTGAGGCTGCCGGAAGAAGACATCCGCGCCATCGACGCCTATTTCGCGCCGCCTCCGCTTGTCGATCGGCCGGAAGGCGACGAGGCGGTCAAGCTTGCCCGCCTCGACTCCAAGAGCTTTTCCGAATGGCTGGACCAGAATGTGGTCACCCATCGCCATCCCGACTACGCGGCGGTGACCATCTCGCTCAAGGGCATCGGCGAGACGCCGGGCGATGCCTCCGACAGCCAGATGGAAGCGGTCGCCGACATTGCCGAAAAATATTCATTCGACGAGCTGCGCGTCAGCCACGAGCAGAACCTGATCCTGCCGCATGTCGCGCGGGCCGACCTCAAGGCGGTCTATGACGCGCTTGTCGATATCGGGCTGGCGACGGCCAATTCGAACCTGATCAGCGACATCATCTCCTGCCCCGGCCTCGATTATTGCGCGCTGGCGACGGCGCGCTCGATTCCCGTGGCGCAGGAAATCTCGCGGCGCTTCGCCTCACTGGAGCGCCAGCGCGAGATCGGCGAATTGAAGCTGAAGATTTCCGGCTGCATCAATGCATGCGGCCATCACCATGTCGGCCATATCGGCATCCTCGGGGTCGAGAAGAAAGGCGCCGAGCTCTACCAGGTGACGCTCGGCGGCTCGGCCGACGAGAACACCTCGGTCGGCGAGATCATCGGCCGCGGCTTCAGTTCGGAAGAGATCACCGATGCCATCGAGCAGATCGTCGAGACCTATCTCGGGCTTCGGCTGGACAGAAACGAAAGATTCATCGACGCCTACCGCCGTGTCGGTCCTGCGCCGTTCAAGGAGGCGCTCTATGCTGGCGAAGCCAAGGCCGCTTGACCGTATTGTCGACGTCGAGGCCGGCATCGCCGCCCAAGCGGCGGGTCTCGACGCGCTCTACGGCCATCTGAAGCCGCTGGAGATCATCGAGCGGTCAACCCGGGAATTCTTTCACGGCGAAATCGCCGCCGTCTCGTCCTTCGGCGCGGATTCGGCGGTGCTGCTGCACATGATCGCCGAGATCGACCGCACGCTGCCGGTGATCTTTCTCGACACCGGCAAGCATTTCGAGGAGACGCTCGGCTATCGTGACGCGCTGGCCGCCGATTTCGGGCTGACCGATATCCGGGTGATCAGGCCCGACGATGCGGCGCTGGCAAGGATCGACCCGACCGGCAATCTGAACGAGACCGACACCGACGCCTGCTGCGACGTGCGCAAGGTCGAGCCGCTGGCGCGCGGCGTCGAGCCGTTCCGCGCCTGGTTCACCGGCCGCAAGCGCTTCCAGGCGGCGACCCGGGCAGCGCTCCCGGTGTTCGAGGCGGTCGGCTCGCGCATCCGCATAAATCCGCTGGCGCACTGGACGACATCGGACCAGGCCGGCTACATGCGCGCGCATGCGCTGCGTGAAAACCCGCTGGTCGCCTATGGCTATCTGTCGATCGGCTGCTTCCCATGCACGCAGCCGGTGCAACCGGGCGACGACGCGCGCAGCGGCCGCTGGGCCGGGCACGCCAAGACCGAATGCGGCATCCACTTGTCGGGTTTGGAAAGGTCGCTGACTGACGCCTCACTTTAGGGCATATTGATATTCAGCCGGCCTGCAAATGGCGGCTTCCTGCGCTTCCGGTGCTCGCGTACCAAAGAGTACGCTCCGCTCCGGTTTTCGGAAGCAACGCAGTTTGGTCGCTTCGCGCCCGCCTTCGGCTCCGGCTCGGCCTGACCTGAATCTCAACGCACCCTGAGGTGCTTCGCACTTTAGACTCTTTGGACTTGGGAATTTTCTTGATGAGCGACTTGATAGCCGAAAACGGCACGCGGCTGTGGACACCGGATGGGTTCCGCGAGGACGAGTGGGTTCATGCCGAAAGCGCCGAGGCGCTGGTCGGCAATGGCCGTTTCATCCTGCCGTTGCAGGCGTTTCTCGGCCTCGATCCGGAGGTGCGGCGGTCGGCGAAGGAACGCATCGGCGTGCTGCTGCAGCCCGGCGACCAGCTCGACAAGATCGCCGGCCTGCTCGACCAGCTGTCGTTGGTGGCGCTGGCCTTTCCGGCGTTCAATGACGGCCGCTCGTTCTCCAAGGGCGAATTGCTGCGCAGCCGTTACCACTTCACCGGCGCCATGCGCGCCACCGGGCAGGTGCTTATCGACCAGCTGCCGCATATGCTGCGCCTCGGCTTCGACGAATTCGAGATCTCGCACCCGGTGCTGCTGAAGCGGCTCGAGCAAGGCCGCACAGGCGGACTGCCGCTGTTCTATCAGCCGGCGGTGAAGCCGGAGCCCAAAGGCCCGAAATATTCCTGGCGGCGGGTGCGCCCCGGCTGATCTGCTCCAGAGGGCCGGAAGCCTGTCTGGTCGGACCACATTCCCGATTCAGCCTTTTTGCGCCTCTCCGCCTTAGGATAGGCCCATTATTTCGTGATCCGAATAAATGTGGCCACAAGGGAGGATATGGCTGGCAAGAAGATATTGATGCTCGTTGGCGAGTTCAGCGAGGAGTACGAGATTTTCGTCTTTGAACAGGCCATGCATGCGGTCGGCCACACCGTCCATGTCGTTTGCCCCGACAAGAAGGCGGGCGATATCCTGAAGACCTCGCTGCACGACTTCGAGGGCCACCAGACCTATACGGAAAAGCTCGGCCACGACTACATCCTCAACAAGACGTTTTCCGAGGTCAATCCCGCCGACTACGATGCCGTCCACGCGGCGGGCGGGCGCGGGCCGGAATATATCCGCATCGACAAACGCGTGCAGGCGCTGGTGCGGCATTTCCATGAGACGGGAAAGCCGATCTTCACCATCTGCCACGGCGTGCAGATCCTGATCGCAGTCGACGGCGTGGTGCGCGGCCGCGAAGTCGCGGCACTGCAATATTGCGAGCCGGAAGTCACGCTGGCCGGCGGCATCTATATCGATGTTGCGCCGACCGGCGCCCATGTCGACGGCAATCTGGTGTCGGCCAAGGGCTGGCCGGGCCTTGCCGCGTTCATGCGCGAATGCCTGAAAGTGCTGGCCACCGAGATCCGCCAAGGCGAGATCCTGATGCGCGACCAACGCCAGGCGGCTTAAGCTCGGAATTTGGAGCCTGCCGCACCCCTAACGCATGTCGCGCAAAAGTGTGTTCAGCGGTTTTGCGATAAAGAGCGCGTCGCATGAGGCTGGTCGAGCGCGACGCGCCTTAGGTGCGGCGGTGCGCCTACACGGCCATCCGCGCTTCGCGGAACGATACCAGCTTGCTGCGGGTCTCGTCCCACAGCGCCAGCTTGACGCAGCGCAGGCTGTCGAGGAGCGTGACGCGGCCGATCTCACGCAATTCCGGATAGTCCCTCAGCACTTCCGGAAGCCGGTAGCACGGCACCTTGGCCGAAAGGTGGTGCACGTGGTGGACGCCGATATTGCCGGTGATCCAGTTCAGCACCGGCGGCAGGTCGTAATAGGACGAACCGTGCAGGGCAGCGTGCTGGAATTCCCACTCTGAGTCCTTTGTCCACTCCGTCTCCTCGAACTGATGCTGGACATAGAACAGCCAGATGCCGGCCGATCCGGCGAGGATGACGATCGGCAGATGCACGACCAGAAACGCGCCGGGGCCAACGAACCAGATAAGCAGCGCGGCGATGACGGCGATGGCGAGGTTGGTCGACATCGACGACACCCAGGGGGTGAAACCGCCCCGCATCATGCCCAAGGGCAGTCTCTGCTCGAACATGAAAATCCATATCGGGCCAAGGCCGAACATCACCAGCGGATGGCGATAGAGGCGATAGGCGAGCCGGCCTCGCCACGACAGTTGCCGGTATTCAGCGACGGTCAGTGTCTTGATGTCGCCGGTGCCGCGCTCGTCGAGATTGCCTGCGCTGGCGTGATGGGTTGCGTGGGCGCGGCGCCAGCAATCGTAGGGCGTCAGCGTTAGCACGCCAAGCACACGGCCGATCCAGTCGTCGGCATAGCGATTGGCAAAGAAGGAGCCGTGACCGCAATCGTGCTGGATCATGAAGATCCGCACCAGAAAGCCGGCGGCCGGAAGGATGAGGACCAGACCCCACCAATGGCCATAGGCATAGGCGGCCGAGGACAATGCCCACAGCGTGGCGAAAGGGATGAGGGTGATGGCGAGTTCGACGGCGCTGCGACGCCTGTCGGGCTTTTTATAGCGCGACAGGATTTTCAACCAGGCGCGCTTGCTGTTTGCCACAGCTTCGGGGGAAATCATGTTCATCATGAAACATAGGCGGAGCAGGGCGCTGCCGCAAGACGGAGATCACGCAAAGTTACTGCGGGTAAATGTCGCGCGATGCGACGAATCCCGGCCACAGTCGCCGGGCGCGTCGCCGGCAACGGCGCCTACCGACGGCGCCCGCCTGCGACCATGTTGGTTTCGATGCCATCCAGGCGGTCGAGCAATTTCTTCAGGCGGTCGGGAATATCCGTCTCCGTGCGGAATGCCGGCAGGGTGCGCAGGAAGCGCTTGGTGGTCTCATTGCCGAGCTGGCGCCGGATATCGACGGCGAGCGCGTCGTGCTTTTCGCCATTGGTGCGGGACATCTTCCAAAATCCTGTGTCGGCTTCGAAACTCTTCCACAGGAGGAATGGTTCCCGCATTGTAGTAGCCTGGCAAGCAAAGCCGTCGGATACGGTAAAGTTTGAATTAAAATCGAAAAGTCTCCGCTGTTCGCCCTCAAGCCGTGGCCAGCGGCTGCAGTATCGCTTGCCCCTTGATTTTTGGCCGCCAAACCTCGATATCGGGCGCAAATCCACACCATTCGAAAATGACGGGAAACGGCGATGAGCGACCAGGCAAAAGACGAACGCGCGCCCGATGAAGCCGAGAAGACCGAGGCTGCCGCGGAGCCAAGGGAAGGCGGCGTCGACAGCGACTATGAAGCGCTTGTGCGGCTTCTGAAGGAAAACGAAGAGCTGAAGGATCGCGCGCTGCGCGTCGCGGCCGACATGGAGAATTTGCGCCGCCGCACCGCCCGCGACGTGCACGATGCGCGCGCCTATGCGGTTGCCAACTTTGCCCGCGACATGCTTTCGGTGTCAGACAATCTGCGCCGCGCTCTGGATGCCATCCCGGAGGAGGCCAAGGCTTCGGACGATGCCGGTTTCAAGGCGCTGATCGACGGCGTCGAGATCACCGAGCGCGCCATGCTGTCGGCGCTTGAACGTCACGGCGTGAAGAAGCTTGAGCCCGAGGGCGAGAAATTCGATCCGAATTTCCACCAGGCGATGTTCGAGGTGCCCAATCCCGACGTACCGGCCAACACAGTCGTGCAGGTCGTGCAGCCCGGCTATTCGATCGGCGAGCGTGTGCTGCGGCCGGCCATGGTCGGCGTCGCCAAGGGCGGCCCCAAGCATGTGGCGAGCGAAGCGCCGGTGGAGCCGGGGCCGGTGAATGAGCAAGCTGAGAAGGATGCGTAAGTTAGGAGAGTAGGGGAATAGGCAGTACGGGAGTAGGGAATACCGCTACGTCGGGTAAAATAGAGCAGAGCACTTGCCTACTCCGGCCGTTGCCTTCTCTCCCCTACTCAGGCCGCAAACCGCTGCGCTTCTCCGCCATAATAATTGACGTAGCGGGCACCGATCTCCTTGACCGGCATCACCACGAACACGTCGACGGTCGAGAATTCACGGTCGATGACGCAGCCGTCGCCGATGCGCGCGCCGACGCGCAGATAGCCCTTGACCAGCGGCGGCATCGCGGCGATCGCCGCCTTGGTGTTGACGGCCTCGATCGGCATCAGGTCCATGGAACAATAGCGCCCGGCGACGGCGCGCACGTCCCAGGATGAATTCGTCCGGCAGTGGTGGGCAAGATAGGTCAACGCCTCGGCATGTGCCGCCGGCACGGTGCCGTGGAACGACGCGCAGCCGGTCATCACGCCGATGCCGTAATGGTTGATATAGGCCCAGATGCCTTGCCACAGCGCCTCGATGGTGCGCTTCGAGCGGTATTCCGGCAGAACGCAGGAGCGGCCGAGCTCGAGGAACCGCTGGCCGGGATGCCGCGCGATCAGCTTGGTCAGCTCGAATTCGCCTTCGGAATAGAAGCCGCCGGCCGCTGCGGCAATCTCCTGCCGCAGCAGGCGGTAGGTGCCGACGATGCGGCGATGCTCGGGGCCGGAAAGCGAAGTATCGAACACAAGCAGATGATCGCAGAGGGGATCGAAGCGATCGGCATCGCGGCGGTCCTGCATCTGGAACAGGTCCTTCCTGGCACCAAGCTCGTCGTAGAACACCCGGTAGCGCACTTCCTGCGCGGCAGCGATCTCGGCCTCGTTGCGGGCGAGCCGCACTTCGAGATTGCCGATGCGGCCGAGCGATGCGCCTTTTATGACGGCATCGGCGTTCCGGCCGACGAGCAAAGGCCCGCTGGCGTTCGGCCGAGCATCACATTCCGGCATGACTGTATGCACGAGTGATTCTCCTTCGAGCCATCCCTCTTGGCACGGGGATACGGTGTAGGTGCAACAGGATTGTGACAGTACCGTGATACGGCTCTGCGGGCAATACTTCGTCGGCTGGGTAATCTATCAACCGTCTATGTTGTGCCTCAGGCGGCCACTTGCCCCTCGACGGCATGAACCAGGGCATCGGGGTCGAGCGGCTTGGTGACGAAGCCGCTGGCACCGTGAGCGAGCACGGCGTGGCGGGTCTTTTCCTGGCTGTCGGCCGACAGCACCATGATCGGCACCGGCGGCACCGCGGTCTCCTCCTCATGGCGGCGGATGGCGGCGATGGCGTCCAGGCCGTCCATGACAGGCATGTGCAAGTCCATCAGCACCACGTCGTAGCGGTGCTTGTGGCCGGTGCTGATGACCGCCTCGACCGCGGCCTTGCCGTTGCCGACCACTTTCACGCGATGCCCGGCCTTCAGCAGCGTGGCGCGGGCCAGCATGGCATTGATGTCGTTGTCCTCGGCGATCAGCACCGACAGGCCCTGCTGGCGGGCGCCAATGGCATGCCCCGCCTGCGCGCCGCGCCTTTGCAGTTGCGGCTCGGCGATGACCGGCGCGTGGCTGGTCAAAAGCACGCGCAGCAGTGTCTCGCCGCGCACCGGCCTCGCCAGGAAGGTGGCGTAACCATTGGCACGGAATTCGCCAAGCATGCCGCGGTCGGTCGGCGCGATCAGCGTCACTGCCTCGCACTCGGCAAATCCGCTCTGGCGCAGGCGCCTGAGCAGCCTGCCGTCGCTTTGCTCCATGGCAGCATCGATCAGCAGCACGTCACAGCCCTCGGCGAAAGCGGTGGCCTGGGCGGCGGCGGTGGCCAGATCGACCGTGCCGCCATTGGCGCGAATGGTGCGGGCGATGGCTTCGGCCTCGACCGGGTTCTTCGACACGATCACCGCATGCCGGCCCGACAGCGGGTTCTCGCGGATCTGCGGCGCCTCGACGGCGGAAATAGCGGGAATCTCGAAGACGAATTCAGATCCCTGGCCAAGGCGGCTCGACACAGAGATGGTGCCGCCCATGGCGGTCACCAGGCGCTTGGAAATGGCAAGACCGAGGCCGGCACCGCCATGCGCACGGGTCGAGGTGCCGTCAGCCTGTTCAAAGTCCTCGAAGATACGCTCCATGTCCTCCTCGCGCAGACCGGGGCCGGTGTCGGTGATGGTGAAGCGGATGCGGTCGGTGATTTCGGTGCGGACGCGGGCGATGCTTGCCAGGACGCCGCCGCTGTCGGTGAACTTGACGGCGTTGCCGATGAGGTTGAGCAGCACCTGCCTGACCCTGCCGGGGTCGGCGGTGATCAGCTGCGGCACGTCGGGTTCGACATGACAGCCGAGGCCGATATCCTTGGCAAAAGCCCGCGCCGCCAAAAGCTCGACGACATTGTCGGCGATCTCACGCACCGACATCGGCTGCGGTTCGGGATCGAAGCGGCCGGCCTCGATCTTGGAGTAGTCGAGCAGGTCCTCGATTAGCGCCAGCAGCGCGCTGGCCGAGGTCGAGATGGCGCCGACATAGGTCCGCTGCTCGGGCGAAAGGCTGGTGTCGGCGAGAAGCCGGGCCATGCCCATGATGCCGTTCATCGGCGTGCGGATCTCGTGGCTGACGGTAGCGAGGAAACGCGATTTGGCCTGGCTCGCATATTCGGCCCGCTCGCGGGCGGTGATCAGCGAGGATTCGGCGCGCTTGCGGGCGGTGATGTCGCGGGCGATGGCGCGATGCGAAACGGCGCCGCTGTCCTTGTCGCGCACCGACAGCTCGATCCAAGAGAACCAGCGTGGACCGTCCGGCGTGCGAATGGCGACGTCGGTGGAACTCAGGCATTCATGGTCGGAAAAGGCGGCGTCGGGGACGATGCCGACATCGATGCCTAGTTCGGCCAGGGCCTTGCCGGCAAGCTCGCGCTGGTCGGTTTCGACAAGGTCGGCGAAAACCTTGTTGGCGTAGACAATGTGGCCGTCGCGGTCGCGGTGGACGACGAGATCGCCGAGTGCATCGATCAGACCGCGAAAGCGCTCCTCGCTCTCCTGCATCTCCCACATGCGGTCGGCCAGCGTCTCGATTTCGGCGCGGCTGCGGGCGGTGGTGGCATCGAGCAGGGCCACTGCGCGGCGCTCGGTGCGCCTGTTGCGCAGATGCATGGCGAGCCCGGCCATGGCTGTCGCCAAAAGGCCGATGGTGATGAAGATCGGCGCTCCGGTCAAATGCGACAGGCCCGCCAGCACGACGATGGCGACCAGCGTCAGGAAGGACAGGCCTTCGCGGTTGGCGTCGGGCAATTCCGGCGCCAGCGGTGGCGCGGCGACAAGCTGCCGTGCTGGCGTATCGGGGGCCGTCCCGTCGGCCCGTTCGGCTGGTTCCGCCGCTCTGATGCCGGGTTCCGCAATCATACGGAACTCCTGCCAGACAGAGCTTATCGAAGGTTGTGATTGATCGTTCGAATTTTAGCGGTCGCGCTCTTTTTCCCCAAGAGGCTCACATGTCCACCACCACACGGCCGCGGATCTTGCCCTCGACGATGTCATGCGCGGCGCCGATGATGCCGTCGAAGCCGATGCTCGTCGACAGACTGGCAAGCTTTGCGTGATCGAGATCGGTGCCGATGCGGCGCCAGGCCTCGAGGCGGACCGCCTTGGGCGCCATCACCGAATCGATGCCGAGCAGCGAGACACCGCGAAGGATGAAGGGGGCGACGCTGGCCGGCAGGTCCATGCCGCCGGCGAGGCCGCAAGCGGCGACGGCGCCGCCATAGGAGGTCATCGACAGAACGTTGGCCAGCGTGTGGCTGCCGACGGCATCGACGCCGCCGGCCCAGCGTTCCTTGGCGAGCGGTTTTGCCGGCTGCGCAAGCTCGTCGCGTGAAATCACTTCCGCGGCGCCGAGGTCGATCAGATAGGGGCTTTCGGCAGCGCGGCCGGTCGAGGCAATGACGTGATAGCCGAGGCTGGACAGGATCGAGATCGCGACCGAGCCGACGCCACCGGCAGCGCCGGTCACCACCACCGGACCACGATCGGGCACGATGCCGTGGCGCTCCAGCGCGATGACGCAAAGCATGGCGGTGTAGCCGGCGGTGCCGATCGCCATCGCATCATGCGGGCTCATTCCGTCCGGCAGCGGCACCAGCCAGTCGCCTTTGACACGGGCGCGCCCGGCAAAGGCGCCGAAATGCGTCTCGCCGACGCCCCAGCCGTTCAATATGACCTTGTCACCCTTGCGCCAGTCAGGATTGGAGGACGAGATGACTGTGCCGGCGAAATCGATGCCCGGCACCAGCGGCCAGCGGCGGATTACCGGCGCCTTGCCGGTAATTGCAAGGCCGTCCTTGTAGTTCACCGTCGTCGCCTCGACCGCGACGGTGACGTCGCCCTCCATCAGGTCTGCCTCTGTAAGCTCGGTCACCGCGACCGACTGGTTTTTCTCGGCGTCGCGCGAAACGAGGATGGCTTTGAAGGTTTCGGGCATGTTTTCTCCTCGGGCTTGCAGATCAGAATGTGCGGCGCCAGGCGAGTGAGGTCAATCGCTCGACATTCCGCGCCGCCAACCAATGAGCTCATCGAAGACGACCAGCACGGCACCAACGGAAATGAAGGCGTCGGCGAGGTTGAAGACGGCGAAGGACCAGACCGGCGTATGGAACAGGACATAGTCGATGACATGGCCGTAGATTGCGCGATCGATCAGGTTGCCGAGCGCGCCGCCAACGATCAGTGCGAAGCCGATGCGGGCAAGCAGGTGGCCGGGCGGCGTGCGGGCCGCAAGATAGAGCACGAAAGCGACCACCAGAACCGCGACGACCACCAGGCCGGTGTCGCCGAAGGACGAAAACAGCGAGAACGCGATGCCGGTGTTGTAGGTGCGGTACAGCGCCAGGAACGGCAGCAGGTCGAGCCGTTCCTGAAAGGCGAGGCCGGTTTCGACCAGGTATTTCAGCCACTGGTCGAGCGCTATCGCGGCGACGACCAGAAGAGCGTACGGCCTCCAGGACTTCATGGTTTGCAGTTTCACGGTTTGAGATGTCACGATCTGGCGTCCTCCGGGCCGAGCTTCAGCGCGTCGCGCCGGATCTCGAACAGCATGACGCCGGTGGCCACCGCAAGGTTGAGCGAATCGGCGCGGCCGGCCTGCGGTATCCGCAGCAGCTTGTCGCAGCTTGCGGCAAGCTCGTCAGGCAGGCCTTGCTGCTCGTTGCCCATCACCAAAAGCACCGGGCCTTTTGAAAAATCGACCGAGCGGTAGTCGACCGCACCCTTCAGATGAGTGCCGGCGACGAGGCCGGGAAAGCTCGTTCGCCAGGCGAGAAAAGCCTCGGGCGACGCCTTGGCGACGGGCACGGCGAAGATCGAGCCCATTGTGGCGCGCACCGTCTCGACCGAAAAGGGATCGGTGGTCTCGCCGACCAGGATGACGCCCCTGGCGCCGACAGCGTCGACCGTGCGGATGACGGTGCCGAGATTGCCGGGGTCGCGAACGCGGTCGAGTGCTACCCAGACATCGCTGTCCTCGACGCGGATGTCCTTCAGCGACAGCAATTTCTGCGAGAACACGCCGACGACCATTTGCGGATTGTCACGGCGGGTGATGGCGACCAGCACCTTTTCCGAGACTTCAAGTACCGTGCCGCCGGCGGCGACCGTGCGCGCCGCGACCTTTTCGACTGCCGCGTTGCCACGTCCGGCCTTGGCGAAGACCAATGTCCTGATCGACCAGCCGAGATCGAGCGCGTCGATGACCAGCTTCAGGCCTTCGGCCATGAAGGCATTCTGCTGGTCACGGAATTTCTTCAGCGCGAGCGCCTTGATGTCCTTGATCAGCGGGTTGGCGAGGCTGGTGACTTCCTTCACCTGCCCTGGCGCGCCTGCGTGCCGTTCGTACGCACTCATTCAGGCCACCCAGCGCGAGAACAGCGAGGTCGAAAGCGCCCGACCGGCAGATTTCTCGCGGATGATCAATTCGCCCGACTCGACCGTGCCGCCCATGCCGGCGAAGGTGTCGCGCATCAGGGCATGGATCGCGAAAAAAGAGGCGCGGATCGAATAGGCGGTCAGTACCACGGCGAGCGGCTTCGGCGTCAGGATCGCGCGGCAGATATCGGTCAGCGCCGGCAGGTCCTCGAACAACTGCCAGACCTCGCCTTTCGGTCCGCGGCCATAGGCGGGCGGGTCGAACAGGATGATGTCGTAGCGGCTGCCGCGGCGCTCCTCGCGTTCGGCGAATTTCACGGCATCGTCGACGATCCAGCGGATCGGCTTTTTCGATAGGCCCGCCATCTCCTGGTTTTCGCGTGCCCAGCCGATCGCCTTCTTGGAAGCATCGACATGGGTGACCTCGGCGCCGGCATGCGCCGCCACCAGGGAGGCAAGGCCGGTGTAACCGAACAGGTTCAGCACCTTCACCGGCCGTTTTGCCGCCGCGATCAGTCCGGCCATGTGGTCCCAGTGCGAGGCCTGCTCGGGAAAGACGCCGACATGGCGAAACGAAGTGAAGCGGCCGAGATAGTCGATGCCGTCATGCTTCATCGGCCAGGTCTCGCCGAGCGGCGTCTTGGGGAAGCGCCAGCGGCCGATGCCTTCCTCGTCGGTATCGCCGGTGAAGATGGCGTCGGCGCGTTCCCAGTCCCTGGCCGCCAATGCCTTTTGCCAGATCGCCTGGCCCTCCGGCCGAACGATGCGGTAGGGGCCGTATTGCTCGAGTTTTTCTCCGGCACCACTGTCTAGCAGCGCGTAGTCCTGATTGGGGCCGACTTCGAGGATCAGCGGCAGATGTTCGGCGGGCAGCGCGCCATCGCGGCGCGAGAGCATGCGCGGCGCGGCTTTTGGCTCGGACCGGTCTTGCGGTTTAGGCTCCGGACCGACGGTTGGGCTGGCGTCGCGCCGCCGGACATGCTCCGCCCCGCCTTTTGCGGGCGGTCGGCTGTCGCGGCGTCTGTCGCGAAAAGGTTTCAAGAAGGCGCATCTCCGGACGGCGGCTTGGCCGCTTCTGCCACAGCACATTGACCGGCGCAACAAAAGGGCTGCCGACGTGCGCAGCCGGATCAGCCGCGCCTGATCGACAGCAGGCCGATTGCGAGCGCTATGAAACCAACGGCCTTGAAGCCGGTGACGACCATATGGCCGGTTTCCCAGCGGCTCCGGATGGTTTCGAAATTGCCTGGGATCGGTCCAGGTACCCAAGTGGCCAGGACATCGTTTGCCGGTTTGACCAGCGCAAACCACGCCCCAAGCGCTAGCAGGTAGAGCACGGTGGCGGCCAAGACCCACCAGAATGCCGGACGATCGCTGCGCAGCATCCAGGCGAGGAGGCCCGGACAGA
Organism: Mesorhizobium sp. M0174; assembly: GCF_040322275.1. NCBI lineage: Bacteria > Pseudomonadati > Pseudomonadota > Alphaproteobacteria > Hyphomicrobiales > Phyllobacteriaceae > Mesorhizobium > Mesorhizobium sp. M0174. Next base: position 86,762 of record NZ_JAMYTB010000001.1, read on the forward strand.
CGATTGCCGCCAGGTCCAGCGGTGCGCCGATAATCGCGAAGAATTGGAACTGAGCGTTAAAGACAGTGGTTTCACGCCAGAGCGAAGGCCGCCATCTGGTCAGCCGCGGCACCGATTCCAGCACATGGGCGAAAGACGGCCCAAGGCTGAGCGCCGCGACGATGGCGGTCAAAACCGACCAGAACAACAGAAAACCGCGTATATCCATAATGGCCAGACAACGGCGTCAGGGCGCAGACGTTCCGGTCGGCGATCGTCTTGCTTGCCGTCGAAAGGGCAGGCGCACTATCGTCCATTCAAATTGGGCATCCATCAAACCGGGTTGCGATCCATGTCCCGCGCCGAACGCCTGCTCGACCTGATCCAGATCCTGCGCCGGCATCGCCGGCCGGTCAGCGGCCGCAGCCTCGCGGACGAAATGGGTGTGTCGATCCGCACGCTCTATCGCGATATCGCCACGCTGCAGGGGCAGGGTGCGCCGATTGAGGGTGAGGCGGGGCTGGGTTACGTGCTCAGGCCAGGTTTCATGCTGCCGCCCTTGATGTTCACCGATGAGGAGATCGAGGCGATCGTTCTCGGTTCGCGCTGGGTGGCCAAGCAGCCGGACTGGCGGCTTGCGAACGCCGCCACCGACGCGCTGGCCAAGATCGCGGCGGTGCTGCCGGACGATTTGCGCGAGGAACTCGATGCCTCGACGCTGCTGGTCGGGTCGCGCACCGAGGTCACAGAAGGCATCGATCTCGGCGTGGTGCGGCAGGCCATCCGCGAGGAGCGCAAGCTGAGCTTTGTCTATCGCGACGCCGGCGGCGCTGCCTCCGAGCGCACCGTCTGGCCGTTCGCACTCGGCTTCTTCGACAAGGTGCGCGTCGTCGCGGCCTGGTGCGAGATGCGCCAGGATTTCAGGCACTTTCGCGCCGATCGGATATCCGGCCTCAACGCCACCGAGATGCGCTATCCGCGCCGCCGTCAGGTGCTGCTCAAAGAATGGCGGGCGACGCTCGACACGCCAAGCTAAGGCTGCTGCTCAGTTGAGACTGCTGCCAGAATCTGGCAGTGGCATACGCTATGCTCCTCCAGTCGAAACCATCTGGAGAGCAATTCATGACACCGCCCAATTTCGTCATCCTCTATGTCGACAAGCCTGAGCAAAGCGGCGCCTTCTATAGCGCGCTGCTTGGGCGGCAACCGGTCGAGACCTCGCCGACCTTCGTGCTGTTCGTGCTCGACAACGGCTTCAAGCTCGGCCTCTGGTCGCGTCACACCGTGGAGCCGGCTGCCGCGGCAGCGGGCGGCGGCGCCGAGATCGTCTTTGCGCTGGACACGCCGGGTGCCGTCGACGCCACCCATGCCGAGTGGGCCGGCCGCGGGCTGAAAATTCTGCAGACGCCGACCGACATGGATTTCGGCCGCACCTTCGTCGCGCTTGATCCCGACAGCCACCGGCTGCGGGTTTATTGGCAAAGGGAGTAGGGCAGTAGGGCAGTAGGGGAGTACGTGACAGGAAACATAGCTGGCGCGGCGCCGCACGATCAGTGCGGTTCCTACTCCCCTACTCCCCTTTCGCTTGCCCGATACACGGCAATGCCGGCGGCGAGGTCCTCGAGGGCTGCGCCGACCGACTTGAACAGCGTGATCTCGTCGTCGTTCTGCCGGCCTTTTTTCTGGCCGCGCGCCAGTTCATAGAGGTCGGCGACAATGGCTTCCGGCTTCAGAACGCCGGAGGCCAGCGGCTGGACGATATCGCCGGCTTCCTTGGTGGCGCCGGCGCGGGTGTCGACATAGACGCGGGCGCGTGCAATCGCGTCGTCGTCGCTTTCGCGCATCGCCGGCGTGAAGCCGCCGACCAGATCGACATGGGTGCCGGACTTCAAGAGTGCGCCCTTGATCAGTGGCATGGTGGTGATGGTCGCCGACGATACGATATCGGCCTTTCCGAGTTCGGCGTCGAGATCGCCTGCTGCTTCGGCCGCAAAACCCTCGGCACGCAATTTTGCCGCGACCTTTTCGGCATTCGACGACGTGCGGTTCCAGATGCGGATGTTCTTGATCGGACGCACCGCCGAATGAGCCTTTGCAAGGAATGGCGACAGCGCGCCGGCGCCGACCACCAGCAGCCGCGATGCATCCTCGCGGGCCAGATAGGAGGCAGCCAGCGCCGAGGCACAGGCCGTGCGCCACTGTGTCAGCCTCTGGCCATCGATCAAGGCCTGAGGCTCGCCTGTGGCGCCGTCGAGCAAGAGGTAAAGCCCCATCACCGCGGGCTTGCCGACAGCATTGTTGTCAGGCGACACGGTGACGATCTTGACGCCGATATGGCCATCGGCCGAGGTGCCGGCTGCGTTGAAGTCGGTCCAGGCCGGCATCAAAAGCAGCGTCGAGGCGGCGCCATCGGGCCGCTCGACAGTGTGATGGTGCCTGACCGGCTGCACGGCGCCATCGCGAAAGGCGGTGCGTAACGTCTCGACCAGCCCGGAAAAGGTCAGCGCGCGGTCGACCTCGGCGGCGGAAATGGTCAGCATGAAAGGCTCCGTGGAGGACTAGGCCGGTTGTGCCTCAGGCCCGAGCCGCGGCTCAGTTCGTCGGCTTCGGCAAGACTGGGCTCTGCGACGCGGTGGGCGCGCGGCTGACCGCCTGGCGCAGGTTCTCGGCCTCGGCGCCGCGCTGGCGCGCCAGCTTGCGGTAGCGGCCCTGCTTGATCCAGGTCGCCAGGCTGCCGACGATCATGCCGATAGCCAGCGCCAGGAACAGGAAAATGAAGAGCGGCACGGTCAGCGTCAGCGCCGGATTGCCGGGATTGAACGGATCGAGTGTGAAGGCTACCGGTTCGCGGTTCGCGACGGCCAGCGCAATCAGGATGACGGCCAGCGGCACGAAAACCACGATGAGAATGAAGCGATTGAACATGTTTTTCCGTTCGGAAGAAAAGGCAGGAGCGGTGGCGCGTGCCGCGCCTATTTGCCTCCGTTCAGCCTTTCACGCAATTCCTTGCCGGTCTTGAAGAACGGTACCCATTTCTCCTCAACCTCCACGGATTCGCCGGTGCGCGGGTTGCGGCCGGTGCGGGCAGGGCGGTTTTTCACCGAAAACGCGCCGAAGCCGCGCAACTCGACCCGGTTGCCCTCGGCAAGCGCGTCGGTGATTTCATCGAAGATAGCGCTGACAATGTTTTCGACGTCGCGCAGGAAAAGATGCGGATTACGCGTGGCGATGATCTGAACAAGTTCGGATTTGATCATGAAAAGGCTCCCCGTGAAAGCAGTGCCGCCGAAATTATCAGAATGATTTTATTTGGTTTTTCACTCGTCCCAAGCGGTTCCTCAAGGGTGCCAGACGGAAACGAGACCGTCAAGAAACAAGCGGTCCGCTCCAATTTCGTGAAGGACGTCGCCGCCATGGCCGGGCAGGCCAAGCGCAGCGCCGACGGTCTGCGCCATCGCCTTGGAGAACAGGAAACCGCCGCGTTTTTCCGTATCCTTCCATTCCACTACCTTGAGCTTGGCATCGACACCCTTGCCTGCAAGCCAGTCGATCGCTTCGGCTTCACCGCCGACCGCGTCGATCAATCTGTTGGCGACCGCCTGCCGGCCGGTGAAGATCGACCCGTCTGCGAGCGCCAGCGCCTCTGGCTTGGTCATATTGCGGCGCTCGGCGACGATGCCGACGAACCAGTCGTAGCTGTCGAGGATGAGCTTGCGGACCATGGCCCGCTCATCGTCATTGGTCGGCTTGAAGGGAGAAGGCGAGGCCTTCAAGGGCGAGGATTTCACCTCCTCCAGCTTGACGCCGAGCTTGTCCATGAGGCCGCTGACGTCCGGGTACTGGATCAGCACGCCGATCGAGCCGACGATCGAGGATTTGCGTGCGACAATATGGTCGGCCGCAGTGGCGATCATGTAGCCCGCCGAAGCCGCGAGCGTGCCGACCTCGGCCACCACTGGCTTGTCGGCGGCGAGCTTGCGCACTGCCTCATAGATCGACTCGCCACCGACGGTGGTGCCGCCGGGTGAATCGATCGACAGGATCACAGCCTTGACGCGCGGCGACTGACGGATGGCCTCCAGCCGCTTGATCAGTTCTTCGTCTTCGGTGATGGTACCTTCGATCTTGACCTTGGCGATGTGGTCGACAGCCGCGCTGGTGAAGTCGTCACCATAGATCCACGCCGAAAAGGCGATCAGCCCGGCTGCGGCGACGATAATCGCCGCGATACGCCAGAATGTCAGCTTGCGGCGCAAGCGGCGGCGGTCGATCAGGTCGTCGGCTCTCAATGCCATGGTCAGCCTCGTAGTCGGTGGGAGCAGATGCTTTTAAAGCAACCATTCGCGCCCGGCTACCGTTTCCTGACGGCCTTGCGCCAAAGGCCTTAGGCATTCGCGGCAAGCCTCAACCTGTTACGTTCCACAAGCTCTAACACTGTGCGCCCATATCTGGTATGAGGTACAGGCTGCGCTGGGGCCATTTTCGTTGTACAGGGGCGGCTGTCACATTTTTGCGGTTTTCCTCGGCTTGTGCTTGCTTGAGGGCGCCGGCATCCCACCTATAGGGCGGCCTGGCGGGCAGGGGTTTAGAAGAAGCAGTCATGTTAGCGGGACCAATCGAACCGACCAACACCGAGACGGAGTTGGCTCCCAAGGCCGCAGGCCGGGCGCGGGTCGACGCGTTTGACATTGCGCAGCGTCATTCGCGCCGGGTCCGGATCCTGAAGCTGGCCGTACCGCTGGTCGCCGCCGTGATCGCGGTCGCGTTTCCGGTCTATTCCTATCTCATGGCACCCGCTGCAATCGAGGTGCAGGCCGACGGCGGCGCCTTTGCCGATGGCAAGCTGGTGATGGCCAATCCCAAGCTCAACGGCTTCACCAAGCAGAACCTGCCCTATTCGATGACAGCGCTCCGCGCCATACAGGATGTCAGCAAACAGGGCATCATCGATCTGGAAGGTATCAAGGCCAAGCTGCCGATTGCAGCCGACAACACCGCCGCCATCGGTGCTGCGCACGGCACCTACGATCGCGACGGCAACACGTTCAGCCTGACCAGCGACGTGACCGTGTCGACCACGGATGGCGTGGTGGCAAAATTTAAATCAGTCTATCTCGACATGGCCGAAGGCACTATGAAGACAAGCGAACCTGTCGATGTCAGCCGCGGCGGGTCGCGGATCAGGGCGGATTCGATGTCGGTCCAGGACAATGGCAAGGTCCTGATTTTCGAGAACAAGGTGCGCGTCGACATCGATCCCGCCAGTTTGAAGGCGGCAGAGGCAAAGAGCGGAGAGACCAATGCGGTTCAGTAGTTCGGCACGGCGCCTCGCCGCGATCTCGGCCTTAACGCTTGGGTTGCCCTTGGGGCTGACCTTCGGGACAGCGCCGTCGCTGGCGCAATCCGGTGCCACCAGCCAAATGTCCGGCCTCAGGCTGTCGGGCGACAAGCCTATCCAGATCGAAAGCGACAAGCTCGAGGTGCGCCAGGCGGAAAGCGTCGCCGTCTTCACCGGCAACGTCAACGTCGTCCAGGGTCCAACCGTGCTCAAGGCCGGCAAAATGACGGTCTATTACGTCAGGGATGCAGGCGCCGCCAAAGGCGCCCAGCCCGCGGGTGCCGCGGCAATGACCGGATCCGCCAACATCGACCATCTCGAGGTCGACGATAAGGTCTACATCAAATCGGACGATCAGGTTGCCACCGGCGACCGCGGCACCTTCGACATGAAGACCGAAGTGCTGGTGCTTTCGGGCAGCAAAGTCGTGCTCTCGCAAGGCGACAACGTGCTTGTCGGCTGCAAGCTTACCGTGCAGATGAAGAGCGGCCTTGCCCAGGTCGACGCTTGTGGCGGCCGCGTCATGATGTCGATCACGCCACCGGCGAAGTCTGGAGCAGCGAAACCCTGATGACCGGCATATCGTCGCTGCTGGCGCGTCTTCCAGGGCGCGCCGCCAGCAAACTTGCGGCACCGGCCAGGGTCACCGTCGAAGCGGCAAAGTTCAAGGGAACCTTGATCGCCAAAGGGCTGACCAAAAGCTACAAGGGCCGCAAAGTCGTCAGCGGCGTGACGCTGGGCGTGCGCGCCGGCGAGGCGGTTGGGCTGCTCGGCCCCAACGGCGCCGGCAAGACGACCTGTTTCTACATGGTGACCGGCCTGGTGCCGGTCGATGAAGGCACCATCGAAATCGACGGTTTCGACGTCACGTCGATGCCGATGTATCGCCGCGCCCGTCTCGGCATCGGCTACCTGCCGCAGGAAGCGTCGATTTTTCGCGGCCTGAATGTCGAGCAAAACATCCGGGCCGTGCTCGAAGTGGTCGAAAAGAGCCGCAAGGAGCGTGAGCGGCTGCTCGACGAATTGCTCGAGGAATTCCACATCAGCCATCTGCGCAAGGCTCCGTCGCTGTCGCTCTCCGGTGGTGAGCGGCGACGCCTCGAAATTGCCCGCGCCTTGGCAACCCGCCCTGCCTACATGCTGCTCGACGAACCGTTCGCCGGCATCGATCCGATCGCCGTCGCCGACATCCAGCAGCTCGTGCGCCACCTGACGGCACGTGGCATCGGCGTGCTGATCACCGACCACAATGTCCGCGAGACACTTGGCCTGATCGACCGCGCCTACATCATCCATGCCGGTCAGGTGCTGACCCATGGCCGGGCCGACGAGATAGTCGCAAATGCCGATGTGCGGCGGCTTTATCTCGGCGAGGGATTTACGCTCTAAGTGCGAAATTCCGGTTCGAGCGGGATTTCCGGCGTAGTCCAGCAGCTTTTTCTTCAATTTTCTGCCTGAAAACGTGTCGGCAGGCGAGTTTTACCGCTCCTCGCCTTGACAAGCAAAAGCCGGGCCAGTTTCTATGCTGGCCTGGAAAATTCCTTCCAGCAGTGCGGGTGTGTAGACGGAGCGTTTGAAACCGAACCATGGCGTTGGCGGCAAAACTACAGCTACGACAGTCGCAGTCGCTGGTGATGACGCCGCAGCTGATGCAGTCAATCCGCCTGCTGCAGTTCACCCATCTCGAGCTGGAACGCTTCATCGACGACGAGATCGAACGCAATCCACTGCTGGAACGTGCCGAACCGCAGGAGGACGCCGCCAGCGACCAGGCGCAGAAGGGCGACGCTGCACCAGAACCAGCTGCCGACGGCGACTGGTTCGAAGCGGAGACGGCGTGGAGCGCCGAGGCGATCTCGGAAAAGCTCGATACATCGCTGGAAAACCTGTTTCCCGATGATCCTGGTACGAGCGAGCGGCTGGGGCCCGACCTGACGGCGCAATGGAAATCGGCGTCCGGCAACGGTTCCACCTCTTCCTCCGACGGCTTTGACGTCGCGGACATGGCGGCGGCTGCCATCACGCTGCGCGACCATGTCGGCGAGCAGGTAGCGCTCGCCTTTGCCGATCCGGCGGCCCGCCTGATCGCCAGCGAGCTTGCCGACGGCCTCGACGAGGCCGGCTACATGCGTGCCGACATGGCCGAGATCGCGGCCCGCCTCGGCACGAACGCCACGGCGGTGGCAAGGGTCCTGGCGGTCTGCCAGACATTCGAGCCCGCCGGCATCTTCGCCCGCGACCTCGCCGAATGCCTGTTGCTGCAGCTTGCCGTGCGCGACCGGCTCGATCCGGCGATGAAGGCGCTGATCGCCAATCTCGAACTCCTGGCACGGCGCGATTTCCAGACGCTGAAGCGGATTTGCGGCGTCGACGAGGAGGATCTGCTCGACATGCTGGCCGAGATCCGGGCGCTCGACCCGCGGCCAGGAATGGCATTTTCGTGCGGTGCCAGCGACGCAGTCGTGGCCGACGTCGAGGTGCGCGCAGCCAATGACGGCAGCTGGACGGTCGAGCTCAATGCCGAGACGCTGCCGCGCGTGCTGGTCGATCACATCTATTTCGCCCAGGTCACGCCACATGCGAAAAACCAGGCGGAAAAGGATTTCCTCGCCGAATGCCTGCAGAACGCCAACTGGCTCACGCGCAGCCTCGACCAGCGGGCGAAGACCATTCTCAAGGTGGCCTCTGAGATCGTGCGCCAGCAGGACGCTTTTCTCGTCCACGGCGTGCGGCACCTGAAGCCGCTCAACCTGCGTACGGTGGCGGACGCCATCGGCATGCACGAATCAACGGTCAGCCGGGTCACGGCAAACAAATACATGCTGACGCCGCGCGGTGTGTTCGAGCTGCGCTATTTCTTCACCGCCTCGATCGCTTCGTCAGGTGGCGGCGATGCGCATTCGTCGGAAGCGGTGCGCGACCGCATAAAGCAGCTGATCGACGAGGAGAAAGCCGTCGATGTGCTTTCCGACGATGCCATCGTCGACATGCTGCGGGAAAGCGGCGTCGACATTGCCAGACGCACGGTGGCCAAATACCGGGAAGGCATGAACATACCCTCTTCGGTGCAGCGGCGGCGCGAAAAACGCGCTTTGGCCAGCGCCGGCCGTTGAGCTCCGACGGAATTTCCACAGCTTTCGCAGTTCATTGACAAGCGGCAACGAAGTGGCTAGAAGCCCGCCCGCATGAGACGGGCTAGCGAGTGGATTTGAGTTCGCCGATGCCCGCACGAGAGATGGTCCGTCACGACGTAGGCCACGGGACGGCCAAGAAGGCGGCTTGTGATCAACCGGAAAGTTCGGATCTAAAATCGGCGCAAGTGACGCCGCAAAAGCTTGTGCGCGCGGACCACGAGTATAAACTCGGGACAGTTTGAAGCCTGAGCAAGGAAGGTCAGTTTTCAGATGACACTGCGCATATCGGGAAAACACATGGATATCGGCGATGCGTTCCGTACGCGCATCAACGACCGTGTCGGGGAAGTGATCGGGAAATATTTCGATCGGGGCTTTTCAGGGCAAATCGTAGTCGTCAAATCGGGGTCGCGCTACACGGCCGATTGCATGATCCGGCTGGACTCCGGTGCTTCGCTGCAGGCGACCGGCGATGCCCAGGATCCAACGCTTGCCTTCGATACCGCGGCAGACCGTCTGGAAACACGACTCAGGCGCTACAAACGCCGGCTGAAGTCGCACAATTCAGGCAATAGCAACGGCGAGCTCACCGACGTCGCCTATACGGTGATGGCGCCGCTTACCGACGACGAGGAGGACATACCGGAGAATTTCGCGCCGGCCATCGTCGCCGAATCGACCATGACGCTGCGGACCATGTCGGTGGCGTCAGCGGTGATCGAACTCGACACCAAGGACAGCCCGGTCCTGGTCTTCCGCAATGCCGGAAACGACCATCTCAATATCGTCTATCGCCGGCCGGACGGGAATATCGGCTGGATCGACCCGTCCACGGCCAAGGTCGCGCAGGGGTAAAAACCAGCCGCACGCGAGCGTGGGGACTGGCGACGGCAGGCGAACAAGGGATTTCAAGCATGGATCTGAGCGATCTCGTCAGCGTTCCGGCAATCATGCCGGCGTTGAAGGCGAACTCCAAAAAGCAGCTGCTGCAATTGCTGTCCGAACGGGCGGCGGCGATTTCCGGCATTCCGGAGCGAGAGGTGTTCGACACCATCCTGCAACGCGAGCGCCTCGGCTCGACCGGCGTCGGCAACGGCATCGCTATTCCGCACGGCAAGCTGGCTGGGGTGAAGCGGATCGCCGGTGTCTTTGCCCGGCTGGAGACACCGGTGGACTTCGAGGCCCTCGATGATCAGCCGGTCGACCTGGTGTTTCTGCTTTTGGCTCCCGAAGGTGCCGGCGCCGACCATCTCAAGGCGCTGTCGCGCATCGCGCGGGTGCTGCGCGATGCCGACACGGTTGCCAAGATCAGAGGCACGCGCGACGCCGTAGCCATCCACGCGCTGCTGTCGGACACGCAGGCCTCGCACGCCGCCTGAGGTTTTGATTAAATCCCTTGAAGGGCCGCCGTGTGCGGCCCTGTCCGTCTCCAACCAGATCGCCGCGCCATATTTGTCAGTTGATGGCGCCGTTGTCAGTGGATAACGACGTTAGTGGATAGCGACCGGGGTCAGATCGTTTTCCAGCGCGCCAGCCAGTGCCCGATCGCGAGCGTCCGAAAGCAGGATCGGCTGGCCATTGGCGGCAAACAGGGCCCACAGTTCCAGCCCGGGCGCGATTTCGCCGAGGCCCGGGAAACGGCCGCGCAGATCGTCGCTCGACACTTTCCTGAGATAGGCGACCGAACCTTCGCCGAGATGGGCGAATTCGCCGCTGGTCATGATGATATTTTCGTTAGTTCTGGTCATTTCAAGCCTCCTTGCCGCGAGACGCCGCTCAAGGCCATCCCGCATGAGAGCTATCGGCAAAAATCAGTCTTTCACCGATATGTTTATTTTTCGTACCAGCCGTTCGGACTCCGGCCGATCGAGATCGATCGACAGAAGGCCGTTCTTCAATTCCGCCGCAATCACCCGCATGCCGTCGGCCAGCACGAAACAGCGCTGGAACTGGCGCGCAGCGATGCCGCGGTGGAGAAATTCGCGCTCGGTGTCGTCGTTCTGACGGCCGCGCACGACCAACTGGTTCTCCTCCGTTGTGACATCGAGATCGCTTTCCGCGAAACCGGCGACGGCGAGCGTGATACGCAGCCTTTCGGTTTTGCCGTCGGCACCGCTGAGGCGCTCGATGTTGTAGGGAGGATAGCTGTCACCGGACTTTGCCAAGCGCTCCAGCGTCTTTTCCATGGAATCGAAACCGAGGAGAAGCGGGCTGGAAAAAGGCGTCATTCGGCTCATGTTACAGTGTCCTCTCAAGAGCGACATAAAGTGGAAAAACCCGGATGGCATTTTTCCCGATGGTCTTGATATGGTCCGCCGCCCGGCAGACTTCAAGCCGTCACACGTCCCGCCCAAAAAGACTTGCCAAAACAAGGAATTGAAATGCCCCAATCCCGCAGGATCATCATCGACACTGACCCCGGCCAGGACGATGCCGTTGCCATATTGCTGGCGCTGGGCAGCGCCGAGCTGGAGATCGTCGGCATCACCGCGGTGGCCGGCAACGTGCCGCTGAAACTTACCGAAAAAAACGCCCGCAAGATCTGCGAACTGGCCGGCCGGACGGACGTCCAGGTCTATGCAGGTGCCATCCGGCCACTGGCGCGCGAACTCGTCACCGCCGAGGAAGTGCATGGCAAGACCGGCCTCAATGGACCGCAACTGCCCGAACCAAAGATGAAGCTGCAGGACGAGTATGCGGTCGATTTCATCGTCGAGACGCTGATGAGGGAGGAGAGCGGCACGATCACGCTGTGCGCGCTCGGACCGCTCACCAATGTTGCGCTGGCGCTGATCCGCGAGCCCAAGATCGGGCCGCGCATCAAGGAGATCGTGCTGATGGGCGGCGGCTTCTTCGAGGGCGGCAACGTCACGCCGACCGCCGAGTTCAACATCTATGTCGACCCGCATGCCGCCGACGTCGTGTTCAAATCCGGCATTCCGATCGTAATGATGCCGCTCGACGTCACCCACAAGGCGCTGACCACCGCCAAGCGCACGAAGGCCTTCCGCAAGCTCGGCACCCGGGTCGGCACGGCCACCGCGGACATGCTGGAATTCTTCGAACGGTTCGACGAGGAAAAATACGGCACCGACGGCGGCCCGCTGCACGATCCTTGCGTCATCGCCTATCTGTTGAAGCCGAAGCTGTTCAAGGGCCGCAACTGCAATGTCAGCGTGGAAACCGCCTCGGAGCTCACCATGGGCATGACGGTGATCGACTGGTGGGGAGTGACCAAGCGGCCGAAGAACGCCATGGTGATGCGTGACATCGACCACGATGCGTTTTTCGCGCTGTTGCTGGAAAGGCTGGGGCGGCTTTAGCGCCGTCTTTCATTCCCCCTTGATGGGTTGGGCGGAGTGCAGTCATTGCCAAGCTGGAACACCCCTCATCCAACCGAGCTTCGCTCGGCCACCTTCTCCACAACGCGAGAAGGGAAAGGTGCCGTTACTTCGCCTTGGAAAATGCCAGCCACAGGCCGCCGCCGACCAGGAAGCTGCCGCTGATCCGCGACAGCAGCTTGACGCGGCCGGCCGACAGCAGGCGCCCGGCGCGGCCGGCGGCCAGCGCGTAGGTCGAATCCGAGACGGCGGCGAAGATCATCGCGGTGAGACCCATGACGCCGATCTGTAACGCATAATTGCCTTCAGGCGCAATGAACTGCGGAAAGAAGGCGCCGAAGAACACCAGCGTCTTCGGATTGCTGATCGCCACCAGCAGGCCCTGCAAAAAGAAGCCGCCGCGCGGTCTTTTTGCCGATCCGTCGGCGTTCAGCTTGCCTTTCGAGCGGAACATCTGCACGCCCATCCAGATCAGGTAGGCAGCGCCGATCAGCCTGACCAATTCGAACCAGTGGCCCATGCCGGCGATCAGCGAAGTCAATCCGATGCCGACGATGGCGATCATGATGGCTAGCCCGGCCTGGGTGCCGGCGACGTTGGCGAGGCCGGCGCGGGAGCCATGGCGTATGCTGTTGGCGATGATCAGCGTGACCGTCGGTCCAGGCACCAGGACGATGACGATGCAGGCGACGACGTAGGTGGCGTAGAGTTCCAGCGACATTTTTCCCTCCGCAGAATGCCGCTCGTGCGGCGTGCTGTCGCGATCAATGCATGGCGATGAGTTGCGTGCAAGTCGGCGAAGCGCCGACAATGCGGAGCTGATTTCAGCAGGCGCCGGCCTGCCATGGCAGCGTTGCCTCATAGGCGGCAGCCGCCCTCAGCACGGAGGGGTCACCGCGCGGCCCCCCGATCAATTGCATGCCCATTGGCCTGCCCCTGGAGTCGAAGCCCGCCGGCACATTGATCGCCGGGCAGCCGCCCAGCGTGGCGAGCGCTGAGACCTGCATCCAGCGGTGATAGCTGTCCATGGCACGCCCGGCCACTTCCCTTGGCCAGAGGGTGGCGACGTCGAAGGGAAAGACCTGTGCGGCTGGCAGCGCAATCAGGTCGAAACGCTCGAAGAGCGACAGCAGCATTCGATGCCAGGACGAGCGCCTCACAGTTGCCGCATGGATTTGCGGCGCGGTGAGGCGAAGCGCATGTTCCACCTCCCACACGGCCTCCGGCTTCAGCAGACTGCGTTTCAAGGGATCATCGTAGTGCACCTTGAGCGCACAACCGCTGCTCGCCTGCCGAAGCGTTACAAAGGCCTGCCACAGCGCTTCGAAGTCGAATTCCGGCATCAGCGGCTCGGCCTCGAAGGACACATCCGCGAACCGGCCGAGTGCTGCCTCGCAAAGCTGTAGAATGCCTGCTTCAACCGGCAGATGACCGTCGAGATCGCCGAGCCAGGCGATACGCCCGCCGGCCGCCGGCGTTTCCACCCCTTGGAGAAACGAGCCTGGCTTATCATGCGACAGCGGCGCGCGAGGATGATAGCCGGCCTGCACGTCGAGCAGCAGCGCCATGTCGCGCACGTTACGCCCCATCGGCCCTTCGACGCCCATTTGCGCATGAAACACATCAAGGTCAGGGCCAGCCGGCACCAATCCCTGCGACGGGCGGAACCCATAGACATTGTTGTAGGCAGCGGGATTGCGCAACGAGCCGCCAAAATCGCTGCCATCGGCAACGGGAACCATGTCGAGCGCCAGCGCGACCGCCGCGCCGCCGCTCGAGCCGCCGGCGGTCAGCGTCGGGTCGAATGCGTTGAGCGTCTGGCCGAACACGGTGTTGTAGGTGTTGGAGCCGAGCCCGAATTCGGGAACGTTGGTCTTGCCTATGATGATGGCGCCGGCCTTGCGGACGCGCTCGACGAAGAAGTCGTCTTCCTCAGGCACGAAATCGGCGAAGATCGGCGAGCCGAAGGTGGTTCTCAGGCCTTTTGTCAGCGCAAGATCCTTAATCGCGATCGGCAGGCCGAACAGCGATCCGGTATCTCCTCCTCGCGCCAGATGGGCGTCAGCGCTGTCTGCCACGCGCAGGATGTCGGCATGTTCGCGCAATGAAACGATAGCGTTGACCAGCGGGTTCACCGCCTCGATCCTGTCGAGGAATGCCGCGACCACTTCGCGTACCGAAAGTTGCCGGCGCCTGATCCTGTTGGCCAGTTCCACGGCGGACAGGCGGCAGATGTCGCCGGCGGGCGGCACCGCATGCTTCGTTGTCGGGCGCGCGGCTGTCATCCCGCTTTAGCCTGCGGATTTCTGCAAGGCGGCATCGACGTCCCTGGCCAGCGGGATGGCCGGCTGTGCACCGGCTTTCAGGCAGGCCAGCGAACCGGCTGCGGCAGCGCGGGCAAGCGCCTGGTCGAGCGGCAGGCCGGCTGCCAGCCCGGCTGCAAAATAGCCGCAGAACGTGTCGCCGGCGCCGACCGTGTCGAGCGGGGTGATCTTCAGCGCCGGAACCATCAGAAGATCGTCCGGCGTTGCTGCCAGAACGCCGTCCGGGCCAAGCGTGACGACGATGGTGCGGCCGGTTCTCGAGGCATAGTCGCGCATCCGCGCCGGGCGGTCGCGGCCACTCAACGACAGCGCCTCGCCATAGAGGTCGAACTCGGTTTCGTTGGCGACGAGATAGTCGGCCTTGCCGAGGAAGCCGGCGGCGTCGCTATGGAAAGGGGCGGTGTTGAGCACGGTGACCGCGCCGGCCGTCCTTGCCGCGCCAAGCGCCGTCTCGACCGTTTGCAGCGGGACTTCCAACTGCAACAGCACGACATCGCCGTTTTTCAGGAAAGCCTTGGAAAGGTCACCCGGCACGACCGAATCGTTGGCGCCCGGCACAACGGCGATCACGTTCTCGCCGTCGGCGCCGACCATGATCAACGCGGTACCGGTCGAGGCAAAGGTCTCGCCGACGCCGGACAGGTCGATCTTGCCCTCGCGCAGCAGCGCCAGAGCCTCGCCGGCGAAGCTGTCCTTGCCGACTGCGCCGACCATGCGCACCTTGGCCCCGGCGCGGGAGGCGGCCAGCGCCTGGTTGGCGCCCTTGCCGCCGGGGGCAGTAGCGAAACCGGAGCCGCGCACCGTCTCGCCGGGACCGGGCAAGCGGTCGACACTGGCGATGAGGTCGAGATTGATGGAGCCGATGACGACGATCAAGAAGTGCCTCCCGCTAACGCATGCGGGAAGCTACTCCGTAAGATCGCTGCTTGTCACCCTAGCGGTCCTGACATCGCTCCTATCGTTCCATTCTTTGGCTATTTACGAAGAGACCTGTCCCGCCTCCCAGCCGAGGATGGCGCGTTTGCGGGTCAGGCCCCAATGGTAGCCGGTGAGCGCACCGGACTTGCCGAGAGCCCGGTGGCACGGCACGACAAAGGACATCGGATTGGCACCGACCGCGGCACCGACAGCCCGGCTGGCGCTCGGTGCGCCGATGCGCGCGGCGATCGAGGAATAGGTGCAGGCCTGGCCCATCGGAATACACAGCAAGGCTTCCCAGACGCGGACCTGGAAGTCGGTGCCGATCATGACGACGCGGAGCGGCTGGTCGGCGCGCCACAGCGTCGGATCGAAAATACGCGCGGCATAGGGCGCCGTTGCAGCCATGTCCTCGACATAGCTAGCGTTCGGCCAGCGGCTGGACATGTCGGCAAAGGTCGCACGCTCGCCGCCGGGGTCGTTGAAGGCGAGGCCGGCAAGGCCGCGGTCCGTCACCATGATCAGGGCGATGCCGAAAGGCGAGATATGATAGCCGTAGCGGATGGTGAGCCCTGCGCCGCGGGTCTTGTAATCGCCCGGCGACATCGCTTCGTGGGTGACGAACAGATCGTGCAGCCGGCCTGGGCCGGACATGCCGAGCTCGAACGAGGTTTCAAGCAGCGGCATGCCGGCATCGAGCAGCTTGCGCGCATGATCGAGGGTAACGGCCTGCAGAAAAGCCTTGGGCGATAGGCCGGCCCAGCGGGTGAACAGCTTCTGCAGCCCGGTCGGCGTCTCGCCGACCTCCTCGGCCAGCACTTCCAGCGAAGGCTGGTCGCGATAGTCGAGGCTGATCTTTTCGATGGCACGACGGACGATTTCGTAGTCACCGCCTTCAGGCGTGATGTCTTTCTGAAGGATTGCTGTCGTTTTGAGAGGCATTTGGGCGTTCATGGCAGTATCTCCTTGAGTGCGAATATCGTCCTTCGCGGCGCCGATCACCACCCGAAACTTGCTTTCCCGCAGCATGTACCCAGATAGAGCTGGCTTTGAATGGGGAGGACGGTCGTGGCTGGTGAAAAAGTAAACCTGACCGGGGCAAAGGAGACTTTGCTTTTGACACTGTACGGCAAGGCGCTGGAGAGCCGGCTGCCCAATTCGCTGCTCCGGGACTACTTTGCCGACGAGGCGATGCGCAACATCGATTATGATTTCTCGCGGCTCAAGGTCGACAACAATCTCGGCATCGGTCTAGCAATCAGGGCAAAGACGCTGGACGTCTGCGTTCAGGACTTTCTCGCCCGAAATCCTGACGCCATCGTGCTGCATCTGGGGTGTGGGCTCGACACGCGCATATTCCGTATCGACCCGCCAGCCGGCGTGGACTGGTTCGATGTCGACTATCCCGAAGTCATCGACCTCAGGCGCAGGCTCTATCCCGTGCGGGATCGCTACCACCTGATCGCTTCGTCGCTCACCGAACCTGGATGGCTGAACGAAGTACCTCGGGATCGCCCGGCCATAGTCGTGGCGGAAGGCCTGACTCCCTACCTGGCCGCCGAGGAGGGGCAGCAACTGTTTTCTCGTTTGGTGGGACATCTTTCGAGCGGCGAACTGGTTTTCGATGCCTATAGTCGCCTGGGCCTGAAGATCATTCGCCTCAATTCCTCCTTCCGCGCCACCGGCGCCGAGGTCCATTGGAGCATTGAGAACCCGCATGAATTGGAGCGAGCCGTTCCGAAGCTGCGGTTCATCGAGGACATCCCTGCCTATAAGCCGGAACATGCCGCTCGCATGCGCTGGCTCGCGAAACTGTTTGTTCGCCTTTGGAAATGCATTCCAGCATTGCGCAAGATCGGCAGGCTGTTGCGCTATCGGTTCTGAAACGCTGGCTCAGCGCGCCTTGGCGGTCGCCAGAGCGCGCGAAAATGCGGTGGCAAAACTCTCGCGGTCGTCGGGGTTGAGAAAGGCGCCGATCGAGACGGTTTTTCCTTGCGCCTCGACCGCCATTCTGGTGATGCCGATCTCGGCGTGGCGGGCGATCGAAAAGCGTGCCCAGAACGGATTGAAGCGGTGTGATTCCGATTTGCCCGACGGGGCAGTCTTGCAGATATCGAGGCTGGTGCGCGACACCGACACCTCCTCGCGAGCCCGGGCGGCGCGATAATTGGCACGGAAGGCGATATAGACGGCGATCACGTCGAGGCCGAAGAAGCCGAACACCGGCCAGGCGCCGCGCGACAGAAAGAACGCTCCGGTCACCAGCCACCCGAACAGCAGTGCGCCCATCAGGATGGCAAAGCCGGTCTTGCCCAGCGACCGGTGCGGTGTCAGCAGCGCCTGGAAGAATGGCTCGTCGGCCTGAAATGAGGCGTTTGTGTCGCTCATTGGGGAATATTATAGGAAGGCAATGACAAGCCCCAAGCCCAAAAACTCTTCCGCGCTCAAAAAAGACCTGCTGCCCGGCCGCCGCGATGACTCGAACGCCAAGCCGCGTACGCGGCCGGCGAGATCGCGGGTGCTTTACAGCCCGGCCGAGGTGCATGAGATTTTTCGCCGTTTTTCCGTTCAGCGGCCGGAGCCGAGAGGCGAACTCGAACATATCAACCCCTTCACGCTGCTGGTGGCGGTGGTGCTTTCGGCTCAGGCGACGGACGCCGGCGTCAACAAGGCGACGCGGGCGCTGTTCAAAATTGCCGACACGCCGCAAAAGATGCTGGCGCTGGGCGAGGCCAAGCTCGGCGACCATATCCGCACCATCGGGCTATGGCGCAACAAGGCCAAGAACGTCATCGCGCTGTCCGCGGCGCTGATCCGTGACCATGGCGGCGAGGTGCCTGAGGATCGCGATCAACTGGTCGAGCTGCCGGGTGTCGGCCGCAAGACCGCCAATGTCGTGCTCAACGTCGCCTTCGGCCAGCACACGATGGCAGTCGACACGCACATCTTCCGCATCGGTAACAGGCTCGGCCTGGCGCCGGGCAAGACGCCGGAACAGGTAGAGCAAGGTTTCCTGAAGATCATTCCGGATGAATATATCCGGCATGCGCATCATTGGCTGATCCTGCACGGCCGCTATGTCTGCAAGGCACGCAAGCCGGATTGCCCGGCCTGCGTCATCGCCGATATCTGCAAGGCCAAGGAAAAGACGACCAGCGTGCCTGCACCACTGGTCGAGATCGGGCCGCTCGGGCCAGTGGAAGCAGCTCAGGACCGAGCAGCGGCAACCACTGCCCGCTAGCTGAATCTAAAGTTCCTTTTATGCGGCGACATCCATGTTCAGGAACTCTCCTCGACGAACACCTCTTCGCGCTTCTTCTTGACCGCGGGGAGAAAGACGATGACGAGCACGGCGAGCGCGATGAGGAGCAGGCTGGCGCTGATCGGCCGCATCACGAAGGTGCTTGGGTCGCCGCGCGAGAGGATCATAGCGCGGCGCAGGTTTTCCTCAAGCAGCGGGCCGAGCACGAAGCCGAGCAGCAGCGGCGCAGGTTCGCAGCGCAGCTTGGTCAGGAGGTAGCCAAGCAAGCCGAAGAAGGCGACGGCATAGAGGTCGTAGACATTGGTGTTGACGCTGTAAACGCCGATCGAGCAGAACGCCATGATGATCGGGAAGAGCACGTAGTAGGGGATGGTAAGGAGTTTCACCCAGAGCCCGATCAGCGGCAGGTTCAAGACAATCAACATCAGATTGCCGATCCACATCGAGGTGATGATCCCCCAAAACAGCGCGGGCTGTTCGATGGCGACATTGGGGCCGGGCACGATGCCCTGGATGATCATCGCGCCGATCATCAGCGCCATCACCGGGTTGGCCGGAATACCGAGCGTCAGCATTGGGATGAAGGAGGTTTGGGCGCCGGCATTGTTGGCCGATTCCGGTCCGGCGACGCCTTCGATGGCGCCCTTGCCGAATTCCCCCGGGTTTTTCGAGACGCGCTTTTCGACGGTGTAGGACGCAAAGGCGGCAAGGATCGCGCCGCCTCCGGGCAGGATACCGAGCGCCGAACCGATGATCGTTCCGCGCACGATGGGAGCCGCCATGCGGCGAAAATCTTCTTTACTCGGCATAAGGCCGGAGATACTTCGGATCAGCACGGAACGCTCATGCTCGTTTTCGAGGTTGCGCAATATCTCGGCGACGCCGAAGACGCCGACCGCCACTGCGACGAAATTCAGCCCGTCGGCATATTCGCGGATACCGAGTGTGAAGCGGGGCGTACCGGTGTAGATATCGGTGCCGACAAGTCCCAGCAGCAGGCCGAGCACGACCATAGCCAGCGCCTTGACGACCGAGCCGTGGGCGAGCGCGACGGACGAGACCAGGCCGACGATCATCAGCGAAAAATACTCGGCCGCGCCGAATCTCAGCGCTATCGCCGTCAGCGGTGGGGCAAAGATGGCGACGAGGAAGGTCGACACCGTGCCGGCAAAGAACGAGCCTATCGCCGCGGTCGCCAGGGCTGCTCCGGCGCGGCCGTTCCTGGCCATCTGATAGCCGTCGATTGCGGTGACGGCCGACGAGGATTCGCCGGGCATGTTGATGAGAATGGCGGTGGTCGAGCCGCCATACTGCGCGCCGTAATAGATACCGGCGAGCATGATGAGAGAGGAAACCGGGTCGCCAATCTGGAAGGTGATCGGCAACAGCATGGCGATGGTTGCGGTGGCACCGATGCCGGGCAGGACGCCAATCAGCGTGCCGAGAAGGACGCCGATCAGGCAGAAGCCGAGGTTTGCCAAAGATGTGGCTGTCGAAAAGCCGAGTGCGAGGTTGCTGAGGAGTTCCATTTCATCTCCTCACAACGATAGGGGCAACCACGGGCCGAAACGCCGGAACGGCAGGCCGAGGGCGTAGCTGAAAACGACGAATGCGAACAGCGTCAGGCCGGCCGACAGCACGAGTGCGGTCAGCGGCCTCATGCGGCCGCTACCGAACGATGCGATCAGCGCCGTCAGGAAGATCGACGGGATGAAGCCGAGGCCGCGCACCGTCAGGCCGAAGAAGATCGGAGCAGGCAGGATAAACAGCATGCCGCGCCACGCGATGTAACCGATCGGCTCGCTCTCGAAACGCACCGCTTGGACAAGGATGGCGGCGCCAAGCAGGATCAGCACGATCGCCAGCACCAGCGGGAAATAGCCCGGCCCCATGCGAAAGGCGGTGCCGATTTCGAGGCCCAGCGACTGCAGCGCGAAAAAGGCGCCAATAAAGACCAACAGCGCGGCGCATATGCCGTTGGTCCTGTCGATTGCGAAAGGTTTCATTGCGTCCTCCCGGCTCGCCTCATGGGCGTGCCGATGCCGGTGTAAAAAAACGGGGCGCTGATGGCGCCCCGTTAGAACCTTTAGTCGGCGTACTGGCCGGCCGCTTCGATGATCGGCTTCCAGCGCGCGATCTCACTTTCCAGCTTAGCTTTGAGCGCGGCCGGCGTGGCATCGGCCTCCGGCGACGGCTTGGTGCCGAGTTCGGCAAATCGGGCGACGACATTCTGGTCCTTCAGCGCCACCTGCAGCGATTTCGAAAGGCGTTCGGTGATCTCGGCCGGTGTGCCCTTGGGGGCATAGATTCCGTGCCAGATGCCGACCTGCACCTGGGGAAGGCCGGCTTCTATCGTCGTCGGCACGTCCGGCAGCACATCGAGGCGTTGTGGCGAGGTTACGGCATAGGCCTTGATAGTGCCGCCCTGGATCTGCTTGGTGGTATTGGTCGTCTGGTCGCACATGATATCGACCTGGCCGCCGAGAAGATCGGTCATGGCCGGGCCAGTGCCCTTGTAGGGTACGGTGACCAGCGGCGTGCCGATGGCGCTCATGAACAGCATGCCGCACAGATGCGAGGCGGCACCGATCCCGGCATTGGCAACGGTGATGCTGTCCTTGTTGGCCTTGGCATAGTCGACCAGCCCCTTCAGATCGGTCGGCTCGAGGTCCTTGCGGCCGACGATGGTCATCGGCACCTCGGTGACGAGGCCGACATATTCGAAGCCGTTCAGTGTGTCGTAGGCGAGCTTTCTATAGAGCGTAGCACTGGTAGCCATGCCGATGTGATGGAGGAGCAGCGTGTAGCCGTCAGGCTCGGCATTTGCGACGCGGCCGGCGCCGAGCGTGCCGCCGGCGCCGCCGACATTCTCGACGGTGACCTGCTGGCCGAGGTCTTTCGACATAGCTTCCGCGACAAGACGCGTGACGGTGTCGGTCGGGCCACCGGCCGAAAACGGCACGACAATGGTGATGGTGCGTTCGGGGTAGGTCTGCGCGCCAGCGGCCGACGGATAAAGCATGGCGGCCGCAGCGGCAGCCAACGCGGCGATGAGTTTTCGCATCGTGTTTCCTCCCAGGATATGATTGCCAACCGCTGCGCGGGTTCCTCTAAACCGACTGTAGATAGAGCAATAACTAGCGCAACCCGACAAATGACAATCGCGCTCAAACGGCAAACCGCACGTTTCTCTGCGCAAATGAGTGGCAAGGTTGGGCCGTGCGATGCCCTTCCTCCAACCTATTCTAGTAGCCGTAGCCGCGCGCCATCGCCGCCGCGAACACCGGGATCAATAGGAAGATCGATGCCTCGGTGCGGACATAGGTGCGAACGGACGCCAGCTCCGCCGCAGGAACCTGGTAGCCGGGACTGATGCTCGCCTGCGTGTTCCAGGATAGGAAACGGATGGTCGGGATAATCGACAACAGGCCGACAATGGCGAAAGCGGCCATCTTTGCCCAGAACATCCAATTGTAGACGTAGAATTCCCAGCCTTTCAGACCATAGACGACGCGGCCGATGCCAACGACGATGATCAGCATGGCAATGATGCCGTAGTGGCGGTCGATGCCGACGAGCCGCTTCAGCGTCGCGGCGGACAAGTCGCTGCGGATCAGGACGAATTCGGCGCCGATGATGCCTGCCAACGAAAACACCAGCAAATGATGGCAGATGGCAAGCACAAGGTCGGTGGTGTCCATGCTGTATTCCCTCTGTCGGGCGGCAGCGCCGAACCCAACGCGCCTGAACCAATACCGGAGAAAAACTAACACCGCCTGGCAGGATTCACATCAGCCTGGAAGATGATCTACACAGCCTTGGCTCTTGTTTTTCACAACGGATTTGGATTTCCCGTCTCGTGCGTGTCGCTGTCCCCCTTTTGGAAGACCTGCATTAGGCACCGGCAACACAAACGAGACATGACCATGGCCAGTCCGCATACAATTGTCGCCCCAGTGCTTGAGACCTCGCGCACGGTCCTGCGGCCGCACCGGCTTGACGATTTCGACGCCTATGTCGCTATGTGGGCCGATCCCGTCGT
The DNA here is from genome assembly GCF_040322275.1 of Mesorhizobium sp. M0174. Classification (NCBI taxonomy): domain Bacteria; kingdom Pseudomonadati; phylum Pseudomonadota; class Alphaproteobacteria; order Hyphomicrobiales; family Phyllobacteriaceae; genus Mesorhizobium; species Mesorhizobium sp. M0174. The sequence continues at coordinate 109,100 of NZ_JAMYTB010000001.1, forward strand.
CACCCGCTTTATCGGCGGGAAGCCGCGCACGCGGGAGGAAAGCTGGATGCGCTTCCTACGCCACGCCGGCCTGTGGTCGCTTCTGGGCTACGGCTTCTGGGCGATCGAGGATAAGGCGACCGGCTGCTTCATCGGCGAGGCCGGCTTTCACGATCTGAAACGCGACATGACGCCGTCGATCGAGGGCATTCCGGAGACCGGCTGGGCTCTGGTTTCGGGCGCGCATGGCCACGGGTTGGCCAGCGAAGTCGTCGCACGGGTGCTTGCCTGGGGCGACGAGACGTTCGGCGCCGCGAAGACCGTCTGCATCATCGATCCGGAGAACACCGGATCGCTGAACGTCGCGGCAAAATGTGGTTACGGCGAAGTGCTTCGAACCGTCTACCAAGGCAAGCCGACCATCCTGCTGGAGCGGCAGCCCTGACGGGCGCCGTCTGGCGTCTGCCTGCCACGTCGTCCGGCGTCAAGTTCGCCTGCCTGAAGATCGCACAGTCCGATTGTGCCGCATGCGGCGTGTTCTGTCTTTGACAGGAGGACGCAAACTCTGCATGAATTTTATCGAGCGGGTCTGAAATCAGGCCACGTTTCTGGCAGGCACCGGAGGAGGTGTCGCGATTTGGAGGAATCCCATGCTGAACAGACGCCGATTCTTGATGAGCACCGCGGCAGCAGGTGCTGCCGGACTCACGGCATCGCATTTTGTCCCCGCCTTTGCGCAGGACGCGCCGCAGCTGCAGATTTTCGTGCCGGCGGCGCCGGGCGGCGGCTGGGACCAGACGGCGCGCGCCATGGACCAGGTGCTGCGCAGCGAAAAACTGATTTCCGGGTCGCAGATCACCAATGTCGGCGGCGCCGGCGGTACTGTCGGCCTGCCGCAATTCGTCAACCAATGGAAGGGCAAGGGCAATGCGCTGATGGTGGCCGGCATGGTCATGGTAGGCGCCATCATCGCCAACAAGGCGGCCAACAACCTTACCGAGGTCACGCCGATCGCCCGCCTCACCGGTGAGTTCGAGGCGCTTGTGGTGCCGGCCGCCTCGCCGTTCAAGACGGCCGCGGACTTTGTCGCGGCTCTCAAGGCTGACCCGACGCAGGTTCCGGTTGCTGGCGGTTCGGCCGGCGGCTCGGACCATATATTGTTCGGCCTCATCGCCAAGACCGTTGGTGTTCCGGCCACCAATGTTTCCTATGTGCCGTTCGCCGGCGGCGGCGAGGCGCTTTCGGCGCTGCTCGGCAACCAGGTCGCGGCCGGCATCTCCGGCTACGGCGAGTTCGCCGAACAGGTCAAGGCGGGTGCGCTGCGGCTGCTGGCCATCTCCGCGGACAAACGCCAGGAGGGGATCGATGCGCCGACGATGAAGGAAGCAGGCATCGATGTCGAGCTGTTCAACTGGCGTGGCGTCTTCGCACCGCCCGGCGTCTCGGACGCCGACAAGGCAGCAATGATCAAGCTGATCGAGACCATGGCCAAGAGCGACGCCTGGGCCACCGAATGCAAGAACCGCAACTGGACGCAGATCCTGCTTACCGGTGACGATTATGCGAAATTCGTCGCAGAAGACACGGCCCGCATCGGGACGATCCTCAAGGACCTCGGTCTAGCGTGATGCTCTCGGCAAGGGGTGGCAGCCTGCGCCAACCCTTGCCGACTTTCGCTAGCCGCATGGACATACGCGGCGCCGGAGGTGAAACTACGCCAAGATCGGCCGGGTGAGACCGGTCCAAGGAGAACCGGCCCCAAGGGACCGACATTGGGAGGACGATGATGAGCACCAGCGACCAGCCGGCGCCGCCGCGCCTTGCAGTGCCCGAACTGCTGATCGGCGTCGGGCTCCTCGCCTGTGCGAGTGCGGTTGCCTGGCAGACGCTGGCAATCCCGGTGTCGCCGCTCTATTCCAAGGTCGGTCCGACCGTCTTTCCCTACATCACCATGACCGGCATGGTGATCCTGTCGCTGCTGCTCATCATTGCCGCCTTGCGGGGCGGCTGGCAGCCGGAGGACGAAAAGGCGACGCCGACCGACTGGAAGGCGATGGGCATCGTCGCCCTCGGACTGATCGCCAACCTCGTGCTGATCCAGCCGCTCGGCTTTACCGCGGCATCTGTCATCATGTTCGTTCTCATCTGCCACGGTTTCGGCAGCCGGCGCCCGCTGCGTGACGTGCTGCTCGGGCTGATCCTGGCGCTTGCCGCCTATTTCGGCTTTGCCAGGGCGCTCGGCGTCAATATCGGCGCCGGCTTCATCGAAAACCAGCTGAACGCGATCGTCGATTCGCTCGTCACCATGCTGAGGGGCTGACGCCATGGAAACGCTCGGCCATCTCGCGCACGGATTTTCGGTCGCCTTCTCGCCGATCAATCTCATATGGTGCCTGGTCGGCACCACGCTTGGGACTGCGATCGGCGTGCTGCCCGGCCTCGGACCGGCACTGACCATAGCGCTGCTGTTGCCGATCACCTATCAAGTGGCGCCGGAGGCGTCCTTCATCCTGTTTGCCGGTATCTATTACGGCGCCATGTATGGCGGCTCGACGACATCGATCCTGCTCAACACGCCTGGCGAAAGCGCCACCATCGTCACCGCGCTCGAGGGCAACAGGATGGCCCGCTCCGGCCGTGGCGGTGCGGCCCTGGCGACCTCGGCGATCGGTTCCTTCGTCGCCGGCACGCTGGGCACGATCGGCGTTGCCTTTCTGGCGCCGATCGTCGTCAAATTTGCGCTGGCCTTCGGCCCGGCCGAATATTTCTCGCTGATGGTGCTGGCCTTCATCACGGTTTCGGCGGTGCTCGGCTCGTCGTCGGTACGCGGCCTGACCAGCCTGTTCGCCGGCTTCGTCGTCGGCATGATAGGCGTCGACCTGCAGACGGGGCAGCCGCGCTTCACCTTCGGCATGAGCGAATTGCTGGATGGCGTCGACGTCATCGTCGTCGCCGTTGGCCTGTTCGCCGTTGGCGAGACGCTTTACATGGCCTCGCGCCGCTATGCCGGCAAGGACGACATCGTGCCGTTGAAAGGGTCGCTCTACATGACCGCGGCCGAATGGTCGCGCTCGTGGAGGCCATGGCTGCGCGGCTCCCTGATCGGCTTCCCGATCGGCGCCATGCCGGCCGGCGGTGCCGAAATCCCGACCTTCCTCTCCTATGCCATCGAGAAGAAACTCTCCAGACACAAGGACGAGTTCGGCACCGTCGGTGCCATCGAGGGCGTTGCCGGACCGGAAGCAGCCAACAATGCATCCGCGGCCGGCGTGCTGGTGCCGATGCTGACGCTCGGCCTGCCGACCTCGGCGACGGCCGCAATCATGCTGTCGGCATTCCAGAGCTACGGTATCAATCCGGGGCCGCTGCTGCTGACGACGCAGGCCGACCTAGTGTGGGGGCTGATCGCCAGCCTGTTCATCGCCAACGTCATCCTCGTCGTCCTTAACCTGCCGCTAATCGGGCTTTGGGTGCGATTGCTGAAGATCCCGGCGCCGCAGCTGTATGCCGGCATCCTGGTGTTCGCAACAGTCGGCACCTACGGCATCTCGCAATCGCCGATCGACCTCGTCATCCTCTATCTGCTCGGTGCCGCCGGTTTCCTGATGCGGCGTTTCGATTTTCCGACCGCGCCGGTTATCATCGGCATGATTCTCGGGCCGCTTGCCGAAACGCAGTTCCGCCGCGCGATGACCATCTCGAACGGCGATTGGACGGTGTTCTACAAGCATCCGCTGTCGCTGACGTTGCTGACGCTGGCCTTCATCGGGCTGGTTGGACCGCATATCTGGGCCTACATCGAGCACAGACGCATGCGGGGACCGGAGCACGTGCCGGGCGATGCCTGAGCTGTTCGTGACGTCATGACAGACCTGCTTTCCGGCATCCGCATCCTTGACCTGACCAATGTGTTGGCCGGCCCCTATTGCGCCTACCAGCTGGCATTGCTCGGGGCCGACGTCATCAAGGTTGAGACGCCGCAAGGCGGCGATCTGGCGCGCCAGCTCGGCGCCTCTCCGGAGCTCAACCGGGCGGGCATGGGCGCTTCGTTCCTGGCGCAGAATGCCGGCAAACGCTCGGTGGCGCTCGATCTCAAGCAGCACGCCGACCGCGAACGCTTCCTCGATCTGGTCGCTTCGGCCGACGCGCTGGTCGAGAATTTCCGTCCCGGCGTAATGGGCCGGCTGGGGCTTGGCCATGCCAGGCTGAAAGAAGTCCGGCCAAGCCTTGTCTATTGTGCGATATCGGGCTTCGGCCAGACCGGGCCGATGCGCGACAATCCAGCCTACGACCAGATCATCCAGGGTCTTTCCGGGATTATGAGCATCACCGGTACACCGGAAACCGCGCCGCTGCGTGTTGGCTATCCGGTCGCCGATACGCTTGGCGGGCTGGTCGGGGCGTTCGCCATTACCGCCGCGCTGGTCAAGCAGAAGACGACAGGCGAGGGCGCGTTCCTCGACGTCTCGATGCTCGAATGCACGCTTTCTGCGCTCGGCTGGCCGGTGTCGAACTATCTGACGGCGGACGTCGAGCCGCAGCCGATGGGCAATGAAAATATGACGGCCGCACCGTCTGGCGCGTTTCGCACCGGCGACGGCTTGCTCAACATCGCAGCCAACAAGCAGGAGCAGTTCGTCACACTGTGCCGGTTGATCGGTCGGCCGGAGTTGGCGTCGGATGTCCGCTTTGCCGAGCGAGAAACGCGCAAGCAGAACCGCATTGCATTGAAAGCGCTGATCGAGGATGCCTTGACGAGCGGCTCGGCCGCCGCCTGGGAGGAGACGTTCAATCGCGCCGGCGTGCCGGCAGGCCGGGTGCTGACAATCCCGCAGATACTGCAGGAGCGACAGGTGATCGAGCGCGGCATGACGGCGCGGTTCCCGGCTGTGTCCGGGATGGACCAGCCGCTGACCGTGGTGCGCTGCGGCTTCATGGTCGATGGCGAGGCACCTTTGCCGAGCAGGCCGCCGCCGGCGCTCGGCGAGCATATGGGCGAGGTTTTTGCCGGCCTGCCGCCGCGTGCCAGGAAAAGAGCGAAGGCATGAGCGGAACGCAAAACAAGACTGGTCGCGCACGCGGCGAGGAATGGTGGCAGACCGGCATCATCGAGATGCGCCCCGGCGTCATCCGGCTGCGCGGCTATGAAATCCAGGATCTGATCGGCCGCGTCAGCTTTCCGGCAATGATCTGGCTGATGCTGCGCGGCGAACTGCCAGGCGAGGAGCAGGCGGCGCTGCTTGGCATCGCGCTGGGTGCTGCCGTCGACCATGGGCCGCAGGCGCCGTCGATCGCCATCGCCCGTATGGCGATCACCTGCGGCGTCGGCATCAACAGCGCCATGGCATCAGCCGTCAACGTGCTTGGCGATGTGCATGGCGGCGCCGGCGAACAGGCGCTTTCCTTCTACGGAGACATCGCTGCCGAACTGGACGCCGGCATGCCGCTTGCGGACGCCGTGTCGGCGCGGCTCGATCGTTTCCTTGCCGGGGAAAACGGCTATGTGCCCGGGCTCGGCCATCGTTTCCATCCGGTCGACCCGCGGGCGCCCCGCCTCATCGAGTTAACCCGCGACTTTGCCGCGCGCGGCATCGTCAGCGGGCGCTTCGCCGACATTGCCGAGGCGATCGAGGCCGAGGTGGCGCGGCGCAAGGGCAAAAAAATCCCGCTCAACATCGACGGCGCCACGGCCGTCATCTACGGCGAGCTCGGCTTCCCGCCGCCGCTGACGCGCGGCCTTTTCGTGCTGTCGCGCTCGGTCGGCATCCTCGCCCATGCATGGGAACAGTCGCAGGAAAGCGACCGCAACAAGGGGCCGCTGCCGCGCGAATGGCTGTGGGCCTATTCCGGCACGCCGGTGCGGTCTTTGCCCGAGGGCGACGGCGGCAAGTGAGATTTCGGTTCAAGTGTGACGGCGGCAGGCGCTGGGGCCAATTCCATCCCGATCCAGTCGGGCTAGCCTCGATCTTTTATTGAGCGTGATCTTTTCCGAAAGCCGGATTCTGTTTTTTGGAATTATACTCCAGCTCGGGAATCCTGATGTTCCTCACCAGCGTCGAGAGATCCGGCTCGTCGATGAGCACCGCCGCGTCGGCCGGCGCCAGCCACGCGCGCTGACGCCTCTTGGATTCTTCCCAGTCGGCAAGTTCCTCGGTTACCTCCAGCAAATAGACGACGACGTCGACACGGACGAAGCGGTTCGCCAGCCGCTTCCAGTAGCAATAGGTGCCGGCCGGCTGTTTCAGTGTCTTGCCGAGAACGCCGGCTTCTTCCTGTGCTTCGATGGTGGCCGCCTTGCGGCTGCTCTTGCCCTTCATCGGCCAGCCCTTCGGTACGATGAAGCGCTTCGTCGTTCGCGATGTGACCAGCATCACCTCGACGTCGCCATGCTCGTTCAGCCGAAACGGAATCGCCGCGACCTGGCGAATCCGGTCGCCCTTCCTTGCCTTGCGTACGACCTTCTTCTTGCTGGCTGCCATTCGATAATCCAGTCGAGGCGGTGCCCAAACGGCAAGGGCAGCGTTGCAAAGTCGGCCGCGTTCAATGGGGCGCAAGCGGAGCGGTTTCCACAATATATAAGTCGGCTAAATAAATGAAAGGGCCGTCGTTAGCGGCAGGTGCTGACAAAGCCGCTCCCCGACGGCAGCAACTGGCAAGTTGGTCTCATCTGCGGCACCTCCTGCCGTTGCGGGGTTGGGATTTGGCGATCCTGGGCACGGTACTGCTGTTGCTGCTGCTGGTATTGCTGGCGCCGCAGCCTGTTCTCCAACATCTGCAACTGGTCCTGCTGGATCAACACGTTGCGGTCGGCGGGACTGACGACCTGTGCCGATGCAGCAGGATTTACGCCCGGCAGCATCGCCGCAGTCAGCATTGCCGACCCTAAAAACGTCAATAGACGAAGCCGTGGCATTCGTTCATTCCCGCACAAAACCGATCTTTCCGTAATATAGGGCTTTTGTCCGGCGACACCATGGCCGCCGCTGGTTTGAAGCGGATTGGAAGAGGCATTCGGCTTCGGATGCTCGTCGCGTCAATCGACTTCGCGCAGCCGGTATCCAACGCCGGTCTCGGTGGTGATATAGCGGGGCTGGTCGGGCGTTTTTTCGATCTTTTGCCTGATCTGCCGGACGTAGACTCTGAGATATTGAACGTCGGTGGAATCGCCCCAGACCTGCTTCAGCAGGAATTGGTGGGTGAGAACCTTACCGGCATGCTGTACGAGGATGCGGAGGATGTCGTATTCCTTCGGCGAGAGCTTTATCTCCTTGTCCTCGACCTTGACGATGCGCTTCACCAGATCGACGGAGAGGTCGCCGGTCTGGAACACCGGTCTCTCACCCTGCTGCTGGAACTTGTGGCGAAGCGCGACGCGGATGCGTGCGACAAGCTCGTTCATACCGAATGGCTTGGTTACATAATCGTCGGCGCCGAGTTCGAGGGCCGAGACGATGCCGGCCTCATCAGTGCGGCTGGAAAGAATAACCACGGGAATGTCCAGGCCATCATCCCGCCATTTGCGGAGCAGCTCATGCCCGCTCATGCCGGGCAGACCGAGATCGAGCAGCACAAGGTCTGGCTTTTCCGTCTCGATGAGTTCAATCGCCGCCCTGGCGTTCGGCGCCTCGCTGATCGCATAGCCTTGGCTGCCAAGCCCGACGCGAAGCAGTTTCCGGATCGGCGGTTCGTCGTCGACCACCAATATCCTGACGTCCAGGCTCGTCATGGCAGATCGTCCATATTTTGATGGCCCGCCTCGGGTTCGCCGAGATTGGGCAGTTCCGCCGGCACCAGCTGCATCTTGATCGTGAAAACCGCCCCCGAGCGGTCGGACCTGTTTGCCGCCGAGAGCGTCCCGCCCATCGCTTCGATGAAGCCGCGGCAAATCGACAGGCCGAGCCCGGTGCCGGCACGCACCTGGTCACCCTTGCGCACACGGTAGAAAGTGTCGAAAACGCGCTCCAGGTCCGCTGGCGGAATGCCTGGTCCCTCGTCCATGATCTGCAGGATGATGAAGCCGTTATCGGCCCAGGCCTGCAGGCGGATCGTCGAACCTGGCGGCGCGTATTTTGCAGCATTATCAAGGAGGTTGAACAGCACCTGTTCGAACAGAACGGGGTCGACCCGCAACATCGGCAGATCCGATGGGATGTCGATCTCGGTCTTATGCTGGCGGACGATTTTGCGGGCCCGATGCAGAGCTGAGCCGACAATGTCGCCGAGATAGTGAAAGGCGTAGTTCGGCTCCATCGTGCCGGATTCGATCTTGGTCATATCGAGCAGATTGGCAATAAAGCGGTTAAGCCTCTCCGCCTCATCGAGCACGGTCGACAGCAGTTCCGTCCGGTCCTGCTCGGGAAGCGCGGCCTCGAAGTCCCTGAGTGTTCCGGCCGCGCCCATGATGGCGGCAAGCGGCGTTTTCAAATCGTGGGAAATGGAGGTGAGCAAGGCCGAGCGCAGACGGTCTGCCTCGGCCGCAAGCTTGGCCCGGTCAACGTCGGCGACGAGCTGGATGCGCTCGATGGCGACCGCCGCCTGGTCGGCGAGCGCATCGAGCAGACGCTGCTGCTCGGGTGTCAGCAGCGGACCTTGCTTATCGTTGTCGAGGCCGACGACGCCCACCGCCGTGCGTCCGGTTCGCAAGGGCAGATAGAGGCGTTTTGCTCCGGGCAGCGTGTCGGCGCCGCGCCCCGCGGCGCGGTTATGCTCCCAGGCCCAGCGGGCTGCTGCAATGTCGGCCTCGGCCAGCGTGTCGTCGGGTGGGTAGCCGGCTTTGACCGCAATTGTACCGTCCTCCGGCAGAAGCAGCACCACGCGCAGCTTCAGCATCGAGGCGATCTGGAAGGCAGTCGCCCAGAGAACGTCGTCGAGCGTGCCAGCACCGGCGAGCTTCTTTGAGAAGAGATAAATATCTTCAGTGGCGCGTGCCCGCGAGCGCGCAGCGACCGCCTGACGCTGCACGCGCGCTGTTAGATTGCTGGCAATGACCGCAACAACTAGGAAGACAGCCAGCGCAACGATGCTCTCCGGATCCTCGATCGTCAGCGTGTAGCGTGGTTCCAGGAAGAAATAGTTGAAGGCAATGGCGCTGATGAGGCAGGCATACAAAGCCGGCCAGAGACCGCCGGTCACAGCCGACGTCAGGACCCCAATGAGAAAGATGACCGCCAGGTTGCGGACGTCGAGAAACTGGTCGAGAAGGACGGCGAAGGCGAGCGAGCCAACAACATAGGCCGTGGCCCTGAGATAGGGCCAGATCTCGAACTGCCACTGCTCGTCCGCCGCCTTGACGGTCCTCGACGTCGCCTCGGCGTTGCGTTCGTTTCCCGAAATGACATGGACGCTGATGTCGCCGGCATTGCGGATGAGATCGTAAGTGAGCGAGCCTTCGATCAATTCCCGCCAGCGCGATCGGGTCGGCCTGCCGATCACGATATGCGTGAAGTTGTTCGCCGTCGCATGCCGAACGATGTCTTGCGCGACGTTCTGACCCGGAATGGTCGTCACCTCGGCACCGAGCTGCTCGGCAAGGCGCAGCTGCGTCGCCAGCCGATCCTTGTCCTCCTCGGGCATGGCAGCTGAACGAGGGGTATCGACATGAAGCGCCGTCCAAGGGGCGCGGAGCCGGTCGGCCAACCTCCGCGCATAACGTACACGGGCCGCCCCGCCCGGACGCGCATCGACGCAGACGAGAACCCTTTCCCCCGCCGCCCAGGGCCCGGGTATCGCGTGGGCCTGCATATGGGTCAGCAACTGCTCGTCGACCCGCTGGGCAGTGCGGCGGAGCGCCAATTCCCGGAGCGCCGTCAGATTGCCCGGCGAGAAATAGTTCTCGATGGCGCGCTGGGCGGTGCTGGGGATGTAGACCTTGCCTTCCTCAAGCCGCTTGATCAGATCGTCGGGGGTGAGGTCGATGATCTCGATGTCGTCGGCCTGGTCGATTATGGAGTCGGGGACAGTTTCCCGCACCCTGACGCGGGTGATCTGCGCCACGACATCGTTCAGGCTCTCGACGTGCTGGATATTCAGGGTCGTATAGACATCGATGCCGTGCGTCAGGATTTCCTGGACGTCGAGGTAGCGCTTGGGGTGACGGCTGCCGGCGACGTTGGTGTGGGCGAGTTCGTCGACCAGAACCAGCGCCGGGTGCCGGGCGAGGATGGCGTCGAGATCCATCTCCTCAAGGATCCGCCCCTTGTAATCGATCTCAAGGCGAGGAATGACCTCGTAGCCTTCGACCAGCGTCTGGGTTTCTTTGCGGCCGTGCGTCTCGACGATGCCGATTACTACGTCGACCCCGTCGGCCAGCCTGGCGCGGCCCGACATCAGCATCTCGTAGGTCTTGCCGACACCGGGGGCGGCGCCGAGAAATATCCTCAGGCGACCGCGCTCCTCTCGCTCGGCATGCTCGAGCAGCGCGTCGGGAGAGGGCCTGGTTTCGGCGGTGCGGCTGTCGTCTGGCATAAGGGTCAATCATGAACGGCGCCGGCTTCGGTGTCGATCCCGGCGCCGGTTCCTTTACCGTTTCATCGCATCGTCCAGCGCAAGGTTGAGGGCCAGCACATTGACTACCGGCTCGCCGATGAATCCCAATTCGCGATCCTCGACATGGCTGTCGACAAGCGATTTGATCCTGGATTCATCGACGCCCCTGGCCTTGGCCACCCTGGCGACCTGAAAATAGGCCGCGTCGGGGCTGATATGCGGATCGAGGCCGCTGCCGGACGTGGTGACCAGATCTATCGGTACCGGCTGGTTCGGGTTTTCCGTCCTCAGCCTTTCGGCGTCAACCTTGATGCGGTCGATCAGCTTGGGATTGGTCGGGCCGAGATTCGAGCCGCCCGAGGCGGCGGCATTGTAGCCGTCGCCGGCAGCCGAGAGACGGCCATGGAAGTAGCGGTCGCTTTCGAAAGCCTGGCCGATCAGCTCGGAACCGACGAGCTTGCCGTCCTTCTCGATCAGGCTGCCATTGGCCTGGCGCGAAAACAGCGCCTGGGCAATGCCGGTCATGCCGATCGGATAGACCAAACCCGTCAGAATGGTGAAGAAGACGATCATGACGATTGCGGGCCTGATTTGATTGAGCATCGACGTGGTTCCTTAGGCGAGACCGAGAGCGGTGATGGCCATGTCGATCACCTTGATGCCGACGAAGGGGACGACGACGCCGCCGAGGCCATAGACAATGAGATTGCGGCTGAGCAGCGCACTGGCGCCGACCGCGCGGTATTTGACACCCCTCAGCGACAGCGGGATCAGCGCGATGATGATCAGCGCGTTGAAGATGATGGCCGAGAGGATAGCGCTCTGCGGCGTCGCCAGATGCATGACGTTGAGCGCTTGCAGCGGCCCGGTAGTTTGGCCCGGGGCGATGTAGAAGACGGCGAATATTGCCGGGATGATGGCAAAATACTTGGCTACGTCGTTGGCGATGGAGAAGGTGGTCAGCGAGCCACGCGTCATCAGCAGCGCCTTGCCGATTTCGACGATCTCGATCAGCTTGGTCGGATCGCTGTCGAGATCGACCATGTTGCCGGCCTCGCGCGCCGCGACCGTGCCGGTGTTCATGGCAACGCCGACATCGGCCTGCGCGAGGGCCGGCGCATCGTTAGTGCCATCGCCGCACATCGCGACAAGTTTGCCTTTGGCCTGCTCGTCGCGGATCAGCTTCAACTTGTCCTCGGGCGTCGCTTGGGCAAGGAAGTCGTCGACGCCGGCTTCCGCCGCGATCGCCGCCGCGGTCATCGGATTATCGCCGGTGATCATCACCGTGCGGATGCCCATGCGGCGCAATTCGGCAAAGCGTTCTGCGATGCCGCCCTTGACGACGTCCTTCAGATGGACGACGCCGAGGAGGCGCCCGTCGCGCTCGACCGCGAGTGGAGTGCCACCCGATTTGGCAATCTCGTCGGCGATCGCCTGAAGGTCGCGGACGGTGTCGTTGCGCGTACGGCCTGTGGCAACCGTCGAGAGGTTGACGTGGGCAAGTACCGCATCGACTGCGCCCTTGCGGACCGAGGAGCCTTCCAGATCGACGCCGCTCATGCGGGTTTGCGCGGTGAAGGGCACGAAAGTCGCGTGCAGGCTTGCCATGTCGCGGGCGCGGATGGCGTATTTTTCCTTCGCCAGGACGACGATCGAGCGGCCTTCCGGCGTTTCGTCGGCAAGCGAGGCAAGCTGGGCCGCGTCGGCCAGTTCCTGTTCGGTGACGCCCTTGACCGGACGGAATGCCGTCGCCTGGCGGTTGCCCAGCGTGATGGTTCCGGTCTTGTCGAGCAGCAGCGTGTCGACATCGCCGGCCGCCTCGACGGCGCGGCCCGACATGGCCAGCACGTTGAAGCGCACCAGGCGGTCCATGCCGGCAATGCCGATCGCCGACAGCAGGGCGCCAATTGTGGTCGGGATCAGGGTAACGAACAGGGCGACCAGCACCGTCACCGAGATATAACCGCCCGAATACGAGGCGAAGCTCGGGATCGTCGCCGTGGCCAGCACGAAGATCAGCGTCATGCCGACGAGCAGGATATTGAGCGCGATCTCGTTGGGTGTCTTCTGGCGCTCGGCGCCCTCGACCAACGAGATCATGCGGTCGAGGAACGTATGGCCGGCAGCCGCGGTGATGCGCACGCGGATCCAGTCGGACAAGACCTGGGTGCCGCCGGTCACCGCCGAACGGTCGCCGCCGGATTCGCGGATGACCGGTGCGGATTCGCCGGTGATGGCCGCCTCGTTGACCGACGCCACGCCTTCGACCACCTCGCCGTCCGAGGGGATGATGTCGCCGGCTTCGACAAGCACGATGTCGCCGACCTTCAGGCTGGTGCCGGGCACCAGTTTGAACTTGCTGCGGTCGCCATCGTTCAACAGCTTGGCCTGCGTCTCGGTTCGCGCCCGGCGCAGCGAGTCTGCCTGCGCCTTGCCGCGACCTTCGGCCACCGCTTCGGCGAAATTGGCGAAGAGCACGGTGAACCACAGCCAAATGATGATCTGCAGCGTGAAGCCAAGATCGCCGCCGCTGGTAGCGAGATCCTTGACGAACAGCACGGTGGTGAGCGCCGAGACGACGGCGACGACAAACATCACCGGGTTTCGCATCAAGGTGCGCGGGTTCAGTTTTCTGAAGGAACCGCCGATAGCGGGCCACAGAATGCGGGTATCCATGATGCTCACGGATTTCGACGGGCTCATTTGGTAGCTCCAGTGTCGATTTTGTTGACCGGTCGATCGTGTGCCGAACGAAGGTGCGGCGGCCCGTAAGCCAGCAGCCAGATCATGATCAAGGCTGCCGCAATAGCGAGGAATGTGGACAGCGTCGGGAAAGGAGGGGGCGTTTTCTCCCCCTCCGGCTCGGGGCGATGCCGGACCTTCCGAGGTATGATCTTGAACCAGGGCATGGCCGTTTCAGAATGTCTGACCGTGAATCATCGCCAGGTGCTCGACGATCGGTCCGACCGCCAGGGCCGGGAAGAAGGTCAGGCCGCCGACGATCAGGATGACACCGGCCAGCAGGCCGACGAACAGCGGACCGTCCGTCGGGAAGGTGCCGGCGGAGGCAGGGACGGTCTTCTTCGCAACTAGCGAGCCAGCAATCGCCAACGCCGGAATAATGACCAGGAACCGGCCCATCAGCATGCCGATGCCGAGCGTTACGTTGTACCAGGGCGTGTTGCCGCTGAGGCCGCCAAAGGCGGAGCCATTGTTCGCCGCGGCCGAGGTGTAGGCATAGAGAACCTCGGAGAAGCCGTGCGGGCCGGCATTGGCGATGGAAGCAACGCCGGTCGGCAGCACCACCGCGATAGCGGTGAAGATCAGCATTGCAAGCGGCAGGCAGAGCACGGCCAGCATAGCCATCTTGACCTCCTTGGCCTCGATCTTCTTGCCGAGATATTCGGGCGTGCGTCCGACCATCAGCCCGGCGACGAAAACGGCAATGACGATGAACATCAGGATACCGTAGAAGCCCGCGCCGACGCCGCCGACAATGACCTCGCCGAGCTGCATATTGATGATGGGGATCATGCCGCCGAGTGCGGTGAAGCTGTCATGCATGGCGTTGACCGCGCCGCAGGACGCGGCGGTGGTGATGACGGCAAACAGCGCCGACAGAGCGATGCCGAAACGGCTCTCCTTGCCCTCCATGTTGCCGCCGTCGACGCCCAGCGCATGGACCAGCGGATTGCCTGCGGCTTCCGCCCAGTAGCAGACGGCAACGCCGGCGATGAACAGCACGCCCATAGCCGACAGAATTGCCCAGCCCTGGCGCTGGTTGCCTACCATGCGGCCGAAGACATTGGTCAACGCCGCGCCGAGGGCGAAGATCGTCACCATCTGGATCAGGTTGGAAATTGCATCGGGATTTTCGAAGGGATGCGCTGCATTGGCGTTGAAGAAGCCGCCGCCATTGGTGCCAAGCATTTTGATAGCGATCTGCGAAGCGACAGGCCCGACTGCGATGGTCTGCTGCGCACCTTCGAGCGTCGTCGCGTTGACGTAGGCAGCGAGCGTCTGCGGCATGCCGAGATAGACATAGACCAGAGTCAGGACGATGCAGAACGGCAAAAGCAGATAGAGCGTGCAGCGGGTCATATCGACCCAGAAATTGCCGATCGATTTGCCTGAGGCCCTGGCAAAGCCGCGGATCAATGCGACCGCAATGGCGATGCCGGTCGCCGCCGACAGAAAATTCTGCACGGTCAAGCCGGCCATCTGCACGAGATAGGACATCGTGCTTTCGCCGCCGTAGTTCTGCCAGTTGGTGTTGGTCATGAAGCTGGCGGCGGTGTTGAAGGCCAGCCCAGGTTCGACGGCGGTCATGCCGGCCGGATTGTAGGGCAGGCCGCCTTGCAGCCGTTGCAGCACATAGAGCACCAGGAAGCCGGCCAGGTTAAAGAACAGCAGGGCCGCCGCATAGGAGGTCCAGTGCTGCTCCTCGCGCTCGCTGGTCCCTGATATGCGGTAGAGTCCGCGCTCGAGCGGGGCCAGAATTGACGACAGGAATATGCGCTCGCCGCTGAAAACGCGATACATGTAGCCGCCGAGCGGCTTGGCCAGCAGAGCGACGATCCCGCAATAGACGAGGATCTGCAGCCATCCGTTGATCGTCATGGGTTGGCTCCTTGCCAGCGGAGATCAGAAGCGTTCCGGGCGAACGAGGGCGTATGTCAGGTAGGCGAGAAGAAACAAGGTCACGGCGCCGCCGAGGATATAGTCGAAAAGCATGTTGCGATCCCCTAAACTTACAGCTTGTCGCAGGCTTTGATGTAGCCAAAGCATAGAGCAAAGAACGTGATTCCAATCGCGACAACAACTATGTCCACCGCGCATTTTCCTTATGTTGTATTTATTGTTTACTTTACCAAACTACCAAAATCGGTCGCCGCATCATATCAGCGGCCGGAAACATCGCTTCGGCGAATATGGATCAAAGTGCCATAAAGGGTCGAGACGGGACGCGGAGCAAAGAAATCAAAATCCCATAAGGATTTCGCCGCCTCGGCGCTGGCCACAGCTCAGGAGGGATGTGCACACCGGCGCGCGAAGCTGCCGGGGCTCAGTCCGCGCGGGTGTAGATCACCGCGTAATCGTCCGCATAGGCCCGCTTCCAGCCCAGTTCGTCGAAGAACGGAATGCGGCTGTCGTCGGCAGTCAACAATGCCCAGCCTATCGTATATTTCTCGAGTTGGGCTTTCAGGATCGGCTTGCCCCGGCTGTGCCCAGTCTGCTCATCCGTTTCCGTAAAGCCATTCAGGAAGAGCTGATCCGCGCGGCCGTCGATAAACGTCCTGATGCCATGGAAGATCAGCGTACCGCCGAAATCGTAGGAGTTCAGCAGATTGCCCGACAGATTATGGGATTGGGCGAAGGCCAGTGCGTCCCTGGCCGAGGTCTTCTGGCTCGGCGCGACCGGATAGGTCGTGAAGGCGGCAGCCGCCAAAACCAGCAAAACGGCAAGTCCAGCGCAAATCCTGGAAAATTGCCGTGCGAAAAATTGTTCAAGTCCGTCGCGCTTTTCCGCCGCCCATTTCTCGGTTGAAAGCGCTGGATATTGTTGCGCGACCTCCACGGCAAGGACCACCGGGACAAGAAGAAAGAACAAGTACATGAACCGTATGTGGGTGAGATAGGCGTGCAGCGTGAAGACAAGGAACAGCGCCTTGGCCCAGCCAATGCGCAATCTCGACACGAGCAGCCCGAAAAACGCCACCAGCAGGGCCACCTCCTGGAGGGTGTGCCGCGAGGCGTCGAAGGGTTGCCACTCCGCAATGTAAGGCACCGCCTCATTGCCATAGGCCACCGTGAACGTGGCGAGTATGGCCTTGACGCCATAGGGATTGAACAGGCTGACCAGCGGGCAAAGCAGCCCGAAAGCGATCCACTTGGCCAGCAGCCGGGGGTTCGACAAGCGCGTGCGCATGACGAGATCGAGGCCGGCGAAGGCGGCGATGACGAAACCGAAGGTGAAGGTGGCATGGAGATTGGTCCACAGGCAAAGCAGCGTCAGCAGCCACAAAGGCGGCGCTTTCTCGTTGCGTGCGGCCTGGAAAAGACCGGCGGTCCAGATGACGATGATGGGCAAGGTAAAGATGTGCGGCCGGGCGACATAGATTGGCCCGATCAAAAGCGCGAGAACCAGCGTCAGTCCTATCGCCAGCGTCGGCTTCAACCACGCGCTGAGATACCACGACGTCAAGAAGATCGTGAGCGCGATTACTGCAGTCGCCAGCAGCACCACGCCGTTCCAGCCGCCGGCTTCAAAGGCAATTGCAAGGAGAAGCTGACTAAGCCATTCCTTAGCGATCCATGGCTGGCCGGCAAAAGTGTAGGAGTAGACGTCGACGGTGGGGAATGTGCGGCTTGCCAGCATATCCATGCCGACCTTGATGTGCCACCAGCTATCAGGATCCTGCAGGAGGGACGTGGCAAAGGCGAGGAGCGCCGCCGCTATCACGACCGCCGCCAGCAGGCAAAATACCAACCTCACATGCCGTATATCGCCTATCGACGGCTTCGCCTCACCAGATATCCCGCGCATATGGCATCCCTGAGCCGCGATAGCGGAAGGGATAGGCCGAATTTGTTAGAAAACCGATAAGCTGCAGGATTGCAGCCACACCCCTGTACCGCCCGTCCGACCGACTCGGCGGCTCAGCCCTCGGCCTTGAAGTTCTTGGCTTCCTTCTCGACCTTCTGGCTGTCCTTGCCGTGCTTGCGCATCAGATCCTTCGCCTGCTTCGGCGAAACGTCGGTGGTTTCGGCCAGGCGCAGCGCTTCCTTTTCATCCGCATCGCGCGTCTTGCGGTCGGCCATTGCGGTTTTCTTGTCAGCCATTACGACGCTCTTATGCTTTCGGCGATTTCGTTCAGCACCTTGCGGTCGGTGCCGTGGCGCTTGATCAGCGTGCGTGCCTGATCCGGGGTGATGCCCGCTTCCTCGGCGAAGTGACGTACCTCGTAGTCTTCGCCGCCCGCCACTCGTGAGCGGTCGCGACTGTCGGTCTTGGTTTTGTCGTCGGCCATGGCAGCTCTCCTCATCTCGACGAGAGCATAACGGGCAAGATTTCAGCGAGTTCCTTCGAGCGTGTCGCTCAATTACCGCCTTCGGGCATGACCCGGCATGAGCAGCGGTTTTGTTCAAAGCAAGGGCTTGGTGCCAGGACGGCCTTCATGCACAAACAGGCTGGCCTCTTTGGCGCTGCCAACCGCCCGCCACTGCTCCTGGCGCAGCCTGATGTTCGTTCCAGATTATTTTATTGGGACCGATGGTCGAACACGACGCCCATGGTCCTACCAACGGCCGTCATGACGATAAGCTCGACCAGATCGTCGTCACTGTTGCCGCAGGCCGGGGCCGTCCTGCGAACGATGTCCAGCATCGCCCTCGTCGATATGGTGTCGCCGGCACCGAACCGTGAAAGCGCAGATGAAACAAGCTCTTGGGCCGTCAAGTCGGCGACAGTCACCCTCTGCACCACGTTCATTGGCTTCCTCCCACCATGAACTCTCTCCGGGGAGAATGATACGCCGAACGTCGCGTTTCGCCAGCAAAATGGTGGTCCTACCAGCGCGTGGGCAGCGACCGAAATCGGCGCTTT
Organism: Mesorhizobium sp. M0174; assembly: GCF_040322275.1. NCBI lineage: Bacteria > Pseudomonadati > Pseudomonadota > Alphaproteobacteria > Hyphomicrobiales > Phyllobacteriaceae > Mesorhizobium > Mesorhizobium sp. M0174. The sequence continues at coordinate 127,170 of NZ_JAMYTB010000001.1, forward strand.
GCGTGAGGCAATCCGGGTGCGAGGCGGCAAGCGCTTTTTGTGGCATGCCACCTCGCCAAACACCGATCCTGACGGTCGGGACGGGTCTCAATTTTATTTACCTGGCGGTCTGACGCTTGGCATCGTGGTCTGCTCGGTTGCGGCCGAAGTTGGCGCAGCAAGAACCACGGTGCGGGCAGGACCAGGACGGTTCGTCGTTTCACGGAAACGCCGAGCCGGTCTGTCTTTTTTTGTTTGACGCAATTCCGGACGGAAAACCGTTCACACGTTTTCCTGGAATTGCTTGTCTTGTGACTCTAGGCGGCTAGGTCGCTCGGAAGCTTGCCGCCATTCTCGGCCAGCTTTTTCATCAGTGCGTCGTGCAGCCACAGATTCATCGTTACAGTGTCGTTCATATCGCCGGTGTAGTTCAGCTCGTGGGCCAGCTCCTTGCGCTGCCGGAGCCAGGGTTGCAGCCGGCCGGATCGGGTAGGCGCCGTCGACGCGCAATGGGCGAGGGAACGGTCAGCAGCCAGTTTTGCTGACGCGGACCAGAAAAATCATCTAGATTCGTGTTCGCAATTCGCTGAGAGGAACGAAGCCATGACAGCAGTCTCGCATCCGACAGGCTCGAACGTTCGCCGGTTTGGGCAGAGGACGATCCGTCGGTCAAATGGCCGGCGCTTTCGCGGTTTGCGGCGGGCAGGGCACTACCCAGTCCTCGGTCATTGTCTACGAGATCGAGCCCGGCAAGCGGCTCGGCTGGCAACACCCACGCCACCGAAGAGACGCTTTCTTTGCGGCGGCGATGTTCACGCAGACATTCGATAACGTCATGCTGCCGCCGAAACGAGAATCACCAGGCCTGCGGATTGCGGACTCGGAGCTGAGATGAGCGCGCGCGCGGCCGGCAAGCGGTTTGGCGTCGTTACGCGCTCGCGTCATGGGCGGACCAGCTGATGGCGCCCGTGAAGGTCGACCCCGCCAATGTGCGCGAGTTCAGGGATGCCGAAAGCTTCCATGCCTGGCTTGGCGAGCATCACGACAGCGAGGACGAAGTCTGGATCAAGATCCATAAGCTCGATTCGGGGCTGCCGTCGATCACGCCGAAGCAAGCCATCGACGTGGCGTTGTGCTGGGGCTGGATCGACGCGGTGCGCAAGGCGTTCGACGGCAAAAGCTATCTGCAGCGCTACACCCCCCGCGGCAAGAAGAGCACCTGGAGCCAGATCAATGTCGACAATGTCGCCCGGCTGATCGAGGAGGGCCGGATGACCGAGCACGGGCTGAGGCAGGTCGATGCGGCCAAGGCCGACGGCCGCTGGGCGCGCGCCTACAAGAGCGGCAAGGAGATGAAGATCCCCGACGACCTCCAGGCGGCAATAGACGCCGAGCCCAGGGCGAAAGAGATGCTGGCAAAGCTCAGCGGGCAAAACCGCTTCGCGCTCGCCTTCCGCATCCACAACATGAAGACCGAAGCCGGGCGCAAGAAGAAGATCGCGGCGTTCGTGGCGATGCTGAAGCGCGGCGAGACCATCTATCCGCAACGAAATCGCGATTCTGGATAAACATTTGGCCGCGTTTGTGTGCTGCGTCTTGTGCTTGTCCCTTGCGGCGACTCCCAAAATGCGGCCGGCTCAGGCCCATCTCCGATCCTGGCGATGTCGCAGACGATTGTTTTCGACGAGCGTCGCCCGGCACTTCGACACCATCTCTCATTCGTTTAGTGGATGCAGGAAAAAGTCTCGTCCTCACAGTCGGCATAGTATATTAGCAGGCGCTGTTATGAGGTTTTTGCCCGTTCAGGAGCCGACTGGCACGTGGGCCGTGTTTGATGCGACCGTGGACGTGCCTGCGGATTTCGCTGGCAGTTGCCTTATCGGCTTGCCGCGGCAGCGGGCGGAGTGGCTCGCAGCAAGAGCCAATCGAGATGCTGCAAAAGGCACTTCGATTTGCCGGTTGCCAGTTGCCGGACCGGCACAAGCCGCGGTTCTTAGACTTAGACCGATCGGAGAGATTCGATGATGCACGAAAGGGCAATGGCGGCTGCGTTGGCAGCCAGGAACCAGGAAGCAGACATTCGTGGTGTCTTCGACATCACCAACAAAACCGATGCGCCAATGGGCTCTCGCCGATTGGGCGAGGCTATCCACTTTGTCGCCAATGCACCCATCGTTGGCTATGATGTTCACGCCGCCGTCATCAGATATGGCCCACTCGGAACCCCCGGCCTCAGAGCTACAGATTGCGCACAGCTGTGGGAGAAGTTCGGCGAGGCCTTGCTGGAACACTGACGGGCAGGCCTTTGGCGCGTATGGCACCACGATTGTGCAGGACTTCCTTAGGGAGAACGACATGGAAGCCTGGCGGGTGATATTGCAATTAAATTAGGGTGAGCGCATATTTTTTGCCGGCTGGACTCGCAACCGGCCAGGCCCGGCGGCCGGCTGCCGACGGGCCGTCAAGCCGGCGACAAATGGTGCCGCAGGCCCGACGGTCCCCTTGGCAAGATCGCCGGAACCAGGGCATGATGCGGCGGCAAAACGGGTTTGGGGGAATGATATGCCTAAGGTTTCGGAGCTTTTTTTCAAGACAGCCATCGTCTTTCTTATTCTGGGAATTGCAGCTGGCCTGCAGATGGCAATTTCAGGCGATCACGGCGCGTTTCCGGCTCACGCGCACATCAACCTGCTGGGATGGGTCACCAGTGCAATATTCGGCGGCTATTATGCGCTGAACCCGGCGAAGGCTGCCCGCAGGACGGCGATGATCCACTACGGCGTGTACAATCTCGGCCTGGTCGTGATGCTGCCGGCGCTTTACCTGATGCTGCAGGGAAATCCGGCGCTCGAGCCGATCGTCGCCACCGGCTCAATGATTGTCGCTGCCGCCGTGCTGATCTTTGCCTTCGTGGTTTTCTCCGGCGAAACAGAGCGCTCAGTCTCGGGAATACCAGCGGTCCCGCGGTAGACGGGGCGGCGATAGTGCCGAGCCTATCAATGCCCGTGCTTCTGGTGAAGCGCGGGCCGATTGGTTGTAGGCTGATCTGAGGCAAGAGTGCGGGGAGATGAAAGCCGCTCAGTAGCCTTCGCGCGCCCCTCTGCCTGCCATGCTGCTTATCGCGGCCTTCATTTTGGCGTTGTGCCTGCGTCCCCAGGAAGGTGAAAATATCGACACTTCTTGGATCTTCGCCGAAACGACTGCCTTGTGCTTTTGGGGCGCGACGCCCAGCGAGCGCAGGTGCGACGTTGATGCAGCCTTGTTGTTGGCGACGCAGCATGACGGGGTCATCGTCAAACGACGGTAGAGCGCGCGGACCTACTGTTGCGCGAGCCGGTCCCCGAGCGTGTTTGCTTCGGCCAATCTTGCCAGCGATTGTTCGACTTTCTGCGCCGAGGCGTCTGTGCGCTTGATGTGCCGTATCATTTGCTGCCTCAGCAGCGCGAGCCTTGCGACGCGATATTCGTCGCCGTATCTCGCAGTTTCAAGGTGGAGGGTCGCGAGCATCATGGGTCAATTCTTCCGATCGATCTTCGTCATGCGTTCCCGGGCCTCAATCACGCGTTTTTGCTCAGACCGTATGCGGTCGCACAACGCGAGATTGACGGCGACACAGCCATCGTTCAACAACAGTTCATTCGCACGCTTCAGCGAGCGCTCGGCCCGTTTAACGCGCAGCCTGGCATTGGCCAGTTCGAAGCTAAAAATATCAATCATCATCATACCGCTTCGTTTGCGGTCCCTTCGATTGTTAACCGGCGTCGATCCCATTTGTTCCGACTGCACGCGGCGCAGCGCCAGGAAGGAGCTTGTCTTTCGCCCGTGCTGGGCCGTTCGCGATGGCGGGGCATGCTAGGTGGGCGGGCTGGTGCAAGGCGAAGGTGTGAAGGCCTGGCCCGTAATCACGTTCTGTTCACTCTGGCTAATGTAAGCTGGCCGCCTAGAATTCGCCGCGAAGCTGTTTGACGCGGAGCTTCACGCCAGGCTTGACCCACTGCGCCGCGAGCACAGCCATGTGGTCACCGTGGCTCGAGTGTCAGCAGATGTGGTAAGGGTGAGTGTCGGCGAGTAGCAGAGGTCCAGCAACAATGACTTTGAGGCGAACCAGAGCTTACGGCACATCCGGCTTGGTTCTAGCGGTTTGCACTGTGTTTGCTTGGCAGAACGCCGCTGCCGCTCAAAATTGCGACGCCGCCGCGACGCCTGGCGTCAATTGGCAAGAGTGTGACAAGAAGCTTCTCATCCTAGACGGACAGGACCTGAGCGGGGCGAACCTGTTCGGTGTTGATTTCACTTCGACCGACCTCAGGAACACCAATCTCCGTGCGGCAAATCTTGAGAAGGCAACGCTTGTGCGTGCTTCCCTGGCCGACTCGACCGCCAAAGGCGCCCGGTTCGACAGAATCGAGGGCTACAGGACCGACTTCAGCCGTATGGACGCGCAGGGCGCTGTGTTTGCGAGCGCGGAAATGCAGCGCTCGAATTTCCAGGACGCCAATCTGACCAATGTTGATTTCACAAAGGCAGAACTGGGGCGTGCGCAGTTCCATGACGCCGATATCAGCGGCAGCCGCTTCTCGTTTGCCAATCTCGCACGGGCGGACTTCCGAGGAGCGAGGTTCACCGCGCCGATAGACTTTGACCGCGCCTTTTTCTTTCTGACCCGTATCGAGGGCCTCGACCTTTCCAATTCGGTGGGTCTGTCCCAGTGGCAGCTCAACATGGCTTGCGGAGACGCCCGGACCGAGTTGCCTTCTGGCTTGACGAGGCCTGAAGATTGGCCCTGTCAATTCCAGCAGGAATAGTTGTCGGCAAGCGAACCGCGGCAATGCTGCACCCGACAGGATTCGAACCGGTAACTTTGTGCCGCGGGCATGCCCATTAAGGTCGAAGCCACCACCCGAGACGGCGAACTCCGGATATCCCTGTCTAATGCCGGAGAGCCCATTCCGCACGAGACAATGCAGGGGATCAGCATTAAGGAATATAATCCTCCCGTTGCGGCGAGCCCCTTCAACGGAGAATCGCCATGACTCGAAAGACCCTCGCCGACACTCTGTCCGCCCGCGAACCCATCTAAGTCAATTGTGCGCACCCGATGTGCTGCAAATCGACGAAACTTGACATCCAGGCGCTGATTGACAGGCTCGGCCATGACCACGGCTCGATGCATGACGACTTGGTCGGGCTCTTTGTCTGCTCAAATTGCAAGGCTGCCGGCCGTGACCGACCTTCTTCGCATGCATTCCTGACTACGAAGGCCATCAGCGGGCGCGCAATCGCGACTGGAAGCCAACTTTCGAACGAAGGGGCTGAAAGTGGCCGGCGCCGCTTGGGGGGCGTTGGGGTAGATTGCCTGTAGGCGCCGGCGGGGCGGATTGGGGTCCGCAGACGCGAATCCTGCGGGCTGCCCTGCGGTTTTTTCCGGACACTCCGATTCCCAAGCAAAGTCAACAAAGGGGCGGCGGCATGGTGGCCGAGCTTCATCGTTTGCGGACGTTAGGAACGGAAAGGCCGCAACTCACAAAGCGAAACAATAACAGACGCTTAAGTGGGTATCTGGCGGAGAGAGCGGGATTCGAACCCGCGTTACGGTTTCCCGTAAACACACTTTCCAGGCGTGCGCCTTCAACCACTCGGCCACCTCTCCGTCTTTAGCATTTTCGACGCGGCCGGTTTCGCCGCGCGGGTTGGGGAGATGCATCTCCTTTGGGATTCCGGACCGGAATTCCGGCCGTGGGCGCCGTCGACCAGCGGATACCCTTTCCCCACACCTGAGCCGTCAAAGCAACAGGCGCGGGGCTCATCTAGTCGATCCGGTGCCGAATGCCAAGACATAACGATAGTCTATTCGCTTTGCCGGATACGGATGCTCACCCCATGTTACCGGAGCACCCGTAGGGAGCCTATCGAAAGGGGCGGCCGAGGTGTGCTCGCCGTCCGGCGCGCCGCCGGTTCCAGCGAACCGGCGGTCGCCGGTTCAACTTCGCGTGTCGCGATTGCAGGCGAAGCAAGTAGATCCTATCTAACAGTCCGATACGACATTCTGATAATCTCCTGGGGAGGAAGGGTCTGGATGTTCCGCTTCATCTTTCGTCTCGCTGCAATGGTCGCGCTGTCGGTTTCGGTCATCATGGCCGTGCTCGATGCGACACGGTCGGTGGCGGCTTCGGCGCTGGTGATGACACCGCTTAATTCCAGCTGGCTCGCGGTCTCGCCGGATACGCGCAGCGCCTTCGAAAGCTTCGTCCGCGACAAGGTCAATCCGCTGCTGTGGGATGGCGCCATCGCCTGGGTGCTCAGCCAGCCCGGCTTCGCCGTGTTCGCGGTGCTGGCGTTCATTCTTTACGCCATCGGCTACAGGCGGCCGCGCCCCAGCGGGCGGTTCGCCGCGACCTGACATTTCCAGCCTGACCCGGTGTTCCCGTGCCGGGGAAGGCTCAACCAAGAAGAAAAGGAAACCGCACTATGTTTCTCAGCGACATGCTGAACAAGAAGCTCAACCTGCCGAAGCCCTCCGAGGCGCTGCCCGGCCGCGACCGGCCGATCCCGACTGCATCGAAGCACTTCGTCTCGAACAGGCCGCTCAAGGGTCCTTATCCCGAAGGGCTGGAAACGGCGATGTTCGGGCTGGGTTGCTTCTGGGGCGCCGAGCGCCTGTTCTGGCAGGTCGAGGGCGTCTGGGTCACGGCGGCCGGCTATGCCGGCGGCGTCACGCCCAACCCGACCTATCAGGAAACCTGCACCGGGCTCACAGGCCATGCCGAAGTCGTGCTCGTCGTCTACGATCCCAAGATCGTGTCCTATGCCGAGCTTTTGAAGCTGTTCTGGGAAAGTCACGACCCGACGCAAGGCATGCGCCAGGGCAATGATGTCGGCACCACCTACCGCTCGGCGATCTATACGTTCAACGACGCGCAGTACCAGGCGGCGCTCGCCTCGCGCGATGCCTACGAGGCTTCGCTGCGCGGTGCCGGACGCGGCAAGATCACCACCGAGATCGCACCGGCGCCGGAATTCTACTTCGCCGAGGAAGACCACCAGCAATATCTGGCGAAGAACCCCTACGGCTATTGCGGCCTGCGGGGAACCGGCGTCTCCTGCGCCATTCCGGCCGCCGTCTCCGCCTGATTATGCCCCTGACGCAAGGAATATGCTGTGGCGCCGCGATGCGGCGCCATGCTTTTCCAAAGGGTCAAAATTCCACGTGAATTTTGTTTCGGGCCGTGCCAGATTGACCCGAAGCGGGAGGAAGACACTCCTGCCTGACGCTGCATGCCTGCCGGAGAACCGGGCCGGCATGCGGTGCATAATGGACAAATAACCGACAGGGGTGTGGATCACATGAAACGTATCGTTCTCGGCCTTATGGCCGCAGCTGCAATGGTTCTCCCGGCCTTCGCCGCGGACATTCAACCCGCGATCCTCTATGATCTCGGCGGCAAGTTCGACAAGTCGTTCAACGAAGCGTCCTTCAACGGCGCCGAAAAGTTCAAGACCGAGACCGGCATCCCCTATGTGGAATTCGAGGTCAGCAACGCCACCCAGCGCGAGCAGGCGCTGCGCCGCTTCGCCGAGGACGGCCGCAATCCGATCGTCATGGCTGGCTTCTCCTGGGCCGACGCGCTTGACAAGATCGCCACCGAGTTCCCCGACACCAAATTCGCCATCATCGATATGGTCGTCGACAAGCCCAATGTCCGCTCCCTGGTCTATAAGGAGCAGGAAGGCTCGTACCTCGTCGGCGTGATGGCGGCGATGGCTTCCAAGACCAAGAAGGTCGGCTTCGTCGGCGGCATGGATATTCCGCTGATCCGCAGGTTCGGCTGCGGCTATGTAGGCGGCGCCAAGGCGGCCGGCGCCACCGACGTCATCCAGAACATGACCGGCGATACGCCGGCAGCCTGGAACGATCCGGCCAAGGGCGGCGAGATCGCCAAGACGCAGATCGACCAGGGCGCCGACGTAATCTACGCGGCGGCAGGCGGCACCGGTGTCGGCGTGCTGCAGGCAGCGGCCGACGCCGGCAAGCTCGGCATCGGCGTCGATTCCAACCAGAACGGCCTGCAACCCGGCAAGGTGTTGACCTCCATGGTCAAGCGCGTCGACGTTGCCGTCTACAACACCTTCATGGATGCCAAGAACGGCAAGTTCACGGCCGGCGTCAACGATCTCGGCCTCAAGGAAGGCGGCGTCGACTACGCCATGGACGACAACAACAAGGCGCTTGTCGACGACGCGATGAAGGCAGCGGTCGAAAAGGCCAAGGCCGACATCATCGCCGGCACCATCAAGGTGCACGACTACATGTCGGACAATGCCTGCCCGTATTGATTGATCGACATTGAAGACTGACGAGCCGCCGGGTGAAAGCCCGGCGGTTTTGCATTGTCAGCCGCTCACCAGTGCGGCGGCTTGGTCACCGGCACGTCGGGTGCGGCCTGTTCCTCCAGCGCCAGGAAGCGCTCGGCCAGCGCGTCGAGCTTGCGCTGCATGCGCTCGATCACCTTCCACTGCTCGGCGATCTGGCCTGACAGTTCCTCGATTGTCTTCTCCTGCTCGGCGGCGCGGATTTCCAGCGTCGTCAGCCGGTGGTCGGGCATGTGGGCGGGCATGGTCATCTCAAATCCTCGATCAGGCGATTGTGCAGGCTGCGGCCACGTTGGAAATTGACAAGCATGGCGGGATTTGTCGAGAGTGAACCCTGCTCCGGGCAATTGACATAGACCCAATTGGCATAGACTGGGCGTCATGCTAGGCGTTTGACCAAGCGGTAAAAAAATAACAGTGGGAACAGGCTGCATGGCGCAAGCCGCAATCGAGCTGATCGGCATCGACAAGAGCTTTGGCGCCGTGCGCGCCAACCGCGACATCAATCTGGAGATTATGCGGGGCACCATCCATGGCATCGTCGGTGAGAACGGCGCCGGCAAGTCGACGCTGATGTCGATCCTCTATGGTTTCTACCAGGCCGATTCCGGCGAAATCCGTGTCGGCGGCCAGCCGGCATCGATCAAGACACCGAATGATGCGATCGCGCTCGGCATCGGCATGGTCCATCAGCATTTCATGCTGGTCGACAATTTCTCGGTCCTGGAAAACGTCATTCTCGGCGCCGAAAGCGATGCACTGCTGAAGAAGAGCATCGCCAAGGCGCGTTCCGAGCTGGAGCGGCTCGAGCGCGAATACGGGCTCGAAGTCGATCCCGACGCCATCATCGAGGAGTTGCCGGTCGGCCTGCAACAACGCGTCGAAATCCTCAAGGCGCTCTATCGCGGCGCCGAAATCCTGATCCTCGACGAGCCAACGGGCGTGCTGACGCCGGCCGAGGCCGACCATCTGTTCCGCATCCTCAGGCAGCTGAAGGAGCAGGGCAAGACGATCGTGCTGATCACCCACAAGCTGCGCGAGATCATGGCGATCACCGACACCGTCTCGGTGATGCGCCAGGGCACGATGGTGGCGACACGCGAAACTAGGAAGACCACGGTCGAGGAACTGGCGGAGCTGATGGTCGGCCGGCGCGTGCTGCTGCGCGTCGAGAAGGGCGAGGCGAAGGCCGGCGGCGTCAAGCTCGCGGTCAAGAACCTGACGGTCAAGGATTCCCGCGGCGTCACCATGGTCGACGACGTCTCCTTCGACGTCCATGCCGGCGAGATCGTCGGCATTGCCGGCGTCGCCGGCAACGGGCAGTCCGAATTGCTCGAGGCGATTTCCGGCATCAGGCATGCCGTTTCGGGCTCGGTCATGCTCGACGGCAAGCCGATCGACCTCACCGGCGCCGCCGACCCTGGCGAGCTGCGCGAGCGCGGCCTTGCTCATGTGCCGGAGGACCGCCATCACGTCGGGCTGGTGCTGGCCTTCGAGGAGAACGAGAATTCGATCCTCGGCTACCAGGACGATGAGCGCTATCTGAAGGGGCCGTTTCTCGACATCGACGCCATCCGTGACGATGCCCGGGACAAGATCGTCAAATATGACATCCGCCCGGCGGACTGCCGCCTCAAGACCGCCAATTTCTCCGGCGGCAACCAGCAGAAGATCGTGCTGGCGCGGGAAATGGAACAAGATCCCGGCGTGTTGATCGTCGGCCAGCCGACGCGCGGCGTCGATGTCGGCGCCATCGAATTCATCCACAAGCGCCTCATCGCCATGCGCGACCAGGGCAAGGCGGTGCTGGTGGTTTCGGTCGAACTCGACGAGATCCGCTCGCTGTCCGACCGCATCCTGGTGATGTTTGCCGGCCGCATCGTCGGCGAACGCGGCCCCGACGCGACCGAGGGCGAGCTCGGCCTGCTGATGGCCGGCGTCGAGCAGCGCGAGGCGGCGGAATGAGCACTCCCTATGCCAAGCTCCCGGCCTGGGCCGACTACGTGCTGATCCCGCTGATCAATCTGTTCGTCGCCTTCGTCGTTGCCGGCTTCGTCGTCATATTGGTCGGTGAGAACCCGTTGCGCGCGGCTGTCATCCTGGTCGAGGGCGCCTTCGGTCGCGGCCAAGGCATCGCGTTTACACTTTTCTATGCTACCACCTTCATCTTCAGCGGGCTTTCGGTGGCGGTTGCGGCGCATTGCGGCCTGTTCAACATCGGTGGCGAGGGCCAGGGCTATATCGCCGGTCTCGGTATCGGCATCGTTTGCCTGGCCTTCGACAGCGTGCTGCCCTGGTGGCTGACCTTCCCGATTGCCATTATCGCCGCCGCGGCGATGGGCGCGCTGTGGGCGCTGATCCCGGCCTATCTGCAGGCCAAGCGCGGCTCGCACATCGTCATAACCACCATCATGTTCAACTTCATCGCCGCCAGCGTCATGGTCTATGCGCTGGTGGGGATGCTGAAGCCGCCCGGCTCGATGGCGCCGCAGACGCGCACCTTCCTCGAAGGCGCGCAATTGCCGAAGCTCAACTGGGTCATCGAATTGTTCGGCGCCAAAATCCGTTCGGCGCCATTCAACGTCAGTTCCCTGCTGGCGCTAGCCATGGCCTTTCTGGTGTGGGTGCTGATCTGGCGCACGAAGCTCGGCTACGAGATGCGCACCTATGGCCACAGCCCGAAAGCGGCGCGTTATGCCGGGATTTCGGAGATACGCATCATCATCATTGCGATGATGATCTCGGGCGCGTTGGCCGGCATGATGGCGCTCAACCCGACGATGGGCGACCAGCACAATGTCGCGCTCGAATTCGTTTCGGGCGCCGGTTTCGTCGGCATCGCGGTGGCGCTGATGGGTCGCCTGCACCCGGTCGGCATCGTGCTGGCGGCGATCCTGTTCGGCATGCTCTACCAGGGCGGCGCCGAGCTCGCCTTCGAGATGCCGGCGATCAGCCGCGACATGATCGTCATCATCCAGGGCCTCGTGATCCTGTTCGCCGGCGCGCTCGAGCATATGTTCCGGCCCTATGTCCAGGCGTTGTTCGCCTCGCTCAGCCCGAAATCGGTCGGCATGGAAGCGGTCAAAGGGAAGGGCGCCTGAGATGGATTTCTTCAACGCCATCGTACAGGTCCTGGACTCGACCATCCGCCTTTCGGTCCCCTTGCTGCTCGCCTGCCTCGCCGGCCTCTATTCGGAGCGGGCCGGCGTCTTCGACATCGGGCTCGAGGGCAAGATGCTTGTCGGCGCCTTCGCCGGTGCGGCCGCCGCCTCGGTCTTCCACTCGGCCTATCTCGGCCTCGGCATGGCCATCCTCATCTCGGTTGCCTTCGCGCTGATCCACGGCTTTGCCTCGATCACCCATCGCGGCAACCAGATCGTTTCCGGCGTCGCGATCAATTTCATTGCCGCCGGATCGACGATCATGCTCGGCCAGGCCTGGTTCCAGCAAGGCGGGCGCACGCCGGCGCTGGCTGCCGGCGAGCGCTTCGAAGCAATCATCTGGCCGGGCGCGGATGCGCTCAGGGGCGTTCCGATTCTCGGGCCGATCTATTCGGAACTCATCTCCGGCCACTCCGTGCTGGTCTATCTCGCCTTCCTGGCCGTGCCGTTCACCTGGTGGGTGCTGTTTCGCACCCGCTTTGGGCTCCGCCTGCGCGCTGTCGGCGAGAACCCGGCTGCGGTCGACACCGCCGGCATCTCGGTCGCCTGGCTGCGCTACCGGGCGCTGATTTGCACCGGCGTGCTCACCGGCATTGCCGGCGCCTATCTGTCGATGGTGCAGAATGGCGGCTTCGTGAAGGACATGACCGCCGGCAAGGGCTACATCGCGCTGGCCGCGCTGATCTTCGCCAAATGGAAACCGGTCAACGCCATGTTCGCCTGCCTGCTGTTCGGCTTCCTCGACGCCGCGTCGATCCGCCTGCAAGGCACGCCGCTGCCGCTGATCGGCAAGGTGCCGGTGCAATTCATGCAGGCGCTGCCCTATGTGCTGACCGTCATCCTGCTTGCCGGCTTCATCGGCAAGGCAATCCCGCCGCGCGCCGGCGGCGTGCCTTATGTCAAGGAACGCTGATCTATCATGACTCATGATCTGTTCGAAGCGGCGAAAGCCGCCATGGCCAAGGCCTATGCGCCCTATTCGAAATTTCCGGTCGGCGCGGCGTTGCGCACCGAGGACGGGCGTGTCTTCACCGGCGCCAATGTCGAGATCGCGTCCTATCCTGAGGGCTGGTGCGCCGAAACCACCGCGCTCGGCCACTACGTCATGGGCGGCGGCGGCAAGATCACGGAAATCGCCGTGATCGCCGAACGCGTGGCAAAATGCTCGCCCTGCGGCGGCTGCCGGCAGCGGCTGGCCGAATTCTGCCGGCCGGAAACGAAGTTCTATCTCTGCGATGACAGCGGCGTGGTCGAGACCGTGACCATGGGCGAGTTGTTGCCATACGGGTTTGAAGGCGATGTGCTGAAATGAAGGAAGCGCTCGATCACCTCGTCGAAAGGCTGGATGGGCTGGCGCCGACCACGGCCTTGGTGCTGGGGTCAGGGCTTGGCGGGCTCGTCGACCAGGTCGAGGATGCGGTGCGCATCTCCTACGCCGACTTGCCGGGGTTTCCCCGAAGCGGTGTCAGCGGCCATGCCGGCGAGGTGGTGGCGGGGCTCTTTGCCGGCACGCCGGTGCTGATGCTGTCCGGCCGCGCACACTATTACGAGCACGGCAACGCAGCGGCGATGCGGCCGGCGTTGGAAGTGCTCGCCGGCATCGGCATCTCCCGGCTGATCCTCACCAACGCCGCCGGTTCGGTCGATCCCGGGATGGGGCCGGGCTCGGTAATGCTGATCACCGACCACATCAATTTCTCGGGGTCCAACCCGCTGATCGGCGAACCGAGCGACCGCCGTTTCGTCGGCCTGACCGAAGCCTATGACGCCGATCTCCGCTCCGCCATCGAGCGGGCGGCGAAGGCGACCGGTACCATGCTGCACAAGGGCGTCTATATGTGGTTCTCCGGCCCATGCTTCGAGACGCCCGCCGAGATCCGCATGGCGCGCGTCATGGGCGCCAACGCGGTCGGCATGTCGACGGTGCCGGAGGTCATTCTCGCGCGCTTCCTCGGGCTGCGCGTCGCCGCCTGTTCGGTCGTGACCAACCTTGCCGCTGGCATGACCGGAGCCGAGCTGTCGCACCAGGAGACCAAGGACATGGCGCCGGTCGGCGGTGCGCGGCTGGCGACCATCCTGCAGCGTGTTTTTCAGGACGGGCTTCCGGAGCACAGGGTCGACGCCTGATGCTTCCCCAGGAAATCATCCGCCGCAAGCGCGACGGGCAGAAGCTCTCGGCTGAGGAGATCGCGTTCTTCATCGAGGGCTTGGCCGCCGGCACCGTTACCGACGCACAGGTCGGTGCCCTCGCCATGGCAGTATTCTTCAACGGCATGAGCCGCGACGAGGCGGTGGCGCTGACTATGGCGATGCGCGATTCCGGCGATGTGCTCGACTGGTCGGATCTGCCCGGCCCGGTCACCGACAAGCATTCGACGGGCGGCGTCGGCGACAATGTCTCCTTGATGCTGGCGCCGATCGTCGCTGCCTGCGGCGCCTATGTGCCGATGATTTCCGGCAGGGGTCTGGGCCATACCGGCGGCACGCTGGACAAAATGGATGCCATCCCCGGCTATATCAGCCAGCCGGATGTTGCGCGCTTCCGCAAGACCGTGCTTGAAACCGGCTGCGCCATCATCGGCCAGACCGCAGACCTCGCACCCGCCGACGCCAGGCTCTACGCGATCCGCGATGTGACGGGAACGGTCGAATCCGTGCCGCTGATCACCGCCTCGATCCTGTCGAAGAAGCTGGCGGCCGGCCTTGGTTCGCTGGTGCTCGACGTCAAGGTCGGCAACGGCGCCTTCATGGAGAAATCGCGCGACGCAACCGCGCTGGCCAACAGCCTGGTCGAGGTCGCCAATGGCGCCGGCCTGAAGGCATCGGCGCTGGTCACCGGCATGAACGAGCCGCTGGCCTCCGCCGCCGGCAATGCGGTCGAGATGCGCAACGCCGTCGATTTTCTCACCGGCCGCTTTCGCGACCGGCGGCTGGAGGACTTGACGCTGGCGCTGGCCGCCGAGATGCTGCAATCGGCAGGCCTGGTGTCGTCCAACCAGGACGGCCTGCGCCGCGCCGCCGAGACGCTGGCCGGCGGCCGCGCCGCTTCCATCTTCGCGCGCATGGTGGCGGCACTGGGTGGTCCCGCCGACTTTGTCGACAATCCGGAAAAATATCTGCCGAAAGCGGCAACGGAATTCGCGGTCAAGGCGAGCGCGAACGGCTTTGTCTCCGGCATCGCGACGCGCGAGATCGGGCTTGCCGTGGTCGGGCTTGGCGGCGGGCGGACGCGGCCCGACGACAGGATCGATCACGCCGTCGGCATCACCAGGCTGTTGCCGGTCGGCGCCGAAGTGCGGGCCGGCGAAGCGCTGGCACTAGTCCATGCCCGAAATACCGGGGATGCCGAAGCGGCCGCGGCCGTCGTGCTTTCGGCCTATACGATCGGCCCTTCCAGACCGGCCACGGAGAAAACCGTCATCCGGCGGATCCTGCCGCGCGGATAGAGCCCATTCCGATGGTATCGAATGGGCTCTATCTTTCTTGGACCATGATCTTGTCCGACGACCGGTCCCCTTTTCGCTGGCGTGGACCTGCGGTTCGGGATCACTGCCTACTGAACCAGCAGCAGCGTGCCGTCTTCGACCTGGTATTTTTCGAGCCGCTGCAGAAAGCTCATGCCGATCAGGTTGGTGTGCAGCGCCCTGTCGTCGAGCACGACGGCCTCGACGCCCTCGACGGTGATCCTGCCGATCTGCAGCCGATCAATCGTCACCACGGCGGCCTTGATCGCACCGTTGGCGGTGTTGACCTGATGGCTGAAGTCCGTCGGATTGAGCGAGATGCCGATCCTGCGCGCGGTCGAACTGTTGATGGCGACGAGCGTCGCGCCGGTATCGATCATGCCGTCGATCTGTCGGCCGTTCAACTTGAAGACCGACATGAAATGCCCGCGCGCGTCCGCGGTGACGACGACCTTGCGGCCGAGCGGCTGCGGCGTCGCCGGCCTGTCCCGAACGGCGGCGAGATTCAGGTCGGTTTGGGTGTCGGCCGGCCTGGCCCCGATGGCGGATTTCAACAGCCGCTCGATTACCTGTGAATTGGACTGATATACGATCGGCAGCGATGCCGACGTTCCGGCAAACACGCCAAGGATGAGAAGCTTGCGCAGCATGGACCGGCCTTTGTGGTTGCCGATCCTTAGTCCGACATGGTGTTTGCCGCTTTAACGAATGCGGAAACCAGCCGTTTGCGTAAACAGTCGGTAAACGGATCTATTTGGTGCCGTACATGCGGTCGCCGGCATCGCCAAGGCCGGGCATGATGTAGCCCTTCTCGTTGAGCTGGCGGTCGATGGAAGCGGTGAAGACGGGAACATCGGGATGCGCGTGGGTGAACCGCTCAAGGCCCTCTGGTGCCGCCAACAAGCAGAGGAAGCGGATGTTGGTGGCACCGCGGCCTTTCAGCTTGTCGATCGCCGCGATCGCCGAATTGGCGGTCGCCAGCATCGGGTCGACGACGATCACCAGCCGGTCGGCGAGGTCGCCCGGCGCCTTGAAGAAATACTCGACCGCTTCCAGCGTCTCATGGTCGCGGTAGAGGCCGATATGGGCGACACGCGCCGCCGGCACCAGATCGAGCAGGCCTTCGAGCAAGCCGTTGCCGGCGCGCAACACCGAGGCGAAAACCAGTTTCTTGCCCTCCAGCGTCGGCGCCTCCATCGTCTCGATCGGCGTCTCGATCGTCGTCGTCGTCAGTTCCAGGTTGCGGGTGACCTCGTAGCCGAGCAGCAGCGAGATCTCGCGCAGCAGCCGCCGGAAGCCGGCCGTCGAAGTCTCTTTCTTGCGCATGATGGTCAGCTTGTGCTGGACAAGCGGATGGTCGACGACGGTGACGCCCTTCATGGTGTTCTCCAACTGCGCAAGTGAATGGTGAATGGTGAATAGTGAATAGTGAACTGGTTTGCGAGTCCTTGGTGCGCGGCAAAGCCCGCAGTTGACGGACCGAAGCGCCGGGTGAGCCATTCACCATTCACCTGCCCTTGGCGCCGAGCCTGCCCAGCAGCGCCGCCCTGGTCTTCCTGTCGACGAAGGCTGCCTCGATGGCCGTCCTGGTGACGGCGGTGAGCGCCTTGTCGTCCATCGCAAAATGCTCGGCGGCGATGTCGTATTCGCGTTTCAGCGAGGTCCAGAAATAGGGCGGGTCATCTGAGTTGAGCGTCACCTTGCAGCCCGCCGCCTTCAAGGCGGGAAAGGGATGGTCGGCGAAACTGTCAAAGATTTTCAGCGCGATGTTGGAGCCGGGGCAGCATTCGAGCACGACGCCTTCGTCGGCGATGCGCCGCACGAGATCGGGGTTCTCGATGGCGCGCACGCCATGGCCGATGCGAGACGGGCGGATGTGGTCGAGTGCCGCCTCGACGCTCTCCCAGCCCATCAATTCGCCGGCATGCACGGTGATGCCGAGGCCGGCCTCGCGGGCGATCTCGAAGGCCCTGACATAATCTTCCAGATCACCTATCCGCTCGTCGCCGGCGACGCCGAAACCGGTGACCAGCGGATGCCCACACCGGGCGGCGAAACGTGCCGCCCGTTCGATCGATTCGACACCGAAATTGCGCACGCCGGTGACGATCATGCGGCCTTCGATGCCGGTCTTCGCCTTGGCGCGGGCCATGCCTTCGCCGAGCGCGTCGGTATAGGCCTTCGGCGACAGCCCAGCCTTGCTTGCATGGTCGGGCGAGGTGAAAACCTCGGAATAGATGGCGCCGTCGCGGGCGAGGCTGGTCAGGTAGTGATCGGCCAGCCGCGCATAGTCTTCTTCGGTGCGGAACAGGTCCGACGAGAAGTCGTAGGCGGCGAGGAAAGAGGTGAAGTCGTGCCACACGAAGGAGCCGTCCTGGATGTAGGGCGAGGCATCCTTGCCGTATTTCTCAGCCTGGCGGAGGACGAGTTCAGGCGCCGCTGCCCCTTCGATGTGGCAGTGCAGTTCTGCTTTCAAAGGCATTCAATTATCCCGTCAGGCTTTTTTTCTTATGACGCAAGTTCCTGTCGGAACCGTGTGACACTTTTCCGGAACCTGCTTCGAAGCGCGGCCGAACACCGCGCCTTAAACAATAGCGCCCGCACCATCGATCGGCTATGGTCCCGCCGATTTTATGGCGGATCAAAACGATGTCGGTTGAAAGAACCACTGCTGCGGGCGGCATGGAAACCTCCTATGGTTTCAAGCGGGTAGGACCAGGCGACAAGCAGTCCCTGGTCAATGATGTTTTCCACAAGGTGGCGAACCGCTACGACCTGATGAACGACCTGATGTCGGCGGGGTTGCATCGGTTGTGGAAGGACGCCTTGGTCGCCTGGCTCAATCCACCGAAGCGGCCGGGCTGGAGCGTTCTCGACGTTGCCGGCGGCACCGGCGATGTCGCCTTCCGCATCGTCGAGGCGAGCGGCAGGCACGCTCATGCAACGGTTCTCGACATCAACGGCTCGATGCTCGCGGTCGGCCGCGACCGGGCCGAGAAAAAGGGCCTGTCGGCAAATACCGATTTCGTCGAAGCCAATGCCGAGGAACTGCCTTTTGCCGACGCTACTTTCGACGCCTACACCATCGCTTTCGGCATCCGCAACGTGCCGCGCATCGATGTGGCGCTCGCCGAAGCCTATCGCGTGCTGAAGCCCGGCGGGCGCTTTCTCTGCCTTGAATTCTCCGAGGTCGAGATGCCGCTGCTCGACAAAGTCTACGAAGCATGGTCGTTCAACGCCATCCCGCGGATCGGCAAGATGGTGACCGGCGATGGCGAGCCATATTCCTATCTGGTCGAATCGATCCGCAAATTTCCCAATCAGCAGAATTTCGCGACGATGATTTCGCGCGCGGGCTTCGAGCGCGTCTCATTCCGCAACTACTCCGGCGGCATCGCCGCGCTCCACTCGGGCTGGAAGCTTTGAAGCTGGCCCGTATCCTTCGTACTCAATGTGCTCTTCGCCGGTCTAGGAAATCGGCGGGGCAAAGCCAGCCATGAGCAGCATCGGCGCTGGTTTCAGGCTCGTGCGGGCCGGCTGGGTGCTGGTCCGCGAGGGTGTCATCGCGGCTTTGCCCGGTGACGAGCTCTTCGGCTTGCCGAAATTCGGCTGGCGCATGGCCCGGCTGTTCACCCGCCGTCACGCGCTTGCCTATGAGCGTGGCGACAGGCTGGCCAAGGCGGTCGTGCGGCTCGGCCCGTCTTACGTCAAGCTCGGCCAGTTCCTGGCGACACGGCCGGATGTCGTCGGAAACGATATCGCGCTTGATCTTGCCATGCTGCAGGACAAGATGCAGACGTTTCCGAAGGCCGAGGCTGTCGCCGCGATAGAGGCCTCGCTCGGACGCAGGGTCGACGAGCTCTATGTCAGTTTTGGCGAGGCCGTGGCCGCCGCCTCGATCGCCCAGGTCCATACCGCCGAAATCCTGCAGAACGGCGTCGTTACCCGGGTGGCGGTGAAGGTCATCCGGCCGGGCGTGCGCCGCCGCTTCTTTCGCGATCTCGAGAGCTATTTTCTCGCCGCCCGGCTGCAGGAAAAATACATCCCGTCGTCGCGCCGGCTGCGGCCGGTCGAGGTGACCGAGACACTGGCCCAGACGACCAAAATCGAAATGGACCTGAGGCTGGAGGCGGCGGCTTTTTCGGAGCTTGGCGAGAATACCAAGGACGATCCCGGCTTCCGTGTGCCGTCGGTCGACTGGGAGCGCACCGGTCGTGACGTGCTGACCATGGAATGGGTCGACGGCATCAAGATGAACGACATTGCCGGCCTAGCCGCCGCCGGCCACGACCTGAAGGCGATTGCCGCCAACCTCGTTCAGTCGTTTCTGCGCCATACGCTGCGTGACGGTTTCTTCCACGCCGACATGCACCCGGGCAACCTGTTTATCGAAGCCGACGGCACCATCGTCGCCGTCGATCTCGGCATTGCCGGCCGGCTCGGCAGGAAGGAGCGCCGGTTCCTCGCCGAAATCCTCTACGGCTTCATTACGCGCGATTACCAGCGCGTCGCCGAAGTGCATTTCGAGGCCGGCTACGTGCCGCGCCAGCACAATGTTGCGGCTTTCGCCCAGGCGATCCGGGCGATCGGCGAACCGATCCACGGCCAGCCGGCCGAGACCATCTCGATGGCCAAGCTGTTGACGCTGCTGTTCGAGGTGACCGACCTGTTCGACATGGCGACGCGATCCGAACTGGTGCTGCTGCAGAAGACCATGGTCGTTGTCGAAGGCGTCGCCCGCACCCTCGACCCGGCCTTCAACATGTGGAAGACGTCGGAGCCGGTGGTCAGCGGCTGGATTGCCCGCAATCTCGGCCCGCGCGCGCTGCTGGCCGATGCGCGCGACGGTGCCAGCGCGCTGCTGGCGCTGGCGCGTCAGGCGCCGGACCTCGCTGCCCGTACCGAGCGGCTGTCGCGTGAGATCGACCTGATGGCCGAAAACGGCCTGCGCTTCGACGAGGGGACGGCGGACGCGATCGGCAAAGCCGAGGCGCGCCACACCCGCTCCGGCCGGCTGGCGCTGTGGGTGATCGCGCTGACGCTGGTGTATATCGCCTGGAAGCTGCTCTGATTGCAATGACAGCAGTGCTGTCATTGCAATCACGCCGCTTGTCGCTTATGTAACGGCGAGGAGCTACGCTATGAGCACTATCACAATCCGTAATCTTGATGACGAAGTGAAGCAGGTGCTGCGCGAACGCGCTGCCGCGCGCGGCGTTTCGATGGAGCAGGAAGCGCGGGATGCCTTGCGCAAAGTGACGATCCCCGAGAGCAAGCTCCAGAACGGGGAGTGGCGGCTGAAAGCGTCACGTGACGAGATCTTGGCGCTCGGACGGAAATCAGAACACCCCATTGACCTCAAAGCGCTTACTGATCACATGTGGGATGAGGGACTTCTGTGACCGTTGCAGTTGATACGTCTGCGTTAATCGCAATCATCGGCGCAGAGCCGGATGCGGCTGCATTCGTCGATGTTTTCGGCACCTCATCTGCTGTACTGATAAGCACTGCAACACTTCTGGAGGCACATTGTGTGGCGAACCGGTCCAGCGGTGGCATCAACCCCGCCGAACTTCAGGTGCTCATCGACCGCCTCGAACTGACGGTCGTTCCTTTTGATCTGGCTCAGCTCGAGGTCGCACGACTTGCCTACTCTCGGTACGGTCGCGGATCCCGCCATCGTGCTGACCTCAACATGGGCGACTGTTTCGCCTATGCCCTGGCCAAGACCCGAAACCTGCCGCTACTTTTCAAGGGTGACGATTTCATCCATACCGACATCGAATCGGCGCTGAAGCCGGCATGACATTGGACAAGAACTGGCCTCGGGCATGACCCTCTCCGGCAAGCGCATCCTGCTCATCATCGGCGGAGGCATTGCTGCCTACAAGGCGCTCGACCTGATCCGTCGGCTGCGCGAGCGCGGTGCGGCAGTGCGGGTGGTGATGACCGCCGCGGCGCAGGAATTCGTCACCACGCTGTCGGCCGGGGCGCTGTCCGCCGACCATGTTTTCACCGAACTGTTCGACCGGCAGGACGAGCACGATATCGGCCATATCAGGCTGTCGCGCGAGGCCGACCTTGTGGTCGTGGCGCCGGCCACCGCCGACCTGATGGCAAAGCTCGCCAATGGCCATGCCAACGACCTTGCCTCGACCGTGCTCATCGCCACCGACAAGCGAGTTTTGATGGCGCCGGCGATGAACCCGAAAATGTGGGCGCATCCGGCGGTCCGCCGCAACCGTGCGGCGCTGAGCAAGGACGGCGTCGCATTCGTCGGCCCGGCGAAGGGCGAGATGGCCGAGAGCAACGAGGTGGGCGAGGGCCGCATGGCCGAGCCGCTGGAGATCGTCGCCGCGATCGAGGCGCTGCTCGACGGCCGGCCAAAGCCGCTGGCAGGCAGGAAGATCATTGTCACCTCCGGGCCGACGCATGAGCCGATCGACCCGGTCCGCTACATCGCCAACCGGTCGTCGGGCAAGCAGGGCCACGCCATTGCGGCGGCGCTGGCCAGGCTCGGCGCCGATGTGCGTCTCGTCTCCGGTCCGGTTGGCATCGCCGATCCGGCCGGCGTCGCCACGCTGCATGTCGAAACGGCCGTCGAGATGAAGGACGCTGTCGAGCAGCTGCTGCCGGCCGACGCGGCAGTGTTCGTCGCGGCTGTCGCCGACTGGCGCACTCAAAGTTCGGCCGGGGAAAAGATCAAGAAGGTGGCGGGCGAGGGGCCGCCGGCGCTGCAGATGGTGGAAAATCCCGATATTCTTGCCGGTGTCGGGCATCACAAAAAGCGGCCGATGCTGGTGGTCGGTTTCGCTGCGGAGACGCAGGATCTGGTCAGGAATGCCGAGGCCAAGCTTGCAAAAAAGGGGGCCGATCTTATCGTCGCCAATGATGTCTCGCATGAAGATGGTGCTCCGGGCGTGATGGGCGGCGACCGCAACAAGGTGCGGATCGTCTCAAAGGCCGGCGTCGAGGAATGGCCGGAGATGAGCAAGGATGAGGTGGCGACGCGGCTCGCGGCACTGATCGCCGAGCGGCTGAAGACGGTCGTCGTCTAAAGCGCGTCGCGTTCGACCGGCCTCATGTGACGCGCTTTAGGTTCTTGTTTTGATGCATGTCGTTACCGCAAAACCGCTGCACACCTTTGCGCGACATGCATTGGTCAATCTTCCCTGCGAAGGGGGAGATCGGCAGCTTCGCTGGCGGCGCCCCCGAAATCCGCAAGGCGGCAAGGCATCCCAGGATCCCGAGCGGGATAAACGCCAGGAACAGCCAGGCAGCGACGTTTGCCGCGGCCTCGCGGTTCAGGCCCTCTGAAAAGCCGCTGGCGTTGGCTACGATGCCGGTCAATGCCGCACCCACCGCATAGCCGATGCGCTGCATGGTCGGCACGGCGGCCGAGGCGATCGTCTGCTCGCCTTCCTTGGCCGATACCACGATGACACGCGTGACGAACGGCCAGGCTATGCCGAAGCCGCCGCCTTGCAACAAAGCACAAAACAGGATCAGCGGGATCGAGCCGGCCGGCACCGTATAGGCGAAACCGGCGACGCCCGTGGCGACCATCAGCGCCCCGCCGACGATGATCAGCCGCTCGCGCTCCGGTGGCGCATTGGCGACGAGGATCGACAGGATCGACCAGGCGATCGATTCGGCGGCGATGATGTAGCCGGTGGTCAGGATCGGAATGCCGTGAAGGCTGGTCAGAAGCAGTGGTCCGTAGACCGCGAACGAGCAGGTCGCCACCGAAAACGCCGCGACCATGGTCATGCCCGCGCCGACCGACGAGCGCCATGAGAACAGCCGCGACGGGAACAGGCGCGAGCGCGGCTTCAGTGCGTCGATATAGATAAACAGCGCCAGGCCGATCAGGCCGAGGGTGAGCAGCAGCGACGAGCGCAGCAGGGCGATGTCGACGCCGGCAGTGGCAATCAGCACGACGCTGCCGGCGAGGCAGCCAAGTGCCGCAAAGGGGAAGGGCGGCGCCGAGCCGCCCGTCGCCTGCGGCCTCGTTGCTTCAGGCGTATCGAGCACGAGGAAGCTTGCCAGCGCCATGGCCGTGCCTCCCAGGGTGAAGACGCCGAAGGCCCAGCGCCAGGACGAGAATTCGGTCATGACCGCGCCGAGCACCGGCCCGCTGAAAGCGGCGACACCCCAGATCGCCGACATGACGCCGAAAAGCTGCGGCCAGATCGCGCGGGCAAACAGCCGCTCGACCGAGACGAAGGCCAGCGACACCAGCGCGCCGCCACCGAGCCCTTCGATCAGGCGGCCGCAGAGGAACAGCGGCATCGAAGGCGCGGTGGCGCAGACCAGCGCGCCGGCGGCATAGAGTATTGCGGCGACCATCATGTTGGTACGCAGCGCGACATAGCTCACCAGCCGTCCGGCGGCCGCACCGGCAACGATGGCGCCGAGCTCGTAGATCGCCAGCGACCAGCCGACCAGTTGCACGCCGGCAAGTTCGCCGACCATGGCCGGCATGACCGTTGCTACCATGGTTTCGTTGGTGGCGTGCAGCAGAATGCCGAGGCTGATGAAGCAGAAGCGCGCCAGATCGCCGCTCGCCCACAGCGCGCGCCAATCGACCCCGTTTGTGCTTGTTTTGGTCATCCAGTCCCCCAGGCTTTCTCAGACGCTGGTCTAAAGTATTGGAGCGTTCTTCACGTCCAAATGAGTACATGCCGCAGTATGGGAGGACTTCTAGAACCTCAACCGGAGTTGAGATCAAGCGGTTTTGATCGCCGTTGACGTGGCGGATTTCAAATTGCGCGATGGGGGACGATCACGAGGCGTTGAGATTCTGGTCAGACCGAAGACAAGCAATATTGGATCGCCGCAATCTTCGGTCACGGTAACGGCATGAACACAGTTGCCATGCCGTGATCTTCGAGCGCCGCAACTTTGAACATCAGGGCGGCCCATCCTCTGCGGAGTGGGCCTGCCGGAATCTATGAACCTTCGGCAGCTATTCGCAGGCCGACACCTACGCTCCCCGCCGCTCGGGAGCCATGCCGCGCCGCTATTTGAACGAATGGATCAGGTCCAGCGAGGTGACGGCGACCGCCAGGTTGACGCCCGTCTGTGCCTGGACACTGAGCGGCTGCAGCGAAAAGGCGCTGTCGAGGCCGCCGACCAGGAGATTGGCGCCGCCACCGGTGACCACGCTGGCCTCGGCGTTCACGCCATAGTAGCTGCCGGCAAGGTCGCCTTCATCGTGATTGCGGGTCGCCGCCAGAACCGCCCATACCAGCTGGCCCTGATGCGTCCGGCCGACATCGACGCCGAGCTTGGAAATCACCCCGGTATAGACTTCGGAGGGGCCGCCACGATGTGGACGAAAGACACAGGAAACACCCTTGTTGGAGGTGACGAGATAGGCCGTGCCGCCGTCGATGGTGCAGTCGAGCACGCCGAGCTGGAGCTTGCTGGCGCTGGCGGGAGCGGCAACGACGGTCGTCGCGAAAGCGGCGGCACAAGCGAGTTTCTTGATCATGGCAGGGTCCTTTCGAAATTGCCTTGTACAAACGGCTGAGCACGCCGAGCGTTCCGCCGACAACTTGGCGCCAGCAAGGCAAGGGTAAACGCAGGGTTGTCGGGGCGCGGAAAGGGCCGCCCGATTAACCGGCCGCTCAGCCGGTGCTGGTGCGGGCCAGGCCGTCCTTGGCCGGCTGGTAGGTCGGATTGAGGTGCACGGCCTCGCGGTATGATTTCGCGGCCCTGACCTTGTCGCCGCGCCGCTCGTAGATCAGCGCCTGGTTGGACCACGCCTCGGCGTTCTTACCGTCGAGCTTGATGGCCATATTGAAGTCGGCGAAGGCATTGTCCTCGTCGTTCATGGCCAGGTAGGAGAGGCCGCGTCCATTGTAGGGCTCGGAGGCGTCCGGCGCCAGCGAAATGGCGGTCGAGAAATCCTCGATGGCAAAGGCGTGCTGGCCCTGGCTCTGGTAGATCAGGCCGCGATTGTGATAGGCGCGCGCGTCGGTCGTGTCGAGCTGGATGGCCTTCTGGAAATCGTTGAAGGCTTCCTGCACCCGGCCCGCCCTGCGGTAGAGATTGCCGCGGCCGATATAGGCGGCGTCATAGTTGGGATTGATCTGGATCGAGCGGTTGTAGTCGGCAAGCGCGCTCGCCTGGTCGCCGAGGAAGCGCTGGATGAGCGCGCGGTTCGAATAGGCCTGGTAAAAATTCGGATTGAGCTGGATGGCGGTGTTGAAGTCCTTCAGCGCCGCCTGGTACTGGCCGCCGCGGCCATAGGCCGAGCCGCGCACATTGTAGGCTTCCGGATCCTGGGGGTTGCGCTGGATCACCGCCGACAGCGAGGAGATGTTCTCGCTCGAGGCTTGCGCCTTGTCGATGTTGTTGAACTCGCCGGTCGGAACGCTCTGGCAGCTGGCAAGCGCCATCCCGGAAAGCAGGGCTGCCGTCAGGGCGAGGCCGCGCCACGCGGTTCTGCGCTCTACGGTAATTGCGTCCATGTCTGCCCTGTCCTTACTGCGCCGTCTGGTCCGTTCCCCCTCCGAACCGGCATCTCTCCCAACCGGTCCTTTCGAACCGGGTCTACATCACAACAAAAAGGTGGCGGCGATTCCGCATCGCGCCACCCTGGATATCCTTGGAAAAGGACGAAAAATTGGCGTCAGAACCGCGGCGGACGCGGGGCACCGGCACCGGCAGCACCGGCCGCGACCGGACGCGGCGTCATCGGCAGCAGGCCTTCGCGCTGGGCACGCTTGCGGGCCAGCTTGCGGGCACGGCGCACGGCTTCCGCCTTTTCACGGGCGCGCTTCTCGGAGGGCTTCTCGTAATGTCCGCGCATCTTCATTTCGCGGAAGATGCCTTCGCGCTGCATCTTTTTCTTGAGCGCGCGAAGCGCCTGATCAACATTGTTGTCGCGGACGAGTACCTGCACGGGCAATCCTGTCTTTCGGGTTTGAAATCAATAGGCAAGCGGCCATAGCCACAAGCCTCCGCGGCGCGTTACACCACGAATTGGGGCGGCTGATAGCAGAATCAAGGCGCTCTGTCCACTGCCGATTGAGAGGCGGTGCCGACCTCGAAACGAAAAAACCCGCCTCAGCGGCGGGTCGTTGGTGTGAATCAGCACCATATTGAGATTAGTAGCATAGCTGCCGGCACAAAGCAAGAACAAAATTCGCCGTGGGCCAGATAGGCGTCGCTACACCGTGGCCAGGTGGAGCTGCTCGAAACCTTCGAAGAACTCGCCGTAGTCGCAGGTTATCTCCTCGCCGGCGGCGATGTCGCGGGTCGCAGTGGCCCCGCCATATTGCGAAAAGTCGGTGTTCGGCTTGTCGGCGTGGTTCATGAAACGGCCATTGTCGACCTCATAGACCATGAAGCCCGGCCGGTCCGGACTGGGATAGGCATATCTGTCGAGCAATTCCTTGAGGTGCGGCGGCGCCGTCTCGTATCTTTCCACCGGGATCAGCCGGTCGAAGTCCGGATCGAGCCGCCAGATCTGCGCCCCTTTCCGGATCGGCTCGGCGGCGAACACACCGACGCCTTCGATTGCGCTTGCAGCGATATAGGTCCTGATCAGCAGCATGTTTCCAACCCGTTTTCGAGGAGAAGACGGAATCGTCAAATCGCCGGGAAAAGCAAGACCGGTTTTCAGGCATTGCGGCTTGCGGGCCTAGGCCGACCGCGAAACGCTTCACGTGCGGGTGATCGAGACGCCGCCGTCGGCGAACAACGCCGTGCCGGTGGTGAAGCTCGATGCATCGGAAGCCAGATAGAGCGCCGAGCGGGCGATCTCGTCAGGCTCGGCGACGCGCTTCAAGGCATGCAGGTTTTCGACGAAGGCTCGCGATTCAGGTGTCTTGAACGTTGCCGAGGGCGTGTCGGTGCCGCCCGGCAGCAGCGCGTTGACCCGCACGCCCCTAGCGCCATATTCGGCGGCCAGCACCTGCGTCAATCCGATCAGTCCGGCCTTGCTCGCGGCATAGCTGGTCATGCCGGGCATGCGACCGTGTGGCCGACAAAGGTGGAGGTGAAGATCAGCGATCCGCCGCCGCGGTCGACCATCGCCGGCACCTGATATTTTGCGCCGAGAAAGGCGCTGGTCAGGTTGGTGTCGAGCGTCTCGCGCCAGCCCTCCAGCGACAGCTCCGAAACCGGCCCGGTCTTGCCGACCGAACCGGCATTGTTGAAGGCGATGTCCAGCCCGCCGAATTTCTCGACCGCCAGGTCGACCAGGGCCTTCGCGTAGGCTTCGTCGCGGACATCGCCGGCAAGGGCGATGGCGGTGCCGTCGGCGTCTTCGATTTCGGCAACGAGCGCGTCAAGCTCCGCCTTGCGGCGGGCAGCGACGACCACCTTGGCGCCTTCCTCCGCAAACAGCTTGGCCGTGGCGCGGCCTATGCCGGAACTGGCGCCAGTGACGATGGCGATCTTGTTGGCAAGTGCGAGCATTTTTTTTTGCATCCTTTTTTCGCGCCGGCATTTTGCCGGCAATTGGATGCTTGGTCGCAAATGGGGTTGGTCGGAGCCACCCGATACGTGCAAGGTGCTTCAGATGTGGTTTGATCGCTCCATCACGTCGCATGCCTCTTTTTCATCACGGCGCAAAACGGCAAGCGCCGTCGCAAACAGTGCAAGGCTGGCAGCGCCGTTTCGCTAGTGATACAAGCTCGCGCGCCGGGGTTGGCTGATCTGCCCGGCCGTCATTTGCGAGGCCTGCGACGTTGAAGAAATACTCGGTATTCGCCATCGCCCGCGAGGCCATGCGCGGCCACAAGGGTTGGGAGGAACAGTGGTCCTCGCCGGAGCCGAAGAAGGAGTACGACGTCATCATCGTCGGCGCCGGCGGCCACGGCCTGGCCACCGCCTATTATCTCGCCACCGTGCACGGCATCACCAACGTCGCGGTATTGGAAAAAGGCTGGCTCGGCGGCGGCAATACCGGCCGCAACACCACCATTATCCGCTCGAACTATCTCTACGACGAGAGCGCCGGAATCTACGATCACGCGCTGAAGCTGTGGGACGGGCTCAGCCAGGAGCTCAACTACAACGTCATGTATTCGCCGCGCGGCGTCATGATGCTGGCCCATAACATCCACGACATCCAGGTGCTGCAGCGCCACGTCCATGCCAACCGGCTGAACGGCATCGACAACGAATGGCTGACGCCGGAGCAGGCCAAGGAATTCTGCCCGCCGCTCAACATTTCGCGCAATGCGCGCTATCCGGTGATGGGCGCCTCCCTGCAGCGCCGCGGCGGCACGGCGCGTCACGATGCGGTCGCCTGGGGCTATGCGCGCGGCGCCTCGGCGCGCGGCGTCCACATCATCCAGAATTGCGAGGTCACCGGCGTCAAACGGGCGCCGAACGGCGCGGTCACGGGCGTCGAGACGACGCGCGGCTTCATCGGCGCCAGGAAGATCGGCGTGGTCGCCGCCGGCCACTCCTCGGTGATCATGAACATGGCCGGCGTGCGTATGCCGCTGGAAAGCTATCCGCTGCAGGCGCTGGTGTCGGAGCCGGTCAAGCCGGTGGTGCCCTGCGTAGTCATGTCGAACACGGTGCATGCCTATATCTCGCAGTCCGACAAGGGCGAACTGGTCATCGGCGCCGGCACCGACCAGTATGTCTCCTATTCGCAGACCGGCGGGCTGCACATTTTGCAACATACGCTCGATGCGATCTGCGAGATGTTCCCGATCTTCACCCGTATGAAGATGCTGCGCTCATGGGGCGGCATCGTCGACGTGACGCCGGACCGTTCGCCGATCCTGGCCAAGACGCCAGTGCCCGGCCTCTATGTCAATTGCGGTTGGGGCACGGGCGGTTTCAAGGCGACGCCGGGTTCGGGCCATGTCTTTGCCCATACCATCGCCAGGGACGATCCGCACCCGATCAACGCGCCCTTCACCATCGAGCGCTTCCGCACCGGCCGCCTCATCGACGAGGCGGCGGCGGCAGCGGTGGCGCACTGATGATGACCGAGATGGCCGTCGCCATGCCGCTGATGCTCGCCGGCGAGCAAGGCCTGTTCCATTTTCCGTCGCCGGACGAGGTGCGCACGCAGCCGATCAGCCGCGCCGAAAACGAGACCGAATGGCCGTTTTCCGTCGACGACGGCATTCTGGCCTGCGTCTGGAGCGGCGGACAAAGGGTCGTCTCGTTTCTTGAAGGCCGGCCGGCGGATCTGGACGACGACGAGCCGTTCGAACCGCGCGTCGTCATCGTCACGGTCGATCCGGTCCTGCTGACGATCGGCAACATGGCCAACCGCGACCTCTTCAGCCCTGCGGCAAGCATCGAGGAGCGCATCCGGCTCGTCGCGCCCTTCGTGACCTTGGGCCAGAGGCTTTGCGACCAACCGGCCGGCGCCCGCCTCGGCCACGGCGAATTGTAGGACCAACCATGCTTCTCATCCGCTGCCCCTATTGCGAGGAAGAGCGTCCGGAGCTCGAGTTCCGCAACGCCGGCGAGGCGCATATTGCGCGTTCCCCTAATGTCGCCGGCGAGAGCGACGACGATTTCGAAAAGTTCTTCTTCATCCGCTCAAATACCAAAGGCATCATCTATGAGCGCTGGCGGCACATGCATGGCTGCGCGCGGTTCTTCAACGCCGTGCGCGACACCGTCAGCGACAGGTTCCTGATGACCTACAAGGCCGGCGAGCCGAAGCCCGTAAAGCTGCCGGGAGCCGCAAAATGAGCGCGACATTCCGCATTGCCGGCGCCGGACGGCTCAAACAGGCAAAGATAGCTGGCTTCAGCTTCGATGGCCGTCCCTATACCGGTATCGAGGGCGACACGCTGGCCTCGGCGCTGCTTGCCAATGGCGTCCATCTTGTCGGCCGGTCGTTCAAGTACCACCGGCCGCGCGGCTTTCTGTCGGCCGGCGCCGAAGAGCCGAACGCGCTGGTCGAGATCAAACGCGACGCGGCACGCAAGACGCCGAACGTCCGAGCTACGGTGCAAGAGCTCTATGACGGGCTGACCGCACAGTCACAGAACCGCTGGCCGTCGCTCGCCTTCGACGTCGGCGCCGTCAGCAGTATCGCCTCGCCGATGCTTTCGGCCGGCTTCTACTACAAGACGTTCATGTGGCCGAAGACTGCATGGAAAAACCTCTACGAACCCAAGATTAGGGCCGCCGCCGGCCTTGGCGTCGCTCCCGACCAGCCGGACCCCGACCATTATTCGGCGCGCTTCGCCCACTGCGATGTGCTGGTGCTGGGCGGCGGTGCCGCGGGTATCGCCGCGGCATTGGCCGCGGCTGAAACCGGGGCGCGTGTCATCCTTGCCGACGAGCAGGCGGAATTCGGCGGCAGCCTTCATTTCGAGAGCGGCGCCAGTATCGATGGCCAGGACGGTTTTGCCTGGGCGCAGTCCGCCGTCGCCAAGTTGAAGTCGATGGACAATGTCCGCGTGCTGCCGCGCACCACGGCGTTCGGCTATTACGCGCAGAATTTCGTCGGGCTGGTCGAGCGCGTCAGCGACCATCTACAGAACCCCGGCCGCGACCTGCCGCGCGAGCGGCTGTGGCAGGTTCGTGCCAAACGGGTGGTGCTGGCGACCGGCGCCATCGAGCGGCACATGGTGTTTGCCGAAAACGACCGCCCCGGCATCATGCTGGCGTCGGCGGCGCGCACCTATCTCAACCATTACGGCGTCGCCGTCGGCAGGAATGTCGGCGTCTATACGGCAAACGATTCCGCCTACGCGGCGGCGATCGACCTGAAAAAGGCCGGCATCAACGTGGCGGCGATCATCGATCTGCGCGACAACCCGACCGGGCCGGTGATCGACGAGGCGAGGGCGCTCGGCATCGAGGTCAATTTCGGCCGCGCGGTGATACGCGCCGGCGGCAAATTGCGGGTGTCGTCGATGACCGTGCAGCCGAAGAATGGCGGCGGCGAACGCACCATTCCGGTCGACGCGATCCTGATGTCGGCCGGCTGGACGCCGTCGGTGCACCTGTTCTCGCAATCACGCGGCAAGGTCGCCTTCAACGACGAGACCAAGCGCTTCGTGCCCGGAACCTATGCGCAGGACTGCGTCTCGGTCGGCGCCTGCAACGGCACCGACGGGCTGTCGGCCACCATCGACGAAGCTTACGCCGCCGGCGCCAAGGCGGCCAAAGACGCCGGCAGCAGGCCGGCCAAGGGCACCAAGCCGAAGATCGACGCCGGCGAAAGCTGGTCGCGCGGCATGCTGGGTGCCGCACCCGGTGCCGGCGCCGACACGACGGTGAAGGCGTTCGTCGACTTCCAGAACGACGTCACCGCCAAGGACATCCGCCAGGCAGTGCATGAGGGCATGCGCTCGATCGAGCACGTCAAACGCTTCACCACCAATGGCATGGCGACCGACCAGGGCAAGACCTCCAATATGCACGGCCTGGCGATTGCCGCCGAGACGTTGGGCAAGCCGATCCCGCAGGTCGGGCTGACAACATTCCGCGCGCCCTATACGCCGGTGACATTCGGCTCGATCGTCGGGCATGCGCGGGGTCCCCTGTTCGACCCGACCCGCAAGACGGCGATCCATCCCTGGGCCGAGCGCCAGGGCGCTGTATTCGAGGATGTCGGTCAGTGGAAGCGCGCCTGGTATTTCCCGAAGCCGGGCGAGGACATACATGCCGCCGTCGACCGCGAATGCGTCACGGTGCGCAAGACAGCCGGCCTGTTTGACGCCTCGACGCTGGGCAAGATCGAGGTGGTCGGGCCGGATGCGGCCAAATTCATGGAACTGCTATACACCAATCCATGGGAAAAGCTTGAGCCCGGCCGCTGCCGCTACGGCATCATGCTGCGTGAGGACGGCTTCATCTATGACGACGGTGTCGTCGGCAGGCTTGCCCCCGACCGTTTCCATGTGACGACGACGACCGGCGGTGCGCCGCGGGTCATGAACCATATGGAAGACTATCTCCAGACCGAGTTCCCGCATCTCAACGTCTGGCTGACCTCGATCACCGAGCAATGGGCGGTGATTGCCGTGCAGGGACCGAAGTCTCGCGACATCATTGCGCCGCTGGTCGAGGGCATCGACATGTCGGATGAGGCGCTGCCGCATATGTCGGTGCGCGAAGGCCGGATTTGCGGCGTGCCGACCAGGCTGTTTCGCATGTCGTTCAGCGGTGAGCGCGGCTTCGAGGTCAACGTGCCGGCCGACTACGGCGAAGCGGTCTGGGAAGCGTTGTGGGCCGAGGGCCAGAAGCATGGCGCCTGTGCCTATGGCACAGAGTCTATGCATGTGCTGCGCGCCGAAAAGGGCTACATCATCGTCGGCCAGGATACCGACGGCACGGTGACGCCGAACGACGCCGGGCTCGACTGGGCGGTCGGCAAGAAGAAGACCGACTTCGTCGGCATTCGCGGCATGGCGCGGCCGGATCTGGTCGCCAAGGGCCGCAAGCAGCTTGTCGGCCTGAAGACCAGGGATCCCAAGGTGGTGCTGGAGGAGGGCGCACAGATCGTCGCGAACCCGAAGCAGGCAATCCCGATGAAGATGATTGGCCATGTCACGTCGAGCTATTGGTCGCAAAATTGCGGCCGCTCGATCGCGCTGGGGCTGGTCGCCGGCGGCCGCGATCGCACGGGCGAGACGCTCTATGTGCCGATGCCGAACGGGGTGATCGAGGTGGAGGTCACCGGCATGGTGTCCTTCGACGAGAAGGGGGAGCGCCTCAATGGCTAAGGCCGCCGTGAAAACCAACGCCGCCGGACCCTCAGTCGAACGCCGTCCGGCTCTCGCCGGCCAGTCGCTTTCCGCCGCCGGCGTTACACTTGCCGTGCTGCCGCCGGCCGAGCGCATATCGCTGCGCGCGCCGGAAGCCTCGATTGCGGCACTTTCGAAAGCGCTCGGCGTCGTCCTGCCGCAAAGGCCGAAAACCTCGGCGGCAAAGGCCGGACGCACGGCCTTGTGGCTCGGGCCGGACGAATGGCTGGTCATCGACGAGAACGGAAAAGATCCGCTCGCCGACTGCGCCAGCATTTCCGTACTGCATTCGGCGGTCGGCATCTCGCACCGCAACGTCGCCATATCGGTTACCGGTCCGGCTGCCGCGGCGACGATCAATGCCGGCTGCCCGCAGGATCTGTCGCTCGACGCCTTTCCGGTCGGGTCGGCGTCGCGTAGCATTCTCGGCAAGGTCGAAATCGTGCTGTTGCGCACGGCGGCCGACGCGTTCCGCGTCGAATGCTGGCGTTCCTTTTCCGATTATGTCTTTACTTTTCTGTCGGAGGCAACGCGCGACGCGGCAGCATAGGCATGTTCGCCGCGCCCGACCGTTCTGCGACAGCGAGCCGAGGGAGAATGCAAATGCCGCCGAGCTCCGCGCCGAAGTCGCCGGTCAAGACTCCGGCCGTGCGCTCTTTCGAAGACGAGCAGCGCACTGGGACAGATATCGAAGAGGAACTCGAGGAAGGCCTCGAGGATACATTCCCGGCCAGCGATCCGGTGTCGATCACCGGAACGGCCATTCCCGGCGCACCGGCAAGACCCGGCAAGCGTAAAAACGTGGCGGGACAGAAGCGTAAGAAGTGATCTGCACGCCGCGATAAAGCAGGGCTGAAGCAGACAAGATCGGCGGCCGGAAAGTCCTGTCGCCCTTTCGGTTCATCACCGCGTATTGTCGCCGGGCCGGCTCAGAAGCTGCTTGGCACGATCCACGGATCGATGCCGATGCCGAGTCTCGGGCCCTTGCTGCCGGCCTTGTGTGTCGGGGCATCGGCGTTTTCAAGCGATCCGGTCGGCGCGCAATCGAGCTTAGCACCGGCCTTGGTGTCGATGCAGGCCGCTTCTTGCTTGGCTGGCTGACTGCTGCCGGCAAATGCGGCGCCAGAGAGCGCCAGCAGGGCGGCGAGCGTGAGGACTGCCTTCTTCATCGTCGGTCTCCGGTTCAGTTATTGAATTTCTCGTACGTGTACGGAACTGCGTACAGATACGCCCTGGACTCCCGGTGTTCAAGCAAAATCGCACGCGTACGGAGAATTGCCGAACGCTCGGCGCCGCAGCGCAGAACGTTCGGAGAAGATCCTGCAGATCGGGAGGAGCGCCGCTCTTCAGCAGTTGACCGACGGCGTGAGCGGCGCAATCTCGTGCGCGGCGATGGCTTCGAGCATGATGTCGCCGATCCGTGTGATGAACGTCGTCTGGTCGCCGAACGGGTAGAACGGGAAGGTGATCAGCAGCGAGATGGCGCCGTGGCCGACCGCCCACAGCATGGTAGCGATGGCGCGTGGATCGCCTTTGAGCCTGCCGGCGGCAACGCAGGCTTCGACCCTCGCGATCAGCACTTTCATCGCCGGGTTGCCGCTCTCCATTTCGGCGAAGGTCTTTCCGGCTGGCGGCCCGACTTTTTCGGTCATGAAGACGGTGCGGTATTCGTTGGGATTTTCCAGCCCAAAGGCGGCGTATTCGACAAGCACCGCCTTGAGCGCCTCGATCGGGTCGTCGGCCGTATGATTTGCGATGCGCCTGGCCAAGGTCTCGAAGGCATCCTCGGCCAGCGCGAACAGGATGTCCTGCTTGTCGGCGAAATAGGAATAGACCGACATCGGCGCATAGCCAACGCGCTCTGCGAGCTTGCGGATGGTGAGGCCGTCATAGCCTTCTTCCTGGACAAGCTTGTGCGCGGCGTCGACAAGTTCGGAACGCAGTTCGGCCTTTTGTTTTTCGCGGCGCTCCTGGACGCTCAGCTGCAACTTTCTACTGCCTTATGACTGATGGCTGGATGCAGCATATATACGCTGTACGGCGTCGGGCAAGGGTGGCACGAAGCAGAAGGCTGACTGTCGCAATACCCATGTAACCCGGCAATAAAGCCGGCAACATCGGACTGTTACAGACAAAGACTAATTCGCGGCTCTGCAAGAATTTCGTTTCGGGAGGCCGTTATGACCGGAACTGAGCTTTCGTCCGGCGTGCCGGACGTGGACCCGCTTTCCCATCGCGCCAGGATGGCGCTCAGGCGCGTCGTCATGGTCGCATGGCTGGCGATCGCGCTCGGCTTTGCCATGGAAGCTCTCATTCTGACCGTCAGATTTGCGGCTGGTGCCTACCCGGCGACGACGCAGGTTCTGATCGAACTGGCGCAAGGCGTGACCTGGTCGTTCTTCGTCTGCGCCGGCGTCAGCCTCGGCACGGCGCTCGCCAAGGTGCGAGCCTCGCTCGGCGGCTTGATCAGCGCGATTTCAGCGCCACTGGCGATGGGCATCGCCAAAGGGACGCAAAAGGTCATGGTCAGCGCGCTGGACGCGGCGGCAAAGCCGGCCATCCTGTCGCTCACGACCCTGGGTGTGCTGCGGGCGATCGAATACGGGCTGCTCGGCTGGACACTGGCGTCGCTGGCATCGAAGGAAGAACCGCGTCCGCTCCATTTCGCGCTGGCGGGCGCCCTGATAGGCGCGGTATTCGGCGGCGGGATCACGGTGCTGACCATCGAGACGGCCGCGGCAAACGACGCTGCTCTCGCACTGCCGCAGGCTATCGCAACCGGCCTCAACGAGATCGTGTTTCCAATCGGTTGCTCACTGGTCGTCTACATTGCGCTGCAGGTCAGCCGCCATATGAAGTATGTCGCGGCCGAAGCCAAACAGATTTAGGTCCCCAGGCGTTGGATACCTCAAACCGCTTCCGGTTGGCGTTCGATCAGCGTCAGCGTCAGCCAGCGCGCGGTCAGCGCCGGTTTTTTCGAGCCCTCGATCTCGATCGTCACGTCGTGCGCCGTCTGCACCCAGCCGGACGGCCTGACCTTGACGTCGGCCAGCACGAAACGGGTGCGGATGCGCGAGCCGGTCTTCACCGGCGCCAGGAAGCGCAGCGAATCGAAGCCATGATTGACGCCCATCTTGCTGTTTTCCAGCGGCGGCATGGTTTCGAAGGTCATCGCCGACAACAGCGAAAGCGACAGGAAGCCATGCGCGATGGTGCCGCCGAACGGCGTTTCGCGGCTGGCGCGTTCCGGATCGCAATGGATGAACTGATGATCGTCGGTGGCATCGGCGAACTGGTCGATCATGCGCTGGGTGACGACCCGCCATGGCGACACGCCGACTTCCTTGCCGACGTTGGCCAGAAGCACATCGAGACTGATCGGTTCCACGCTGATGTCCTCCATCTTCACCCCCGGCATTTCACTCGCCGGATGGCGTGCGTCTCATTCCTTGAATAATGTCAGCCCGTGTTGCACCGACTGCCCGCCATCGATCGGCAGGATAGCGCCGGTGACATAGCTGCCGGCACGGCTGCACAAATAGAGCGTTGCGCCGGCAATGTCATCCGGTGCGCCGATGCGGCCGATCGGAACATGGTTGCCGACATGTCTTGCCTGGTCTTCGGTGCCGGTGGCGAAGGCCGTCATCCGGCTCCGGAAAGGGCCAGGCGCAAAGGCGTTGACGGTGATGCGGCGGCCGGCGAATTCGATCGCCAGGATGCGCGTCAGGTGGTGAACCGCGGCCTTCGAGGCCGAGTAGGAGTAGGCATCTTCGGCCAAAGGCTGCGTGCCCATCACCGATCCGAGGTTGATCACCCGGGCCGGGTCGGCATCGCTGGCGGCGGCCTCGAGCAGTGGCAGCAACTCGCGCGTCAGGTGGAAGACCGCGGTCACATTGAC
Source organism: Mesorhizobium sp. M0174 (assembly GCF_040322275.1). NCBI lineage: Bacteria > Pseudomonadati > Pseudomonadota > Alphaproteobacteria > Hyphomicrobiales > Phyllobacteriaceae > Mesorhizobium > Mesorhizobium sp. M0174. The sequence continues at coordinate 163,738 of NZ_JAMYTB010000001.1, forward strand.
GCCGAACACCTTGGCCCAGGCATGGTAGGGAAAGCTTTCCAGCGGCGCCCCCCAGGAGATGCCGGCATTGTTGACCAGGATATGCAGCCGCTCGGTCCGCGCCCTGACCTCGGCCACAAGCGCCGCAATGCCGGCCTCGCTGGAGACGTCGCCGGCAAAACCTTCCGCCCTGCCGGGCGCGCCAAGGCCGTTCAACTCGCCGGCTACCCCGACGCAATCCTCGCCCTTGCGCGAGGCGATCATCACGGTGGCGCCGGCCTTGACCAGAGCGGTCGCCGCCATGCGGCCGATGCCAGTCGCGGCGCCGGTGACCAGCGCCGTCTTGCCGGCGACTGAGAACAGCTCGTCCAGATAGCTCATCGATTTCCTCCGCGCAGTTCACCGCTGTTTGACTGATGGTTCAAGGAGCGGCTTCGCATCGACAAGGCTAGCCGAACTACGATTATCCTTGCCACGCCAAAAGTATCCGGACTGCGGCGATGGCACGGTTTGCGGCTGAAATGGTTAAGCCCGAACGGCAAGGTGGTCATTCGGCCGTGACATGGTTCGGATGAATGATGCAGCCGTCCCTCCAAGCGAGCACCTTGGCCCCAGCGGTTCATTTCGCGCGTGAAGCAAGTCGTCATTACTCCTCCGCCAAGCCGCAGGCGGGTCTTGATGACGTGGGACGGTGGTTGAGCGATAGGGCAGGACTGACATTCGTCGTCGTGGACGGGAGCTATGCTTCCCCGGGGGAGCTGTGGGTAAGAAACAACGCATCGTCCTGCTGGCAGCTGTTTTGGCGTCTGCCTTTGGCGTTTTGTTGCTGATCCTGATCCTGCAGATGGTCAGTTTTTTGGTTGACTAGGCGCGGCCAGGAGCGTGCTTTTCCAAAAGCCTGCGCTACCGCAGGCTTTCCAGCTCGCGGATGCGTTTGGCGCCGTCGGCCTCGAGCTGCCTTGTGACGGCGCCGATCAGCGCTTCGGCAACGACGAAAAGGGCGGCGGATGAGTCCCAGGCCGAAGGCACGGCGGTGCGCCCGGCGATGACATGGCGGGCAAAGCGGGCGATCGGCGACAGCCACTGGTCGGTAAACAGCACGATCTGCACGCCGCGCTGGTTGGCGGTCTCGGCAAAGCGGACGAGGCTGTCCTGATAGCGCCTGATGTCGAAGATCACCAGCACGTCGCGCTTGCCCATGTCGATCAGCCGGTCGCGCCAGACGCTTTCCTGGCCGGCGAGATGGAAGACGTTGGGTTTGATGATAGCAAGGTGGGCCGCCATGTAGCGCGCCAGCGGGTCGGTGAAGCGGCCGCCGATCAGGAATGTCTTGCCGCGCCGGTCGGCAAGCTTGGCGACGATGTCGGCAAGCTGCTTGTCCGAGAGATGCCGGAATGTCTCGCGCATATTGTCGAGCGTCGCCTCCAGCATCGGCGAGACGGCGCTGCCCTGCGATGGCGGATTGAGCGTGCGCGAGGCCGGCGACTGCAATTGCGCCGCCAGTTCGTCTTGCAGCGCCGACTGGAATTCCGGATAGTTCTGGAAGCCGAGCCGGGCGACGAAACGCAGGATCGTCGGCGACGATACGCCGGCGGCAGCCGAGAATTCGGCGACCGTCTTCAGCCCGATCAGCGGATAGCTGGCGATCAGCGTTTGCGCTGCGCGCCGCTCGCCGGCCGGCATGGTGCCGATGCGGTCGGAGATCAGTTCGGCAATGCTGGAAACCATGTTTTTCCCCACCCTGGCCGGGCCGTTACCGCATTATCGAAATCGCGTTTGACAAAGCCGGCCAAACTGTATGAAATCATCCATAGGGACGCAATGAGGCAAAATACGTAACATACGGTACAGCGCTCCCCGGGGACGGCAGACAATGGAGACAGCACGGCCCGCCAGCCTTGCATCGCCTGAAACCGTAAGGGTGACGAACCCCGGCGGATTGAGCCCTTTCGTGCTGACCTGCGACCACGCCTCCAATTTCCTGCCGCCGGAATTCGGAACGCTCGGACTTGCCGCCGAGGAGCTTTCCCGCCACATCGCCTGGGATCCCGGCGCCTTGCCGGTGGCGCGCCGCATGGCCGAGGCACTCGATGCGACGCTGGTCGAGACCTGCATTTCGCGGCTCGTCATCGACTGCAACCGCCCGCTCGATGCACCGGACCTGATAGTGACGGTCAGCGCCAGCGAAAAAACCGTGGTCCCGGCCAATCAGGGGCTTTCGGCCGATCAGCGGGAGGCGCGCATCGCGCTCGCTTGGCGGCCGTTCCACGACCGGATCGCGACGATCATCGACGAGCGCCTGGCGGCCGGACGGGAGACGCGGCTGGTCTCGGTCCATTCTTTCACCCCGGTCTACAAGGGCAGCAGCCGGCCCTGGCATATCGGCGTTATCCACGACGAGGACCGCCGGCTGGCGGCGCCGCTGATCGCGGCGCTGCAGCGGGTCGCCGGCGTCACCGTCGGCGTCAACGAACCCTATTCGCCGGCCGACCGCGTCTATTTCACGCTGGAACGCCATGCCCGCTCGCGCGGGCTGCCCTGCGCAATGATCGAAATCCGCAACGACGAGATCTCCGGCGCAGCCGGGCAGCGGAAATGGGCGGATCTGCTCGCGAGTATTTTTCTCAATCTGGAGCCCGAGGCGGCCAAGGCCTCCAGACCAAGCGCAGTCGGAAAGTCAGTTCAATCGGCCAGCTAAGAAACCAAAAGGGGACTAAAAATGGCAGCATCGGGCTACACTGAAGTTGACAAGGCGGAGGACGTAAAGGTCCTCCACAATATGGGCTATGCCCAGGAACTGGAGCGGCGCCTCAGTCGCTTTTCAAATTTCGCGGTCTCCTTTTCGATCATCTGCATCCTGTCCGGCGGCATCAACTCGCTGGCGCAGGCAACCTCCGGCTCCGGCGGTATCGGCATCGGCATTGGCTGGCTGGTCGGCTGTTTCGTTTCGCTGACCTTCGCTGTAGCGATGTCGCAGATCAGCTCGGCCTATCCGACCGCCGGCGGCCTCTATCATTGGGGCTCGATCCTCGGCAATCGCGGCACCGGCTGGGTGACGGCCTGGCTCAACCTGCTCGGGCTGATCACCGTGCTCGGCGCCATCAATGTCGGCACTTGGACGTTTTTCCTCGGCGCCTTCGGACCGGCGCTCGGCATCGAGGGTACGCTGACCAACCAGATGATCTTCCTGGTCATCATCACGGGCGCCCAGGCACTGATCAACCACCTCGGCATCAAGCTGACGGCCAAGCTGACCGACTTCTCGGGCTATCTGATCTTCTTCGGCTCGATCCTCATCGCGGTCGTCTGCCTGATCTCGGCCGAAACCTGGGATTTCAGCCGGCTGTTCACCTTCCACAATTATTCCGGCGATGCCGGCGCCGGTGTGTGGCCGTCGGTATCCAATGCCTGGGTGTTCGCGCTTGGCCTGCTGCTGCCGATCTATACGATCACCGGCTACGATGCGTCGGCGCATACTTCCGAGGAGACCATCAAGGCGGCGAGCTCCGTGCCGCGCGCCATGGTCATGTCGGTGATCTGGTCGGCCGTCTTCGGTTATCTGTTCCTCGCAGCCTTCGTGCTGATGATCCCGAACATGGACGATGCGGCCAAGCAGGGCTGGAACGTGTTCTTCTGGGCCTTCGACCAGCGCGTCAGCCCGGGCGTCAAGGAGTTCGTCTACCTCGTCGTCTTCCTGGCACAGCTGCTTTGCGGCCTCGCCACCGTCACCTCCGCTTCGCGTATGATCTTTGCCTTCTCGCGGGACGGCGGCCTGCCGGGTTCCTCGGCACTGGCCAAGGTCAGCCCGACCTACCGCACGCCGGTGGCGGCGATCTGGACGGCGTCGATCCTGTCCGTCCTGTTCGTCTGGGGCTCGACGCTGGTTTCAGTCGCAGGCACCTCGGCCTACACCATCGTCGTGTCGTGCACCGTCATCTTCCTGTTCCTCTCCTTCACCGTGCCGATCGTGCTCGGCATGCTGGCCTGGGGAACGCCGAAATGGGACAAGATGGGGCCGTGGAACATGGGGCGCGCCATTTTCATGCTGTTCGGCGTGCTTTCGATCCTGTCGATGCTCCTGATCTTCGTCATCGGCATCCAGCCGCCGAACGACTGGGCGCTCTACATCACCGTCGGCTTCTTCATCCTGACGGCGATCGTCTGGTTTGCCTTCGAGCGCAACCGCTTCCAGGGCCCGCCGCTCGGCGACATCATCGCGGCGCGCCAGGCAGCGATCAAGGCTGCGGAACAGGCCGTCGGCGAAACCGGCCACTGAGGCAAGTCCTCCAACTATGGCCGGCGCTTTGCCGGCCATAGCTTCCCACATCTTCAAAGTGGCCTTTACAGGCCCGAAACGACAAGCGCTGGAGTGCCAAAGGAATGGCCGGAAATTTCTCCTTCGATCAGTTGAAGCAAGCGGTCTCCAGCGGAGAGGTCGACACCGTGCTGGCCTGCATCGTCGACATGCAGGGGCGGCTTGCGGGAAAGCGGTTCCTGGCCCGGTATTTCGTCGATTCCGCGCATGACGAGACGCATGGCTGCAACTACCTGCTGGCCGCCGACATCGATATGGAACCGGTGCCGGGCTACAAGGCGGCGAGCTGGTCGAAGGGCTATGGCGATTTCGTCATGAAGCCGGACCTTGCGACGCTGCGGCGCGTTCCGTGGCTGGAAAAGACGGCGCTGGTGATCTGCGACGTGCTCGACCACCATACCCATGACGACCTGGCGCATTCGCCGCGCGCCATGCTGAAGAAGCAGGTCAAGCGGCTGCAGGATCGCGGCTATATCGGCTATTTCGCTTCCGAGCTCGAATTCTATCTGTTCAGTGAAACCTACGATTCGGCCCGCAAGAAGCACTGGCAGGGCCTCGAGACGGCATCGCCCTATATCGGCGATTACCAGATCGGCATCACCACCAAGGAAGAAGGCGTCATGCGCCGGCTTCGCAACGAGATGGAAGCGGCCGGCATCCCGATCGAGAATTCGAAGGGCGAGTGGGGGCCAGGCCAGGAAGAGATCAATGTCCGCTACGCCGAGGCGCTCGACATGGCCGACCGCCACGTGATCCTGAAGAACGGCGCCAAGGAAATCGCCGAGTCCGAAGGCAAGGCGATCTCGTTCATGGCCAAGTACAATTACGGGCTGGCCGGCAATTCCAGCCACATCCATAATTCGCTGTGGAGCGCCGACGGCAAGACACCATTGTTCTACGACAAAAATGCCGAGTGGACGCTGTCGACACTCGGCCAGCAATGGGCGGCCGGCCAGCTCAAATATGCCAAGGAATTCACCTGGTTCCTGGCGCCCTACATCAACTCGTACAAGCGCTTCCAGGCCGGCACGTTTGCGCCGACCAAGATCATGTGGAGCGAGGACAACCGCACCGCCGGTTTCCGTCTTTGCGGCGAGGGCACCAAGGGCATCCGCATGGAATGCCGCATCGGCGGCGCCGACCTCAATCCTTATCTCGCCTTCGCGGCACTGATCGCAGCGGGCCTTGCCGGCATCGATGAAAAGCTTGAACTGCAGAAGCCCTTCGTCGGCGACGCCTACCAGGCCTCGCAGCTGCCGGAAATTCCAAAGACACTGCGCGACGCCACCGCAACGCTGGCGGAATCGAAGATGCTGAGGCACGCGCTCGGCGACGATGTGCTGGAGCATTACATCCACACGGCACACTGGGAACAGTTCGAGTACGACCGCCGGATTACGGACTGGGAACTGCACAGGGGGTTCGAGCGGTATTGAATGGCTGGCAATGTCGGCGCCGCCCGCCCCTCACCTTTACCCTCTTGTGAAGAACGGGGAGAGGGGGTCGCCAGCGCTGGAGCTTGTCCCTTCTCCGTCACTATAGGCGGAAAGGTGCCGGCAGGCGGATGAGGGCGGCGTGACCAACGATAATTATTGTAGAATGCGAGGACCCAAGGCATGACCGAAACGGTCAAGATAAAATCCCCTGTCGACGGTTCGATCTATGCCGAACGGCCTCTTGCCACCGACCAGGCGATCGGTGCCGCGGTCGAACGTGCCAAGGCGGCGCAAGAGAAGTGGGCTGAGACGCCGGTCGTCGAGCGCGGCAAATACATGCTTGCCATGCTGGAAGCGCTGGTCGCCATGACCGGCGAGATCGTGCCGGAGATCGCCTGGCAGATGGGCAGGCCGGTGCGCTATGGCGGCGAGTTCGGCGGCGTCAGGGAACGTGTCAGCTACATGGTCGAGATCGCCGAGGCGGCCTTGAAGCCGGTCATGGCCTCCAACCCGAAGGACGGCTTTCGCCGTTATGTGAAGAAGGTGCCACTCGGCGTGGTCATGGTGATCGCGCCTTGGAACTATCCCTATCTCACCGCCGTCAACACCATCGTCCCGGCGCTGATGGCCGGAAGCGCCGTCATCCTCAAGCACGCGGCGCAGACGCTGCTGGTCGGCGAACGTTTTCAGCAGGCGTTTGACACAGCAGGCCTGCCCAAGGGCCTGTTCCAGAACCTTGTCATGAACCACGCGCAGACCGAAAGGCTGCTCGGCTCCGGCAAGATCGACCATGTCAACTTCACCGGCTCGGTCGCCGGCGGCCGCGCCATTGAAAAGGCCGCCGCGGGCACCTTCATGACGCTCGGCCTCGAACTCGGCGGCAAGGATCCGGCCTATGTGCTGCCGGACGCCAAGATGGACCATGCGGTTGCCAATCTGGTCGACGGCGCCTTCTACAATTCCGGCCAGTGCTGCTGCGGCATCGAGCGCGTCTATGTCCACGAGAAGGTCTACGATGAATTCGTCGAGGGCTTCATTGCCGAGACCAGGAACTACGTCGTCGGCAATCCGCTCGACCAGGCGACCACCATGGGGCCGATGGCGCAGGCGCGCTTCGCCGACCTGATCCGCGAGCAGAAGGCCGAGGCGTTGCGCAAGGGCGCCAGGGCACACATCAACATGAAGGTGGCCAACGACAGGCAAGGTTCGCCCTATCTGGCGCCGGAAGTGCTGACCCAGGTCGACCACCAGATGAGCGTCATGCGCGAGGAAAGCTTTGGCCCAATCGTCGGCATCATGAAGGTGCGCAACGACGAGGAAGCGATCGCGCTGATGAACGACAGCCCCTATGGGCTGACGGCCTCTATCTGGACGCGCGACATTGAGCATGCGGCGGCGATCGGCGATCGTGTCGAGACCGGCACCGTGTTCATGAACCGCTGCGACTATCTCGACCCGGCGCTGGTCTGGACCGGTGTCAAGGACACCGGCAAGGGCGCGGCACTGTCGGCCATCGGCTACGACAATCTGACCAGGCCGAAATCATACCATCTGCGCGAAGCCATCTGACTTTTCGAAAGACAAAAATGACAAAACTCGTTTCCAAATGGAATTACCCGACGACCGTCCGCTTCGGCGCCGGACGCATCAAGGAGCTGCCGGAGGTGCTGGCGGCGACCGGCATCAAGCGGCCGCTGTTCGTTACCGACCCGGGACTGGCCAAACTGCCGGTGGTGGCTTCGACGCTGAAAATACTGGACGATGCCAAGGTGCCGTATGGCGTGTTTTCCGAGGTCAAGCCGAACCCGGTCGATTCCAACCTGACCGCCGGCATCGCTGTGTTCAAGCAGGGCAAGCATGACGGCGTCATCGCCTTTGGCGGCGGCTCGGCGCTCGACCTCGGCAAGCTCATCGCCTTTCAGGCCGGCCAGACCCGGCCGGTCTGGGATTTCGAGGATGTCGGCGACTGGTGGACGCGCGCCGATGCCGATGCGATCGCGCCGATCATCGCGGTGCCGACCACCGCCGGCACCGGCTCGGAGGTCGGGCGCGCCGGCGTCATCACCAATGAGGCGACCCACACCAAAAAGGTCATCTTCCATCCCAAACTCTTGCCGGCGATCGTCATTGCCGATCCGGAGCTGTCGGTGGGCATGCCCGGTTTCATCACCGCCGGCACCGGCATGGATGCGCTTGCCCATTGCCTCGAAGCCTATTGTGCGCCGGGCTATCACCCGATGGCCGACGGCATCGCGGTGGAAGGCATCAGGCTGGTCTTCGAAAACCTGCCGAAAGCCTATGCCAACGGCAAGGATCTAGTCGCCCGCGCCAACATGATGAGCGCGGCCGCCATGGGGGCCGCCGCCTTCCAGAAAGGGCTTGGCGCGATTCATTCGCTGTCGCATCCGATCGGCGCGCTCTACGACACCCACCACGGCATGACCAACGCCGTGTTCATGCCTTATGTGCTGGCCTTCAACCGCGAGGCGATTGAGCCGCGCATAGCCCGGCTCGCCGCCTATTGCGGCATCAAGGGCGGCTTCGACGGTTTTGCGAAGGCGATCATCAAGCTGCGCAAGGAGCTCAAGGTGCCGCACGCGCTGCCCGGCCTGATCAAGGGGCTCGACATGGACAAGAAGCGCAAGGGCCTGATCGCCGACATGGCGATGGTCGACCCGACCGCCGGCGGCAACCCGGTCAAGCTGACCAAGAAGGCGGCGCTGACGCTGCTGGAAAATGCCATCGCCGGCGCCGTCTGAGACAACTTCCGCATTGGAAATCCACTTTGGAAAAGAGGCGAAGAAAGGGGGAAAGGATGAACGGCAAGGTCGAAACTAGTTAGCCGGAAAAATAGCCGCGTAGCGATTGCTACAGCCGGTTAAAAAGAGTTTACTTTTTCGTACTGCAGGGCATCGCTTTCACAAAGCTTTCATCTGGCTGTCACACGAAAACGATACCGCATCGCAGGCGTCCAACGGCGTCAGTTCAACGGAGAGAACACATGTTCAAATTCACGGGAAAACTGCTTTCCCTTACGGCCGTCGCCCTGATGGCGACCTCTGCCATCTCGTCGGCCCAGTCCATGGATGAACTGGTCGCCGCAGCCAAGGCTGAAGGCCAGCTCACCACCATCGCGCTGCCGCATGACTGGTGCGGCTACGGCGCGGTCATCGACGGCTTCAAGGCAAAATATCCGGGCATCACCGTCAACGAGCTCAATCCCGATGCCGGCTCCGGCGACGAGGTCGAAGCGATCAAGGCCAACAAGGACAACAAGGGCCCGCAGGCGCCTGACGTCATCGACGTCGGCCTGAGCTTCGGCCCGACCGCAAAGAAGGATGGCCTGATCCAGGCTTATAAAGTATCGACCTGGGACTCGATCCCGGACAGCGCCAAGGATGCCGAAGGCTTTTGGACCGGCGACTACTACGGCGTGCTTTCGTTTCTGGTGAACAAGGACCTGGTCAAGGAAGCGCCGGCCGACTGGGCCGACCTGCTGAAGCCGGAATTTGCCAATACCGTGGCGCTCGCCGGTGACCCGCGTGCTTCGAATCAGGCCATCCAGGCCGTCTATGCCGCCGGCCTTTCCAGCGGTGCGGCCGCCGGCGAAGCCGCCGGCACGGCTGGTCTCGACTTCTTCAAGAAGCTCAATGCCGCCGGCAATTTCGTGCCGGTCATTGGCAAGCCCGCGACGCTTGCCCAAGGCCAGACGCCAATCCTGGTGACCTGGGATTATAACGCGCTTGCCGGCCGCGACACGCTGAAGGGCAATCCGCCGGTCGACGTCGTCGTGCCGAAGACCGGTGTCGTCGCCGGCGTCTATGTTCAGGCGATCAGCGCCTACGCGCCGCATCCCAATGCTGCCAAGCTATGGCTGGAATATCTCTATTCCGACGAAGGCCAGATCGGCTGGCTGAAGGGCTATTGTCACCCGATCCGCTTCAACGACCTCGCCAAGAATGGCAAGCTCCCGGCTGACGTGATGGCCAAGCTGCCGCCGGCCGAGTCCTATGCAGCCGCGGTGTTCCCGACGCTCGACGAGCAGGGCAAGGCCAAGGAAGCCATCACCAAGAACTGGGATGCCGTCGTCGGCGCCAACGTCAAGTAAGACTTGAGATCAGCCGGGCGGCTTAGATCGCCGCCCGGCATACCTCCAGGACGGTAGCCGGCGCATGACCGATATCTCGTTGTCCGATCACGCTGTTGCCGGGAAGACCGCGCCTCCTGCCGACGCCCGCAGTATGAGGCTGCCGACACAATGGCTTGGCGTTGCGCCTTTCTTCATCTTCGCCATCATGTTCCTGATCCTGCCCACGCTCTATCTGATGCTGGGCGCATTCCGGAACGATGCCGGCGAATTCACTTTCGAAAACATAGCGGCCTTGGCGCAGCCGTCGATCGTTGCCGCCTACTGGATCTCAATCAAGGTCAGCCTCGCCTCGTCGCTGATCGGTGCTTTCGCGGGGCTTGCCATTGCCATCGCCATCGTGCGCGGCGGACTGCCGGAATGGATACGCTCGGCGACACTGACCTTCTCCGGCGTGGCCTCCAATTTTGCCGGCGTGCCGCTGGCCTTCGCCTTTCTCGCGACGCTCGGCCGGCTCGGGCTCGCCACGGTGCTGCTCAACGTCTTGGTCGGCTTCAACATTTATGCCCATGGTTTCAACATTCTGTCGTTCTGGGGCCTGACACTGACCTATGTCTATTTCCAGATCCCGCTGATGGTGGTGATCATCGTGCCAGCGATCGACGGGCTGAAGAAGGAATGGGGCGAAGCGGCAGCAACGCTTGGCGCGACCCAGGCGCAGTTCTGGCGTATGGTCGTCATTCCGGTGATCTGGCCAAGCTTCCTCGGCACCGTCATCCTCTTGTTCGCCAACGCCTTCGGTGCCATCGCCACCGCTTACGCTCTGACCGGCTCCTCGCTTAACATCGTCCCTATCCTGCTCTACGCGCAGATCCGCGGTGACGTGCTGCACAATGCCCATCTCGGCTATGCCATTGCCTTCGGTATGATCGTCATCACCGGGCTTGCCAATGTCTTCTACATCTGGTTCCGGACGCGCTCGGAAAGGTGGCTTAAATGAAGAGCGGACGTTTCTGGGCCTGGGTCGTCTTCGCGCTGGGCGCTGCCTACTTCTTCATTCCGCTTATCGCGACGGTGGAATTTTCCATGCGCATGCGGCGCGGCGCCTATTCCTTCGATGCGTACAAAGTCGTGTTTGGCGACCCCCGTTTCCAGGCGACCTTCGGCTATTCCGTACTCGCTGCTGTTTTCACCATCATTCTCGGCGTGCTGATCGTGGTGCCTACCGCTTATTGGATCCGCCTGCGGATGCCGCAGCTCAGGCCCGTCGTCGAGTTCATCACGCTGCTGCCGCTGGTCATTCCCGCCATCGTCATCGTCTTCGGCTACATTAGAATGTACGGGTCGAACTCACCGCTGCCGTTCCTGGGCAGCGAGACAGGAGCCAATGCCTTGCTGGTCATCGGTTATGCGACACTAGCACTGCCCTACATGTATCGCGCCGTCGACACCGGACTTCGCACGATCGACGTGCGGACACTGACCGAGGCGGCGCAGATTCTCGGCGCCGGCTGGGGCACGATCATCACCCGGGTCATCCTGCCCAATGTGCTGATCGCGGTGCTGTCGGGCGCCTTCCTGACCTTCGCCATCGTGATAGGCGAATTCACCATGGCTAGCCTGCTCAACCGGCCTGCCTTCGGACCCTATCTGCAGAACGTCGGCGCTAACCGAGCCTACGAGCCGGCGGCGCTTGCCATCATCGCCTTCGCCATCACCTGGGGCTGCATGTCGCTGATCCAGATCCTGTCGCGTTTCGCGCCGCGATCGGCGAACCGTCCGAACTGACCCGAAGGAAAAAGCCATGACCGAGCCCTTCCTCTCAATCCAGCATGTGCGAAAATCCTTCGGCCCCATCATCGTGGTGCAGGATTTCAACCTCGACGTCGAGCCGGGCGAATTCGTCTCTTTCCTTGGGCCATCGGGCTGCGGCAAGACGACGGTGCTGCGCATGGTCGCTGGTTTCGAAGAGCCGTCCGCCGGCAAGATCGTCGTGGCCGGCAAGGACATCACCCGGCTGAAGCCCAATCAGCGCAATGTCGGCATGGTGTTCCAGGCCTATGCGCTGTTTCCGAACCTCACCGTGGCGCAGAATATCGGCTTCGGGCTGAAGGTCGCCGGCATGCCAAAGGCCGATGCCGACAGGCGCATTGCCGAAATGCTCGATATCATCAAGCTGCCGCAGATGGGCGACCGCTATCCCTACCAGCTTTCCGGCGGCCAGCAGCAGCGCATCGCGCTGGCGCGGGCGATTGCGCCGAAGCCGAAGCTGTTGCTGCTCGACGAGCCGCTGTCGGCGCTCGACGCGAAGGTGCGCGTGTCGCTGCGCGAGGAAATCCGTTCGATCCAGAAGAAGCTCGGCATCACCACCATCTTCGTCACCCACGACCAGGAAGAGGCGCTGTCGATCTCCGACCGCATTGCTGTCATGTATGGCGGCAAGGCCGAGCAAGTAGGCACGCCGTTCGAGATCTACAACCGACCGGCAACCAAATTCGTTGCCAATTTCGTCGGCACGCTGAACGTGCTTGAAGGCACGGTCACCGACGCGGCTTCGGGCAAGGTGCGCGTCAATTCGCAAGAGGTTTCGCTCAAGGGCAAGCTCAACGGCTCGAAATCCGGCGACACGCTGTCGTTGGCACTGCGTCCGGAAGCGATTTCGCTGGGGCGCCACCCCGGCCGCGACTCCAGCCTTTCGGGCGAAATCGCCGAAGTGCATTTCCTCGGCTCGGTCATCCGCGTGCGCGTCGGCATCGGCGGCGCCACGGTCTCGCTCGACACGTTCAACAGCCCGGCCACGCCGCCGCCGGCCGTCGGCGAAAAGGCCGAAATTTCGTTCTCGTCGGGCGACATGCTGGTGCTGCATTAGGGGAAGAGGGAATAGTGAATAGTGAGAATGCGCTTTACGCGCCAAATTCCTCTACACGCAGCCATTCACCATTCACCATTCACCACTCACCATTCACCAGCAGCCAAAGGCGCGGCCGTTTTTGCAGTGCCAATCGCCCGGCTTCACCGCTACGATAAGGCATGGCGCTTTTTGAACTCACCCTTGTCCTGCTTCTCATCGCGGTCGCCCTGACCGCGCTGTCGCGGCACCTGCAGATTCCCTATCCTTCATTGTTGGCGCTGGCCGGCGCTGGCATCGCCTTCTTGCCATTTGCACCGACTATCGAGATCGACCCGGAGTTGGCGCTTGCTTTGTTCATCGCACCGGTGCTGCTCGACGCGGCCTACGACACGTCGCTGCGCGATCTCAATCGCTACAAGGTTTCGCTCATCCTGCTGGCGCTTGGCGCCGTCATCTTCACCACGGTGGCGGTCGCTCTGGTCGGCTGGACGATGGCACGCCTGCCCGTCGCCGCCGCCATAGCGCTTGGCGCGATTGTGGCGCCGCCCGATGCGGTGGCAGCGGCGGCCGTGCTCGGGCAGTTCAAGGTACCGCACCGCATCACCGCCATCCTGGAAGGCGAGAGCCTTCTCAATGACGCGACGGCACTGCTGATCTACCGAATGTCGGTTTCCGCAGCCGCCGGCTCTATCCTGTTGAGCAGTGCCATACCAATGATCCTGCTGTCGACGGTCGGCAGCCTTGCCGCAGGCTATGTGCTAGGCCGGTTGTCTCTCGCCATACTCGGCCGTATCGACGACCCGGCGAGCGGCACCGTGGTGCAATTCGCCTCAACCTTTGGCGTCTGGATCCTGGCCGACAGGATAGGGCTGTCCGCCATCATCACGATCGTCGTCTATGCCATGACGATCGCACGTACATCGCCGCGCCGCATGCCGGCAAGGAATCGTGTCAGTTCCTACTCGGTCTGGGAGACGGCGGTGTTCGTGCTCAACGTCCTGGCCTTCGTCCTGATGGGCCTGCAAGCGCGATCGATTGTCGGTCGACTTGCCGAGCAAGGACAAAGCGAGGCGTTCGTCTTTGCCCTGGCGGTGCTGGCCATTGTCATCGTATCGCGGCTCGTCTGGGTGCTGGGCTGCGGCGCGATCCTCAGAGCGCTGGCACGTCTGGGCGACGAGGACAGGCGGAAGGACGCACCGACATTTCGCGGCGGCATGCTTATCGGCTGGTGCGGCATGCGCGGCCTGGTGACGCTTGCGGCAGCCTTCGCCTTGCCGGCCGACTTTCCGGGCCGTGATCCGATCGTGCTCGCCGCTTTCACGGTCGTGCTCGGCACGCTGGTGCTGCAAGGCGTCAGCCTGAAGCCGTTGCTGAGTGTGCTCAATCTCAAGCCCGACCAGACGGTCGACCGGGAGGTGGCGCAGGCGCGCGTCGCCATCATGCAGGCTGCGCTCGACGTGCTCAGCGGCAAGACGTCGAGCGCCGCAGGGGCGGTGCGCGAGCAATATGCCGCCCAGCGCGCCATCGCCGAGAACCCGGAGGATGCCCAGGCGGCGACCGAGTATGACAGGTTGCGTCTTTATGCCATCAAGAGCCAGCGCGATGCACTGGAGCGCCTGCGCATCGACGGAACGATCGGCGACGAGGCCTACCACCGCCTCGAGGAAGAGATCGACTGGTCGGAACTGGCGGCATCCCCGCCCGGGCGGTTCCAGCCACTGACGACTTAGCATCTGGCCCAAGCTCCCTCCGTCCGGCTGCACATTGCAACCAATCCACCGAACGGCTACTGCCAGCAGGAAACTGAGCCGGATAAGCAATGAAGCTGGTCAGCTATAACATCCAGTACGGCTTCGGCGGCGATGGCCGCTACGATCTGGCGCGTTGCGCCAAGGTCGTCGCCGGTGCCGACATCATCGCCTTGCAGGAAGTCGAGCGGCACTGGTTACGCAGCAACGAGGACGACCAGCCGGAACTTCTTTCGCGATTGCTGCCCGACTACCATTGGGTCTACGGCCCGGCATTCGACATGGATGCCAGCCACAGGCGTGACGGCCGCATCGTCAACCGGCGGCGGCAATTCGGCACCATGGTTCTGTCGAAGCTGCCGATCGTCTGGTCGCGGCTGCACACGCTGCCGCTCAGGCGCACGCTGCGTCCGCTCAACACCCGCAACGCCGCACTTGAATGCATGATCCGCACCCCTGCCGGCCCGGTGCGGTTCTTTTCGCTGCATCTGGCGCATATCGCGGCCGAGGAGCGGCTGGAGCAGATCGAGTATTTGCTGGCCGAGCATCGCCGCGCGCCGTCCGAGGGCGGCCCATGGAGCGGCGCCGACGACGAGCCGGCGCGCAACTGGAGCAATGGCGAACAGGAGCCAGAAAACCCCGTAGCGGCGATCTGGTTGGGCGACTTCAACATGGAGCCGGATAGCGCCGAGTACCGCTGCATCGTCGGCAGCGCGCCCTATCATCGCGGTGCCGCCTATCTCGATGGTTTTGTCGACGCCGCCGCCGTCGCCAGCGAACCGACGTCGGACTTTCACACCCATGTGAAGACCATCGACGGCAGGATCGCAAAGCGCCGGCTCGACCATTGCTTCGTCGGCGGTATGTTTGCGGGGCGCGTGCGCTCGGTCAGCGCCGAAATCGGCCAAATCGCCTCCGATCATTTTCCGCTCTGGGTCGATATCGACCTGGAGACGCCTATCGCCATAGGGACGGGCGGCGGATGAACCGCCGATGAGCCTGTTTGTCTTTTTCGCGGTGCTCGCCGCCGCTTCCATGCATGCGATCTGGAATGCGCTGGTCAAGGTCCATCTCGACCGTTTCCTGTCGATAACGCTGATGACGCTCGGCATGGGTGCCGCCGCGCTGGTGACGTTGCCCTTCGTCGAGGTGCCGAAGCCGGAAGTGTGGCCATACATCCTCGCCTCGGTTGTCTTCCACATGGGCTACAGGACGTTCCTGATCGGCGCCTACAAGGCCGGCGATTTCGCCCAGACCTATCCGCTGGCGCGCGGCACCGCGCCCTTGCTGGCCGCTTTGGGGGGCGTTGTGGTGGTTGCCGAGATGCCGGCGCCGCTCGCCATTCTCGGCATTCTCTTGTTGTCGGCGGGCACGCTGGTGCTGTCGTTTCGCGGCGGCGCGCATCTGGAGAAAT
Source organism: Mesorhizobium sp. M0174 (assembly GCF_040322275.1). Lineage (NCBI taxonomy): Bacteria > Pseudomonadati > Pseudomonadota > Alphaproteobacteria > Hyphomicrobiales > Phyllobacteriaceae > Mesorhizobium > Mesorhizobium sp. M0174. Next base: position 179,568 of record NZ_JAMYTB010000001.1, read on the forward strand.
TGAACTTGCGCGCTGTCGGTTTCGCGTTGGGCACATCGATCTTCATCGCCAGCTATACGCTGTCGGACGGCAGCGGCGCGCGGCTGGCCGCCACCGCATCGAGCTATGCGGCCTGGCTGTTCGTCTGCGATGCGCTGTGGGCGCTGGTGCTTTGCGTCGTCTTTCGCGGCCCACAGGCGCTGCCGGTGCTGGCCCGCGACTGGAAGGCAGGAATCTATACCGGCGTGCTCAGCGGCGGCGCCTACTGGATCGTGATGTGGGCGATGACCAAGGCGCCGATCGCCTCGGTGGCGTCGTTGCGCGAAACATCGATCCTCTTCGCCATGATGATCTCGGTGTTCGCGCTCGGCGAGAAGATGACGGCATGGCGGGGTGCCGCGGTGCTTAGCATCGTTGCCGGTGTGGTTGCGCTGAGAATGGGATAATCACGCGATCTCCAGGTCGAACACCATCAGCCCGTCCGTGCCGCCTTCGAGCGCCGCCACCAGCCGGGCGCCGGCTCGCCGATGCGCTTCATGCTCCAGATAGGCATCGCGTGCGGCGGCATCGCGAAAGTCGATGGTGAAGCCGTGCGTGAAGCCGCGGGCGAAGGGTTCGGGGCTGGTGTTGGCGCTGAATTCGACCTTGCCCATACCGTCGATCATCGACCGCAACGCTTCGAGTTCGGCATGGATCGCCGCCCGCTCGGCGTTAGCGACATCGTTGCGGACTCTGACGAAAACACAGTGCCGGATCATTCCTTGTCCCTCATGCCGCTCGGTTGGTGGAAAACACTGCCGGCGGCAGCGGCTCGCGATCAAGGATCAGATCGGCGCCCTTTTCACCAACCATGACCGTCGGGGCATTGGTGTTGGAGGAGGGGATGCGCGGCATCACCGAGGCGTCGCAGACGCGCAGGCCCTCGATGCCACGTAACCTGAGCTCCGGCGTCACCACGCTCATCGCATCGTAACCCATGCGGCAGGTGCCGACCGGGTGGTGGTCGGTCTTGGAACTGCGGCAGGCGTAGTCGAACAGCTCGTCGCCGCTCTGCAGGTCGGGTCCCGGCAGTACCTCGCGCAGCACATAGGGCTGCAGCGCTTTCTGCCGCATGATCTCGCGCGCCAGCCTCAGCCCTTTGATCGACATGTCGCGGTCATAGGGATCGGACCAATAGTTCGGATCGATCAGCGGGCGGTCTGCCGGGTCGGCACTGTTCAGCCGCACCGTGCCGCGCGAGCGCGGGCGCAGGAAGGCCGAATTCAGTGTCACGCCCGGATTGTTCAACTTCTCGACGCCGGCCTCGATGCCGGAGCCGAGGCCGAGATGCAGCTGGATATCGGGAGAGGCGGCGGTCGGATCGGCGTACCAGAAGCCGCCGGTCTCGAACAGGCTGGAGGCCACCGGGCCTTTCTTCAGGAGCAGGTACTGAAGGCCGGCCCACGCCATCCAGTGCAGCTTGGCGTAGTTGTCGTAAGTGTGATCGCCGGTGCATTCGGCGATGACGAACAGGTCGAGATGATCCTGCAGATTGGAGCCGACGCCTGGCAGGTCGTGCACAGGCGTCACGCCGACCGCCTTCAAATGGTCGGCCGGGCCGATGCCCGACTGCATTAGAAGCTTCGGCGAGCCGATGGCGCCGGACGAGACGATCACCTCGCGTTCGGCGTGCAGGATCGTTGGCTGGCCGCCCGGCTTGTCGACGATCTCGACGCCGACAGCGCGGCCCTTGTCGACGACGATGCGCGTCACCAGAACGCCGGTCCTGATGGTAAGATTCTTGCGCTCGCGGATCGGCCGGAGATAGGCGACCGATGCCGAAGAGCGTTTTGCGTCCTTCTGCGTCAATTGGTAATAGCCGACGCCCTCCTGGCTGGCGCCGTTGAAGTCGGGATTGAAGGGGATGCCCATCTCCTGCCCGGCGCGGAAATAGGCCTCGCAGATCGGCAGCGGCGCGATCGGGTTCGACACGCCGAGCAGGCCCTGGTCCCCGTGAAAATCGTTGGCATAACGTTGATTGTTCTCGGCGCGTTTAAAATAGGGCAGCACGTCGCGATAGCCCCAGCCGGCAAGACCTTCTTCCTTCTCCCAGGCGTCGTAGTCGCGGGCGTTGCCGCGCGTGTAGATCTGGGCGTTGATCGACGAGCCGCCACCGATCACCTTGGCCTGCGTGTATCGGAAGACGCGGTCGTTCATGTGCTTTTGCGGCACAGTCGACCAGCCCCAGGCGGCGATGCCCTTGGTCATCTTGGCAAAACCGGCCGGCATGTGGATCAGCGGATGCCAGTCCTTGCCGCCGGCTTCGAGCAGCAGCACCTGATGCGACGGATCTTCGCTCAGCCGGTTGGCGAGTACGCAGCCGGCCGGGCCGGCGCCGACGATTATGAAGTCAGTCATGGCATCACCTGTTCATAGCCTCGGCACCGACAGCGCGCCGTCGACATTGATGACCGAGCCGGTCGAAAAGCCGAGCTTACCGCCGGCGAGCGCCGCCACGGCGGCACCGATATCCTGGCCCTTGCCCCAGCGCATCGCCGGCACCAGCCCGCTCTCGATCAGCGCGTCATATTTGGCGGTGACACCCGCGGTCATCTCGGTGCGGATGATGCCCGGCCGCACCTCGAACACGGCGATGTTTTCGGTGGCAAGCCGCAGCGCCAGGTTCTTCACCCACATCGAAAGCCCGGCCTTGGAAATGCAGTAGTCGGAACGTTCCGGCGAGGCCATGGCGGCACTGACCGAGGTGACGGTGATGATCGATCTCGCACCATCGCCCGGCAGGCCTAGCATCGCTTTGGCGACGGCCTGGCTGAGGAACACCGTGCCGCGCAGATTGATGCCGAGCACCCGGTCGAAATTTTCCGGCTTGAGCTCGAGCAGATCGCCGCGCAGGACAGTGCCGATGCCAGCATTGTTGACCAGGCAGTCGATGCGGCCGAAGGCGCTTGTCGCGACATCGATCAGCGCTGCATGGCCGTCGAGGTCAGCGATGTCGCTGCTGGCATAGGCAAATTTCGCGCCGCGCCCGGTGATGTCGGCGGCGAGCCCGTCGGCGGCTTCGTCAGCAAGGTCGGCGACGAGGATGTCGAAGCCTGCATCGGCCAGCGCCTCGGCGCAAGCAAGGCCGATGCCGCGCGCGCCGCCGGTGACGATGGCTGCCGGGCGGCTCATGTTGCAAGCTCCGTCTTGCAGATGTGGTCGGCGACGCGCAGCGCCTGTGCGGCGATCGACAGCGCCGGATTGACGGCGGCCGAATTCGGCAGGAAGCCGGCATCGACGACAAACAAATTGCTGTGGTCGAAGGAGCGGCAGAACGGATCCAGCGGCGAGGTCGCTGGATCGTTGCCCATCTTTACCGTGCCGCACTGATGCGAGGGCGTGCGCTTGTCAAACGGCCGCGACAGCACGATCGGATAGCCGCAGGCGCGGAAATTCTCGCGCATCACCTTGGTCAGTCCGTCGAGCGACTGCATGTTGGAGCGCCGCCACTGCATGACGATGTCCTTGCCGTCGACCATGATGCGGCTCTCGGGATCGGGCAGGTCTTCGCACATCAGATACCAGTCGACGGCGTGGCCGGCCATGAAATCGAGCGCGAATTTGGGCGCGCGCCTGACATTGGCCTTGAGGATGTTGCCGTCGATCTTGCCGAGGAGCTGGACATTGCCGAGCGGCTTGCCGCCCCTGCCGTCGGACAGATAATAATCGTTCAGCATCAGCGTCTTCTGGTAGACGGATTTGTTCCGCCGGCGTGGATCGATCGCCAGCATGGCGCTCGAATTGTGGTTCATGAAGTTGCGGCCGACCTGGTCGGAGCGGTTGGCCAGGCCTTTGCCACCGCCTCTGCTCTGAGGGGTGGGCGAGCGCAGCAAGATGGCGGCGGAATTGACTGCGCCGGCCGATAGGATGACCAACTTCGGCGCGACTTTCTTCAGCGTACCGTTCTGTCGATAATGGACGGCAGCGATTGTCCTCGCATCCGGCGATGCCTCGAGATGTTCGACGTGGGCGCCGGTCTCGAGCTTGATGTTCTGGTCGGCAAGGGCGGCGGTCAGCGGCCCCGTTTGGGCGTCGACCTTGCCGGCGCCGGTGTTGGGAAAAGCGTCCCACGGCGTGCTGCCGTCTTTCAGCCAGGCTTCGATGTCGACGCCGAGCGGCAGCGATGCCGGGTGCAGGCCTAGGTTCCTGAGCTCGGCGCGGGCACGCGCGATCGGCGGCTCGTCCGGCACCGGCCCGAAAGGGTAGGGCATCGAGTGGAACGGCTCGGTCGGGTCTTCGCCGAGTGCACCGCGCACGCGGAAAAGCTGCTCGGCCCTGGAATACCAGGGTTCGAATTCCTCGTAGGAAAACGGCCAGGCCGGCGAGATGCCGCCATAGTGCTCCATCTCCGAAAAGTCTTCCCTGCGGTAGCGGATCAGCACCGCGCCGTAGAATTTCGAATTGCCGCCGACATAGTAGTAATTGCCCGGGTTGAAAGGCGCTGCGCCGGCCTCGAGCCACATCTCCTTCGGCCTATAGTGGCCATCGACGAAGATTGCGCGGGTGTCGCGTGCGTGCGGGGTTGCCGGCAGGGCTTCACCGCGCTCCAGCATCAGGATCGAGACGCCACTGCCGGCAAGGCCGGACGCGATCGTGGCGCCGCCGATGCCGGAGCCGATGATGACGATGTCTGGATTTGTCATGGCGGTCAGACGATGCGTTTCTCGGTCGCCGGATCGAAGAACACCGCCTTGGTCAGATTGAAGGCGAGCGGCGTGACCGTGCCGGGCTGGATGTTGGCATCGGCGCGCAGCCGCGCCACCACCGCCTTGCCGCCGAGATTGGTGACCGCGAACGTATCCGAGCCGGCCGGCTCGATGACCTCGATGTGACAGTCGGCGCGGGCGATGTTCGAGGCGTTGCGTTCGGCCCCTTCGGGATCGGTCAGTGCTTCCGGGCGGACGCCGAAGATGATCGGTTTTCCGTGGAATGCCGACAGGCCGGCCGGCGCATTGGCCAGCGGCAGCGAGATCGGCTGGCGCGCCTCGCGCTCCATGACGACCGAGAAGCCGGATCCGTTGCTGCCGATCGTCGCCGGGATCAGGTTCATCGCCGGCGAGCCCATGAAGTCGGCAACAAACAGGTTGACCGGATTGTTATAGATCTCGGCCGGCGTACCGAACTGCTGCACCTCGCCGTCGCGCATCACCGCGATCTTGGTGGCCAGCGTCATAGCCTCGATCTGGTCGTGGGTGACGTAGACGATGGTGGTGCCGGTGGTGGCGTGCAGGCGCTTGATCTCGATGCGCATGTCGACGCGCAGCTTGGCGTCGAGATTGGACAAAGGCTCGTCGAACAGGAACAGCTTTGGATCGCGCACCAGCGCCCGACCCATGGCGACCCGCTGGCGCTGGCCGCCGGAAAGCTGGCTTGGCTTGCGCTTCAGCAAATGGCCGATCTGCAGGACCTTTGCCACCTTGTCGATCGCTTTCTGGCGCTCATCGGCCGGCACGCCGCGCATCTCCATACCGAAGGCAATATTCCCGGCCACCGTCATGTTCGGATAGAGCGCGTAGCTCTGGAACACCATGGCGATGTCGCGCTTGGAGGGGTGAAGATCGTTGATCGTGCGGCCGTCGACGCGGATTTCCCCTTCGGTGATGGTTTCCAGGCCGGCAATGGTGTTGAGCAGCGTGGACTTGCCGCAACCGGAAGGCCCGACCAGCACGAGGAAGCCGCCCTTTTCCAGGTCGAGGTCGATGCCTTTCAGGATCTCGACCGCTCCGAAACGCTTCTTCAGCCCGTCAATTTCCAGAAAAGCCATGCGATTATCCTTTGACGGCGCCGGCCATAAGGCCGCGCACGAAATAGCGGCCGGCGAGCACATAGACGAGGAGCGTCGGCAGCGCGGCGATCATCGCAGCCGCCATGTTGACGTTGTATTCGACGACGCCGGTCGAGGTGTTAACGACGTTGTTCAGCGCCACCGTCATCGGCATCACGTCGCCTGAGCCGGCATAGGCGGAGGCGAAGAGGAAGTCGTTCCAGATGTTGGTGAACTGGTAGATCACCGTCACCACGATGATCGGCAGCGAGTTGGGCAGCATGATGCGCCGGAAGATCTGGAAGAAGCTGGCGCCGTCGATCTGCGCCGCCTTCACCAGCTCGTTCGGAAACGCTTCGTAATAATTGCGGAAGAACAGGGTGGTGAAGCCGATGCCGTAGACGACGTGAACGAACACCAGGTTCACGGTTGGATTGCCGAAGCCGAAGGTGAGGCCAGTCGCGTTCTGCAGCTTGACGCCGAACCGGCCGAGGCTGCCGAGGATCGTTGCCATCGGCAAGAGGACGGACTGGAACGGGATGAAGCAGGCAAACAGCATCAGCCCGAACACCAGCGTCGCCCCGCGAAAGCGCCACTTCGTCAGCACATAGCCGTTGAGCGCGCCGAGCAGGGTCGAGATGATGACGGCCGGAACCACCATCTTGATCGAGTTCCAGAAATAGCCCTTCATGCCGACGCAGGTGAGGCCCGAGCAGACTTCGCTCCACGCCCTTATCCAGGGTGCGAAGGTCGGCGCCTGCGGCAGCGCCAGCATGTTGCCGTTCTGGATCTCGTCCATGGTCTTGAACGAGGTCACCAGCATGACGAACAGCGGCATCAGATAGAATAGCGCAAACAGCGCCAGCAGCCCGTAGATGACGATACGGTTGACCGTCCTGGCGCTGATACCGCCTGTGCTCTGGCGAGCAGGAGTGGCTATGGCGCTCATCGCGGCTTCTCCCGAAGCTCGGAATAGAGATAGGGAACGATGATCGCGGTGATAGTCATCAGCATGATCACGGCGCTGGCCGAGCCGACGGCCATTTCGTTGCGCTTGAAGGTGTACTCATACATGAAATTCGACGGCAGCCAGGCCGAGCCGCCCGGCCCGCCGCTGGTCAGCGCGACGACCAGATCGTAAGACTTGATGGCGAGATGCGCGAGCACGATCAAGGCGGACAGGAAGATCGGCCGCAGCAGCGGGATGACGATGCGGCGGTAAAGCTGGAACGTGGTGGCGCCGTCGATCTGCGCCGCCTTCAGGATCTCGCCGTCGATGCCGCGCAGGCCGGCCAGGAACATCGCCATGATGAAGCCCGACGCCTGCCAGACGCCGGCGATGACCACCGTGTAGATGACGAAATCCTTGTTCTTGATCCAGTCGAAATGGAAGCTCGTCCAGCCCCATTGGTGCAGCGTCTGCTCGAGGCCGAGGCCGGGGTCGAGAAACCATTTCCAGGCAACGCCGGTGACGATGAACGACAAAGCCATCGGGTAGAGGTAGATCGGCCGCAGCAGGCCTTCGCCGCGGATCTTCTGGTCAAGCAGGATCGCCAGGAACAGCCCGAGCGCCAGGCAGATGGAAATATAGAGGAAGCCGAAAATCCCCATATTGGTGATCGAGGTGTACCAGGAGGACGGCGGATCGCTTTCGAAAGTCCAGCGCCACAGCCGCTGATAGGCGCGTGGCCCGGTGATCGCATAGGAGGGAAAGGTCTTGGAATTGGTGAAGGACAGATAGATCGTCCACAGGATGAAGCCGTAGACGAAGACGATGGTGGCGGCGAAGCTCGGCGCCAGCACGAGCTTCGGCAGCGCATCCTGCAGGCGCGAGCGCACCGAAGCGCCCGGACGGGCACCGTGCTCCGGCGTCAGCGTGATACTGGTTTCAGCAACTATGCTCATCGATCCATTCCGTATCGCGGGTCCGGAATTCTGTCCTCGCGGCCTCTGCGGCACGAAGCGTGCCGGTCAGCGCAACCGCAAAACCCCTCCGCAGGGAATCTCCCCGGCTTGCGCCGGGGAGATCGTTCACATGGGCGCGTGCTTACTTGGCGTCTTCGATCGCACTGACCAGTTGGGTCACCGCCTCGTCCGAGGTCTTGATCTGGCCGTGGACGAACTTCGAGACGACATCCTTGTAGGCGTTGGCAACCGCCGGAGGGGCGCCGTAGCCTTGCGCCAGCGAGCCGAACAGCGTGCCGCCTTCATTGGCGGCCTTCAAATCGGCCATGCCCTTCTTGCCGCATGCGTCGAAGTCGGTGTCCGGCACGTCGGTGCGGGCCGGGACCGAGCCCTTGACGACGTTGAAGGCCGACTGGAAGCTCTTCGACAGAGTTGCGGTGGCCAGAGCGATCTGGGCGGCCTTGCGGTCTTCCGGAACCTTGAACATGCCGAACATGTCGGAGTTGTAGATCACGCTGCCGTCGGTGCCCGGGAAGCGATAGCAGAGAAAGTCGGTGCCCGGGACCTTTTTGGCGGCGTTGAATTCGCCCTTGGCCCAGTCACCCATCACCTGCACCAGCGCATCACCCTTGATGACCATGGCGGTGGCGAGGTTCCAGTCGCGGCCCGAGAAGTTCGGGTCGACATAGGTGACGAGCTTGGCGAGGTTGTCGAACGACTTCTTCATCGTGTCGGACTTGAGGGATTCCTCGTCGAGGTCGTTGAAGGCCTTCTTGTAGAACTCAGGCCCGCCGGTCGACAGCACAACCGAGTCGAACATTGTCGCTTCCTGCCAGTTCTGGCCGCCCAGTGCGAGCGGGATGACGCCCGCCGCCTTGGCTTTGTCGAGCAGCGCGATGAAGTCGTCGAAAGTCTTGGGCTCGGTGCCGCCGATCTTGTCCATCACCGCCTTGTTGATCCACAGCCAGTTGACAGAGTGGACGTTGACCGGAGCCGCGACCCACTTGCCGTCATAGACCGAGAATTTCTGCAGGGCGGCGGGAACGGACTTGTCCCAGCCTTCCTTTATCGCGGTCTCGGTCAGGTCGCCCATGACGCCGGCCGCGGCGTAGTCGAGCACGGTATAGCCAAGCATCTGCGAGGCGGTCGGGTAGTTGCCGGCCGCCACCATCGCCTTCAGCGCGGTCATGGCGGCGTCGCCGCCACCGCCGGCCACCGGCACGTCCTTCCAGGCAAAGCCTTCCTTGGCCAGATCCTGCTTGAGCACGTTCAGAGCGGCAGCTTCGCCGCCCGACGTCCACCAATGCAGCATCTGGACTTCCTTGACGTCCTCGGCATGGGCCGCGAACGCAACGCCCGCTGCGAGAGCCGTCCCGATAAGCAGTTGTCGCAACATGTACTTCCTCCCTTGTTGAACTTACAACGACCGGCGGATAGCCACCGGGTTCTTCCCAACTCAGCCGACCCACCATCCGGTGCGCTGGCCGCGATGAAACTGGATTGTCTTTTCCTCGGTATAATCCTCGACGGCGCGCTTGCCGAGTTCGCGTCCCAGACCGGACTGCTTGTAGCCGCCGAAAGGCAGTTCGGGATAACCCTCCATGAACGTGTTAACCCAAACGGTTCCCGAACGCACATTCCGCGCCACCGACATGCAGGTATCGATGCTGGCGCTCCACACGCCCGCCGACAGACCATAGGGCGTGTTGTTGGCGATGCGCAACGCCCTTTCAATCGATTCAAAAGTCAGCACCGAGAGCACCGGCCCGAACACTTCCTCGCGCGCAATGGCCATGTCTTCGGTGACGTCGCGAACGATTGTCGGATCAAGATACTGGCCGGCGCTCGCAGCAAGCTGCTTGCCGCCGCAATAGATCCGGCCGCCGTCGTTTTCCGCTGCCGTCACGTAGCCGGTGACCTTGGCCACATGGTCGGCGGAGATCATCGCGCCCACCATGGTGCGGTCGTCGAGCGGATCGCCGACAACCACCTTGGCGGTGAGTGCTTTGACGGCGCCGAGGAAGTCGTCGGCGATCGCCTCATGGACGATCAGCCGGCTGCCGGCATTGCAGCATTCGCCGGCATTGAAAAAGCCGCCGAATACCGCCGCGTCGGCAGCGGCTTCGAGGTCGGCATCGGGAAAGACGAGCTGGCCGTTCTTGCCGCCGAGTTCCATCGAGACTTTCTTCAGCGAGTTGGCAGCAGAGGCCATGGTCATCTTACCGACCCGGGTAGAGCCGGTGAACGACACCATCTCGACCAGCGGGTGGCTGACCATCGGTGCGCCGACATCGGCGCCCAGACCGGCAAGGATGTTGACGACGCCATCCGGCAGGCCGGCCTGCATCAGGATCTCGCCGAGCACGAAGGTCGAGGCCGAGGTCATCTCGCTCGGCTTGACCACCGCGGTGCAGCCGGCGGCGAGCGCGAAGGGCAGTTTCTGGCCGACGATAAGGAATGGGAAATTCCACGGCGTGATGATCGAGACGACGCCGACCGGTTCGCGCAGCACGACGCCGAGCATGGTGTCGCCGAGATTGGCATAGCTTTCGCCGTGAAGGGTCCGCGCAAGTGCCGCGGCATAGCGCCAGATGTCGACGGCGCCGCCGATCTCGCCGCGCGCCTGGGCAATCGGCTTGCCGGATTCCAGCGCGTCGAGCCGGGCAATCTCGTCCAGCCGCGCCTCGATCAGGTCAGCAGCCTTGAGCAGGATCGCGGCGCGCTCGGCGGCCTTCATGCGCGGCCACGGGCCGGTCTCGAAGGCCCTGTGCGCGGCCTGTACCGCAGCCTCGACGTCCGCCGCGCCGGCCTGTGCATAGCGCGAGACGGTGAAGCCGTGGCCGGGGCTGCTGCGCTCCAGCGTGCGGCCGTCCCGAGCGTCGACGAACTTGCCGTCGATCAGCAGCCGGTAGCTTTTCGGCGCTGCGGCTGCCTCGGCGGGCATGGCGATGTTGAGAGGTGCGTTCATGTGCGTTTCAGGTCCTAAGATCTTGAGAACGCCGGTTTCTGCTTGGCGTTGAAAGCATCGACGCCGGTCCTGAGATCGCTTGTCAGCGCGATGAAGCCGCTGGCCAGCGCTTCGGTCGCGGCAGCACTCTCTTCGCCCTCCGCGATGGCAATCATCAGCTTGGCGGCTTCGGTCGCGAGCGGGCCGCGCTCGGCGATCTTGCCGGCCCAGGCCTTGGCTTCAGCGAACGCCTTACCGGTCTCGACCACCCGGTCGACAATCCCCAGAGCAAGAGCCTCGGTAGCCAGAAACACTTCGCCGCCGAGCGCCATCCGCCGCACTGCCTGTGCGCCGAAGCGGCGCACGGCGCGCTGGGTGCCGGACCAGCCGGGAACGACGCCGATCGAGGTTTCGGGGAACCCCAGCTTCACCTGTGTTTCCGCCACGCGGAAGTCCGCAGCCGCCGCCAGTTCCAGCCCGCCGCCCAGCGCATGGCCGGCAAGCACGGCGATCGTCGGCTGCCGCAGCCGCGCCAGCCGATCAAAGACGCGATGGCCGTAGCGCACCCATTGCACCTGGAAATCGGCGGCGCTCATTTCTGCCCAAGCCTCGACATCGCCGCCGGCGCAAAAGCCCTTGCCTTCGCCGCAGATCAGCACGACGCGGACGGTCTGCGCCGCCTCGGCTTCGTCGAGCGCTGCTTCCAACCCCCGCAGCATCGGAATATCGAGCGCGTTGAATTTCTCCGGCCGGCGCAGCGTGACAATGCATATGGCGCCGTCGGTTTCAAAGGTTACCAGACGCTCAGCCATGTGCGCCTCCAAGCGACGCGCCGCCATTGAGCGACAGGCCGATCGGCCGGTCCCGGTAGAGCGCATCCGGCGTCACTTGCAGCTCGTTGGCGACGGCGAGCGGGATCTCGGCCTGCGCCAGCACATCGCGCTCGAGATCGATGCCCGGCGCCAACTCGGTCACCATCAGCCCCGCCGGCGTCAGCTTCATCACGCAACGCTCGGTGACATAGGTGATATCCTGTCCCTGCGCGACGGCACGCTTGCCCGAGAAGGAGATATGCTCGACCTCGTCGACGACTTTCTTGACCTTGCCCTCCTGGTCGATGCGGATGCCGTCACCGGCAAGCGACAGCTTGGCGCCGGCGTTGAAGAAACCGGAAAAGACGATCTTCTTCGCTCGCGCGGTGATGTCGACGAAGCCGCCGGCGCCGGCGGTGACGTGGGGCCGCGCCGAAAGCTTCGAGACGTTGACAGAGCCATGGCGGTCGATCTGCAGGAAGGACAGCAGCGAGGCGTCGAAGCCGCCGGCCTGGAAATAGATGAACTGGTGCGGAGAGGGCATGAAGGCGTCGGCATTCGACGAGCAGCCGAACTTGAAGTCGAGCAGCGGCACGCCGCCGACCGCACCCTGCTCGATGACCCAGGTGACCTTGCCGTGCTGGCCTTCCTCGATCAGGATGCGCGGCACATTGGCCGAGATGCCGAAGCCGATATTGACCGCCATGCCGTCGGCAAGCTCCATGGCGACGCGGCGGGCGATGACCTTCTGGACGTTCATCTCGGCGTTGCGGAAGCTCGACAGCGGCCGGAAAATCTCGCCGGAGATGGCCGGATCGTAGGGCGTCAGCGTCGTCTGCAACTGGTCGGGCGCCACGACGATATGATCGACCAGCACGCCGGGCACTCGTACATCGTGTGGCTTCAGCGTGCCGTTCTCGACGACGCGCTTGACCTGCGCGATGACGATGCCGCCATTGTTGCGGGCGGCCAGCGCCTGTTCAAGGCCGCCGAGATAAGCACCTTCATGCTCATAGGTGAGGTTGCCGCGCTCATCGGCGGTGGTGGCGCGGATGATCGCCACCTGCGGCACGATCGAGCGGAAATAGAGCCACTCCTCGCCATCGAACTGCTGCACCGAAACGATCGGCTCGCTGGCGGCAGCATTCATGGCGCAGCCCTGGTGGCGCGGGTCGGCGAAGGTGTCGAGCCCGACCTTGGTCAGCACGCCGGGACGCTTGGCGGCGGCTTCGCGATGCATGTCGAACAGGATGCCGGACGGCACGTTGTAAGCAGCGACCGAATTGTCGCCGATCATCTTCCAGATCTGCGGTGGTTCGGAAGATGACGGCCCGGATGGATAGGAGCCGCACAAAGTGCGCTTCAACAGGCCGGGCTTGGCTAAGTGATCGATGCCCTTGATGCCGTACATGTCACCGGCGGCGATCGGGTGCAGTGTCGTGATGTCCTTGGGATGGCCTTCGGCGTCGAAGCGCTCGCCGATCGCGGCAAGCACCGCATCCGGGCAGCCGAGGCCGCTCGACGACGACACGGAAACGACCACGCCATCCCTGATCAGGCCGGCAGCCTCAGCCGCGGAAACGAGCTTGCTCATCCAGCACTCCCGAGCTTCGGGTCGATGGCAACGGCCTTGCCGGACCTGGCCGACTGCAATGCCGCTTCGGCTGATGTCAGCGACCAGACGCCGTCTTCGCCGGTGGCGGAAGGCTGGCCCTCGCCACGGATTGCGGCGTGGAATTGGTGCAGCGAACGGGCATAGAGATCTTCGCGGTCGAAGCTCAATTCCTCCTCGCCCTGTGCCGTGCGCAGCAACACCGAGCCGACCGGCTTCTGCGTCATCACATCCCTGGCGATCAGCGAGCCTTCGCTGCCATGCACCTCGAAGCCGGTGCCGGCGAATCTGGTGGTGAAGCCCTCATGCGACTGGGCGATGACGCCCGATGCGAAACGCCAGAGGCACATGGCGCCGTCTTCCAGCCCGCCGGCGGCCATGCCGGCCGATTGCGTGAACGCCGAGATCTCGACCGGATCGTCGCCGAGCACGAAGCGCAGCGTGTCGGCATCGTGGACGGTGATATCGAGCACCACGCCGCCGCCCGCGTCCGGCCTGGTGATGCGCCAGCCCTGCAGGTTTTCCGGCAGATAGACGGAGTGGAAGACGCGCGCGGCGATCGGCCTGCCGATGCGGCCGGCAGCGATCGCTTCGCGCATCGCCCGGTGCGAGCCCGCATTGCGCAGATGGTGATTGGTGCCGAGCACGACGCCGGCGGCCCTGGCCGCTGTGACCATCTTGCGGGCGTCGGCGCTGGTCAGCGCCAGCGGCTTTTCGCAAAGCACATGCTTTCCCGCCTCGATGGCGGCGAGTGTCTGTTCGAGATGCAATTCGTTGGTGGTCGAGATGTAGACGGCGTCGATGTCAGAGCCGAGCAATTCATCAAGCGTCGAGACCGCCGCCGGAATGCGGTTTTCCCGAGCATAGGTGGTAGCCCGCTCCGGGCTGGAGCTCATCACTGCGGCGATCTCGCCGTCCGGCTGCGCGCGGATGGCGCCGATCATGAACTGTCTTGCGATCGTGCTGGCGCCGATCAGCCCCCAACTGACGGTCATGCCGCGTCTCCCATTCCTGCGCAGCCATGCTCCTTGCGATCGGGGCCGCAGCTTTCCCTGACCACGAGGTTGACGGCGCCGATATGATCCTCGGCGCGCGTGGTGCGCGATTGGATCATCTTCAGCACGACATGGGCGGCGCGCTCGCCGAGGCCGGCGGTGTTCACCGCGACGCTGGTCAGCGCCGGCATGTAGTGCTCGGCCTCGGCGACGTCGTCGAAGCCGACGACGGCAAAGTCCGCGCCGGGTTCAAGGCCGCGCTTGCGCAGCGCCAGCAAGACGCCGAAGGCGACCGCATCGTTGAAGCAAAGGGCCGCGGTCGGCGGTGAGGCCATGGCAAGGGCGGTTTCCAGGCAGGCAATGCCGCCCTTGCGGCTGGTTTCGCCCTCGAAGACCAGCCTGTCGGCTGGTGCGATGCCGAGCGCTTCACAGGCCTCGCGAAAGCCGCCCAGCCGCTCGTGATAGACGACGAGATCGGACGAACCGCCGAAGAAGGCCAGCCGGCGGTGGCCCTTGCCGATCAGATGGGCGGTGGCAAGATAGGCGCCGCGATGATTGTCGGGCGTGATCACCGGGATGCGGCTTTCGGGGAGGCGGCGCATGACGAAGACGACCGGAACGCCTGCGGTCTCAAGGCGGCGGAACGCGCCCGGCGTGGTGCCGCGCGCCGGCGACACGACGAGCCCGGCGACACCCTGCTCCATCAGCGATTTCAGAACCTCTTCCTGGCGCACCGGGCTCTCCGCCGTGTTGGCGATGAAAGGCACGATCCCGGCCGACTGGAAGACGCGCTCCATGCCGACCGCCATCTCGGCGAAAAACGGATTGGTAAGATCGTTGATGACCATGCCGATGACGTTGGAGTGGGCCTTGCGCAGATTGGCGGCGCCGCGGTTGTAGACATACCCGACATCCTCGATCGCCTTGCGCACCTTGAGCGCGGTCTCAGGCCGGATCAGCCGGCTGCCTTGCAACACCAGCGATACCGTCGATTTGGACACGCCCGCCTCACGGGCGATGTCGAGTATCGTTGCCTTGGCCCGGCTGGCCATCCAGATCTGTCCTCCCGGAGGTTTCTTATGCGATTTTATTGGAACGATCTAATCTCTGCGAGGCATTTGAGTCAATCGTGTTTTTGCGAACCCGAGAAAAATGCGGCTCAGTGGGCGCAATCCTCTGGCAGGCATGGCTTTCGCCTGCTGCGATGCAGCAATTTTGAGCTGCACGAGGCAGGCGGTCAAAATATCTTGATTTATTGGAACGTTCCATTTAATAGGCGCGGGCAAGGGAGAGAGCCATGGACATCACCTTGCCCGGGGAAGGCGGCGGCCGTATCCGCTACAGGCTTGTCGGCCAGCCGGTGCAGCCTGTGGCCGGCGCGCGGTTCTCGCGCATCGCCTACGCCGCCGCCCATGTCGTTGCCGATCCCCTCGCCATGACCGATCCGTGGTCGAGGCCCGCGGTCGACTGGGAGAAGACGATGGCGTTTCGCCGTCACCTTTGGCGGCTTGGCTTCCGTGTCGCCGAAGCGATGGACACCTCGCAGCGCAGTATGGGTTTCGATTGGGCAAACGCCAGGGAATTGATCCGCCGCTCGATCGCTGAGGCGCGCAGCGTCGACGGCGCCGATCTTGCGTCGGGCGCCGGCACCGACCATCTGGCGCCGGGGGCCGCCAGCACGCTCGACGATGTCATCGCGGCCTATGAAGAACAGCTCGGCTTCATCGAAGGGCTTGGCGGCAAGGCGATCATGATGGCCAGCCGCACGCTGGCGGCGATCGCCAAAGGCCCCGACGATTATGTCGGCGTCTACGACCGCATCCTGTCCCAGGCGTCCGGCAAGGTCATCCTGCACTGGCTGGGCGACATGTTCGACCCGACGCTGAAAGGCTACTGGGGCAGCAGCGATTTCGAAACCGCGCTGGAGACGGTGATCGCGATCATCGAACGCCATGCCGGCAAGGTCGAGGGCATAAAGATCTCGCTGCTCGATGCCGGCAAGGAGATTGCCCTCAGGGACCGGCTGCCCGAGGGCGTGGTGATGTTCACCGGCGACGACTTCAATTACCCCGAGCTGATCGCCGGCGACGGCGACAGACATTCGCACGCGCTGCTCGGCATCTTCGATGCGATCGCGCCGGTCGCCAATGCAGCGCTGGCAAAGCTGGCCGCCGGCGACCGCGCCGGCTATGACGCGCTGATGGCCCCGACAGTGCCGCTGTCGCGCAAAATCTTCGAGGTGCCGACCGAATATTACAAGGCCGGCATCGTCTTCATGGCATGGCTGAACGGCCACCAGGAGCATTTTTCGATGATCGGCGGCATGCAATCGGCGCGCGGCATCCGCCACTATTCCGATGTCTTTCGCCTTGCCGACCAGGCAGGGTTGCTGGCCGACCCCAAGCTTGCCATTGCCAGAATGACAAGCCTCTGCGCGGTAGCGGGCGTCTGATCGCGAGCGCTACAGCGTCCGATCCAAAGGTTGCTTCGCGTGGCTTTGCGATTTGCCTTGTCTGGGCAAATCTGTATGCGGTATGCGTCCGGCAACAGAGAAGCCGATCCGGCGCTCCGCCGGCCAACTGGCATAGCTGCCGTTCTGCATTGGGGTAAGCTGATGACCTTCGACCTTCAGGGCAAGCGCGTTTTCGTGGCCGGACATCGCGGCATGGTCGGCTCGGCCATCCTGCGCCGATTGGCCGACGAGGATTGCGAGCTCCTGACCGCCTCGCGCGCCGAGCTCGATCTTCTCGACCAGTCCGGCGTGCGGCACTGGATGGCCGACCGCAAGCCGGATGCAGTGGTGATGGCGGCGGCCAAGGTTGGCGGTATCCTGGCCAACAACAGGCTTCCGGTCGATTTTCTGCAGGACAATCTCGTCATGCAGAACAATGTCATCGACAGCGCCTTCCGCAACGAGGTGCAGAAGCTGCTGTTTCTCGGTTCATCCTGCATCTATCCCAAATTCGCGGCGCAGCCGATCTCCGAGGACGCCTTGCTGACCGGGCCGCTCGAGCCCACCAACGAATGGTATGCGATCGCCAAGATCGCCGGGCTGAAACTGTGTCAGGCCTATCGGCGCCAGTACGGCGTCGACTACATCTCGGCGATGCCGACCAATCTCTACGGTCCGGGCGACAATTTCGACCTCAATTCCAGCCATGTCGTGCCCGCTCTGATGCGCAAGGCGCACGAGGCCAGGCGCGCCGGGCGCAAGAGCCTGGAGGTGTGGGGATCAGGCACGCCTATGCGTGAATTCCTGCATGTCGACGACGCCGCTGACGCGCTGGTCTGGCTGCTGAAGAATTATTCGGGCGACAGCCACATCAATGTCGGCTCGGGGGAAGACATCACCATTGCCGACCTTGCCCGCACCATCGTGTCGGTCGCCGGCGCCGATGCCGCAATAACATTCGATGCGACGAAGCCGGACGGCACGCCGCGCAAGCTGATGGACGTATCGCGTCTGTTCGCCACCGGCTGGCGCCCGCGCTACTCGCTGCGCAGCGGATTGGAACAGACCTATTCGTGGTTTCTCCAGCACGTCGAGACCGGCGATCTCCGCCTCGGCGCGGCCTGAAGCTGAATTGGCGAGCTCGGCATCAGGATTGGATGAGGCTGAGAACGACAGCCGATGAAAATACCGACGGCCAATCGAGGGATTGTCTGGATGGTGGGCGTGACAGGGATTGAACCTGTGACCCCTGCAATGTCAATGCAGTGCTCTCCCGCTGAGCTACACGCCCATCCGAAGCCGCGCATACACCATTTTTGGTTCGGCACGTCAATAGCGGGAAAGGGGAAAGAATGGCTGGCTTGCGGCGTCGGTCAAGACGCGACAAAAGCGCGTCAGGCGGCCTGCAGCATCTTTTCGACTTCGTTGACGAGGTCGCGCAGGTGGAACGGCTTCGATAGCACCTTGGCGTCTTTCGGCGCCTTGGAGTCAGGGTTCAGGGCGACGGCGGCGAAGCCGGTGATGAACATCACCTTGAGGTCAGGATCGATCTCGGTGGCGCGACGGGCGAGCTCGATGCCATCCATCTCGGGCATGACGATGTCGGTCAAAAGCAGCGAAAAAGGCTCCTCGCGCAGCCGCTCATAGGCACTGGCGCCATTGTCGAAATCGCTGACCTGATAACCGGCGCGCTCCAGCGCCTTGACGAGGAACCGGCGCATGTCGTCGTCGTCTTCCGCCAGCAGAATGCGTGCCATCTTGTCCCGTCCGAATCACCCAACCGACAATGCCGTGCGGCAAGCCCGTTAACCATGCTGTATATGAGGAGGTGACGGTAAACATCAAGTGAACGTTGGGCGCACAATCCTGATTTGGCTGGCGCTTCGGCGGCTGGACATGCGAGCGGCGAGGTGGCACTTTCCTATCATGATGCATTGGTATTCCCGGGTTCGTTCAAATTGAAAACGGCAGCCGAGGATTTTTCGGTCGTTCCACCCTTCGAAATCCGATCGGGCGCCGAACAGCGCGTTCCCTTCCTCTTCAACTCGCCGCATAGCGGCCGCTACTATCCGGACCGGTTCATGGCGATGGCCAAGCTGGACCGCAACGCGATCCGTCGCTCCGAGGACTGCTATGTCGAGGAATTGTTCGGCGGTGCCGTCGCGCTAGGGGCGCCGATGCTGGCGGCAAACTTCCCGCGTGCCTATCTCGACGTCAACCGGGAGCCGTGGGAACTCGACCCGCGCATGTTCGCCGAACCGGTGCCGTCATTCTGCAACATCCGCTCAGCGCGGGTGGCCGGCGGACTCGGCACCGTGCCCAAGCTTGTAGGCGAGGGGCTCGACATCTATTCCGGCCGCTTGCCGCTGGCGGAAGCCGTGGCGCGCATCGAAGCGGTCTACAAGCCCTATCACGAGACGCTGAAACGGCTCTTGACCAGAACCCATGCGCGCTTCGGCTATGCCGTGCTGATTGACTGCCACTCGATGCCGGCAAGCATAAGGGTCGGCGACAGCGGATTGCGGCCGGATTTCATCGTCGGCGACCGTTTCGGCATCTCGGCCGCGGCGGCGTTGACCGAAACCGCGATCGGCCTGCTCACCGGCATGGGCTACAGCGTCGCCCACAACAAGCCCTATGCCGGAGGCTTCATCACGGAGCACTATGGCCGCCCAGTGCGCCATCTGCATGCGCTGCAGATCGAGGTCAATCGGGGGCTCTACATGAATGAGCGGACGTTCCAGAGATCATCTGGTTTCGACGCCCTGGCGGACGATCTGGCGCGGTTTTCAGCCGAACTGATGGCGATGCCCGATCACAATTTCATGGATCTGCCTCTGGCCGCAGAATAGCGCCGGAATCGCGGCACTCGCCGCTCATGCGGCGGCACAAAAAAAGACCGCATCGTTTGCACGACACGGTCGAAGTCTAGGGAGGAAACGCCCAAGGAGGGCATGGACAGGAACCCTGTCCGAGAACAAACGTATTGTGCGCTGCACAAATGTCAAGGCGCGTTCCGGGTTTTTTAATTCACTGTGAAGTGGAAATTGCATTTCCACGATGATTGCGTTGCATTCGAGCAACAGTTAGCGTCCAGCGAAAGGCTCCGAACGCCCTTGTTTCGGCATAAAACCGAGGGCTAACGGGCATCTCAAACATGCTGGAGCGGGAGAATCAGTTGGACGTCAGCATCGAGTTCATGCGGCGCGTTGCGCATGCCGCCGCAGCCGAGACCTTGCCGCGCTTCCGCAATCAGGGCGCGGTCACCAACAAGGAGCGCGGCAGCTTCGACCCCGTCACCGAGGCCGACCGCGAGGCCGAGCGGGCCATCCGGGCGCTGATCAACGCGCAATACCCCGATCACGGCATCCTCGGCGAGGAGCATGGCAGCGAAAACATCTCCAGCCGGCATGTCTGGGTGATCGATCCGATCGATGGAACACGCGCCTTCATCTCCGGCCTGCCGGTATGGGGAACACTGGTCGGGCTGACGGTCGACGGCGATGCCGTCGCCGGCATGATGTCGCAGCCCTTCACCGGCGAGCTGTTCTACGCCAATGCCTCCGGCTCGCATTATGAAGGTCCGGGTGGCCCGCGAAAACTCGCGACGCGCAAGACGACGAATCTCGCCGAGGCGACGCTGTTCACTACCACGCCGGCGCTGTTCAAGGGAGACGCGCGCCTGCGCTACGACCTGTTCGAGCAACAGGTCCAGCTCGCCCGTTACGGCACCGACTGCTATGCCTTCGCCATGGTGGCGGCGGGCAGCGTCGATATCGTTGCCGATCCCGGATTGAAACCTTACGACATCGTCGCGCTGATCCCGATCATCGAGAAGGCAGGCGGCGTTGTCACCACCTTCGAAGGCGGGCCGGCGGAAAACGGCGGCGACATCCTGGCGGCGGCGACACCGGAACTGCACGCGGCGGCGATGGCGGCGCTGCGCGGCTAGGCATCCGGTGCACCCACGCGTCTGGTTTTGCGCAAATCCGACGGAAACCGCGGTACAGTTCCAAAGTGCGTCGCGTTTGAATGGGGCGCGCTCGCATTTTTGTATGTCGTTATCGCACAACCGCTGCGCACTTTTGCGCGACATGCATTAGCTATCGGCAGGCCAAGCGTCCGAGAGACGCAGGCCCCACAAAATGAGCACGAAAGAGATGAGGCCGGTCGGCGCGGACGAATACGCCACACCTTTGATCACTGCTTCCTGAAGGGCACTTCCGTGGAAGGCTCCGGCCGCTAACGGCATAGTCTCGTTGCCGGCCGCCCAGGCGCTGGCGATCACGTAGGCGGCCAAGATCGCCAAAGCCGAATAGATCAGCAGCCAGAATGCAATCCGCGACGTCGCCGCGCCGAGATTGAGCCTAGACCATGTGAGGCCTAGCGCCAGCAAGAGAACGCCCTCCAGGGCGCTGAGCGTGTGCGCGGACAGTCCGAGCCGCGGTGCGGCGAGATACGGTATTGCAAACCCTTCGAATGACGAAAACAGCAGCAGCGCGACGCCAATCTGCAGTAGCCGATGCCCCTGACGTAACAGCGTGTTCGATGCGTTCATGGTCGTTTTTCTCCCGGCGAATGGCCTCCAACCTCTTTGGCAGCAAGCTAGCGCTCGATGCCTGAACGGGAATGAGGGGGCACGCTGCGCCGGACAAGCGACCCGTGCGGGCCTTGTCGGCGGGCGCCGCGAAGCGGTCAAACAGCGTCGCCGGTTCCGGGGATGAAGGCATCGAATGCCGCAAGCAACTGCTCGCGATAGAGGTCGGCTTCCTGGAGGATCTCATGGCGGGCGCCGTCGATCATCACTAGCGAGCCGACGCGCAGACGTCTCGCATAGGCTTCGACTGCCCTGGTCGAGACGACTTGGTCGGCGCCGGCGGCGATCATCAGCAAGGGCACCTGGATCTTGGCCATGAAATCCGGGTCGCTGACGATCAAGGATGCCTCCGTGGCCGCCTTCAGCCAGCGGATCGTCGGTCCGCCGAGCGCCAGCTGCGGATAGGTTTCGTAGATCAGCGTATTGCGTCGATAGCGCGCCGGGTCGCTGGTCAGCTTGTTCATGGCGAAGGCCACCGATTCCTTCGGCCGCGGCCCCCATGCGGCATAGAGCCGGCCGAGGCCGAGAAGGCAGAACAGCGAACAGATGCGGCGAACGGTTTTTACCGAAACCGGCAGGTCGGGCACTGTGAAGAACGGTGCGATCAGCACCATGCGGCGCACGCGGTTCGCCATTGAGGGCGCGGCAAGCAGCGCAATCACCGCGCCAGCCGAATGGGCCAGTATGTAGTAGGGCCCTCGGCAATCGGGCAGCACGATCTCTTCGAAGAACTGCTCCAGATCACCGGTATAGTCGAAGAAGCTCTGGACGTGGCCGCGCTGTCGGCCGATCATCCGGTCGGAAGCGCCCTGACCGCGCCAGTCGAGGGTTGCCACGCCAAAGCCCCGGTCGGCAAGGTTGCGAATGGTCTCGAAATACTTCTCGATGCACTCGTTGCGGCCGGTCAGGACGACCACGGTGCCCTTCATGGGGCGGGCAACAGCGGCAAACAGCCCATAGCGGATCTTCTTGCCGTCGCGCGTGGTGAAGAAGCCACCGGCTGCGTTTTCCGGCAGCGGATTGTCCGGAGTTTCGTGGAAGACGGGGGTCTGGTGGAAAAGATCGGTCATACGGTGTTTGGCTGGTGTCGGTGCCGACGGGCGCAAGTCAGGCATAAACGCCCATGCGCCAAAAGCAAAGGAATTCGGGATGCCGGGGAGGTCGACAGGCAGCGAAGAAATAAGGCCGGAAGCAGCCTTGGGCGTACTTCCGGCCTCTGTCGACCCGGGAGGAAGGGACGTTGCACCCGGTTCGGCCTCGTCGTGTCGCCTTTTTCGCGACCTGTTCGTTATCTCGAGAACAGTTTTAATGCCGCCTGGCTGAACGCTCGCCGAAGCCACGGTTCATCTGCCGTTCATCGGCATCGGGACGTCGGCCGCGACCGGTCCCGTTTGGACGCGGGAAATCTTGAAATGCCGTCGTCCGCTTCCCAAATTTGTCATGCGGTCGCCAATGTCGGGGCCGCTGGCCCATCCGAAACGCTGCTACGGGTTTCGCACCGGCCATACGCAACCTTGTTGCTCAACAGGAGAACACATCATGCGTCACGTTGATTTTTCCCCGCTCTACCGTTCGACCGTCGGTTTCGACCGGTTGTTCACCATGCTCGATTCGCTTGCGCAGCCAGAAGGCCAGACGTATCCGCCTTACAACATCGAGCGCACGGGCGAGGATGCCTATCGCATCTCGATGGCTGTGGCCGGCTTCTCGGAAGATGAGATTTCGATCGAAGCTCACCGCAATGTGCTGACCGTCAAGGGTGAGCGCAAGGAGGAAGGCAATGGCGAAGGCTCCGAACTGCTCTATCGCGGTATCGCCAGCCGAGCCTTCGAGCGCCGCTTCCAGCTTGCCGATCACGTCGAGGTTGTCGGCGCCGCGCTGAAGAACGGGCTGCTCTCCGTCGACCTCAAGCGCAACATCCCCGAAGAGCTGAAGCCGCGCAAGATCGCGATCACCTCGGCTCCGGCCAAGGCCAAGCAGATCGAGGCCAAGACTGCCGCCTAAGCCAGGCAGCTACGTTCTCCGGGGACGCCAACTCCCCGGGAAGAAAGGGCGGTGCAGCAATGCGCCGCTCTTTTTGCTGGGTAAGGCTTGCTATCCGGCGAGCAGGTAGCGGAAACGGTCGACCTCGTCGGGCGTGGTCGCGAAGCTGGTGACGAAGCGGTAGAGCGCTTCGTCCTCGCCGATGTGGCCGTCGTAGCCGAGCGGCCTGTGCCAGTCATGGAAGGCCGCGCCTGCCGCTTGCATGCTTTCGGCCTCGGCCTTTTTCATGACCGCGAAGACCTCGTTCGCCTGCGGCAGCCAGGCCAGCCGGGCGGAAGGGGAATCTTCTATCGCCGCGGCAAGCCGTGCCGCCATCGCATTGGCGTGCCGTGCCGTATCGAGCCATAGCCCACCCCTGAAATAAGCATCGAATTGCGCGGCGATGAAACGCGATTTCGAGAACAGCTGGGCCGCGCGCTTGCGCAAAAAGGCCAATTCCTTGGCTCGCTCGAGGTCGAACAGCACGATCGCCTCGGCGCACCAACAGCCATTCTTGGTGCCGCCGAAGGAGAGGATGTCGATACCGTGCTTCCAGGTCATTTCGGCCGGCGTCGTTTCCAGCGCGACGAGCGCATTGGCAAAGCGGGCCCCGTCCATGTGCAGCGGCAGTCCATGCTGCTTTGCGATCGCCGAAATCCTGGCGATTTCGTTCAGCGTGTAGACGGTTCCGACCTCGGTCGACTGAGTGATCGAAACGGCAACCGGCCGCCCGGAATGGACGTTTTCGGGTGCGAAACGGTCCACCGCCCGTTCCAGATTGCCGGCATCGATCTTGCCGAGCGCGCCTTCGACTGTATAAAGCCGCGAACCGCCGGTGAAATATTCCGGTGCACCGCATTCGTCCTCGATGACGTGCGATTCGCGATGGCAGAAGGAAATGCCGCCTGGCTTGTTATAGGTAGTCAGCGACAGCGAATTGGCAGCGGTGCCGGTGGCGACGAAAAACACCGCGACTTCGCATTCGAAGATCTCATTGAAGCGCTGGTAAACTGCCTTGTCGAGGACGCCGTCGCCATAAGCGGTGGAGAAGCCCTCGGCATGGGCCGAGAGGCCGGCAGCGATACGGGGATGGGCGCCTGCCCAATTGTCGGAAGCGAAAATCATGCGTCTGCCTATGTTGGGGAAATCGGTGCGAGCTTGGCCGCTTTCGCATGCCGGCCGCAAGGGGCAGATACCGAAAATCCGCTAAAGCCAGCGAAACGCATGAGCGTACATGCAGCGACGGAAGGTTACGCTGGCACCGGGTTTCCGCGCAATTTTCTGTCGCGAAAGCTTCAAGAATTTTGTGAATCGGTCTTGTGTGCATCCAAAATTTCTGTCATAAAAATTTAGGACAGTAGTGCTGTCTTATTTTGTCGCACAAAACTGGCCGCATAGGCATATGATTGCGCCTCTGCGGCCGTTTACCGCGAGCGACAGCTAGACAGCCTGACTCTGGCCTGTACGAATACCATATGCGAGCGATGCGGAAAGCCGCACCGTCGGCAAGAATTTCGCAAGACGTGCCGCAAGATTGAAAGGGGAGCCACGCGCTTCCCGACGGAAACCAGCGCCCGAAGGGGACGGAACGGAGGACAGGACGATGACGGACATGACGCCATCTGCGACGAAGGCCGCGCAGACGAAAGCGGCAGCCGTCAAAAATCCGTCCCTGACCAATATTCGGCGAACCAACACCGGCTATGCCGCGCGCGGCCTCTACGATCCGCGCAACGAGCATGATGCCTGCGGCGTCGGCTTCATCGTCAACATGAAGGGCGTGAAGTCGCACCAGATCGTCGAGGACGGCCTTGCCGTGCTCGAAAACCTGACGCATCGCGGCGCGGTCGGCGCCGATCCGCTGATGGGCGACGGCGCCGGCGTGCTGGTGCAACTGCCGGACCGCTTCTTCCGCGAGGAGATGGCCAAGCAAGGGGTCGAACTGCCGAAGCCCGGCCACTATGCCGTCGGCCAGGTGTTCATGCCGCGCGACCCGGAGCTGCAGGCGCATATCGAAGGCATCATCGCCGAGGTGGCGCAACTCGAGGGCCAGCCGCTGCTCGGCTTTCGCGACGTGCCGGTCGACAATTCGTCGCTGTCCAAGGCGCCCGACATCGCCGCTTCCGAGCCGGTGCACCGGCAGGTGTTCCTGGGCCGCGGCGCCGAGATCGAGAACGACGACGATTACGAGCGGCGGCTCTACATCCTGCGCAAGGTCATTTCCGGACGTATCCACGAGGAGACCAAAGGCGTCGACAACGGCTTCTATGTCGTCTCGATGTCGTCGCGGACCATCGTCTACAAGGGCATGTTCCTGGCCTATCAGGTCGGAGCCTACTACAAGGACCTCACCGACCCGCGTTTCGAGACGGCGCTGATCCTGGTCCACCAGCGCTTCTCGACCAACACGTTCCCGTCGTGGAAGCTGGCGCATCCCTACCGAATGGTCGCCCACAATGGCGAGATCAACACGCTGCGCGGCAACGTCAACTGGATGGCGGCGCGCCAAGCTTCGGTCGATTCCGAACTGTTCGGCAACGACATCTCGAAACTGTGGCCGATCTCCTACGAAGGGCAGTCGGACACCGCCTGCTTCGACAATGCGCTCGAATTCCTGACGCAGGGCGGCTATTCGCTCGCCCACGCCATGATGATGCTGATCCCGGAAGCCTGGGCCGGCAACAAGCTGATGGGTCAGGACCGCAAGGCCTTCTACGAATATCACGCAGCCCTGATGGAGCCGTGGGACGGGCCGGCGGCGGTTGCCTTCACCGACGGCCGCCAGATCGGTGCCACGCTCGACCGCAACGGGCTGCGGCCGGCGCGCTACATCGTCACCGACGACGACCGCGTCATCATGGCCTCGGAAGCCGGCGTGCTGCCGGTGCCGGAGGAAAGGATCGTCAAGAAGTGGCGGCTGCAGCCCGGCCGCATGCTGCTGATCGACCTGGACAAGGGCCGCATCGTTTCCGACGAGGAGATCAAGTCGGAGATCGCGACCAGGCACCCCTACAAGAGCTGGCTCGCCAACACCCAGCTCATCCTCGAAGATTTGAAGCCGGTCGAGCCGCGCGCCCTGCGCAGGGACGTCAGCCTGCTCGACCGCCAGCAGGCGTTCGGCTACACCCAGGAAGATACCAAGCTGCTGATGTCGCCGATGGCGACCACCGGCCAAGAAGCAGTCGGCTCGATGGGCACCGACACGCCGATTTCGGCGATGTCGGACAGATCGAAGCTGCTCTATACCTATTTCAAGCAGAATTTCGCCCAGGTCACCAACCCGCCGATCGATCCGATCCGCGAGGAACTGGTGATGAGCCTGGTGTCCTTTATCGGGCCGCGGCCCAACATCTTCGACCTGGTCGGCAATTCGCGCCGCAAGCGGCTCGAAGTGCGCCAGCCAATCCTGACCAATGGCGATCTCGAAAAGATCCGCTCCATCGGTCACACCGAGGACCGTTTCGACACCAAGACGATCGACATCACCTATGCTTCGAATGAAGGCGCGGCCGGCATGCAGGGCGCTATAGACCGGCTATGCGAGCGCGCCGAGGCGGCGGTCGCCGGCGGCTACAACATCATCATACTGTCGGACCGTCAGCTCGGCCCGGACCGCATCGCCATTCCGGCGCTGCTGGCAACGGCGGCCGTGCATCATCATTTGATCCGCAAGGGATTGCGCACCTCGGTCGGGCTCGTCGTGGAATCCGGCGAGCCGCGCGAGGTGCATCATTTCTGCTGTCTCGCCGGCTACGGCGCCGAGGCGATCAATCCCTATCTCGCTTTCGACACGCTGCTCGACATGCACAAGCGTGGCGAATTGCCGGCGGAGGTCGATGCCTACGAGGTCGTCTCCCGCTACATCAAGTCGATCGGCAAGGGCATCCTGAAGGTGATGTCCAAGATGGGCATCTCGACCTATCAGTCCTATTGCGGCGCGCAGATCTTCGATGCCATCGGGCTGAAGTCGGAGTTCGTGCACAAGTACTTCACCGGTACGGCGACGCTGATCGAAGGCGTCGGGCTGGACGAGATCGCCGCCGAAACGGTCAGCCGCCACACCGACGGCTTCGGCAACGACCCGGTGCTGCGCAACAGCCTCGAGGTCGGCGGCGAATACATGTTCCGCATGCGCGGCGAGGCCCATATCTGGTCGCCCGATGCAGTGGCGACCTTGCAGCACGCTGTGCGCCAGGGCTCGTGGGAGACGTTCAAGGACTATTCCGCCCAGATCGACAGCGAGACGGCGCAGGCGCAGACCATTCGCGGCATGTTCAAGATCAAGCTTGCGCAAGAGACCGGGCGCAAGAAGGTCGAACTCGACGAGGTGATGCCCGCGGCCGATATCGTCAAGCGCTTCTCGACCGGGGCGATGTCCTTCGGCTCGATCTCCAGGGAAGCGCATACGACGCTGGCGCGCGCCATGAACGCCATCGGCGGCAAGTCGAATACCGGCGAGGGCGGCGAAGAGGCCGACCGCTATCTGCCACTGCCGGGCGGCGGCAAGAACCCCGAACGCTCGGCGATCAAGCAGGTCGCTTCGGGACGCTTTGGCGTCACTGCCGAATATCTGGTCAATTCCGACATGATGCAGATCAAGGTCGCGCAAGGGGCAAAGCCCGGCGAGGGCGGCCAGCTGCCGGGCCACAAGGTCGACGCAACCATAGCCAAGGTCAGGCATTCGACGCCGGGCGTCGGCCTGATCTCGCCGCCGCCGCATCATGACATCTATTCGATCGAGGATCTGGCGCAGCTCATCTACGACCTGAAGAACGTCAATCCGGCGGCCGACGTATCGGTCAAGCTGGTCTCGGAAGTCGGCGTCGGCACGGTTGCGGCCGGCGTCGCCAAGGCGCGTGCCGACCACATCACCATATCAGGCTATGACGGCGGCACCGGCGCTTCGCCGCTGACCTCGCTCAAGCATGCCGGCAGCCCGTGGGAGATGGGCCTTGCCGAGACGCACCAGACGCTGGTGCTCAACGGCCTCAGGTCGCGCGTCGCGCTGCAGGTCGATGGCGGCCTGCGCACAGGGCGTGACGTCATCATCGGCGCGCTGCTCGGCGCCGACGAGTTCGGCTTCTCGACCGCGCCACTGATCGCGGCCGGCTGCATCATGATGCGCAAGTGCCATCTCAACACCTGCCCGGTCGGCGTCGCAACGCAGGATCCGGTGCTGCGCAAGCGCTTCAAGGGCACGCCCGAGCACGTCATCAACTTCTTCTTCTATGTGGCGGAAGAGGTGCGGGCGCTGCTTGCCGAGATGGGCTACACCCATCTCGACCAGATCATCGGCGACACCGACCTTCTGGAAAAGCGCGAGCTGATCCAGCACTGGAAGGCGCGCGGACTCGACTTCAGCAAGATGTTCTACAAGCCCGATGCGCCACACGCGGCGGTGCACTGGACCGAGCGGCAGAAGCATCCGATCGACGACGTGCTCGACCGTAAGCTGATAGAACTGGCAAAGCCGGCGCTCGAAGCCAGGCAGCCGGTCAGCGTCGAACTGCCGATCCGCAACGTCGACCGTTCGACGGGCGCCATGCTGTCGGGTGAAGTGGCAAAGCGCTTCAAGCACAAGGGCCTGCGCGAGGACACGATCTCGGTGAAGCTCACCGGCACGGCCGGCCAATCCTTTGGCGCCTTTCTGGCGCGCGGGATTTCGTTCGAACTGGTGGGCGCTGCCAATGACTATGTCGGCAAGGGTCTGTCGGGCGGCCGCATCGTCATCCGCCCGCCGGAGAACACGAAAATCGTTGCTGCCGAGTCCATTATTGTCGGCAATACCGTGCTCTACGGCGCAACCGAGGGCGAGGCCTATTTCTGCGGCGTTGCCGGCGAGCGTTTTGCTGTGCGCAATTCGGGTGTCGCCGCGGTCGTTGAAGGGGTCGGCGACCATGGTTGCGAATACATGACTGGCGGTATCGTCGTCGTCATCGGCCAGACCGGCCGCAACTTCGCCGCCGGCATGTCGGGCGGCGTCGCCTATGTGCTCGACGAGGCGGGCGATTTCGCCGAACGCTGCAACATGGCGATGGTCGAGCTGGAGCCGGTTCCGGAAGAGGACGACCTTATGGAAAAGCTGCTCCACCATGGCGGCGATCTCGACCATAAGGGCCGTGTCGACGTATCGGGCGATATGACCAGCCACGACGAGGAGCGGCTCTATCAGCTGATCTCCAACCACGTCCACTACACGGGCTCGGTACGAGGTCGCGAAATCCTCGACGATTGGGCGACTTTCCGGCCGAAATTCCGGAAGATCATGCCGGTCGAATACCGCCGCGCGCTGATCGAGATGGAGCGGATGCGCATGAACGTGGCGGCGGAATAGATTTGGAAATTGCCGGGAGGCCATGCGTCCTGGCAACCATCTTCATCAACAATCCTGACCTCGGACTGAAGGTTGCCACGGCTGCCTTATGAGGTTAACGGGTGCGTCGCCAGGCGTGCCTTCCGGACAGCAGGGACTGGACTATGGGCAAGGTAACAGGGTTTCTCGAGATCGACCGGCAGGTGCACAAGTACCAGCCGGCTTCCGACCGCATCCGGCATTTCCGTGAGTTCACGCTGCCGATGTCGGACAAGGAGGTCGAGAAACAGGCCGCGCGCTGCATGGATTGCGGCATTCCGTATTGCCATGGACCGACCGGCTGCCCGATCCACAACCAGATCCCGGACTGGAACGACCTCGTCTACAATGGCGACTGGGAAAACGCGATCCGCAACCTGCATTCGACCAACAATTTTCCGGAATTTACCGGCCGCATCTGCCCCGCACCTTGCGAGGAAGCCTGCACGCTGAACCTCGAGGATATTCCGGTCGCCATAAAGACGATCGAGCAGGCGATTGCCGACAAAGCCTATGAAACCGGCCATATTCGGCCCTATCCGCCGGAACGGAAGACCGGCAAGCGCGTCGCGATCATCGGCTCGGGGCCGGCGGGAATGGCGGCTGCCCAGCAACTCGGCCGCGCCGGCCATGACGTTCACGTCTATGAGCGCGAGAGCCGGCCGGGCGGGCTGATGCGCTACGGTATCCCCGACTTCAAGATCGAGAAGCATTATATCGACCGGCGCATCGAGCAGATGCAGGGCGAAGGTGTCAGCTTCCATTGTGGCGTCAATGTCGGCGTCGACAAGCCGGTCGCCGAACTGCTCGCCGAATATGACGCGGTCCTCTATTGCGGCGGTTCCGAAACACCGCGTCCGGCCAACATCCCTGGCGACGATCTCGACGGCGTGCACGACGCGATGCCGTATCTGGTTCAGCAGAACAAGCGTATCGGCGGCGAGCCGATCCAGTCGGTGGCATGGCCGTCGCGCCCGATCGTCGCCGGCGGCCAGCACGTCGTCGTCGTCGGCGGCGGCGACACCGCCTCCGACTGCGTTGGTACCGCCTTCCGCCAGGGCGCGGTGCGCGTCACCCAGCTCGACATCCGGCCGCAGCCGCCGGAAAAGGAGGACAAGCTGTCGGTCTGGCCCTACTGGGCGACCAAGATGCGCACGTCATCCTCGCAGGCCGAAGGCGCCGAGCGCGAATTCCAGGTGGCGACGCTTGAATTCATTGGCGAAGACGGCCAGCTGACCGGGGTAAAATGCTGCGAAGTCGACGAAAAGCGCAAGCCGATCGCGGGCACGGAATTCGTCATCCGCGCCGATCTCGCGTTCATCGCCATCGGCTTTGCCGGGCCAGCCGCTCGCGGGCCGGTCTCGGAACTCGACGGGCAGATGAAGATCGTCACCGACAGCCGCCGCTCGAAGAATGTCGAGGCCAATGACCGGGACTACAGGACCAGCGTCGAAAAGCTCTATGCGGCGGGCGACGTGCGGCGCGGCCAGTCGCTGGTCGTCTGGGCGATCCGCGAGGGCCGCCAGGCGGCGCGTGCCATCGACGAGGCGCTGATGGGATCGAGCGTGCTGCCGCGCTGAGCCCGTTCCGAAACTCTACAGAAACAGGCGCCAGCTTTACTGCCGGATCGCCGTCGTCGTATCGGATGCGGCCGCCGTCGCAGGCTGTGTCTTGGGTGGCCAGGAGAAATCGTCGGCGCGGCCCGGTGAGGCGTCGGGCGCCTTGCCCTCGACGATCAGCCTTTCGCCCGGCGAATTCTTGTCAGCTTTTGCCGGCGGGGCGGCGCCGAGAAGTTCCGAACCGCCGTCCAGCGCCGGATCGCTGAGCAGCATCGGCACTGTGCGATCGACAGCTATCGGCGCGGCAGCAGGTGCCGGCGCCTCGACGGGAGCGCCGGCCGGGGCAGAAGCCGTCACCACGCTTCCCGGCGCGGCCAGCCCCAGGATCTTCATCAGCGGCTTTTCGGTATAGAAGGCGAGCTTGCGCTTGCCGGCCTTCGACATGTTGATGCCGTCGTCGGAGCGCAGGCGCACCGATTGGCCGTTGATGTCCGGTCCGCTGGTGATGAAGGCGCCGTTCTCGTCGACAAACCCGTCCCAGACGTCGACGAATTCGCCGCCGTGGCTTTCGGCGGACGAGCGGAAGATATCGTTGAAGGCCAGCATGTCAGAGGTCATTTTCGAGACCCGGAAGGCCGGCATGCCAACCCACAAATACGGCACCTTGGTTGCGGCGATGGCCTTGCCGAACGCATCGGTCCGGCGCTCGTATTCCTTGGTCCAGTTCTCGGATCGCGGCTGCTCGCGCACATCGCCGACGCGCATCTGCTGCCGGTCGTTGGATCCGAGCATGACGACGACGGCTGCCGGTTTTTCGGCAGCGATCAGGGACTTGATCTGTCCTGGCCAGTTGTAGACATCGTCACGCACGAAGCCGGACGATCCGTTGGCACGGACGACGATCCTGACGCCGGTGTTTTCGGCAAAGGCGGCGTCGAGCCCCTCAGCCAGCCCAGACGCCATGAAATCGCCGACCACCAGAACGACGCGTGCATCCGGCGCCTTCTCGGCCACTGGGCTTGTCGGCTCGGCCGGCGGCGGCCGGCGAACTGACCGGGGCTTTCTCAGCTTGGGCCTAGGCTTTGTTCTCTGGAATTCTCTCTGGAATTCGGGCGGCGGCTGCTCAAACCGCTCGCTTCTGCGCGGAAACAACAGGTCGCGCAGCGACCAGCCACGACTTTCCGGCTCCTGCGCCATGGCCGAGGTATGAAAGGCACTGGCGGCGCCGACTGCCAGAACAGCGATCGCCAGAACCAGAATCGGCACGCGACGAACGATTAACCGGATGCCCGCAGCCGAAACCAATCACCCTCTCCATCCCGTAACTGGCTCTAGTTCTGCCTGAGCCATTTGAGCACTTCCTTGCTCGGATACCCGTCCTGGGTCAAGCCGGCCTTTGCCTGGAAGGCCATGATGGCGGTTTTCGATCCGTCACCGATCTTGCCGTCGAACTTGCCGTCGTAAAAGCCGTGCTCGGAAAGTCGCTTCTGAAGCTCCTGCCTTTCCTCGAAGGAGAGCTTGGTAAACGGTCGCTTCCAGTCCTGCACAAGCCCGCCATAGCCGGCGATTTCGTCGGCAAGAAGGCCCACGGCGAGCGCATATTTGTCGGCATTGTTGTAACGCTTGATGACCGAGAAATTCGTGATCATCAGGAAAGCCGGCCCACCGCGGCCGCCGGGCAGCTTCAACGTCGCCTTGTCGGCACCGTTCTTGAACGGCTTGCCGTTGGCACGGGTGACGCCCAGCGCCTGCCATTGCGACAGCGACTTCGAGCCTCCGGGCAGCTTCTTGCCGTCCGGAAGGCTGACTTCATAGCCCCAGGTCTTGCCTGCCTGCCAGCCGTTCTTCCGCAGCAAATTGGCGGCTGTCGCCAGTGCGTCGGGAATCGAATTCCAGATGTCGCGCTTGCCGTTGCCGTCCATATCGACCGCATAGGACAGGTAGCTGGTAGGGATGAACTGGGTATGGCCCATCGCGCCGGCCCATGAGCCGCTGAGATGGCTTTCGTCGATGTCGCCGGTCTGCAGGATCTTCAGCGCCGCGATCAGCTGGGTGCGGGCAAATTTCGCTCGCTTGGGGTCCGCATAACCAAGCGTCGCCAGCGAGCGCACGACATTGCGCATGATATCATCGCGCTTGAGGGTTTCGCCGTAGTTCGATTCCATCGACCAGATGGCCAGCAGGATGTAGCGGTCGACGCCGTATCTTGCCTCGATCCTGTCCAGCCAAGGCTTCCATTTCCTTGCCATTTGCTGGCCGACGGCGACCGACTGGTCATGGACGCGGTTGTCGAAATAATCCCAGGCGGGTGCGGTGAATTCGGGCTGAGTACGAGCCTTTTCCAGCACCACCGGGTCAGCATCGTTGATGCCCTTGAATGCCTGGTCGTAGACGGAGCCGGAAACGCCGCTCGCCACGGCGGTAGCACGGAAGCTGGCGACCCATTGGCGGAAGCCGGCATCGGCAAAAGCCGGCCCGCTGGGCATGAGCAAAGCAAGCGAGAGGCTGGCGGCCGTCAGGACGCTGGTGAAGCGCCTTGCGGCGTTGCGAACGGACATCTTTTCCTCCTTCTTCATCTCAGGAAGACTATTCATCGCCGAACCCGGTTAGCATTTGGTTTACCATAGGTGCCGTGCGGGGTGAAAAGATGCGTCAATGCTTTATCAGCTGAGATTTATGACCCGCATCAGCTGAGATTTATGACCCGCCGTTCAGTAATCCTCGATTTCGGCATGAAAATGTCTCGAATCGGGATTGCCGAACAGGCATGCAAATGGATAATTGGCACATGAAGAGAGTTCGCAAGGCAGTGTTCCCGGTTGCCGGTCTCGGCACGCGCTTTCTCCCTGCTACCAAGGCCATTCCCAAGGAAATGCTGACGGTCGTCGACAGGCCGGTCATCCAGTATGTGGTCGATGAGGCGCGCGATGCCGGAATCGAGCATTTCATCTTCGTGACCGGCCGCAACAAGGCGGTCATCGAGGATCACTTCGATGTCCAGTTCGAGCTCTACGACACGCTTGCGCAGCGCGGCAAGGACGACCAGCTCGCCCGCCTGCAGCGGCTGCAGCCGGCGCCGGGGCAGACCAGCTTCACCCGCCAGCAGGTACCGCTCGGCCTTGGTCACGCCGTCTGGTGCGCGCGCGAGCTTGTCGGCGACGAGCCCTTTGCGCTGCTGTTACCCGACATGATCATGCAGTCGGAAAAAAGCTGCATGAAGGATATGGTCGAGCTTTACGCCGAGACCGGCAACAACATCGTCGCCGTGCAGGAATGCGATCCGGCCGAGGCGCACAAATACGGCATTGTCGGCCGCGGCGATGACGCACATCACGGTTTCCGCATCACCGGCATGGTGGAAAAGCCGAAGACCGGCACGGCGCCGTCGAACCTCTACATCAACGGACGCTACATCCTGCAGCCTGAGATATTCAAGATACTCGAAGGCCAGGAAAAAGGCGCCGGCAACGAGATCCAGCTCACTGATGCAATGCTGAAACTGCAGAAACAACAGCCCTTCTACGGCTATCATTATCGCGGGCGCACGTTCGACTGCGGCTCGCCCGAAGGCTTCGTCGAGGCCAACGTTGCCTTCGCGCTGTGGCGCAGCGACATGAATGGAAGCATGGCAGGTGTCATTCGCACACTTCTCGACGAACTCGCGCCGTCAGAGCGCCGCGGCCTAGCCTTATAGTGTCAGCACCGGTTGCCGCGCTGGTCGGCGAAAGCGCGCCGCGTTCGACGGGCCTCATGCGACGCACCTAGGTTCTTGTTTTTATGCAAGTCGTTATCGCAAAACCGCTGCACACTTTTGCGCGATATGCATTTAGCGCTGCAACTTCAAGCCAACGAAGATACTGTTGGCCGTGTAGTCGCGCCCAACCAGGTTGCTGGTCAGTTTTTCAGTCCTGGCGCGGGTGGTGAGCCCGGTGTAGCGGTTCAGCCACCACGTCAGCCCAGCCTCGGCGCTCAGCGTCAAATCATGATCGTCGGAGCCGGTATAGTCGCGCCATTCAAGGCCGAGCGCGGCATTTCCGGTCAGGTTGGCGCGGATCTGCCGCTCGCCCGTGAGGCTGCCGGAATAGAGCATGGAGCCGCTTTCGCCCGCATTCGTCGTGTTCTCGGCGGTCGTCTGTGCGGTGAGCCCGATCGTGGTGCCGCGTTCCGGCGACCATTTGAGATCGGCATTGACCGTCGCGCCCGAAATAGCCGGCAGGGCGTCGTCGTCGATAGCTTCGCGCAGCCAGCCGACCGAGAACTCGCCGGTAAGCTTCTCGCGGAGATCGAGCTCGACGCCGGCCCGTGCGCCAAGCCTGGTCGAGGAGCGCTGGAAGCCGTTTGGATCGACGCGCAAATCATAAGCGCGCCGGCCGATCTCGATTTCGGTGAACGGCGTGATGGCAGGCGAGATCTCGTAACCGGTGCGCAAAATGGCCGTGTAGAGCGTCGAGTCGCGGCCCTTCTGCGACAGTGATCCGCCCGACGAAAGCTTAGCGTCGCCAAAGATGTCGTGCTCGACCGCGCCGGTCAGCGCGAAGCGCATCTTGCCGGCATCCTTCTCGACGGCGAGACTGCCGTTCACTGTCTGGCGCACCGGCTGGCCAACGGCGCCGACGACTGCGTCCGGCGCCGAGGCCGATTCGGGCACGGCCTCATAGCCCAGCTTGGCGATGGCGCGCAGATCATTGTCGAGATCGATGTTGAGTGTGCCGTCGACGTGGCCTTGCGCCTCGTGAATGTCATAGCCGGACAAGGTTTCGCGGAAGATGCCATAGCCCTCAACCGTCGCCGAATTCTCCCGCCAATCGGAGACGGCGTTGAAGCGCAGCGTCGTTTCCGACAGCAGGGCCGGCTTGCCGAGGCTGCTCGAATCGGCGTTTGTCGAAGACGTCAGGCCTTGCTCGAGCGTCGGCCGGATCACGAACGAGCCGAGCTTGATGCCGGTGGCGGCGAACGGGTCGTCCTCGTTCTTTTTGTTCTGGCCTTCGATGGCTTCGGTGCGCTCGGCGCCGGGGTCGAGCCTGAGCCTTTCGGCGGAATCGATGGTCACCGCACGGCGGTTGGCCGTATCCTGCTCGTCTATGGCGGCGGTATCGGTGTCCTTGGTCGTCGCTGCAGTCGCTGTTCTCTTGCTCGTATGGCTGTCCGCGGTCTCGGCTTCGACGTTGGCCGCATTGGCGGCGCGCGTTGCGCTTGGCCGCCGTCGCGGCGGCGGAGCGGGGTTGTCGGGAAATGGGTCGCCGCTGGCCGCCGGCGGATCGAAAGTGCCGCCGGTTGCGGCCGCTTCGCCCGTGCCGTCGTCAGGCAACGCCCCCTGGCTGGCCGGGCGATAGGTAGGCAGCGGCGTATTGTCGTTGGGGGTTGCAGCAGCCTGGGCGGCTTGGGTTCCAGCCATGCTCGTTTGCCTGATCTTGTACTGCTGGTCGTCCAGGATTGTCGATTCCGAAACCTCGCCGCGCAGCTCGGTTTCCTGGGCGCAAAGCAGTGTCGGGCGCGACAACGCAAAGACATTGGTTGCCAGCAGCAATGCGCAGACCGCCTTGCCCTTTCGTCCCATTTTGTTTTGAGGCTGAAACCCGGACATCGGCACCACTGCTTGCGCGGCGCACGCGCGCCATACTTACGAAACCGTAAATGGGGATGGTTAACGGAGCGTTGAGGGATGGCCCGTCAGGGTGTTCGGAGCGGCAATTCCGTTGGACAGGCGCGTGCCGAAGCGCTAATCGCATCGTCCATGGACGTGAAATCCCCAGACAGGAAGCGGCACGACGGGCAGGCCGCGATTGCCTCGGCGCTGAGAACGGTGGCGACAGAGCAGGCCGGCGTCGCGGCATTGGCCGACGCGCTCGAAAACGGGCTGGCCGAGCCGTTCGCACGGGCCGTCGACATGGTGTCGCAGATCGATGGCCGCGTCATCGTCACCGGGGTCGGCAAAAGCGGCCATATCGGCTCGAAGATTGCCGCAACGCTCGCCTCGACCGGCACGCCGGCCTTCTTCGTTCACCCTGCCGAAGCCAATCACGGCGACCTCGGCATGATCGCCAGGAACGACGCCATCATCGCCCTGTCGTGGTCGGGGGAAAGCCTCGAGCTCAAGGGCATCATCGCCTATTCGAGGCGCTTCTCGATCCCGCTGGTCGCGGTCACCGCGGGCGAAAAATCGGCGCTGGCGCGTGCGGCCGACGTGGTGCTTCTGCTGCCGCGAGCACCGGAAGCCTGCCCGCACGGCCTTGCGCCGACGACCTCGACGCTGCTGCAAATGGTGATGGGCGATGCGCTGGCCATCGCGCTGCTCGAGGCACGCGGCTTCACCCCGGACCATTTCCGCACGTTCCATCCCGGCGGCCAGCTCGGAGCCAACCTGACTCAGATCCGCGAGATCATGCATGTCGGTGACAGGCTGCCGCTGGTGTCGTCCGGCACCGGCATGCGCGAGGCAATCCTCGAATTGTCGCGCAAGGGGTTTGGCTGCGTGGCGGTGACTGCGGCGGACGGCAAGCTGATCGGCATCATCACCGATGGCGACATCAGGCGCCATATCGGCAGCGATCTCTTGGCCATGAGCGTCGATCAGGTGATGACCAGAGAGCCAAAAATGGCCGCGCCCGACACGCTGGTGGCGACGGCGCTGCAGACGATCAACGACTCGGCCATTACCAGCCTGATGGTGGTCGAAGGCAGGCGGCCGATCGGGCTCGTCCATCTGCACGACCTGCTGCGTATCGGTGCTGCCTAGTCTGGCGAGTTTTCTAGACCGCCTCGACCGTCAGTTCCAGATCGGTATCAGCGGCACCCGTCACGCGCACCTGCGTGCCGGCCGGGAGGTCGGGGCCGGAGACACGCCACAACGTGTCGCCCAGCTTGATGCGGCCGCGCCCATTCTTGATCGGCTCGGCAAGGGTCGCCGTCCGGCCGACCATCTGTGCGCCGCGGCGGTTGAGCAGAGGCTGGTCGGTCTCATCGTGGCGTCCGCCCACCAGCCGCTTGCCGACATAAGCCGAGACCAGCGACAGCACGAGGAAGGCGACGACCTGGACCTGCCAGGTCCAGAAACCGGCGTCCCAGATGAGCAGCGAGACGACGCCGATCAACAGCGCGGCAATGCCGATCCACAGCATGAAAATGCCGGGCGCGATGACCTCCATCACCAGCAGGATGAGGCCGAGGACCATCCAGCTCCACGGGCCGAGTTCGGAAACAATGCGGTCGAACATGGCCTCAGGTCTCGCTGGGACGAACCACGGGCGGGCGGGCCTGTCGTGCTGGACCGGCGGTGCCTTCGCCCTTGAAAACTTCCCTGGCGATTTCGCCAATGCCGCCAAGCGTGCCGATCAGTGAGGAAGCCTCTATCGGCATCAGCACGAGTTTACTGTTTGTCGCGGAGCCGATCCTGGTCAGCGCTTCCGTGTATTTCAGCGCGACGAAGTAGTTGAGCGCCTGCACGTCACCCTTGGAAATCGCCTCCGACACCACCTGCGTGGCGCGTGCTTCAGCCTCGGCCGATCGCTCGCGCGCCTCGGCGTCGCGGAAGGCGGCTTCCTTGCGCCCCTCGGCCTCCAGAATCTGCGACTGCTTGAGGCCCTCGGCGGCGAGGATCTGGGCGCGCTTATTGCGCTCGGCCATCATCTGGCGGCCCATCGATTCGACGAGATTGGCCGGCGGGTTGATGTCCTTGATCTCGACACGGGTGATCTTGATGCCCCAGGGATGCGCGGCCTCGTCGACGACGCGCAGCAGGCGCTCGTTGATGGCGTCCCGGTTCGACAACAGCTCGTCGAGGTCCATCGAGCCCATGACGGTGCGGATGTTGGTCATCGTCAAATTGAGGATAGCGTTCTGCAGGCCGGCGACCTGGTAGGCGGCCTGCGCCGCGTTGAGCACCTGATAAAAGGCGACGCCGTCGACGGCAACGGTGGCGTTGTCGCGCGTGATGATCTCCTGCGTCGGGACGTCGAGCACCTGCTCCATCATGTTCATCTTGGCGCCGATACGATCGACGAAGGGCACGATGAGGTTGAGGCCCGGGCTCAATGTCTTGGTGTAACGGCCGAAGCGTTCGACGGTATAATTATAGCCTTGCGGAATTGTCCGGATGCCTTTGAAAAGCACCAGCACGACAAGGGCGACAAGAACAAGAAGCGCGATATCGAAACCACTGAAACCCATTTGGCTCTCCCCTCAAAGGCCGGCCATGCCGGACAGTTCCACGCGGCCGGCTTGATCAAACACTTAAGTGTGTTTCAGCAACGTTACAATCAGGTGATTATGGATTGCCGGTGAATAGACGGGTGATCTGTTCAGGCCCAGCCGGACAGCTCGCGCCGTACCATTGCCTCGATCACCGCCATGCCCTCGGCACTGTCGTTGAGGCAAGGGATGTGTGTGAACTTTTCACCGCCGGCATGGTGGAAGGTCTCGGCCGCTTCCCTGCCGATCTCGTCCAGCGTCTCGATGCAGTCGACGGAAAAGCCCGGGTTGACGATGGCGATCGATTTCACGCCTTCGCGCCCTAGTCTTTCGACCGTCTTGTCGGTGTAGGGCTGCAGCCATTCCTGCGCGCCGAAGCGCGACTGAAAGGTGGTGATCAGCTTGTTTTCATCCCAGCCGAGCTTTTCGCGCAGCAGCCGCGTCGTCTCGAGGCAATGGGCTTGGTAGGGATCGCCCTTGTCGGAATAGGGTTTCGGAATGCCGTGATAGGAAGCGATGACAATTTCCGGTTCGAAGTCGAGGTTCGCCAGATGCTTTTCGATCGAACGGGCGAGCGCCTCGATATAGGCCGGCTCGTTGTAATAGGGCGGCACGCAGCGAATGGCTGGAGCGCGGCGCATCTTCATCAGCGCGCGAAACAACTGGTCGTTGGCAGTCGCAGTCGTCGTCGCCGAATATTGCGGATAGAGCGGGAAAGACAGGATGCGGTCGCAGCCTTGCTCGACCAGTCTCTCGGCCACGCTCGCGGTCGAAGGGTTGCCGTAGCGCATCGCCCAGTCGACAACGACATTGGGGAGGTCGCCGAGCGCGAGCCCGAGCTTCTCGGCCTGGGCGCGGGTGTAGGTGCGCAGCGGCGACTCGTTGCGCTCCCGGTTCCATATCCTGGCATAGTTGGCGCCCGACTTCCTCGGCCGGGTGGTGAGGACCAGGCCGTAGAGGATCGGATACCAGATCGCCTTGTTTAGCTCGATGACGCGTGGATCGGACAGGAACTCCCGGAGGTAGCGCCACATCGGCTTGAAGCCGGTGCCGTCGGGGGTGCCGAGATTGATCAGCATGACACCGACCTTGCCGGTCCTGACCGGAGGGCGCCCTGCCGACGGCGAGGCGGCGGTCTTCTCGGCTTTGATTTCAGCAGGGTTGGCAAGCGTCATGAGGTTCTCCAACACCGCGAACCAACGGTGCCGCGGCGAAATTAGCGATGCCGCGCCGGTTTTCAAATGCTGCGTCTGGCCGCACCTTATCCCAGAAATGCAACACCCGCCCGGTCTGCCGGGCGGGTGCATTGCGTTCCTGCGGCCGGATTACTTCGACGCCGCCGGGATCGTCAAAGTTGCGCCGACCGGCAGCCGGCGTGGCTCGTAGGCTTTGTTGGCATCGGAAATCATTTTCCATTTGGTGCCGTCGCCATAGGCCTTCACCGCGAGATCCCAGTAGGTATCACCGGCGACGATTACATGGCTGCCTTCGGCCGGTGCCGGCTCAGCCGGCTTGGCGGGCTCGGCAGGTTTTGCCGGCTCGGTTGGCGCCGGTTCACTTGGGGCCGGCTGACTCGGGGCCGGCGCTGTCTCGGCGGGCTCGGCCGGAGCAGGGGTCGCCGGAGCCGGTGTGACCGGAGCCGCAGGTGCCGCCGGCTGGGCCGGCTCGGCGGGTGCGGGTGCCGCCGGCGCGGTTTCCGCCGGGACGGCCGGCGGTGTCTTGGAAATGTCGCCTGAGCCGGCCGGCATTTCGGGCATTGCCGGTTCAGCAGGCTTTACCGGCGCAGCCTCAGCAGGTTTTGGCGGTTCGGCAGGCTTGGCCGGTTCCGCGGCCGGAGCCACGGTCGCGGCGATCTCGGTGATGCGGCCGTCGAGCTTGGGCGTATAGGGCCGGTGCGCGCCGAGGTAGTCGGCGACGACCTGTTCCAGCCCGGGGCCGTAATCATAGGCGTTCTTGGCCTTCTCGGCGAACACCTTATAGCCGTCGCCGCCCTGGCGGACATAGTTGTTGGTGGCGACAAGGTAATCCTTGTCCGGCTTGATCGGCGTCCAGACGCCGCCTTCCATGACCTCGACCGATTTGACGCGTCCGTTAGGCGGTGCCGATCTGTCGAACGCATATTTCAGGCCGGCAACCTGCGGGAAGCGCCCGGCGCCGTCCTCGACCTGGCTGAGGCCGCTTTCGAGGCCGGCAACCAGATCCTTGCCGGAGATATGGAAGGTCGCCAGCGTGTTCTGAAACGGCAGAACGGTGAGAATCTCACCCATAGTGACGGTGCCCTGGTCGATCGAGGCGCGCAAGCCGCCGCCATTCGAGATGACGATCTCGACACCCTGGCCCCTGACCCGGTCGAGGACGGCGTCGGAGACCAGATTGCCCATCTCGCATTCGCGGGCGCGGCAGTTTTCCCGACTGCCGTCGATCGCCTTGGTGGTCTCGGCGACTTCCTTGTTCTTCAAAGCCTCGATCGGCGCGCCGAGTTCCTTGATGCGGGCAAGCACGGCGGGGTCGGGCGTGATCGATTTGTCGAGATGGATGGGATCGCCGCTCGCCTCTTTGACAACGCCGTTGTCGTCGAACACGACCTTGAGCTCGCCGAGATATTTCGAATAGGACGCCGCCTGGACGACCGGCACTTTGTAGCCGTCCGGATTGTCGACCATCGTCGGATAAGGGCCTTCCGCCTTGGGGTCGGTGTTGGAGAGCAGCGAATGGCTGTGGCCGCCGACCACCACGTCGACGCCCGGGATCTTGGCGATCACGTCGCGCTCGCGCTTGTAGCCGATGTGGGTGACCGCGATGATTTTGTTGACGCCCTCTCCCTTCAGTTTCTCGACCTCGGCGGTGATCGACTTGACGTCGTCTTCGATGGCGATGTTCGGGCCAGGCGAGGCAAGCTCCGGCGTGTCGTTGGTGACCGCACCGACGATGCCGATCTTCTGGCCGCCGACCTCGACCACGATCGATGGCTTGACGCGGTCGCCGAGCTTGGATTGCGCATTGGCCTTCACGTTGGCGCCGAGCACCGGAAACTGGATCATGTCGAGAAACGGCGCCAGCGCCGACTCGCCATCGTCGAACTCATGGTTGCCGAGAGCCTCGGCATCGAACTTCATCTGGTTGAGGAATTCGCCTTCTGTCTTGCCCTTGTAGGTCGTGTAGAAGAGTGAGCCCTGGAAATTGTCGCCGGCGCTGAGCAGCAGCACGTTCTGGCCTTCCAGCTTCTTGCGCTCCTGCGCGATCGCTGTGACGAGGCGGGCGGCGCCGCCGACGCATTCACCCTTGGTCTCCTCCTCGGCCGAGCAGGTCGATTCGTACTTGTTGTTGCTCTCGATGCGGCTGTGCCAGTCGTTGATGTGCAGGATGTTCAGCGTGTAGTCGGCAAAGGATGCCCCTGCCGACAGGCCAAGCGCCGATGCCGACAGCGCGGCGATGGCAGCGATCTTCTTCATTCTCGTCTCCCGGATGACTCGAGTACAGCGCCGCGCGTCATTTGGGACGCGCAAAGGACGCTGTACCATTTTTATTTTGCGCATGATCCTTTCCGAAAATCGACTCCGATTTTCGGGGTCATGCGCAGACGCGTTTAACGCTCTTGTTTGACTTGGATGTAACAGCCCTCTCGGGCCATGTTCACATCGCGTTTCAGTCGATGCAAGCGGAAATCGGCATCAGCTTTGCCGGCGCAAGAAAACGGCGGCTTGAAGCCGCCGCCTTGTGCAAAGTCAATTCGGAATCGAACTTCAGGTGCGCCTGGTCAGCACAAAGTTCTGTCCGCTCGCGCTGGTGCAATTGAGCTGGCTGGTGGAGACCATCAAGCAGTTGAAGCTGATCGGCGTCTGGCGGATCAGCGAAGTGCCATGGATCTCGACCGAGGTGCCGCCGGTCATGGTGTAGCTGCCATCGGCAAGCTTCTGGCCGGTGTCGGTGGCGACGGTCGCGAAGCTGCCGCCCTTGAAGGTGGATAATCCGGTGCCCTGCGCGTCGATCCAGGAGCCTTCGACCCCTTTGGCGGTGATCACCGGTGGCTCGCCCGGGCCGGTGGTGGTGCAGGCCGCCAACGTGACGGCAGCGGCCGCGGCAATGCCAGCCGAAAGCAGTCTTTGCGCAATCGTCATCATCAAGATCCTCTCCTCTCGCATCGGCTCGAAAATCGATCCGATTTTCGGAAAGCACGATGCGCACATTCAAAGTGCTAGAGCGTACTTTGTGCGTCCAAATGGACGCACGTCGCTCTAGGCCGCCCCTCTTCAATCGCCCGATTTCCGGGCGATTGCAAGCTGGCGGAGTGTCGAGGCAACGCTGCTATCGAACGAGGATGTTGCGGAATTGCCACGGGTCTTTGGTGTCGAGGTCCTCGGGAAACAGACCAGGCCGATTGTCGAGCGGTGTCCAGTCCGTATAATAGCTCCTGACCGGCCCCAGATAGGCGTTCTGCACGTCGAGGCAGCGCTTGTAATCCATCTCATCGGCTTCGACGATGCCGGCCTCCGGATTTTCCAGCGCCCAGACCATGCCCGCCAGCACCGCCGACGTGACCTGCATGCCGGTGGCGTTCTGATAGGGCGCCAGCTTGCGCGCCTCGGCCAGCGACAGCTGCGAGCC
The DNA here is from genome assembly GCF_040322275.1 of Mesorhizobium sp. M0174. Lineage (NCBI taxonomy): Bacteria > Pseudomonadati > Pseudomonadota > Alphaproteobacteria > Hyphomicrobiales > Phyllobacteriaceae > Mesorhizobium > Mesorhizobium sp. M0174. The sequence continues at coordinate 223,395 of NZ_JAMYTB010000001.1, forward strand.
GTACCAGTAGGCGTTCTTGGCGTGGCCGTAGAGCAGCACGCCGAGTTCGTCGATGCCATCGACCAATTCGTTTTCGTCGAGCACGTGATGCACGGGCTGAGCCTTGCCGGCGGCACCGAACATCTCGTGCAGCGACAGCACGGCGTCGTTGCAGGGATGATAGGCGTAATGGCAGGTCGGCCGGTACTGCACCTTGCCCTTCTTGCCATGCAAGGTGAAGAAATCGGCAATCGAAATCGCCTCATTATGCGTCACCAGGAAGCCGTATTGCGGACCGGCCGTCGGGCACCATGTGCGCACGCGCGTGTTGGCGCCGGGCTGCTCCAGAAAGATAGCGGCCTTCGAGCCGTTCTTGTGCTTTTTGGCGTTCTTCGGCATCCACGCCTCGTGCGTGCCCCAACCGAGCTCGGCCGGCTGCAGGCCTTCCGAAATGAAGCCTTCGACCGACCAGGTGTTCCAGAACACGTTCATCGGCTTGGGTTTCTTGGTGCGCTGGGTGTCGCGCTCGGCGATATGGATGCCCTTGACGCCGGCCTTCTTCATCAGCTTGGCCCAGCCTTTGCGATCGTGCTGCGCGGGTTCCGCGAAGTCGAGGCCAAGATCTGTGGCGAGGTTGACCAGTGCCTGCTTGACGAACCACGAGACCATGCCGGGATTGGCGCCGCAGCATGAGATCGCCGTAGTGCCGCCCGGATTCTTTGCGATTTCGGTACGCACCGTTTCGCGCAACGCATAATTGGTGCGTGAGGCGTTGTCGGCCTTTTCGTCGAAATAAAAGCCGAGCCAGGGCTCGACCACCGTGTCGATATAGAGGACGCCAAGCTTGCGGCAGAGCTTCATCAATTCGAGCGAGGAAGTGTCGACCGACAGGTTGACACAGAAGCCCTGGCCGCCGCCATTGGTCAAAAGCGGCGTCAGCAGCTTCTTGTAGTTCTTCTTGGTCACTGCATCCTGCATGAAGGTGATGCCGCGCTCGTCGAGCAATTTGCGGTCGGCGTCGTCCGGGTCGATGACCGTCATGCGCGACTTGTCGAATTTGAAATGGCGCTCGATCAGCGGCAGCGTTCCCCGTCCGATCGAGCCGAAGCCGATCATCACGACAGGGCCGGTGATCTCACCGTAAACGGGCCAGTTTTCATTCGCCATTTATCGATTACTCCCTCAAAAAACGCTTCGGAACAGCGGCTTGGCCGCGGCGCGACAAACCATAGATCATTGTCACAATAAAGCGAAAAGCGGACGGCCGGCCTCACGCCGCGCCATCCCGGCTACGGCTCGACCAGTCTTGCGAATTCAGGCTTGAAGAGGGCATGTGCCTCGGAGACCGGCAGTTCCAGCAGATCGTCGGCGCAGGCCTGGATGGCATGCGGTAGGGTCTGGAGCCCGAACACCAGAACCTGCTTGTCGCCCTCACGCCAGAGGCTGACCGCCAAATATTCGCCGATGAGATCGTCCATACCGCATTCGGCTTCGTGATCAATATCGGTCTGATCGGTCGGTTTCTTGCGCCGCTGCTTGACCAAGGAGACGAGGGAAGGACCGGGCTTGCCATCCACCGTATCCGAGAAAATGTCCTGAAGGCCAAGCAGGACGCCGCGCCGCACATCCATGATGTAGGCGTCCGAATAGTTGGTCGGATGCGCTCCGCCGCAGAAGATGCCGCCGGACTCCCGCCAGCTCATCAGCAGCGGCGTCAGCGAGCTCACTTCGAATGTGCTGTCCGCATAGCCTCCGAGCGTGCCGTCGTTCACGCCGTCAATCGGCCCGCCTTCGTTGAAACCGGCATATTGCGCCGCCACGCAGCCCAGTGCGCCGATGTTTGCGCGCCAGTGCCTGTCTTGCAGCAGAGCATTCGCGGCCTCGATCGGAACGTTGCCGGACAGTTCGACAATGCGCGGCGTGGCGAATTTGGTGCGGGGGTCGACGATATAGCGGTAGGTCGCGTCCGGCCAGCCAGTCGTCTTGCCGTTATCAAGCTGAGTGTTCAGCCGCAGATAGTCATACGGGGACGTCTCCATGGTGATCGGCGTGTCATTGGCGAAGAACTTCATGAAGCTGAAATCGTAGAGATCGAGCGGGCTGCCGGGCTCGTTCCCGGTCACCTGCCGACTTGCGACCCGCTCCAATCTGAGCGGCAGCGCCCTCTTTCCGTTCCAACTGCCTTCAAGGGTCTTGCCGTTACTGGATGAGGCCAGGCGCCACACGGCGGCAATCGGCGCGGCCTTTCCGTCATCGCAATTGTCGGCGCCGCATGCCTCCTCCTCGGCCAGTTCGAACCTGCTGCCCTTTTGGGACCGGGCCTGCAGCGGGATGTCGACGCCCTTCGAGCGGTAGAAATAGCGGCCGGCCAGCGGGCTGCCGGGCGCCGCGGGGTCGTCGGTGAATTCGACGACGATATCGCTCTTTCCAAGCTTGCCGGCATAAGTCACCGGCTCTGCCTCGGCTGCTGTCGACAGTACCAGGATCGCGGCCATGAACGTGACCGGCCTGCTAAGATGCTGGATCATTGTTCCCCCAAGCCACAAGTTAGAGTTGTCGTCCGCCAGCAGTCACGGTCGGCTGTCAGGCCCTTGTAGTCAAGTTGTGCCTCGTCCAGCACCAGACGCTGCTCAGCGAAAAAAAGCTGCGACGCCGCCCCTGGTGCGGATGCCGCATCCGCCCGTTTCAGCGGATTTTTGTCCTCGGCGCGGCTGTGGAGGCTCGAACCACCAGTTCTACCGGCAGAACGACCTGGCGGGGGGCTTCATTGTCAAGGACCATTCGGGCGGCAAGCCTGCCTTTTCCAATCACGTCTTGTGCGACAGTGGTCATCGGAGGCGTGGTGCGTGCGGATTCGGCGGTGCCATCGAAGCCGACGACCGATACGTGGCCCGGCACGTCTATGCCGCGGCGAACCGCCTCGTCCAATATCGTGATCGCCTGCCAGTCCGACATGGTCAGGATCGCGGTTGCTTCAGGCACCCTGTCGAACACCACTGCTCCGGCAGATGGCTCGCCTGGGATCGTCTCGATGATCGGGACATTATCGATTGACAAATTCGCCTCCGCCAAACCCTGTTTGAAACCGTCGAGCCTTTCATCGTCGAGCGGGAAGCCGGCCAGAAGCCGGCGCGTTGCCTGGCCTGGTATGCGGACAATCGGCGGGCCGGGAGTCCGGCGCACTGAAAGGATGGCAAAATGCCGGTGCCCCAGCCCGGTCAAATGCCGGACGGCAGCTACCGCGCCGCTCCGGCCGTCGATCTTTATCGAGTTGATATCGGGACCTGCGTCGCTTTCGAGAATGACGAAGGGCAGACGCCGTCTCTGCGCCGAAATTATGAGACCAATGTCGGCGCTGTGACCAAGGATAAAGCCGTCAACCAGCGCATCGCGGATGCTGGCGAAACGCGTGTCATCGGTGCCGTTTATAAGGCTGAGCGTCGTACCAGCCTCGTCGCAGGCGAGCGAAACGCCGAGCACCAGCTCGCGGCCGTAGGGGCTTCTCATCACTTCGGAGATGGCGTAGGCGCCAGGCGGCATGAACCCGATGGCATTGAACTTGCCGTCCCGCAGCAATCGTCCTTTCGGATCGGGGCCGCCAAACCCGAGCGCTCGCGCGGCCGCTTCGACGCGCTCGCGCAATTCAGGCCTGACCAGCTCCGGCCGGTTGAAGACGTTGGAGACAGTCCCCCGGGAAACTCCGGCAGCCTTGCCGACATCGGCTAGGGTGGGCATTGGCGATTCACTCATTTTCCCTGAGGTAGACCATTTTTTGGAGCGCTCCAAGAATTTTATTGACTCAAAATCGAAATTGGCGGATCGTGGCTCTTGGAGCGCTCCAAGAACATTTATTCTGAGGATTTTTGCGACTAGACATTGAAGATCGTAAAATGGCGTGGCCGCAGCGGCCATGCCCAAGGAGAGAATGATGGCAGAAACCGATGTTTTTCCAGCCTCGCTCGTCGGCAAGACTTTCGACTGCGTTTTCGGCCCCTTCGTGCCGCGCTGACGTTTCTCTCGCCGCAGGAATTGCACATCCAGGCGTCGATCGGGACCACCGAAATCGACGAGGTGGTCAATGTCGGCCTGACCAGCGTACGCCAGAATCTCGTGCTCGCGAGCTGGACGGAGAAAAGCGGCAACTTCATTGTGCAGTTGCAGGACCACGAGAAGGGGATCGTCCATAATTATGCGCGGCTGGCCGATGGGCAGCTCTTCTGTGCCCAGGGCGCCATTCAAGTCGTTCCTGCATAAGGGAGGAAAATGCGATGGAACTCGCTTACGACAGTCATCTGCTTGCTCGAATTCTGCTGAGCGTCGCGACCGTGGGCTACGGTGTGGTGACGATCAAAGCCGACTTGAACGCCACCCACGCCACCAATCCGCTCTGGACTCCCCACGCCCGGTTTCACGTCGTCTGGCAGGTGTTGAGCTACACCGGAGTGGCGCTGATTGCGCTCGGACTTATCTGGATCAAGGGGCAACTCGAAGCCGAGCGGCTCTATCTCGCCGGGGGATTGGCCGCGGCCATGTATGGGGCGTTCTTCGCGGCCATGCTCTCGGTCTTTACCGCGATGTCCGCGATCCTGCTGCTGGGCGTGGCTGCGATTTAGGGAATCCCAGGAAAAGTGTGAAACGGTTTTCCGTCCGGAATTGCGCAAGAACAAGCAAGGACAAAGAGATAGAGCGGTTCGGCGCTTCCGTGAAACGACGAACTGCTCTAGGACAGCGCCAGCGCCCCGAGCCGCTCGACCAACCGGTCACGGTCGGCGGTCATCCCCTTGTAGTCGAGCTGTGCCTCGTCCAGCGCCAGAAGTTGTTCGGCAAAGGACGCTGCGAGCGCCGCGCGATCGCGGTGGCGCTCCAGCACGGCGAGCGGGTCGAGATGAATGCGGATGGTGAAGAGTATGTCGCCGGAGACCGGGAGCTTTCTCAGCGTCTGACGCTCGACGCGGATGAAAGCATGAGCGTCGATGTCGCCGTCCGGGAATCTCGACGGGCGATTGCTGGCGCGGTCGATGCGTTCGATGTTGGAGAGCGGATGGTAGAGTGCGTCGCCCGCCTGGATCGACCAGTTGTAGCGCTCGACGGCTTGGCCCTGGAGGCCATCGAACATGCGGTTGATGAGATCGGCCGGGCGTGTGCCCGGGCCGAAACCCGGTACCGGCGCGTGGATCTGCTGCAGCGGCTTGCCGAATTTTTCGGTCAGCGACCATGACGACGGGAAGCAGAGCGAGCCGGCGGCCAGACGCCAGCCGCTGTCGTCGCGGCGCATCAGGATCAAATCCTCCTGCACGAGCAACGAGGCCGCGACAAGCGGCGCATCGCTGAAAGAAGCTGAGGTGCCTGAGCCCTCGAGATTGTCGATGCCGCCGATCACCTCGATCGCATTGTCGGTACGCCTGTGGGTCTCAGGAAAGTTCGCCGCCAGATGCGCACCGAGCAGATCGAGCACTTCGCGCTGAGCGTCGCGCGTTGTTTGCTCCTCGACAAAAACCTTGCCGGGAATTTCCGCATAAAGCCGGCGTTTCTCGGCAAGATAGGGCAGCAGATATTCGTCGACCTCGATCCAGCTATCGAGATTGAGCGGCTTCAGCCCGATGGTGAACAGTTTCGACGAGCCGTCATAGGGTGTGTGGGTCGGTGTGCGGAAACTCATGCTTCTTTGTAGGCTTCCAGTGCGGCAGCGGCCATTCTCGGCGTGAATTCGGTGATTTCGTAATCGGCGGCACCTGCCTTGGCGAAGGGATCGTCCGCCAGTCTGGCATCGAGCTCCTCGCGTGGACCGCGCGCGATGATGATGCCGCCGGTCCTTGGCCGCTTTGGCCCGGAGGCGACAAAGATACCTTGCGCATAGCAGGCCTTCAGCCACTCGACATGCGCTTGCTGCAGGCGGTCGATCTCGGTCAGCGGCACCTTGTAGTTCAGCGAAACCACGAACATTGTTGTCTCCAGATGCTTCAGCCCAGCCGCGCCGGGATCAATCCGCGCAGCGAGTTGCCGACGAACAGCGCCTTGGCCGATTGCAGTTCGTTCCACGTGTAGACCGCTTCACCGGCGCGGCCTTGATCCAGCAGTTCGCCGCGCAGGACGCCAGGCAGCAGGCCGCAATCGAGCCGCGGCGTGGCCAGCACGCCGTCGCCGAAATCGGCAAAGACGTTGGTGATCGTGCCCTCGCAGATTTCGCCGCGCTCATTGGCGAGCAGCACCTCGTCGGCGCGGCTGGCGAGATATTCGGCGCGGGCGCGCGTATAGGGTTGTCGGCGGCTGGTCTTGTGACGCAGCAGCGTGTCGCTCGGATCAAGCCGCACCCGTGCCAGTTGAAGTGTCCAGACCTTGTCTGCGGCGAGCGGCTCGTAGGGCTGTACCGAAACCGCTGCTTCGCCATTGCGCGACAGGACGAGGCGGGTGCGCAACACGATCTGTTGGCGGCCGACCGCATTCATCAGCGCTTCGCCGACCCTTTGCGGATCGCAGGCGAAACCGAGTTCGCTTGCCGAGCCGTAGAGCCGCGCGAGATGGCGGTCGAAACGGAGGAAACCGGAGCCGGGTTCCCAGCGCATTGTTTCGATCAGTTCGAAATCGGCAGTGTTCCCGTCGCGAAACGGGCTTTCAGCAGACACTCCTGGTACTCCTCTTCGGCTGTCGAATCGAAGACGACGCCGCCGCCGACATTGTAGACCGCCTCGCCATTGGCAAAGAGCGAGATGGTGCGGATCGCCACGGAAAAACGCATCCGGCCGCCGGGCGCGATCCAGCCTATGGCGCCGCAATAGACATCGCGCGGCCCACTTTCCAGCTCGCGCAGAATCTCCATAGCGCGGATCTTCGGTGCGCCGGTAATCGAGCCGCAGGGGAACAGCGCGGCGAAAATCTGGCGGATGGCGAGGCCGGGCAAAAGTTTTGCCCGCACGCGGCTCACCATCTGGTGGACCGTCGGGTAGCTCTCGATGCGAAAAAGCTCCGGCACATCGAGCGTTCCAACCTCGCTGATCAGTGAGATGTCGTTGCGCAGGAGATCGACGATCATCCGGTTCTCGGCCTGGTTCTTCTCGTCGTTGCGCAAGAACGCTTTCAGGCGATCGTCCTCGGCCTTGGTGGCGCCGCGCGGCGCAGTGCCTTTCATCGGATGCGTCTCGATCATGTCTTCCGCGTCGACCTCGAAGAACAGTTCGGGCGAACGCGACAAGACGATCGGATCGCCGAACGCGACCAGCGCGCCATACTTCACCGGCTGGCGTTCGGTCAGCGCGTTGAAGGCGGCCAGCGGATCGCCCGACCATTGCGCATGGACCGGAAAGGTCAGATTGCCCTGGTAGCAGTCGCCCTTGCGGATGTGGTCATGCAGCCTGGCAAAGCGTTTGGCGTAGTCGTCCGAAGACCAGGCTGCCTTGGCGTCGAAGATTGGGCCGTTGCTAGCCGGCAGATCGCCTGGCGCGACCGTCTCCTCGACCGGCGCATCGAACACGCCGAGGCAAAAAAGCGGGGCGCGGCGGCCGGCCGGCAGCAGCGGAACGAGCTTGGGTTCGAGCAGGTAACCGGCCTCGTAGGAGAAATAACCGGCCAGCCATTTGCCGCCGTCATGTGCTACCTGCGCGGCTTCCAGGGCAGGCAAAAAGTCCGCCTCGCCATGCGCTGCGATTATCTCGGCCGGCCGGTCGAAAACGAGCTGCCGCGCGGTCTCGTCGTTCCTGAAAATTGCAAAGGGCAGGGGCAGGGACATAAGGCTCGAATGCTGCGGTCACCAGCGATCGATCTATATGGGGGCTCGACCGTGTGCAATCGAGGGAGCGGCGTCTCAAGACGCAAAGGCGCGGCGGCAAAAACAAATGCGGCGCCAGTGGGCGCCGCCTTGTTCCAAAATGCCACCTTGCGATGGATCAGGTGTTGCTGGCTTCCCCCGCGGTCGGGAAGCGGCGCGCAAATTCCTTCTCGTCACCAGCGGCAAGCAGTTTCGCCTGCTCGATCCAGCGTTCACGTTCGATGCGGCCGTCGAAATTCAACGTCGCCTCGATCTGCTTGACATCGTCGGGCGTCCAGGCGGCGATCTGGGCATAGGTCGTGACCCCAAGCCCTTTGAGCAGCCGCTCGTTGGTCGGGCCGATGCCGATCAGGCGACGCAGATCGTTGGCTTTGCCTGCCGCGGTGGCTGTTGCCTTGCCGGTCGCGGCTTTCTTTGCAGCTGGCGCGGCCTTGCTTGCCGCTGGCGCAGCCTTGCTTGCCGCTGGCGCGGTCGTCGGCGCGGCGCTCGCTTTCGATGCAGGCGGTTTCGGTGTTGCCGTTTTCGCGGCACTTGCGCGTGGCGCGGTCGCGGCCTTCGCCGTTGCAGATTTCTTCGGCGCCGGTTTGGCTGGTGCGGATGTCGAAATCAGCGTTGACGGCGCCTGCATCGCGGCTTTGGTCGCGCCGGTCTTGGCGGCTGGCGCCTTGGCTGTTGCCGCCTTCGCGGTTGGCGCCTGGGTGGTTTTCGCCTCGCCCAGCCGGCGTTCGAGATCGGCGCGGGCACGGCCGCATGCATCCAACTCACCGGTCAGACGGTCGCTATCGGCCCGCAATCTGTCGCGTTCGCTGCGCGTGCGGTCTAGATCGCCGCGCAAACTGTCGAGTTCGCCACGCAGGCGTCCCCAAATGAACCAGCCAACCAACACACCTACCAGGAACGCCAGGAGCATGTAGAAAAAAGTGCCCATTATCTTTCTCTCTCCAGTCCGATCCGTCCGCCCTGGCCTGTAGAGCCATGACTTCGGCGAAGGACCATTCGATGGTGGTTCCGCAATTTGCAGAACAGCCGGCTTCGATCGAGCTGTCGGCGACCGGTTTGCCCCTGGCCAACAACCGTTGTCGCATCCGCCGACACGCCATGACCGGTCGGGATTTTCCGACGGGATCCATTCGTGCCCGGCTGAGCTTGAGGGCGGACGCTATCATACAGCTTACGGGAATCTAACGGAAAACTTCCATGGAAAGTTATTTAAGAACAAATATCCAAGACAAGAATAGAACCATCGCCAATATGCATTGCAGCTAAACTGTTCTGGAAAACCCGGTCATCCGGTGTTGCGCATCACCCAGTGTTGCGCATCAATTGTCCAGTGCTTCCAGCTCGTCGATCAGTCCGCTGATCACGCCGAGCCCGATCTGCCAGAAGGCAGGGTCGGCCGCGTCGAGGCCGAACGGCGCCAGAAGCTCGGAATGATGCTTGGTGCCGCCGGCGCGCAGCATGGCAAAATATTTCTCCTGAAAGCCGCGCTCGGCGTTCTGGTAGACCGCGTAGAGCGAGTTCACCAGGCAATCGCCGAATGCATAGGCATAGACGTAGAAAGGCGAGTGGATGAAGTGCGGGATATAGGTCCAGAAAACCTCGTACCCGTCGCGCAGCTTGATCGCCGGCCCGAGGCTTTCGGCCTGCACTTCCAGCCAGAACTGGCCGAGCTTGTCGGAGGTCAATTCGCCGCTCTTGCGCTCGGCATGCACCTTGCGCTCGAACTCGTAGAAGGCGATCTGGCGCACGACCGTGTTGATCATGTCCTCGACCTTCTGGGCGAGCATGGCCTTGCGTTCGCGCTTGTCGGTGGTCTGCTCGAGCAGCGAGCGGAAGGTCAGCATCTCGCCGAACACCGATGCGGTCTCGGCCAGCGTCAGCGGCGTCGACGCCATCAAGGCGCCCTGGCCGCCGGCCAGCACCTGGTGCACGCCGTGGCCGAGCTCGTGCGCCAGCGTCATCACGTCGCGCGGCTTGCCCATGTAGTTGAGCAGCACATAGGGATGCGCCGAAGGCACGGTCGGATGTGCGAAGGCACCAGGCGACTTGCCGGGTCTCACCGGTGCGTCGATCCAGTTGCGGTCGAAGAAAGTTCTGGCGATCTCGGCCATGTCGGGTGAAAAGCGCTGGTAGGCGGAAAGCACGGTGTTCTTGGCCTCGTCCCAGCCGATGACCGCCTGCGGGGTCTCCGGCAGGGGCGCATTGCGGTCCCAGTGGTTCATCACCTCCATGCCGAGCCAGCGCGCCTTCATCGCATAATAGCGGTGCGACAGGCGCGGATAGGCGTCGCGAACCGCGGCGGCGAGTGCATCCACCACGCTGCGTTCGACGCGGTTGGCGAGATGGCGGGAATCGGCAATATCCTCGAAGCCGCGCCAGCGGTCAGAAATCTCCTTGTCCTTGGCCAGCGTGTTGGTGACCAGCGTAAAGACGCGCAAATTCTTGCGGAAGGTCGTGGCCAGCGCCTCGGACGCCCGGCGGCGCACCTCGCCGTCGGCGTCCTGCAGGCGATTGAGCGCCGGCTCCAGCGTCAGCTCCTCGCCGTCGAAGTCGAAGCGTAAATCGGTCATCGTCTCGTCGAACAGGCGGTTCCAGGCGCCGCGCCCGGTGATCGACTTTTCGTGGAAGAGCTGCTCGATGCGGTCTTCGAGCTGATAGGGCTTGTCCTTGCGCAGATCGAGCACCCAGGGCCGGTAGTGGGCGAAGGCCGGATCGGCGGCGAGTGCGTTTTCGATCGCGCCATCGTCGATGAGGTTCAGCTCGAGCGCGAAAAACAGCAGGTGGGCGCTGGCATCGGTCATCTTTTCCTGGATGTCGCCATAGAGCTTGGCGCGCTGCGGATCCGACGTGTTGCCGGCATAGACAAGCCCGGCATAGGAGACGATGCGGCCGATCAGCTCCTCCAGCGCTTCATAGGCCTGAAGCGCCTCGCCAAGCCTGCCGGCGCTGCCACGCCCGGCCTCGGCGGCGAGCGTGCCTTTCCAACGACTCTCGAAGGCGACGGCATCGGCGGCGGCCTTGGCGATGTCGCGCTTCAACTCGGGCGCTTCCATGCCCGAATAGAGATCGGCCAGATTCCATTCCGGCAGATCGCCAAGCTCCGCCACGCCCTGACCGGGCGCCGCCGCCAGCTTTCGAGCAAAAACCATGCGCATTGCCGATCCTTCCAGACACAAAAATTCGAGGAAACGAGAAGCCGGTCAAATCCTAAGGAATTCGTTCACCGGGTTTTTTGAAAGCTTATTTAGAACCCTGTGCCAAGATGATCCATAGGGCGCATTCTCGGGCGGGCACGGTCGGATCAGTCATGGCAGCTTCCATACTCATAGTCGATGACGATCCCGTGCAGCGCCGGCTGCTCGAGGCGGCGGTGACGAAATTCGGCCACACCGCGATCGTCGCCGATGGCGGCGAGGCGGGTCTCGAGTTTGTCGACGGACCCAATGCGCGCGACGTGTCGGTGGTCATCCTCGACCTTATGATGCCTGGGCTCGACGGCATCGGCGTGCTGAAGGCGATGCGCGAGCGCGGCATCCACATCCCCGTCATCGTGCAGACCGCGCAGGGCGGCATCGAAACCGTCGTTTCGGCAATGCGTCACGGCGCCTTCGACTTCGTCGTCAAGCCGGCCTCCCCCGACAGGCTGCAGGCGTCGATCGGCAACGCCCTCAAGGTCGAAGCGCTCGAAGGCGAAGTGAAGCGCTCGTCCCGACAGCGCGGCGGCCATCTGACGTTCAAGGACATGATCACCCACAGTCCGGCGATGGATCGGGTGATTCGGCTCGGCCGCAAGGCGGCGGCGTCCAACATTCCGATCCTGATCGAAGGTGAATCCGGCGTCGGCAAGGAACTGGTGGCGCGCGCCATCCAGGGCAGCGGCGACCGCCGCTCGAAACCCTTCGTCACCGTCAATTGCGGCGCCATCCCCGACAATCTGGTCGAATCGATTCTGTTCGGGCACGAGAGGGGCTCGTTCACCGGCGCCACCGAAAAACATACCGGCAAGTTCGTCGAAGCGCACACCGGCACGCTGTTCCTTGACGAAATCGGCGACCTGCCGCTCGACGTGCAGGTCAAGCTGTTGCGCGCGGTACAAGACGGCGAGGTCGATCCGGTTGGCGGGCGCTCGACCGTCAGGGTCGACATCAGGCTGATCTCGGCAACCCATCGCAACCTGCTGCAGCAGGTCAAGGACGGCAAGTTCCGCGAGGACCTGTTCTATCGGCTGAACGTCTATCCAATCTTCGTGCCGCCATTGCGCGACCGTCGCGACGACATCCCCTATCTGGTGGAGCACTTCATGGAGAAGGTGGCGCCCGCCAATCCGCGCCACCGTCTGCGAGGCATCTCGGCTGCGGCGCTTGCCATGCTGCAGGCCTATGACTGGCCGGGCAACATAAGGCAGCTCGAAAACGCCGTCTTCCGGGCCTCGGTGCTCGCCGACGGCGACATGCTGACCGAAGAGGAATTCCCGCAGATCCGGGCGCAGGTCGAGGGCACGGTCAATCTCGATTCGGGTATCGCCTTGCCCAATTCAGTGGGGCCAGCTTCAGGGTGGCCAGTTTCCGGGTTGGCTTCGGGAAGCCTGCCGCGTGATAACATATCGGCCGCTGGCGGCATCGCAGCCGCCGACGCCGATGCACCGGCCAAGCCTCGTTTCGGCACGCTGCGGGCGCTCGACGAGCGCGGCAATGTGCGTGCGCTGGCTGACGTCGAACTCGAAATGATCAAGCTCGCCATCGATCACTACAACGGCCAGATGAGCGAAGTCGCCCGCCGCCTCGGCATCGGTCGGTCGACGCTCTACCGCAAGCTCAAGGAATACGGCATCGACCCGGAAACCGGCCGCGTCGAACGGCTCGCTTCGTGAGTTACAGGGCCAAGCCGGTTCGCATCCGGACATCATTCCACGCAACTGCGCCTCGAAATGATGTGTTCGCCACAGTGTTCACGTATTAAGGCGGATGGTAACAGATCGTGTTTCGAGCTGGCGCCAAAACATGATCTAAACCAGCGGTTTACCAAGATATCCGGCGCAATATTTTTGGCGGGATATCGCCACCGTGTTACCGCATTTCGGCTTCAATAAGCGATGATTAACCATTAGGATCGATATTCGGATGCACACACCACGCATCCGTTTGGTCAAATCCGGGGACAAAACGGCAGCCTGCAAGGCCTTTTGATTTGAACAGAATCGAACGACACGAAAACGGGCGGCATTATCACATGAGCGTCTGGCCGAGATGGCTGGCAGCGGTGATTGTTGCCGTCGGGTTCCTTGCAGCGGCGGCAACCGGCGCCAGCGCCGAGACACGTTCGCTGAAGCTCTATCATCTCCACACGCATGAAAAGGCGGAGATCGTCTACAAGCGCAACGGCCGCTACGACCAGGCGGGCTTGCGAAAGATCAACATCATCCTGCGCGACTGGCGTCGCAACGAGCCGACCAAGATGGATCCGCGACTGCTGGATCTGGTCTGGGAGGCTTATCGGGAGAGCGGCGCCACCGATTACATCCAGGTCGTCTGCGGCTATCGTTCGCCGGCCACGAATTCGATGCTGCGCAGCCGCAGCAGGGGCGTCGCCGAGAAGAGCCAGCACATGCTCGGCAGGGCGATGGATTTCTACATTCCCGGTGTCCCATTGAAGAAGCTGCGTGATATCGGCCTCAGGATGCAGGGCGGCGGCGTCGGCTACTATCCCAGCTCCGGCTCGCCCTTCGTGCATATGGATGTCGGGAATGTGCGCCACTGGCCCGGCATCAGCCGCCAGGAACTGGCGCGCGTGTTCCCCAACGGCAAGACGCTGCATGTGCCGAGCGACGGCAAGCCGCTGCCTGGTTATCAACAGGCGCTCGCCTCCTACAAAGCCCGCAAGGGCGCCGGCGCGCCGGCCATTGAACTGGCCAGCGCAAGCGGCGGCAAAAAATCCCACGGGTTCCTGGCAGCCTTGTTCGGCGGTGGCGACGACGAGGCGGACGACAGCGCCGATGTGGCGATGGCCGAGCCGGCACCAAAGCCCCGTAACGTGAAGCCGGCGCCGTCCGCCAAGAGCAGCAACCTGCCTGGTATTGCCATCGTGGCGCCTCAGGATGCCAAGCGCGCCGAGATTCCGGACGTCGCCGATGCTCCGGCGCCTGAACCGGAGAACGACACGCCGGAGACGATCATCGCGGCATTGCCGGCGCGCAGCATTCCGCTGCCGGATTTTGCTCCGCGTCCGAAGACCGACGTCGGCGCTCAGCCGCCTGAAAACGTTCCGTTCGGCGTGGCGGATGCGGCTGGATCGACTGAACAGGCGGTGGCGACCGCGCAAGCGCCGGCAAGCGTGGCGCCGGCAAGTGTTCCGTTCGGCATAGCAGACCCGTCTGTCGCTGCCGGCCCGGTGCAGGTCGCGGCAAACAACATTCCCGTGCCGAGCTGGCGGCCCGATCATTCGCTGCCGGCCGATCTGTCGCCGGCGGGTCTTGCGCCGCAGGACAAGCAAGTGTTGCTGGCGCTGGCGAGTGCGGCAGAGCGGAGCAACACCGCCACCGACGCATTCTCGGTATTGCCGTCGGCGCGGCCCGACACTTCCCAGCCCGACGAGGTCAAGGCCGTTCTGGAAAGGGTCAGCGCGACCGACGAATACAAGGTCGCGTCGCTTTCCGAGCAAGCATCGGTGTTCGAGGAACCGGCTAGCGACGACCGGGCCTCGAACGACGGGGCATCGCCGCGCGAGGCCATCGTTGCCCGCCCGGCCGGCTCCGATCCGGCTGCCGTCATCGGTGCAGGCGTGAAGACCACACGCAAGGAACCCAGGGCAACCGCCCGCGACCTGAAACCCGGCCCCAAGCCGGTGGTGGTCGCCGCCGCGCCGCAGGCCGCCCGTTGGGCGCTGCACAGCGGTGAGTATGTAGCAACCGTCTCAGATGCGACAACGGCGCCGCGCTACGCCTACGACTTCGTCCGTACGGCGCCGAGCGAGGTCTATACGGTAGGCTTCCAGCCGGGCAACGAGATGGCCGACGCCAACCGGTTCACCGGCAAAGCCGTCAAGTTCATGTCGGTGGCACGCTTCAAGACCGAGTAGGCCCCGCTCGGCACCTCGCGCGGCTGCCTCCACGCCGACACTGGCTTCCTTCATCCCGGGATGCTAACCAGCGGTCAGCATTCTCCCGCTTCGTCTAATGGTAGGACAGCGCCCTTTGAAGGCGTGAATCGTGGTTCGAGTCCATGAGCGGGAACCAGCCGGCGAACGAGATCGGCGGCGACTTTGATGCAGAAGATGCTAGCGCCCGAGCTTGCTTGCCGCGCGTGCCAAGGCTTCGATCTCGTCCCATTTGCCGGCCTTGACCAGATCGTCCGGCGCCACCCAGGAACCGCCGACGCAGATGACGTTGGGCAGGCTGAGATAATCGGCGGCGTTCTTGCCGGTGATACCGCCGGTCGGGCAGAATTTCACGTCGGCAAGCGGCGAGGCGAAAGCCTTGAGCGAGGCAATGCCGCCCGACTGTTCGGCCGGGAAGAATTTCAGAAAGCGCAGGCCGGCTTCGCGCGCGGCCATGACCTCTCCCGGCGTGATGGCGCCGGGCAGCAACGGTACATCGCTGTCGTTGGCTGCCGCGAGAAGCTCGCGGGTGATGCCGGGGCTGACGATGAACTTCGAACCGGCGGCCGCCGCCGCGCCGAACTGCCGGGCGTCCAGGATGGTGCCGGCGCCGACGACGGCGTCTTCGACCTCGCCCGCCACCCGGCGGATCGCCTCCAGCGCGTCGGCGGTGCGCAGCGTAATCTCGATCGCCGGCAGGCCGCCGCGGGCCAGCGCCCGGGCCAGCGGCACCGCGTCGGCGGGATTGGCGATCTTCAGCACTGGTATGACCGGCTGGCCGTTGAGGAGCGACAGGAGCTTTTCGGTCGTGCTGGGCATTCGTCTTCATCTCCTCTGTTGATCAAGTCGATCGGTTAGCAGAAGGCGATTTTTCTGTCCACGAAACGCGGCGTGTCGCGATGTCACGCGTGGTGTTCGAAACCTCCCGGCTCTGCCTTGATCCGGCTGTCGTGAGCGTTTAGTGGCTTGGTGATGACACCGCCCAGCCAAGCCTTCCGCGTTGCGGCGCTTTACCGCTTCGCCCGGCTCGACACCTTCGAGGCGCTGCGCGCGCCGCTTGCTGCCTTCTGCTGCGCACGTGGCATCAAAGGCACGCTGCTGTTGGCGCGAGAGGGCATCAACGGCACGGTCGCCGGCAGTGAAACGGCAATCGCCGCGCTCATCGATCATCTCGAACCCATCGACGGTCTCGCCGGCCTCGAGATCAAATTCAGCAGCGCCGCAACGATGCCGTTCCACCGCATGAAGGTGCGGTTGAAGCGCGAGATCGTCACCATGGGCGTGGACAATATCGATCCGGCAGGTGCAGGCACCTATGTCGCGCCGGCCGACTGGAATGCACTGATCTCGGATACGGGTACCATCGTCATCGACACGCGCAACGCCTACGAGGTGTCGCTCGGCACCTTCAAGGGCGCTGTCGATCCCGCCACCAACAGCTTCCGCGAATTCCCGGCCTGGGTCGAGCAGCATCGGCACGAGCTCGACGGGCGCAAGGTCGCCATGTTCTGCACCGGCGGCATACGCTGCGAGAAGGCGACGGCCTATGTGAAGTCGCTAGGCTTCGAGGATGTGTTCCACCTCAAGGGCGGTATTCTGAAATATCTCGAGGACGTCCCCACCGAACAGAGCCTGTGGCAAGGCGAATGCTTCGTCTTCGACGAGCGCGTTTCGGTGTCGCACGGGCTGGTCGAAGGCGAGGCCGAACTTTGCCGCGCCTGTCGGCATCCGCTAGCCGCAGAAGACCGGCTGTCGCCGAGATATGCTACCGGCGTTTCATGCCCGCATTGCTTCGATGCCCGTTCGGACGAAGATCGCGCCCGTTACGCCGAGCGCCAGCGCCAGGTCGAGTTGGCGCAAGCACGCGGGGACCGCCACATCGGAAGTTAGCTCACGTGAAGCAACTTCACGTCAAGCAACAGAGAAGCGATCGATGACCCACAGCCATGTCCCGTCGTTCTGCCGGCGCGCGACCTCGGTGGTGATCGTGCCGTCGGGAAGCCGGGTCGAGGTGAGCGCCAGGTCGCCATTGATGACAGCCGGGACGCTGATCTCCGGATTGAAATTTTCGGCCGGTTGCGGTGATCTCCGCGAACAGCGCCCGGATGGCTTCGCGGCCGAACGTCAGCTGTCCGCCACCGCTGTCGATGACTGCATGCGGCTCAAAAAGCGCGGCCATGCCGTCAATATCTCCGATCCATTGCCGTGAAATCAGCAGGCGCTCCAGTTCCTGGGGGTCGCGTGCCGGCTGGCGGTCAGTCTCATCGGTCATGCCAGGCTCCTCTCAAGCGACATGCCGCGACATTAGTCGAAGTCGAGGGTGGTTTCGACACGTCAATGTCCAACGCGCCGCCTGTTTTTTGGGCACGGAAGGAGGCTGCAGCAGTTTGATTTCCGCGTGAAATCCCAGCAGATGTCGGTGCGGGTCATGCGTGGCAGCGGGTAAAAGGATGCACCCGTCATTGTAATGTCAAACTGCGGGACCTAGGTCTTCGACGTCCAAACCTGCCCGCGCACCTTCGGCCGGGCCAATTCTGGAGGCATAGATGTTCGATCCCAAGAAGCTCCTCGACGATCTGCTCGGCTCGCAAATTCCTGGCACCGGATCGACCGTTCGCGACAAGGCTGGGCAGGCGGTGCAGATGGCCAAGGACAATCCGCTTGCCGCCGGTGCGCTGGCCGCGGTGCTGCTCGGAACCGGCCCAGGCCGTCAGGTCACCGGTGCGGCGGTGAAGCTTGGTGGGTTGGCTGCGATCGGCGGCCTCGCCTACAAGGCCTACCAGAACTACAAGAACGGCAACGCGCCGGCCGAGACGCAAGCTGCAGGCGAACCGGAATTGCTGCCGCCGCCGGCCGATACCGCCTTCCATCCGTCGCAAGCGCCGCAGGGCGAAGACGAATTCACGCTGACGCTGGTCAGGGCGATGATCTCGGCGGCGAAGGCCGACGGCCACGTCGATGACGAAGAGCGGCAGAAGATCGCCGGCAAGCTCAGCCTCGCCGGCGTCGGCGCCGAAGCGGAGAAATTCCTGATGTCGGAACTGGAGGCGCCGCTCGATCCGGATGTGCTGATCGCAGGAGCCAAGACCGATGCGCAAAAGCTGGAACTCTACACCGCCTCGCGTCTTGCCATCGATCCGGACACGCGGGCCGAACGCGGCTATCTCGACCTGCTTGCCGGCCGTCTCGGCCTGCCGGATGCACTGGTCGACCATGTCGAGGCGACGGTGACGGCGGCGAAGGTGCCGGCAGCGGGCAGCACAGCCAAGCCGGTCGCAGGCTCGCGCTGGTAGCTCGAAAGAGGAAGCCTGGGAACTCGGCGCCGTTGGCGTTAGCTTCTCGTTAACCGCGGAAGCGCATGATTTCAGGCAGTCGGATCGGCTTTCCTCCTCCCATGCCCGGTTCGGATCAGGGGCGGTCGCCAACGGCCGCCCTTTTTGTGAGCACAGGCTTTGGGCCGGCTTGCCATGGTTCTCGCCATTTGCGATGCCTCATCCCTTTCAGGGAGTACAGCCATGACCGACTATAAAACCGCCATCGTCACCGGCGCCGGCACGGGCATCGGCAAGAGCGTCGCCACAGCGCTGCTCAAGGCCGGCTGGAATACGGTCTTCTGCGGTCGCCGCAAGCCGGTGCTGGAGGATGCGATCGCCGCGGCCGGGCCGACGCGGGCCAAGGCATTGGCCTTCGCCTGCGACATCAGCAAGGCCGATCAGGTCGACGATCTGTTCGAGACGGTGGCAGCGGCTTTCGGGCGCGTCGACCTGCTCTTCAACAATGCCGGCACGAGCTACAAATCGACATTGATCGACGACATCCCGGTCGAAGTGTGGAACGATATCGTCGGGGTCAATCTCACCGGCTCGTTCCTGTGTGCTCGCGCCGCGTTCGGCGCCATGCGCAGGCAGCAGCCGATGGGCGGCCGCATCATCAACAACGGCTCGGTATCGGCCTATGCGCCACGGCCGGGCTCGGTGCCCTATACGGCGACCAAGCACGCCATCACCGGGCTGACCAAGACGCTGGCGCTGGACGGCAGGCCCTTCGACATTGCTTGCGGTCAGATCGACATCGGCAACGCGCTGACCGACATGGCGCAAGCGATGACGGTCGGCGTGCCGCAAGCCAACGGCACCATTGCCGCCGAAGCGGTGATGGATGTCGAGCGCGTCGCCGATGCGGTCCTCCATATGGCCAGCCTGCCGCTCGACGCCAACGTGCTGTTCATGACCGTGATGGCGACGAAGATGCCATTTGTCGGGCGAGGCTAAATTAGTCTCGACCCGGTCCTAAATCAGGGCCGGGTGACCGGAAGCGGCACGCCGGGTAAATATAGCGAAATCGGGCGGATTTCGTAGACGGCGGTCGGATTGACGCGGCGAAGGTCGCGCGCAATGTCGATAGCGGCGTCACGGTTGGCGCAGTCGACGACATAGAGTCCCAGCAATTGTTCCTTGGTCTCGGCGAAGGGGCCGTCGATAACCATTCCGGTGCCTGGCCCGCGCAAGGTGCAGGCGTCTTGTGTCGCGCCGAGCCGGGCCGCAGGCCCAAGGGTGCCTTGACGGTAGAGCCGATCGTTGATCTGGAGAAGATCGGTCATCAGCGCCGCATCCTGCTCAGGCGTCAGCGCCGTGATCGCTTCTTCCTCGTGATAGGCAAGAATGGCATAGAACATCTGGCGTCTCCTTTCGTCGTCCTCACTTCGCCAGGAACGCCTCGATCCGCTCCAGCGCGCGCAGGATGTTCTCTTCGGAATTCGCGTAGGACAGCCTGACATAGCCTTCGCCGAGAATGCCGAAATCGGGGCCGCCGATCAGCGCCACGCCGGCATCCTCGAGCAGCGCCGAGGCGAGCTTCTTGGCCTTCCAGCCGGTCTTGGAAACATTAGGGAAGGCATAGAAGGCGCCTTTCGGCGTGATGCATGAAACGCCCGGCAAGGCATTCAACCCCTCAACCACGACCTTCCTGCGGCGGTCGAAGGCGCGCATCATCTTGTCGACGTCGTCCTGCGGGCCGTCAATGGCGGCTATGCCGGCATACTGGCTCGGCGCGTTGACGCAGGACCAGCAATTGACCGCCAGCTTGCGCACCTTGTCATAGAGATGCGCGCCCTTGTCGCCGTTCGGCCAGATCGACCAGCCCATGCGCCAGCCGGTCATCGCCCAGGTCTTCGACCAGCCGTTGAGGACGATCAGCCGATTACGGATTTCGGGGAAGGTGAGCAGCGAACAGTGCGTCTCGCCGTCATAGGTCATCACGTCGTAGATCTCGTCGGAGAGGATGGCGACGTCCGGGTGTGCTTCCAGGCCCCTGACCAGCTTCTCGATCTCGGCTCGGGGGGTGACGCCGCCGGTCGGGTTGGCAGGCGAGTTGAGGATCAGCAGCCTGGTCTTCGGCGTGATCAGCGCCAAGGTCTCCGCGGCCGAAAAGGCAAAGCCGTTCTCCTCGCGCATCGGCACCGGGATGGGGGCAGCACCGGTGAACTCGATCATCGAGCGGTAGATCGGAAAGCCGGGATCGGGATAGAGAATTTCGGCACCCGGCTCGCCAAACATCAGGATCGCCGCGAACATGGTCGGCTTGCCGCCGGGCAGGATCATCACCGCTTCCGGCGAGACTTCGACGCCAGTGGTGGCCAGCGTGCGGCGTACCACCGCTTCGCGCGTCGCCAGCAGGCCGTTGGCCGGCGTATAGCCGTGATGGCCATCGCGTAGCGCCTTGATCGCGGCCTCGACGATATGCTGCGGCGTCTTGAAGTCGGGCTGGCCGATGCCGAGATTGACAATGTCGCGGCCCTGGTGGGCAAGTGCAGTGGCACGCGCCAGCACCGCGAACGCATTTTCCTCGCCGAGGCGGTCGAAGGCCGAAATCGTGTGGAGCATTTTTCCCGTCCGTGTGGTTCTTTCAGCGAGCGTGCGTTTTTGTGAGCGTCCGCCCGAAAAAGTCAACGGATCGGAGCTTCGCGTGTCGGAAAATCTCAAGAATTGGCAACCGCGCCCGCGGCCGGAACGCAAGGTGCTGGAGGGACGAACTGTCAGGCTTGAGCCGCTTAACGCTGAAAAGCACGGCGACGGCTTGTTTGAAGCATCTTCGGTGCCCGACATAGATGGCCGCTTCGCCTGGCTGCCCGACTACCCCCCGCAGACCCGTGCCGCCTTCCAGCCCTGGCTGGACAAGGCCGAAGCCAGCGAGGACCCGCTGTTCTTCACCGTCATCGACAAGGCCAGCGGAAAAATTGCCGGACGCCAGACGCTGATGCGCATCGACGCCGCCTATGGCGTGATCGAGATCGGCAACATCTATTGGGGTCCGCTGATCTCGCGTAAGCCGGCGGCGACGGAAGCGCAGTTCCTATTCATGAAATACATCTTCGATGAGCTTGGCTATCGCCGCTACGAATGGAAATGCAACAACCGCAACGAGCCGTCGAAGCGCGCGGCGGAACGTTTCGGCTTCAAGTTCGAGGGCATTTTCCGCCAGCATCTTGTGGTCAAGGGCGAAAACCGCGATACCGCGTGGTACTCGATCATCGACAAGGAGTGGCCGGCATTGCGCAGAGCCTATGAGGCATGGCTCGATCCGGCCAATTTCGAGGGCGACGGCCGGCAGAAGCGACGGCTCGAGGATTTTCGCGCTGAGTTCGGCGCCTGACCATGATCCCGAAAAGTGGACGCCGGTTTTCGGATAAGATCATGGTCAAACATGAAGACAGAGCCTCCGTCCCGGGTCTGCCGGGATGGATCAGGCTCTAGCAGGAGCTCATAGATGGCGCATACCCACGACCATGCTGCGCAGGGCCACGACCACAGCCATGGCGCAGGTGATGTGCACGGCTCGACCGACAAGAAGCGCGTGCTGATCGCTGCTTGCTTGACCGCCGGCTTCATGGTTGCGGAGACGCTGGGCGCCATCTTCACCGGCTCATTGGCGCTGCTGGCGGATGCCGGCCATATGCTTGCCGATTGCGTCGCGCTCGGCCTGGCCTGGTATGCCTTTCATCTTGCGAGCCGGCCGGCGACCGTGCGCCTCACCTACGGTTTCGGCCGGGTCAAGACGCTGGTCGCCTACACCAACGGCATCGCCATCTTCGCCATTGCGCTGTGGATCGTCTACGAGGCTTGGGGCCGCTTGCTAGCGCCGGCTCCGGTGCTCGGCGGGCCGATGCTGGTCGTCGCGATCGCCGGCCTGCTGGTCAATCTCGGCTCGTTCTACGTGCTGCACGGCGGCGACCGCGGCAGCCTGAATATGCGCGGCGCCATTTTGCATGTGCTGGGCGATCTGCTCGGCTCGGCGGCGGCGATCGTCGCGGCGCTGGTGATCCTGGCGACGGGCTGGACACCTATCGATCCGATCCTGTCGGTCCTGGTCTCGCTGCTGATCCTGTCCACGGCCTGGTCGCTGATGCGCGAGGCTGCCCACGTCCTGCTCGAAGGCGTGCCTGCAAGCCTCGACCGCGACCTGATCGCGAGGGACATCGAAGGTTCGATCAAGGGCGTGCGCGAGGTACATCACATGCATGTCTGGTCGCTCGACGGCTCCAGCAACATGGCGACGTTGCATGCCTGCCTCAATGACGGCGTCGACGCGCATATGGCGGTAAGCGCGATCAAGAAGCGGCTTGCGGCGGAACATGGCATAGCCCATGCCACGGTCGAACCGGAATTCGGTCAATGTGCAGACAGACATGAGTATGATGACGAGCACGAGCATGCGCATGACACGGCAGCGCACCGCGGCCATTATCACTGACTTCGGGAGTTCTGGGCATTGGCAACGATCGACATGAACTCTCGCCGCCCTGGTGCCGCGTGATGGACCGCGACACTCGCAATGCGGCGATCGGCGCCGCCTGGGTTTTGCTGCTGTTCGGCATCGCAGCCTATAATCTTCCAACAGTGATGCTGGCGGTCGGCAAGATCTCGACGGTTCTTGCCGGCGTCGTCGCGGCGATCTTCATGGTGGCAATCTTCGTCGTGTTCTGGCTGCGTAGCCGCAGCCAGCGCAAAAAGGGAAAGTGACATGCGCATTCTGATTACCGGCGCGGCAGGCATGGTCGGCCGCAAACTCATCGCCAGGTTGGCCAAGGACGGGGCGCTCGGCGGCCGCAAGATCGCCGCGCTCGATCTTCACGATATCGTGCCGCCGCAAGCACCGGTGCTCGAAGGTGTCAGCATTACCCCCCACACCGGCGACCTTGCCGCGCCGGGCGCGACGACAAATCTGGTCGCGCTGCGCCCCGACGTGATCTTTCATCTCGCCGGCGTGGTGTCGGGCGAGGCGGAGGCCAATTTCGATCTCGGCTACCGCGTCAATCTCGACGGCACAAGGGCGCTGTTCGATGCCATAAGGCTGGCGGGGTTTGCGCCGCGCGTCGTCTTCACCTCGTCGATCGCCGTGTTCGGCGCACCGTTTCCCGACGTCATTCCGGACGAGTTCCACCCGACGCCGCTGACCTCCTACGGCACGCAGAAGCTGATCGGCGAGGCGCTGCTTGCCGACTATACGCGCCGCGGTTTCTTCGACGGCATCGGCATCAGGCTGCCGACCATCTGCGTCAGGCCGGGAAAGCCGAACAAGGCGGCCTCGGGCTTCTTCTCCGGCATCATCCGCGAGCCGCTGAGCGGCCATGAAGCGATCCTGCCGGTGCCGCGCTCGGTCATCCATACACACGCCAGCCCGCGTTCGGCGGTGAATTTCCTGATCCATGCGGCTCAGATCGACGGTGCCGCCGTCGGGCCGCGCCGCAACCTGACGATGCCGGGCGTCGCCGTCAGCGTCGGCGAGCAGATCGAAGCGCTGGAGCGTGTCGCCGGCGCCAAGGCGGTGAAACTGATCCGCGAGGAACCCGACGAGACGATCTGGGCGATCGTCAAGGGCTGGCCGACACGCTTCGAGGCGCGGCGCTCGAAGGAGCTTGGCTTTGCCGCCGAAACGAGCTTCGACGAGATCATACGCGTCCATATCGAGGACGAGTTGGGCGGCAAGATACCTAGCTAAATCGCCCCGATCGCACGCAACTAGGTCAGGCGCCAGTCAGGCTGGCCGAAAGCAGCAGCAGGCCGAACAGGAAGACGAAGGCGGCGCCGCCAATCTCGACGAAGGAATGGATGCGGTTGCCCATGCGGCCGTCGCCGGCAAAATACACCGCCCAGTTCTTCGCGGTCACCGCAAGCGTCGCCAGAGCCGAGACGGTGATTGCGGTGCCGAGGGCCATGGCCAGCACCGACAGGATGCCGCCGAACCATAGCCCGTTCAGCAAGGCGAAGCTCAGCACGATCAGCGCGCCGGAGCAGGGGCGGATGCCGACGGCAGCGACAGCCGACCAGGCCGTGCGCCAATCGAAGCGATCGCCCGAAAGCAGCGCCGGGTCGGGCGCATGCGAGTGCCCGCAGGTCTCGCAGACCTCGCCAGCCGCATGACTGTGGTGATCGTGCGCAGCATGGGCGTGGTCGTGTGCGCCGTGGTCATGATGGTCATGCGCATGGTCGTGATCGTCATGCGCATGAAGCGCGTGGGAATGTGCCGCATGGGCATGCGCGGAATGTGAATGGCCGGCATGTGAATGGCCGGCATGGGCAGCCGAGAGGCTGTAGCCGGGGCTTGCGCCGAACAGGCGAAGGATGGCCGGGCCGGCCTTGCGCCAAAGCAGCCAGGCGCCGAACAGGGTGACGAAGACATAGCTCATGATTTCGAGGAACCATGCGGCGTCGGTCATCGATATCGCGGTGCCGCGCAACACGAAATAGGCGAGCAGCATCACCACGATCGCGGTCAGCGCCTGCAACAGGGCCGAGACGAAGGACAGCATGATGCCGCGCTTGAGCGCCACCTCATTGGCCACCATGTAGGACGAGATCACCGCCTTGCCGTGACCGGGGCCGGCGGCGTGGAAAATGCCATAGGCAAAGGACAGGCCGATGAGCAGCCACAGCCTGCTGCCATCCTGGCGCATCGCCTTCATCGCGCCGGCAAGCGCATGATAGAATTCCTGCTGGCGCAGATTGATCCACATCAGGATGTGGGCGAACGGGCCGGTGGCGGTTGGAGCCATGCCGTCATTGGTGCCGATGCCCAGCGAACTCTGGGCGTGGGCGGAGCCGAGAAAGTGCGTCATCACAAAGGCGGCGGCCAGAAGACCGAATGCCAAACGCAGGGACGGTTTCGCCACTGGATCTATCCTTCCGGCTGACAGGTCAGTTCGAGCTTGGTGGCAAAGATCTTGCTCATGTCGGTGCCTGTCGGATCGTTGAAGAAGGCCTCGGTCAGGGTCTTCTGGTTCTCGGCGATCGCCTCGTCCGGGTTGGGGCGGACAACCTTGCTGGTGCAGGCCGGCGGCAAGCCATCGACCTGCAGATTGGCATCCTCGGTGAAATCGATCGCGGTGTAGAAGGTCGGATCGTAGACGCCGATATCGATCTTGCCGCTAAGTTTGATCGGCACCTTCGGTTCGGATTCAAACAGGATGATCAGCTGGTCATTATCGAAATTGGCCATCAAATGCGGCGGCGGGGTCATTGCCACGTCCTTGCCGTCAACGGTGACGAGCTGGAAGTAGTTGAATTCGGCAAGCGAGGCATGGACGGTGTCGGCAACATCCTTCAGCTCCTTGTCGTCGAGCTTCAGGTCGGAATTCTTGTCGAACTCCATCATCACCGTGCTCGAAAACAAATCGTCAAACCGCCAGACATGGCGCAATGCCTTCACAGTTTGGTGATCCGGGCCGAGGACCACTTCGAGGCGGGCTTCGGCGAAGACGTGGGGATGCACCTCAGCCGGTCCGACGGCGGCAAACGTCGCGGTCAAGGCCGAAGCCAGCATGATGGCTTGCTGTTTCAGGTGCATTCTCGGTCGCGATTCAATCGGCTTCGGTGAATTGCCGACAGTTACCAGAAAGGGGGCGAAAATGGGACCGCAAGGCGGCTGAAAGCTCATGCGTTGTCCAGCGCCTTGAACCACTGCACCAGGAAGTCGACGAAAACGCGAACTTTCGCAGGCAGATAGCGCCGGTGCGGATAGACGGCGAAAATGCCGCCACCAGGCAGGATGCGGTCATCCAGCGCAGTCACCAGCTTGCCGCTTTCGATGTCGGGCGCGGCGATGAAATCCGGCAGGATGGAAAACCCCAAGCCCGCCACGGCCGCCGCCCTTGCCGTCATCGGGCTGTTGACCTCCATCGGGCCGGAGACCGAAACGCTCACCGTATCGCCGCTGTCGCCCTTGAAAGGCCAGTTGGTCAGCCAGCGGCCATTGGTGTCGATAATGCAGGGCACACGGGCCAGATCCTGCGGCCTGACCGGCATGCCGTGCTTGGCGATCAGCTCGGGAGACGCGCAAAGCCGCACCGAAAACGGCGCCAGGCGCCTGGCGATCAACGAGGAATTTTCCAGCCGCGAAATGCGCACCGCCAGATCGAAGCCCTCCTCGACCAGATCGACGAAACGGTCGTCGAGTTGAACGTCGAGTATGATATCGGGATGCTGCTTGGCGAAGTCGATCAGCGACTGGCCGATCGGCGCGTCGGCGAAAGTGCGCGGCGCCGATAGCTTGATCCTGCCGCGCACGTCGCCAGAGGATTCGCGCACCGCATCGGCAAGGCTGTCGACCTCGCGCACGATCTCCGAGGCGCGCCGGTAATAGGTGTGGCCCGCCTCGGTCAGCGAGAACTGCCTGGTGGTCCGATTGAGCAGCAGCGCGCCGAGTTCGTCCTCCAGTTCGCGCACATATTTTGACAGCAGCGCCTTGGAGCGGCCGATCTTGCGCGCCGCCGCCGAAAAGCCTTCGGCCTCGACCACGTCGATGAAGGCGCGCATGCGGGTCAGCGTATCCATGTCATGCGCCTCCTTGGTGGGCTGAAAGGATGCGGGCGGCCAGCGCAATCAACTGCCGGTCGCTGTTCTTCGGACCGAGCAGCGAAAGGCCGAACGGCGCCCCGTCGACCTTGCCGAGCGGCAGCGTGATTTGCGGAAAGCCGGACAGGCCGGAAAGACACAGCAGTCTCAGCGCCCGCTCGCGATAGGCCTGCAAATCGTCGAATGACGCGGCCTTGAGCGGCGCGGCACCCGGAGCGGTCGGAAGCACAAGAACGCCGTCGTCGCCAAGCAGGCCGGCCAGTTCGAGGCGAAACGAAACGCGACGTTCCGTTTCACATTGCGCGGTTGCCGCGTCGATTGTCGCGCCGTGCTCGAAACGCTCCTTGACACCGGGTCCCAGCATGCGGTCGCCGCCGGCGATCCAGGCGCCGTGACTTTGCCAGGCTTCATAGCCTTGCAGCTTGCGGAAGCACCAATAGAGATCGTCGGTCGAATGCGACAGCGGGCCGACGCTGCGCGGTGCGCCCAGCACCGAAGCGACACTGCGGAGCATGGCGCGATATTCGTCGGCCTCGTGCGGGCCGAGCACGAGGCCGTCCAGCGCATCGAGGGCAAGCGGGCGTACCAGTTCGTGGGAATGCGGATCATCGCCGAGCAGCAGCGTGCCGACCTTTTCATAGATGACGATGTCGCTTGCGAACCAGCCGAACGTGTCCAGCGAAGGCGCCAGCGGCATGGCGCCGTCGAGCGAGATGCGGCCATGCGTCGTCCTGAGGCCGATCAGGCCGCAGAAGCTTGCCGGCGCACGGATCGAGCCGCCGGTGTCGGACCCGGTGGCGATGTCGGCCAGCCCGCCGGCGACTGCCGCGGCAGAACCAGAGGACGAGCCGCCGGTGACGCGGTCGGGTGCTGCCGGGTTGACCGGCGACGGGAAATGCGCGTTCAACCCAAGCAGGGAAAATGCGAGTTCGTCGGTCTGCGTCTTGCCGACGAAGCGCGCGCCCGAATCAAGCAGCGCCTGGACGGCCGGCGCGGTCGCCATGGCCGGTGAAGCGTCCCGGTACTTCTGCGGGTTGCCGCAGCCGGTGCGGTAGCCGGCGACGTCGAAGATGTCCTTGACGGCCAGCCGCAAGCCGGCAAGCGGGCCGGATTGCGCATTGGCTACAGGGATTGGATCAAGGTCGAGAAAAGCGTTCAGCGGGCCGCGAGTGCCTGTCATGCGTTCGATATCCGGATGTGCTTGCCGCAGCATTTTTCTTCTGGTTGCCGCAGCATTGTTCGATGCCACAAATTTTACAACCTGCCATACGATTTTTATTGATTGTGAAATCTTTCGATCTTATATCGCGCTTGCCCAAAGTCGCACGTGCCTGTGGGTGTCCGCCGATCCTCGAATGGTGAGGGCAATCGGTAAGGTAACTGGAGCCAACCCCTCCAGTCGGTTTAGCGGCCAACCGCCAACCGAGGACACCTTGAAGCAACGACGGTGCGGGCCTTTCTGGTGTTCTGCCGGTCGTCCAAAGACCGGGGTTACTGAAGAGGCACACCTTCATTGCCGGCAGTGCGGACGGGCCTCCCATCCAAGCCAAGGCAGACAAAGCGAACCGAGGCCGGGCAAGGCCAAGGTTCACCGCCGCGAGACGGCGCTTCATGGTTCCGGGGTCTCCACCGGCTGGTTCCATGGATTTGACGTCCCGCCTTTGTCCACCGCGTGTTCGCGAGGCCGAGAGCCCGCGTCCGCAAGCCTTTGTGCGCGCCGAAAGGCGCTGATGGAGAGACCCGATGGCTACCCAGCGCATCCTTGACTTTCTCGCCACCCGACGTCCAAACGGCCCGTGCCTCGTCGTCGACCTCGATGTCGTGCGCGACAATTTCCGCGCCTTCGAGAAGGCGCTTCCCGATTCCAAGATCTACTATGCGGTGAAAGCAAATCCGGCGCCGGAAATCCTGCGCCTGCTTGCTGCGATGGGCTCGTCCTTCGACACCGCTTCCGTTGCCGAAGTCGAGATGGCGATGGACGCCGGTGCGCCGGCGGACCGCATCTCCTTCGGCAACACCATCAAGAAGGAGCGCGACATCCAGCGCGCCTACCAGCTCGGCATCCGGCTGTTTGCGGTGGACTGCGTCGAGGAAGTCGAGAAGATCGCACGTGCTGCTCCCGGCGCCCGTGTGTTCTGCCGCGTCCTGACCGACGGCGAGGGCGCCGAATGGCCGCTGTCGCGCAAGTTCGGCTGTGTGCCGGCGATGGCGGTCGACGTGCTGCGCCATGCCAAGGCGCTCGGCCTCGACGCCCATGGCGTGTCGTTCCATGTCGGCTCGCAGCAGACCGACCTGACTGCCTGGGATCGCGCGCTCGCCGATGCCAAGAAGGTGTTCGCGACGCTGGCCGACGAAGGCATCGTGCTGAAGATGGTCAATATGGGCGGCGGCTTCCCGACCCGCTATCTCAGGGATGTGCCGGTGGCGCAGGCCTATGGCCAGGCGATCTTCTCGGCGCTCAGGAAGCATTTCGGCAACGCCATCCCCGAGACGATCATCGAGCCGGGCCGCGGCATGGTCGGCAATGCCGGGGTGATCAAATCGGAGGTCGTGCTGATCTCGAAGAAGGCCGACAACGACAATGTGCGCTGGGTGTTCCTCGACATCGGCAAGTTCGGCGGTCTCGCCGAGACAATGGACGAGGCGATCCGCTATCCGATCGTCACCGCGCATGACGGCAGCGAGACCGCGCCTTGCGTGCTCGCCGGCCCGACCTGCGATTCGGCCGACGTGATGTATGAAAAGACGCCGTATCCGCTGCCCTTGTCACTGACCATCGGCGACGAGGTGCTGATCGAGGGCACCGGCGCCTACACGACGACCTACGCCTCGGTCGCCTTCAACGGCTTCGAGCCTCTCCGATCCTACGTGATCTGAAGGCTTCGGCCCTCAGATCACCCCGAGGTGGGCGCCTTTCGCCTGCCCGGGTTCGCCTGTGGAACAGATCTCCGCTCGTGAAGGATCGCGGAAATGGACATTGTAGATTTCATTGTTGAAGGCGCCTGGCTGGTCTCCCCCCTTGAGGGGGAGATGGCCGCGAAGCGGCCAGAGGGGGTCGGTTCGGCTGCGTCGACCTCTCTTGGACTGTGCGGGGCCAGCGCTTCACGCGCGGCAACCCCCTCTGTCGCCTGCGGCGACATCTCCCCCTCAAGGGGGGAGATAACCGGCGCTTTTGCGATCGTCGCCGAAACTGCGGCAGATATTGCATCGCGCGAGGCTTTGCTCGATCGCGCCATGGGGCCGAAGCGCCGGAAAAAGTCGTCGGAAAAGCTGCGGCGCGGCCGCCGGCCTTCGGAGGGCCTGGCCTTTGTCGCGCGCGACGCGTCGGGCACTGTTGCCGGCACGGTACGGCTGTGGGACGTGGTACTGGGCGAAGGCGGCAAGACAGCGTTGCTGCTCGGCCCGCTTGCGGTCGACCCGGCGCTCAAGAATGCCGGCATTGGCTCGGCGCTGATGCACCACGCGATCGCTGAGGCCGCGCGCCTTGGCCATGCGGCGATCCTGTTGGTCGGCGACGCGCCCTACTACAAGCGCTTCGGGTTCTCGGCCGCGAAGACCGGCCCTCTGGCCATGCCGGGACCTTACGAACGGCACCGCTTGCTGGCGCTGGAACTGGTGGAAGGCGCGCTCGACGGCGCGCAAGGCACGCTGAAGGCGGCCGGGCGCAAGCTGAAGGCACAGCGGCTGCCGCTCGCTGCGTGACGGATCAGAAACAAGCCGCCCATTGCACGGCGGCTTGTTTTCATCCCGGACCGGAGTGGATCAGCCGATCAGCTGGCTCAGTGCCATGGCGACGCTCATGTCGCCTTCGACCTTTATCTTGCCGGACATGAAAGCCATGGTCGGGTTGAGATCGCCTGAGATCAGCGAGTCCAAATCATCGAGTGACAGCTTTATCGTGCAATCGGCCGGCGCATCGGTGGTCGAGACATCGGCGCCGTCGATGACGATGACGCCGTCGCTGCCGGTGTCGAATTTCACGGAGCGATCGAACCCGGCGCTCGCCACGCGCGCGCTGATCTTGTCGGCAATCTCCTGAACGCTCATGGCGGTTCTCCTCGTCTCGTTGCGTTTGTCGCACATTGGCACTTCGATCCGCGACACTTCGATCTGGCCGAAGTCGCCGTCTTGCGCATTTCGCGATCACGGTCGCCGGCGCATATAGCTTCGGGTTGACGTTTACGTCAACGCGGCTCCCCGAGATGAAGATGGGGTTTATCGCCGCAGCATCACGCGGGCATGACACCTTGGCGGCCGGCATGTTGCCATGCGATGTTGCCGAGGGTATCAGGCACCACTCCCCCCTTGGATATCGGCGAGCCGCCCGGTGCTTTCCAGAAAAGAACCGCCCAGAAACGAACCGCAAGTCTATGCCCGCCGGTTGCGCGCGGTGCTGATCAGATCTATCCCGCTGCTCGAGGCACGCGGCATTGCCGTGGTCATTCTGGCGGCCCTGGTCGGGATGATGGCGGGTGCGCTGGTCACCGGCATGAGCGGACTGGTGCAGGTCCTGCATGGGCTCATGTTCGGCGTTCAGCCCGGCGGTCGGCTTTCGGCGATGTTTTCGCTGCAAAGGCCGGAGCAGGCGCTGATACCGGCGATCGGCGGCATCCTGCTCGGGCTGACGGTGATCTGGCTGAGAAAGCGAAAATTCCGCACGCCGGTCGATCCGATCGAAGCCAATGCACTTTAC
This sequence comes from Mesorhizobium sp. M0174, assembly GCF_040322275.1. NCBI lineage: Bacteria > Pseudomonadati > Pseudomonadota > Alphaproteobacteria > Hyphomicrobiales > Phyllobacteriaceae > Mesorhizobium > Mesorhizobium sp. M0174. Next base: position 254,770 of record NZ_JAMYTB010000001.1, read on the forward strand.
GGCGGCCGCATGTCGCTGACCGACACCTTCATCATCGCCGGGCAGACGATGATCTCGAGCGGCTTCGGCGCTTCGGTCGGGCTCGAGGCCGGCTATACGCAGGTGGGTTCGGGCCTGGCGTCGCGGCTGGCGCGCCTATTCAGGCTGCGCCGCAACGATGTCCGCATCCTGGTCGGCTGCGGTGCCGCCGGCGCGATCGCCGCCGCTTTCGACGCGCCGCTGACCGGCGCCTTCTACGGGTTCGAGCTGGTCATCGGCATCTACTCGGTCGCCAATGTCGCGCCGGTGATGGCCGCCGCGATCTCAGCCTCGCTTACCGCCGAGGTGTTCGGCGGCGTGCCGTTTCCGCTGGAACTCGCCGGTTTGCCGCAGCTCACCGTCAGCCAGTATCTGCCGTTCATGCTGCTCGGGCTTCTGGGCGGCGGCGCTTCCATCGCCATCATGCATCTGGTGAGCATGATCGAGCGCGTCTTTGCGCGGCTGTCGATCGACGCCTCGCTGCGCCCAGCCATCGGCGGCGTGATGGTCGGGCTGATGGGGCTGGTCACGCCGCAGGTCCTGTCCAGCGGCCATGGCGCGCTGCACCGCGAATTCGCAATGAATTACGGGCTGGCCGTGGTGGCCAGCGTCTTCGTGCTGAAGCTGGCGGCGTCGGCGATCTCGCTCGGCTCCGGCTTCCGTGGCGGCTTGTTCTTTGCCTCGCTGTTCCTCGGCGCGCTGCTCGGCAAGATGTTTGCCGGCGCTATGGCATTCGTCTCGCCGGCGACCGGCATCGACCCGGCCGTCGCCGCGGTCGTCGGCATGACCTCGCTCGCCGTAGGCGTCGTCGGCGGCCCGTTGACGATGACCTTCCTGGCGCTGGAATCGACCCGTGACCTGACGCTGACCGGCGTGGTGCTGGCCGCCTCGCTCATGGCGGCGATCCTGGTGCGCGAAACTTTCGGCTATTCCTTCTCGACATGGCGTTTTCACCTGCGCGGCGAAACCATCCGCAGCGCGCATGATGTCGGCTGGATGCGCAGCCTGACTGTCGGCTCGATGATGCGAAAGGATGTCCGCACCATCGACGCCTCGACGACGCTTGCACAATTCCGCAAGCAGGTGCCGCTCGGTGCCTCGCAGCGCGTCATCGCGGTCGACGCCGACCTGCATTATGTCGGCGTGCTGATCGTCGCCGAATTGCACAGCCATTTGTCGGATGACGAGATGCCGGTGCTGTCCTTCGTCAAGTTCAAGGACGCGGTGCTGGTGCCGAGCATGAACGTGCAATCGGCCGCCGAGACTTTTCAGCGCGCCGGCGCCGAGGAATTGGCGGTGGTCGAGGATTTCACCGACCGCAAGGTGGTCGGGCTGCTGACCGAAGGCCATCTGATGCGGCGCTATGCCGAAGAACTCGACAAGGCGCGGCGCGATCTGGCGGGCGAGGGGTAGCGCACGTGACAGGCCAAGTCTTGGTCATCGATGGTAGTGAGACGGTTGTCCCGGTTTTCCCCCCTAAAGACGCGGCATCAACGCTGCCTCGACAAGGTCGGCCTTCCATGCTTCGGGTTCGCCGGTAATCATCGAAGGAGAGCATCAAGGTGAACGAAAACACCAAAAGTCCAAGGCCGCTTTCGGAAATTGTCAGCTATCACGCGCACATCTACTATGACGGGCAGGCCGAGCGGCAGCATGCCGAATGGCTGCGCCTGCGCATCGGCGAGCGTTTCCGCGTGCGCCTGGGCAATTGGCGCGACGAGCCGGTCGGCCCGCACGAACAGGCCATGTACCAGGTCTCGTTCGCCAATGAGATTTTCGCTACGCTGGTTCCATGGCTGATGCTGAACCATGGCGGCCTGAGCATCCTCATCCACCCCAACACCACCAACCCCAAGCGCGACCATCTGGTCGACCCGATCTGGATAGGGCGGCCGTTGGGGGTGAAGGGCGAGGTGCTTGGCGAGGAGGATGAGGCGGAGGAGGCGCTGGAGGTGAATACGCAGCCGACGGTGGGGGTGTAGCAGGGCAATCGCATAGGCAACCAAGGTCTTCGCTCTACGAGTACCCCCACCCCTAACCCCTCCCCACAAAAGGGAGGGAAACTTCTGTTGGCGCTGACCTCGGCAAATTGCATGCCCTTTCAATGCCAAGGAGGACGTAAAGGTGCGCGGCAGCGTTCCCTCCCCCTTGTGGGGAGGGTTAGGGTGGGGTCCTCCTCGCAAGAATCTCATATGCGGTTGTCGGGGCGGGCGAAGAGTGCGGTAACTTTGGGCCGGTGTCTGCTTGACGAAGATCGGTGCTCTGTTGAGAACGGGAGCTGCATGGGCAGACAAGCAAGCGGTGGGCAAACTGTGAGGCGCGTTCTTCGAATACTGGCCGCGCTGACCATGGCGTTCGGGGTGGCCGGCTGCACAAGCATCTCCTACTACGCGCAGTCGCTGGAGGGTCATGTACGCATCATGGCGGCGCGCAAAAATATTGGAAGGCTGATCCGCGATCCTTCGACGCCCAGACCATTGCGCAGCAAGCTGACGTCGGCGAGCGCCATAAGACAATTCGCGACAGATGAACTGGCCCTGCCTGACAACAGCAGCTACCGCAGCTACGTCGACATCCACCGGGACGCTGTGACTTGGGCCGTTTTTGCCGCGCCGCAATTCTCGCTCGCGCCGAAAACATGGTGCTTTCCGGTTTTTGGCTGCGTTCCGTACCGGGGTTACTTCTCCCGGAAATCCGCGACGGACAGCGCTGTCGCGCTTCAGAGACAGGGGCTGGACGTCTACGTCACAGGCATCACCGCCTATTCCACCCTGGGCTGGTCCAGCGACCCGCTGCTCAGCACCATGCTTGGTCAGGATGACACCTATCTTGCAAGCCTTGTCTTTCATGAACTGGCGCATCAGCGCCTCTATGTGGAGGGCGATTCCGCGTTCAACGAGGCTTTCGCGGTTGCCGTCGAAACCACCGGCACAAGGAAATGGCTCCGCGCCGCCGGCGATCGGGCCGGATTGCGCCGCTACGAAGTCGCTCGCAAGCGCAACGCCGATTTTCTCAGGCTGGTGGCGAAAACGCGCGACGAGCTGGCCCGGGTCTATGGAAGTGCCCGTACCCCGCAGCAGATGGCGGCCGCCAAGGCAACGGCGATCGACACGCTGCGGACGCGCTACCGGCACATGCGCGACAGGCGCTGGGCCGGATACCGGGGATACGACCGCTGGTTCGATACGCCGATCAACAACGCAAAGCTCGCCGCGACGTCCCTCTACGGCGAACAGGTTCCGGCATTTCTCCACTTGTTCGACCTGTGTGGCGGGGACTATCCAAGGTTCTACGCGTCTGTTCGACGCATCGCGGACAAACCGTCCCGTGCCGAAGCACTGAAGGCGGTGAATCGGTGTGAGTGAGATGAACAAGCACGGCAATTGAAACCACAGGCTTATTTCACCGAGGATGGAAACCGGCGATCAGATATAAGCTAGACGTAGAACCGATATGACGGCTTGGGCGTCGCATTGTCCGATAGTTCGCACATCAGCTCGCCGACCTTACGCGCAAAGAGGAGCGTGATTGGCAGGCGCGCAATTCCATCGCTGGAGTTCCAATTCATCTTGGTGAGCGTGAGGATTTCCTTGGCACGCTCCCGAAGATCGCCAGGCCCCGCACAGCCAATCTCCAAGGGGGCCGGAATATGCATGCCTGGATATTCATTCCACCACGGCACGTAACCGCCTGTGAAAAGGTACGATTGATCTATGAGCGTGCACAGTGTGCCCCGCCATGGCTCCTCCAAGCCTTTCCTGACCATCCGAAACGCCGTCGAACGCATCCAAACGCAATCGACGGTCGCAACCCGATCCTTCGCAGCTTTCCTGAAGCCTTCCAATTCTTCGGGCTGATACCCAGTCGTCTTATGGATTACGACACGGTCGGGCATCACCCCGGCTCGGTCGTTATATTGTGCGAGCACGTCTTCCAGAAGAGCCTTCGCCTGACCGTCATTAAGATAAGGCTGCCGGTCACGGCGCTGTTCATAATCGATGTTTGCGCCTTTCAGGGCAAAAGGCTGTACGTCTGTCGAGTAGGCCTGTGCCACGCTGGCGTAAACGAGGTGGCCGCTTCGTTTCTTCATGTGATGAAAGGATATGCCGACGAAACAGACGTTCTTGGGCAGATCTGTTGGCCGCCACGGAATGCCACGCGCCTTGTAGTAGATAGAGGTCGCGATATTCCAGAAGCGGGTCGCGTGGCTTTGGCCCTTATCGTCGGGCCGATCAATCGCGTCGCGCCTCAGGATCTGAATAGGCACGGCTTCATCGTGGGTCATCGTCCGCGCTTTGATGGCGCGGTAGAACGTCCGAAATAGAAGATCATCCGCCATCGTATATAGCGCCTCGGCGGCCTTCAGTTCGTCGGGCGACGGCTGGAAGAGAGCGAGCTGGTCGCTTTCTTCTTCCGCCCGAAGCACCTCGAGTGCTTTACGCTCCTCTGGCGTCAGTCCGGGGTTGGCAACCCGCAAATCTCCAAGTTCTGGCTTGATACACACGACGACGCAGTCGGGGGCGTCATCGCCAAACAGGCTACTAATCCGGCCATCGAATAACTCAACCAGCTCATTGAAGGCCTTCCCGGTCAGCGCATCCCGAAAATGCGTGTTGTAGACGCCCGGTTCCACCGGCCGCAGGAACGCATCTTCTACGACGAATCGGCTATTCAGTGCCTTCTCAAGGCCAGGCCAGTCGCGGAAGCGGTTTGAGTTTCCTTCGACGGCAGCCGCGAATTTTTCCATCCGCCTTATCCAAGCACGAGCGGCTTCGACGTCCTCAGGCAGACCTACGAGCCCGAGCCGTATCGTCCGCAAACCCCTGTTGTCCACAGGGCCATTTGCGGCGAGGCCCCGACGTGGATCGATATCACGCGCGGCATTAGAGAATTCCAGAGTCGGTTCAGGCAGAACGTCGATCTTGAGCGGCAGAGCCATCGAGTAATCCTCCTTCCTGAACGTCAACCGTCACAAACCCTCCATCAAGCAGTAGGTCATCGATGTACCGGCCGCCGATATTGATCGTATGTGCTCCCATTGACAGGAAGCGACCCCAGAATGTGAGATCGCTTTCAACATTGGCGTTTCGGTCGAATTTGATGCGGCGGGTAGCTTTGCTCGTGCGCATGTAGCCTGGGAGCGGCGATATTCCGTCACGCTTGGCGAACATGTAGAATGGCTTGATGCGGATGCCCCAGACATTGGCTTGCCGCACTACCTCGTAGCCGAAGCCTTCGCATTCGAACCACAGATTGTGATCTTCGCCGCGACGCTTTACGACATCGCGTCGGATGTTCTTTCTGCTTGGGCTGTCATAGATGAGCGTTCGGTTGTTCCCCCGGAACGCCGTGAAGTACGCGCGCCGCGCCAGATGGCCTTTCTTGTCCTTCTCAATGATCAGCCCTTGGCTCTCAAACTGCTTGAGGTGGTTCTCAAAATGGCGCCGTGTCAGCCAGGAGAATTTGGCTAGGAGAACCCGGTCCTGTTCCACCTCAGCCAATGGGATCGAGCGGGCCGGCGCGGCTGCGGCAGGGCCAAAAATTGTGTTAGCGACGACCGCAGGCAGAAAGCACCAAAGATCGCCTGTACGCCACTCAAACACGAAAGTACCTGCCTCATCGAAAGGAACTTTCCTTTCAAGCTCATCCCAGCGATGAGCCGTTAGTGGGATATGCGTAAGATACTGCGGGGTCGCCACGAACGGGAGTAAATTCAGGACGTAGGTTCCAACCGGGCGGTGGTCACGTGCCACAGATGCGGAGCCTGCCGAAGCTTCGACGCGGAATAGTTCTGCGACGAAGCTATCCTCCCCAGGCGGATAGGCAAAACTTGCAGCTCCGCCGAATTCAGATGCAAGCTTGCAGGTGTCGGTAAGGCCCGTGCCGGCGCGTTCCATAGCGCTCATCCCAAAAAAGATGTCGCACAGGGCACGGTTACGCAGATCGCTGAATTCAGGTACAGGCACAAAGGCTCCATCTGGCCCCATCCGCAGGCGGTCTGTTGCGTCCTGCAATGCTGCACCGGGATTGGAAAAGCGTACCGAATGACCCGGGACAACATCAATTTGCGACGGCTTTGCCGCCGCATAGTCGCGATGAACAATCATGTTCACGAGAAGTTCGACCAAGGCGCGCTCGGGATAGGCCAGCCGAGTTTCATGCTGGCGGCGGCCTTTTACTTTCAGCACAGGGTTGATCTTTTCTTCTTCAAACCAGTCCAGTATCGCTCGATACTGCCCGATGAGGTTGCCGGCAAAAAGCTTGCGTTTTTTCCTCGCGATTGTGGCTGACACCACGCCATACGAAAAAAATCGGCCAGGTTCCCGACCAAACAGCAACACACATGCGACGCTCGGCCGCTCGACGCTGCTATCGCCCGCGAGAAGGCCCAGTTCCCGCATCAATGGTTTCAACTGCGTGGAATCGATGATTCCACGTTCCAGCTTTGAGCAGTATTGGCGTAACGTACTCAGTGCGAGATCAGCATCGATATCTGCCCATGCCGCGCCGGCAACCGGCTCATCATCGAATTGCCGAACGGCTTCCGGCATAATGACCGGCGCAAACCGCTGCACGCCGGCGAGGTCGCGGTTCAGGTCGCAGAACAGTTCGTCAAATCCATCGATATCGAGGTACTGGAAATTAGTGCCGAGCCGCTCGGCAAGGGATTCGACGCTAGGGTGGGGCACATCGCCTGTGCGTCGACACCAGAAAATACCCTGCCTGAATTTGAGACCTGTTTCCGCTCCAAGCAGCGACTTCATCACAGATTGCTCCGCTCCTCGATAACCAACAACCACCAAGGGCGTGGCCTCGAGTAGTGGCAAAAGTTTCTGCACCAGAACCGGGTCAAGTTCCCGCGTCTCACTGATCAGGTTTCGGTCCGTATACTGCTCAGCCTTGCCGTGCAGCCAAACAATCTGGGCGCGCGCGAATGGCGAGAATTCATTGAAATCACCCGGTGCCCGATTAACCTCGGCGACATGCCGAATATGCGGTTGCTTGTCATGCAGGGCCTTTGGCAGGCAGATGTCGAAATTTGTGGTCAGGATCGTACCGGTAAGTCCGCGTAAGACTAGCTCTGCCACAGCGCGGTAACCCACGCTCAACTCTTGTTTCAACGCAACAAGGTCGAGTAGCACGGACCTGCGATAGGCTTCTGGCTTTAGCTGATGCTCGATAACGAGGGGGAAATTCTCTGCAAGATGATCTTCACCACGGACAAACCATGCCTGGCCCTGTAACCAGGATAACCATTCCGACATCTTGATTTGCTCGGGAAGCGTCTTCCCGCCAAGGACCCGATCGGCGTAGGCCTGCTTCGCTAGGCGCTTGACGCTTTCTGCCGCTAGTGGCACGCCTGAAGTGAACGATGCTCCAGCCCCGAACAAAAACGTCGGTCGGGCATCATTGTCCGGCCTCAGCAATGAACAGAGCAATGCAACGCTTGCAGAGTGATTCATCCTCTAATTCTGCGCCGATTCGCGTGAACAAAACAAGCACAGATGTGCCATTTTGCCCCGAGTAATAGGTTTTCAACAGCTAACTCTGCGCCAAGCCGGAGCAGCCTGATGGTCTTTCGTCGTGTTGGCCTGCATCACCGCCACAACGGCGCTCAATCATTTTACTGTATAGGCATTCCAAGGTAGAATCAGCCGGCTAGTAGGGGGATGGTATCGTGTTCAGTATTGTGATGGCAGGCAATGATTCCGCTTGGAATGTTGAGGTAGGAACGGCGCACAACGACACGTTCACGCTCTCGCGGTTTCTGGAATACACGGACCCTTCGATTGCGGCCAGCTTCCAACCCATTTCCGCAAGCAGCCTAGCGTACCTCGCACAACTCCCCACTGTGTTTATGAGTGAACTCGACCGCGATGATGACAACAACGAGATCTTCCGCATCAGACTTGGAAACGTCTCAGATCTGTCCGTCGTCGGAGGCGAGATTCACTATAGGTTCCAATTAACTCATAACTTCGGCGAGGTGCTAATCCCGAGCCGGGAAGCGTTCCGGAAGGCTTTTCGAATGGACAAGTTCGAACTGCATCGGACCCATTGGGCTATCAAAGCTGCGGATTTAGCCGCTGCTTTGCAAGAAATCGTTCCGCTGCAGCCAGTTGTAGCCAATGTAGCCGCACCAAGCCCGCCGCAGCCAGAACAACCGGATATTCCAGCTGTCGAGACCCTCCAGGCGTATATGGCTCAGGTTCTAGGACTCGCCGAAAGACCTGGAGAGGAAATATTTTACCGCGGGCATTCAAACTTCAACTATCGGTTAGCACCCTCTCTTTTCCGCCTGAATGAAGAGGGTGGATATCGCTATCTTCCCAAAGAAGAGATACTGGTCCGTGAACTTCTAAGCGACCAGGACGCCCAGTTTGCTAACGATCGCTCAATGCTTGATAAATTGGTTCGTATGCAGCACTTCGGGCTTCCGACGCGACTGCTTGATGTGAGTTCCAACCCGCTTGTTGCTCTGTATTTTTGCTGTTCTGAAACGAAAAAAGATGAGGCAGGGAACGAGCTTGAAGGCGAGGTCATTGTCATGCGGGCACCTAGCGAGGATGTTCTGCATTTCGATTCCGACCGAGTGAGTTGTATTTCAAACCTCTGCTTAATGAAAGATGAGGAAAAGAATGCGATGGACCTTACAATGTCTCAGACGGAATTCAATACCCAGCCAGAAGTTCAGAAGCTGCTCCACTTCATCAAGCGTGAGAAACCCTATTTTGAGAATCGCATAAAGCCTTCCGATCTGCAAAAGATCGTCTTTGTAAGGGCCCGAAAAACCCATGAACGGATGGTCGCTCAGTCTGGCGCCTTTCTGCTGTTCGGAAAAGATGCCATCCTGCCCGAGACGGGACACAGCAGCCTTGAGGTGTCGCGAATACGCGTCCGGCAGAAAGCGGCGATCCTGGCCCAATTGGACAAGCTCAATATTAAGGCCAGCACAATCTACCCTGGCATCGAGAAGGCGGCGAGTGATATCGCCCGAAAATACGAGGTAGCTTAAGCGGTGATTGAAGCGGCCGTTTCGTAACCAGCTATACCGCGTAAGCGCATACGTCAATCATTGGAACTGTTGCGAGTGGCGAAGTCCCTTTTTGGGAATCGCCAGTCACTTGCTTTCGCTGGGATGAGGCGCAAGCTTTGCCTCCAATTGCACAAAAATGTCGAAGGGAGTCGGAGCCAGGCGTCTCAAAACCAAACTGCGCTGTTAGTTCTTAAGCAGCAATCCACTCACCCCCCAGCCAACCGCGGCAACAAAAAAATCTCCGCCCCTTCCGGCAGTTCCTTCGACCAGGTGTCGCGATAGATCGTCCCGTCGATGGCGACGGCGATGCCGCGATCGATGTATGGCTCGAGGCCGGGATACTGTTCGGCCAGTTTCCTGAACAGCTCCCGAATATCCTTGGCCTCGATCTCGACCTTGCTCTTGCCTCCGGCGATCGCGCCGAGCGACCCCCAGAGCGTTACTTCGACCATCAGCCTCCCCGTTCAGCCTCGAGCGCCGCCAGGATGCGCGGCGGCGACATCGGGATATGCGTCATCCGCACGCCCGCGGCGTTCGACACCGCATTGGCGATCGCCGCCAGCGGCGGCACGATCGAGGTCTCGCCGACGCCGCGCACCCCGTAAGGATGGTTAGGATTGGGGATCTCGAGGATCTGCGTGTCGATCATCGGCAGGTCCGAGCAGACCGGGATGCGGTAATCCAGGAAGCCAGGGTTCTGCAGCCGCCCGTCCTTGCCGTAGATATACTCCTCGTTGAGCGCCCAGCCGATGCCTTGCGCGGCACCGCCCTGGTACTGTCCCTCGACATAGGTCGGATGCACCGCCTTGCCGGCGTCCTGAACGACGGTGTAGCGCAGCACCCTGGTCGAGCCTGTCTCGGGATCCACCTCGATATCGCAGATATGGGTGGCGAAGGAGACGCCGGCGCCGTCGGCGACGAGCTCGCTATGGCCTGCGATGGGTCCGCCCGTCTTTCCGGAAGCGGCCGCGATCTCCTTCATCGACAGCGGCGAGAGGTTGCCGTGCGTCGCGCCCTTGGCAATCGCATGACCCTCTTCCCAGACCACGTCGTCGACGGGTATGTCCCACATCTGCGCGGCGCGTTCTCGCAGGATCTTGATGGCGTTGCGAGCGGCGGAGATCGTCGCCATCGAAGACGAGAAGGTGCCGCGGCTGCCGTCCGTCATATCGTTGTAGCCGAGGCTGGAGGTATCAGCGACCACCGTCTTGATCTGCTCATAGGGGATACCGAGCTCCTCCGCCGCCACCAGCGACAGCGACGCGCGGGAACCACCCACATCGACCGTGCCGACGGCAAGCGAGACCGAGCCATCCATGCCGATGTTGAGGTCGGTGCAGGTCTGGCCACCGAAGTTGAACCAGAAGCCGCAGGCCATGCCGCGGCCCTGGTTCTTGCCGAGCGGCGCCTTCATGTGCGGATGGTTCTTCGCCGCCTCCAGCGTCGGGCCGATGCCGATCGGCCCATATACCGGGCCGTAGGACGATCTGGTGCCTTCCTGCGCCGCGTTCCTGATCCGAAACTCGACCGGGTCCATGCCGATCTCCTTGGCCAGCTCGTCGACCGCGCTTTCCACCGCAAACGCTGCCATCGGCGCCGACGGCGCGCGATAGGCCGCGGTCTTGGGCCGGTTGACCAGCACTTCGTAACCGACCGTCTTGACGTTCTCGAGCTTGTAGCAGGCAAAGGCGGTCATGGCGCCGATCTCGGCCCACATGCCGGCATAGGGGCCGCAGGAATAGCGCAGCGTCGCCTCGGCCGCGGTGATCGTGCCGTCCTTGCGGGCGCCGATCCGAACATCGATCGAGGTGGCGCTGGTCGGGCCGGAGGCGCGGAACACCTCGTCGCGCGTCATGACCAGCTTGACCGGCCGCCCGGCCTTGCGTGACAGCGCCAGGGCCACCGGCTCGGCCCAGACATGGGTCTTGCCGCCGAAACCGCCGCCGATCTCCGACGAGGTGACGCGCAGCTTCGAGGCTTCCATGCCAAGCAGCTGGGCACAGTGCTGGCGGTAGACAAAATGGCCCTGCGTGCAGACCCAGAGGTCGGCGGTGCCGTCGGAGCTGACATTGGCCACGCAGGCATGCGGCTCGATATAACCCTGGTGCGTCTGCTCGGTCTTGAAGGAGCGTTCGACGACGAAATCGGCCTGGCCGAAGCCTTCATGGATGTCGCCATGGCCATACTGGGTGCGCTTGGTGACGTTTGAAGGCTTGACGGGCTTTTCCTCGAGGCCCTCGGTGAAGATGGCGTCGTTGATCAGGGGTGCGGAGTGCTTCATCGCCTCGTCGACGTCGGTGACATGCGGCAGCACCTCGTAGTCGACCTCGATCAGCTTCAGTGCCTGCCTCGCCGTGCGGGCATCGACCGCAGCGACCGCGGCCACGGCATGGCCGTCATAGAGCGCTTTCTTGCGCGCCATGCAGTTGTCGAGGATGTCGTACATGGCGGCATCGCCGTCGGTCAGGTCGGGCAGGTCGGCCGCGGTGATCACCGCCTTGACGCCGGGAAGCATCTGCGCCTTCGACGTGTCGATCTTCCTGATCATGGCATGCGCATGAGGGCTTCTGAGAACGCGCCCGACCAGTTGCCCGGCCATGTTGAAGTCGGCGCCATAGCGTGCGCGGCCCGTCACCTTGTCGACGCCATCGGGACGAATGGGACGCGTGCCGACAGAGGTGAAATTGCGTCCGGAGTAACGCGGATCGAAATTCATCGTCATGCTCCCTTCATCACGCTTGTTTCATTACGATGGCGGCGTCCTGGACGGCACGCACGATCTTGTCATAGCCGGTGCAGCGGCAGAGGTTCCCGGCGAGGCCGAAGCGGATCTCCTCCTCGGTCGGATCGGGGTTCTTGGCCAAAAGGTCCTTGGCCGCCATGAGGAAGCCCGGCGTGCAGACGCCGCATTGAAGTGCGGCGTGCTCCAGGAATTTCTGCTGCAGCGGATGCAGCCTGTCGCCATGCGCCATGCCCTCGATGGTCTCGAGGTGCCGGCCCTCGGCCTCAGCGCCGAGCACCAGACATGAGCATACCAGCCGGTCGTCGAGGATGATGCTGCAGGCCCCGCAGTCGCCGGTGCCGCAGCCTTCCTTGGCGCCCGTCAGCCCCAGGCGATCGCGCAGGACATCAAGCAGCGTCTCGTCCGGCTGGCAAAGGAACTCGACATTGTCGCCGTTGATTGTCGTTGATACTGCTACACCGGCCATCACTTGCCTCCTGCACGTGTATAGGCGGTCGTGGCGGCCCGCTTGGCCAGCACACCCGCAACTTTCCGTCTGAATTCGATAGTGCCTCGCTTGTCGTCGATCGGACGGCAGGCGCCCGAGCAGACCTTGGCGAGCCTCTCCAGCGTGGCTTCGTCCAGCTTGGAGCCGATGAGAACCTCGGCGGCCTCCTCGACCAGAACCACCGTCGGCGCCACGGCGCCCAGCGCCACGCGGGCCGATTTGACGACACCCGCCTCATCGAGCGTCAGGTTCACGCCGGCGCTGACCACCGCGATGTCCATCTCGGTGCGCGGAATGAAACGCAGATAGGCATCGCCCGAACGCGGCAGACGTTTGTCGAGCAGGATTGCCTCGATGATCTCGCCCTTGGCCAGCGACGTCTTGCCCGGCCCAGTCGGCACCGCTTCCACGGCAATCGTGCGCCTGGTTCCCGGGCCGACGACCACCGCCTTGGCGCCAGCGGCCACCAGTGCCGGCACGCTGTCGGCGGCCGGCGAGGCGTTGCAGAGATTGCCGACGATGGTGCAGCGTCCCTGCACCTGCTTGGAGCCGATCAGCTTGGCTGCTTCGACGACGCCAGGCCATGCCTTCTGCAGGGCCGTGTTCTCGCCCAGCACGGCGCAGGGGACCGCCGCGCCGATGCTGAAGCCCTCGGCTGTTTCCCTGATCTCGCCAAGCCCGTCGATCGCCTTGATGTCGACGATCAGGTCGGGTTCGATAAAGCCGCCCTTCATTCTCACCAGGAGGTCGCTGCCTCCGGCGAGGATGGCGGCCGTGCCGGCCGAACTGGCCAACAGGCCGGCGGCGTCTTCAATTGAAAGCGGACGTATGTAACGCATCGTCTCCCCTTACTCGTCATAGTCACATCAACTGATATAACCGTCTCTCGACAATGGCCATCCTGTTCGTGCATTCGCGGATTGGGCCAGGCGCCGCAATTTCATTTTGCTCGTCCAACTGGACGCACCGCCAGCCACTAATGCTCGATCGGCCCCTTCGGCATGACCAGCGCCGTGCCAGCCGTCGTCGGGCGCTCGATCATGCGGCGGACGCGCGGTGGCTCGTTGCCGCTGTGCAGCGCCCTTATACGCTCGCCGATGACGGCGTCCGCGTAGGTGGCGCGCCTGTTGTGGCGGATATATTCGACCCAGGTCGGCGTGTGGTAGTGCTCGATCCATATCGACGGATTTTCGAGATCGCGCGCCAATGTCCAGTTGCGGGCGCCGTCACGGCGGCGGATGCGGCCGCGCTCGGCCATGGTGGCGAGGAATTCCGGCACGTCCTCGTTACGGATGACATATTCGATCATGATGGCGATTGGACCGCTGCGCGGCTTGAGATCAAGCGCCAGATGCGGCTCCTGGAAGCGGTTGAGCGGATCGAGGTTGAGCACAGCCTGCTGCGGCAGCGGCAGGAGCAGGCCGATGGCACCGCCCGCCAGCATGGCGACGCTGGCCGCCATCAGGGCGACTTCGGCGCCATGCGCGTCGGCGACGACGCCCCAGACCCAGCTGCCGAGCGCGATGCCGCCGAAGGTCGCGGTCTGGTAGACCGAAAGCACGCGGCCGACCACCCAGCGTGGCGTCGACATCTGTACGGTGACGTTGAAGTGCGACAGCGCCGTCACCCAGCAGGCGCCGCCGACCAGCAGGCCGAGCGACGTCTGCCAGGCATGATCGCTGACGGCGGCGTTGAAGGCGCAGACGGCGAAACCGGCGAATGCCGTGCGCACCATGGTTTCGCTGGACAGCAGCTGCCGTAGCCTGACGCTGATCAGCGCGCCGCCGACGGCGCCGATGCCGAAGGCACCGAGCATGATGCCGTAGATCAGGGCATCACCCTTGACGACGTCACGCGCGACCAGCGGCAGCAATGCCAGGACCGCGCCGGCGCTGAAGCCGAAAGCGGAGCTCCTGACCAGCACCTTACCGATATTAGGCGACATGGCGACGTAGCGCAGGCCGGCGCCCATTGCGGCGCCCAGCGTCTCGCGCGGCAAGGTCGATGCCGGCAGTTCCGGCTTCCAGCGGGCCAGCACGACGATGAGGCCGACATAGCTCAGCGTGTTGACGGCGAAGGCCGCGGCGGCACCTGCCGCGGCAACGATGATACCACCGATCGCCGGGCCGACGCTGCGCGTCAGGTTGAAGCCCATCGAGTTGAGCGCGATTGCCGCCGGCACCTTGGTGCGAGGCACCATGTCGCCGACCGAAGCCTGCCAGGACGGACTGTTGAGCGCGGTGCCGCTGTCGATCAGGAAGGTGAAGGCGAGCAGCGTCCACGGCGTCATCAGGTCGAGATAGGTGAAGACGGTCAGAAGAGCCGAGACGACCAGCATGAAGATCTGCGCGATCAGCATGATTTTGCGCCGGTTGAAGCTGTCGGCGATAGCGCCGGCCAGCAGCGCAAACAGCATGATCGGCAAGGTGGTCGAGGCCTGGACCAATGCCACCTGGTAGGACGAGGTGGCGATCGTCGTCATCATCCAGGCGGCGCCGACGCCCTGGATGAGGCCGCCGAAATTGGAAACCAGGCTGGCGGACCACACCGCCCGGAAGATGCCGTGCCGGAATGGCGCCAGCGCCGAGGCGCTTTCGTTTTCCGGTGTGTCGTCCCTCATAAATGCTTTCCCGGGGCTCAAATGCGTTTGTTCTTCCGATGAATTCGGCCCCTCAAAGCCATGGATTCAAAAAATAGAACATCATTTCGCAAAGGGCGAACGCATTCTGGAAAAACATCATGGTCCAACAACACGATAGCGCCGGCCCGCCGTGGCGCTCGCCGCGCCGAGTGCGCCATATGAGTTGCGGGCACCGGCAGCGCCTCTAGCGGTCCTCGAAACCGGTCAGCACGCCGACGGCGTTGATGCCGATCTCCTCGACGGCGTAGCCGCCTTCCATGACGAACAGCGTCGGCAGGCCGAGCCTGGCGATGCGGCGGCCGATCCTGGGATAGTCGCCCGTTTTCAGCTTGAACTGGCTGATCGGGTCCTTCTCGAAGGTGTCGACGCCGAGCGAAACCACGACGACGTCAGGAGCATAAGCCAAAAGCCTCGTGCAGGCGTCCTCAAGTGAGGCGTTCCACACCTCCCAGCCGGTGCCGAAGGGCATCGGATAATTGTCGTTGAAGCCTTCGCCGTCGCCCTCGCCGCGCTCGTCGGCATGGCCGAGGAAGAAGGGATATTCGGTCATCGGATCGCCATGCAGGTTCAGCACCTGCACGTCGCCGCGGCGGTAGAAGATCTCCTGGGTGCCGTTGCCGTGGTGATAATCGACGTCGAGGATCGACACGCGCCCGGCGCCATGGTCGCAAAACCATTGCGCGGCGACGGCGGCGTTGTTGATGAAGCAATAGCCGCCCATGAAGGCTGCGCCGGCATGGTGCCCCGGCGGTCGGCAGAGCGCGAAGGCCGAACGGTCACCGGCCTTGACCAACGCGGCGGCTGTCAGCGCGACGTCATAGGACGACTTGATCGCGTCCCATGTACCTTTGACGAACGTCGCGCCGCCATCGAAGGAGTAGAAGCCGAGCAGCGCATCGATGCCTTTCGGTCGCACGTCGCCGCGCAGGCCGCGCGTCGGCCAGGTGAAGGGAATGGCCGAACCGCTGCGGCCCGATGCTTCCCAGAGCGGCCAGACGGTCGGCAGGAAATCGATGTAGTCGCTGTCATGCACCTTCCTGGCGGCGGCGAGGTCGTGGATTTCCGGCGGCAGGATCGGACCGAGTTTTTCGCTCTCCACCCGCGCCCTGATGAACTCGGCGCGCGAAGGCTTTTCAAATGCGGGCACGATGGCGCCGGCGATCAATTCGACATTGCCGGAATGGCCGGCATGGAGAGGCGAAAAAACAGTCTTCATGAACTTGTTCCGTGGTGAGACGCGGCGACCCTAACCGTCCTGCATGGCCCTCCACAAGGCGCTGGGCCAACCGGCCATGGCTTGCTGGCCCGGCAGCCGGTCGTCTAGCCTGTCGGCAGCGCAACCGAACCGCGGGTAATCATGAGTTCAAATGCCGACCTGATCGTCACCAATGCCCGTGTGCTGACCATGGACGAAGGCAATCCGACGGCCGAGGCGGTGGCGATAAAGGACGGCAACATCCTGGCGGTCGGCGATCGCCGGACGGTCGAGGCGCTGAAAGGGCCGGCCACGAAGGTCATGGATGCGCAAGGCGGGTCGGTGGTGCCGGGCTTCATCGAAGCGCATATGCATCTTTTCGGCGGCGCGGCCGAACTCGACAATCTGCACCTTCAGGGCGTGCATGGCTTCGATGCGCTGAGCGACGCGATCCGCGCCTACGCGGCGGCACGGCCGAACGCCAAATTGCTGCTGGGGGCCGGCGTCGACTACACTATCCTTTCCAAGGAAGAGCCGGTCACCCGCCATCATCTCGATCGCATCATCGCCGACCGGCCGTTCGCCATGTCGGCTTCCGATCACCACACGATGTGGGCCAATACCAAGGCGCTGGAGCTGGCCGGCATCCTGCATGGTAAGCAACTCGGGCCCGGCAACGAGATCGTCATGGGCGCCGACGGCCTCGCGGCCGGCGAATTGCGCGAGGGCGAGGCGTTCGGGCCGATCCTCGAGCTTTCCGGGCAGAACCGCGTGCGGCTCGGCCTTGCGACAGGCGGCGAGCCCGACCCTTATCCTGCCGCCGCCGAAGTCGCGGCCGATCGCGACCTCATGCGTCGCGGGCTGGAATGGTGCGCCCGGCACGGCATCACCTCGATCCAGAACATGGACGGCAACCTCTACCAGCTCGAGCTGCTTGCCGGTTTGGAGCAGGAAGGGCGGCTGCTCTGTCGCACCAAGATACCTTTTCATTTCAAGAACTTCATGACGCTCGACAGGCTGGAAAGAGCGTCGAGGATGGCCTCCGCCTACCGATCGGAATGGCTGTCGTCCGGCATGGTCAAGATGTTTTACGACGGCGTGCTGGAAGGCTGGACCGCGGTCATGGTCGATGACTATGCCGACCGGCCGGGCTGGCGCGGTGAGCCGCTGTTCACGCCGGAGCATTTCGCCGAGGTGGCGCTGGAGGCCGACCGACGCGGCCTGCAGATCGCCGTGCATTCGATAGGCGACGGCGCGGTGCGCGCGGTCCTCGACGGTTACGAGGCGGCGCGGCGGAAGAACGGCAGGCGCGACAGCCGGCACCGCGTCGAGCACATCGAGGTCATCACCGGCGCCGACGTGCCACGCTTCGCCGAACTTGGCGTCATCGCCTCGATGCAGCCGCCGCACCCGCCCGGCGCAATGGACTTCCCGCTGGAACCGACGCTTTCGCGCATCGGCCGCGAAAGATGGCCGCTCAGCTATGCCTGGCGGACGCTGAAGCAGGCGGGCGCGCATGTCGTTTTCGCTTCCGACTGGCCGGTGTCGCGGGTCGACCCGATCCTGGGCATTCAGGCGGCGCTGCTGCGCAAACCATGGGCAGAAGGCGACCCCGACCAGAGCTTCTCGCTGATCGAGGCGCTTGCCGGCTACACGGTCGAAGGCGCCTATGCCGAATTCATGGAGCACCGTAAGGGCCGGCTGAAACCAGGCTATCTGGCCGATCTGGTGGTGCTGTCGGCCGATATCGAGGCAACTGAACCGCCTTCCTTGCACAAGGTGCATCCGGTCAGCACCATCTGCGGCGGCAAGATCACTTATCAGGTTTGATGATGGCGCTGACGATGGCACGGAGCTTGCGTTTTGAACCGAGGCCCAGATGCATGGTTGCCAAGCCGACCGGCATATGCTGACAATCGAATGGGAACTGGATCCGCCATCAAGAGCGGACATGAAAATGGGGTAATGCGTGCCGGATCAACCGGGTAAGAGTGCAATCGAGGTTCGCGGCGTCCGCAAGGTGTTCGGTATCGGGGACGCACAAGTCGCCGCCCTCGACACGGTTTCGGTGTCGATCCGCGAGAACGAGTTCTTCACGCTGCTGGGGCCGTCGGGCTGCGGAAAGACGACGCTGCTGCGGCTGATCGCCGGCTTCGACTTCCCCAGCGACGGCGAGATCCTGCTGCACGGCCAGGACATCGCGCCGCTGCCGCCGTTCAAGCGGCCGGTCAACACCGTCTTCCAGTCCTATGCGCTGTTCCCGCACATGACGGTGGCCGAGAATATCGGCTTCGGCCTTGAGATGCTGGGCAAGCCGAAGATCGAAATCAAGGCGCGGGTCGCCGAGATGCTGAAGCTGGTCAAGATGGAGGCGCTGAGCGCCCGCCGCACCAGCCAGATCTCCGGCGGCCAGCAGCAGCGCGTGGCACTGGCGCGCGCGCTGGCACCGCAGCCGAAAGTTCTGTTGCTCGACGAGCCATTGTCGGCGCTCGACTACAAGCTGCGCAAGGAAATGCAGATCGAACTGAAACGGCTGCAGCACCAGACCGGCATCACCTTCATCTTCGTTACCCATGACCAGGAAGAAGCGCTGACCATGTCGGACCGCATCGCCGTGATGTCGGCCGGCAAGATCCTGCAAGTCGGCACGCCCTGGGACATCTATGACAAGCCGGCCGAGCGCTTCGTCGCCGACTTTATCGGCGAAACCAATTTCCTGACCGCGGCCATCACCGGCATCGGCAACGGCAAGGCGCGCGCGACACTAAAATCCGGCGCGACGATCGACGCGACGGTGGCTGATGGCTTCCAGCCGAAGGCGAACGCCACTCTGGTGGTCAGGCCGGAACACGCAAAGCTGACCGGCGGCAAGTGCGATCTTTCCGGAACCGTCGAAAACATCGTCTATTTCGGTACCGACACGCATATTCATGTCCAACTGGACAGCGGCGAAGCCTTCACTGTGCGCCAGCAGAACACGCGCAGCGCAGGCTGCGGTTTCGAGCGGGGCGACAAGGTCGGCGTCTCGATCGGCAACGACGCCGCGCAAGTGCTGAGGGATTGATGGCGAGCGCGGAAGAAGTCGCCAAGGCGGCCGAACGGCGCGACATCCGCGACCGGTGGCTGCTGTCGGCGCCGGCCCTGCTGATCATCTTCCTGGCAGCGACCGGCCCATTGCTGATCGTGTTGGTCTATTCGTTCCTGACACCCGGTCCTTATGGCGACGTGAAGTGGCAATTCTCGCCGGAGGCGTGGATTTCGGTGTTCATGGAACGCGACATCTTCGACGACACGCTGTCGCTCGCCGCTGCCCATGTCACCATCTTTTGGCGCTCTATCAAGCTTGCCATTGTGACCACACTCGCCACGTTGGTGCTTGGTTTTCCTACCGCCTATTTCATGGCAACGCGCAGCGAGAAGACGCGCGATCTCTGGCTTTTCCTGATCACCATTCCGTTCTGGACCAACCTGCTGATCCGTACCTTCGCCGTGCTGCAGATCATCCGCAACGAGGGTTTGATCAACACGGTGCTGCTCAAGCTCGGCATTATCTCCGCGCCGATCCAGATACTCTTCACCGACACGGCGATCCTTATCGGCATGGCCTATGTCTATCTGCCGCTGATGGTGCTGCCGATCTATGCCAGCATGGAGAAGCTCGATTTCCGGCTGGTCGAAGCCGGCTACGATCTTTATGCGACGCGCTTCCAGGTGCTCAGGCGCATCATTTTCCCGCTGGTCAAGCCCGGCGTCGTCGCTGGCTCGATCCTCGTCTTCATCCCGGCGCTGGGCGCCTATGTTACACCGAGCCTATTGGGCGGCGGCAAGAACATGATGCTTTCCAACCTGATTGAATTGCAGTTCGGGCAAGGCCGCAACTGGCCGCTCGGCTCGGCGCTGTCGATCGCCGTGATGGTCATCGTCATGGTGGCGCTGCTTGCCTATGTGCGCAATGCCGGACAATCGGAGATGCGTCATGGCTAGCAGCTTCTCCATCAAGCATCAGTCCGGCTTTACCGCGATCGCCGCCACCTGCTTCGTCGTGCTTTATCTGCCGATCGTCGTGCTCGTCGTCTATGCCTTCAACGCCGCGACCTCGACGTCGGAATGGGGCGGCTTTTCGCTCAAATGGTTCCAGTCGGCGTGGCAGAACACGCAAGTCATAGACGCCACCTTGCGTTCCTTTCAGATCGGCGCCACGGCGGCGATCCTGGCCACCGTCTTCGCCACCATGGCGGCGCTCGCTACCACGCGCACGCCGCCCTATCCCGGCCTGACCTTCAAATATGCCGCCATCAACCAGCCTTTGATGGTGCCCGAGATCGTCACTGGCGTGGCGTTGCTGATCTTTTTTTCGCGCATAAAGATATTCACCGGCTATTCGGGGCTCGGCTATCTGATCGCCGCGCATACGGCGTTTTGCATTCCCTTTGCCTATCTGCCGATCCGGGCGCGGCTGGAGAACATGGACCTGACGCTGGAGCGCGCCGCCGCCGATCTCTATGCGACGCCGTGGCAGACGTTCAGGCGCATCACGTTGCCGCTGCTGTGGCCCGGCATTCTGGCCGGACTGATGTTGGCCTTCGTCATCTCGCTCGACGATGTTGTCATCACCGAGTTCGTGAAATCGGGCGGCCAGGACACGCTGCCGACCTACATGCTTGGCCAGATACGTCGAGGGATAACGCCGGAGATCAACGCGATATCGACCGTGTTCCTGCTCTTGTCGGTCGCCATCGTGACGTTGTTTTTCTTCATCAGCAGGAAACGGGACTAGACATGAAAATGGGAGCTAAGACCATGAACTGGAAGACCACGGCGACCGCCATCGGGCTGGCGCTGCTCGCCTCGACGAGCCTTGCTCGCGCCGACGGTGAGCTCAACATCTACAATTGGGGCAACTACACCAGCCCCGACGTGATCAAGAAGTTCGAGCAGAAATACAACGTCAAGGTGACCATCACCGATTACGATTCGAACGATACAGCGCTGGCCAAAGTTCGCCAGGGCGGCACCGGCTTCGACATCGCGGTGCCTTCGCAAACCTTCGTGCCGATCTGGATCAAGGAAGGCCTCGTGCAGGAGACCGATCCCGGCAAGATGGAGAACTTCAAGAACGTGGCGCCAGAATGGGCCAATCCCGATTTCGATCCCGGCCGCAAATATTCCGTGCCGTGGGCCTGGGGCACGGTGGGCATCGTAGTGAACACCGAGGTCTACAAGGGACCGTCGGACAGTTGGGGCGTCATCTTCAACACACCCGACGAATTGAAGGGCAAGGTCAACGTCGTGCCGGAAATGAACGACGTCATGTTCGCGGCGACCAAATATGTCGGCGGCGCGCAATGCGCCAGCGACAAGGAAACGCTGAAGAAGGTGCGTGACACACTGGTTGCTGCCAAGCCGAACTGGATCGCGATGGAATACAATACCATCGAGAAAATGGGCGCCGGCGACTTCAAGGCAACCAGCGACTGGAACGGCTCAGCCCTGCGCCAGCGGCTGGCGAATCCCAAGATCCACTATTTCTATCCCAAGGAAGGTTTTGGCCTCTGGAGCGACAATGTCATGGTCCTGAAGGACGCAAAGAATGTCGAGAACGCCAAGCTGTTCCAGAACTTCATCATGGATCCGGAAAACGCCGCCGGCCTGTCCGCCTTCCACCGCTACGCCAACGGCATTGCCGGTTCCGACAAGTACATGCCAGCCGATATGAAGGATGCGCCGGAAGTCATCATCCCGGAAGACGTCAAGGCGCATGGCGAGCTGCAAAAATTGTGTTCAGAGGAAGTGCAGGCCATCTACAGCAAGATCTGGACCGAACTGCAGAAGTAATCCACATCCGGACGAAACCCGGCGGCAATTGCCGCCGGGCCTTTTCCCGGCGATCGGACTGCCTATGATTTCTTATCGCAACAGCGAACCGGCGCCGCCGATCATGCAGGGTTCGCCGCCGCGGATGGTGCCGCCGAAGCTCGACTGGGACCGGCCGCCATGGAACCGCTGGGCGTTTCAGCATATTCGCGAAATCCTGCCGACCGTCGAGGTCTGGCGCGGCAATGGCCATCGCCACAGGCTGGAGCGAGCCGAGGTCAACCTCGACGTGCTGCCGGTGGGCGACAGCATGGGGCAGCCGACGACGCTGGCTGGACTGCTTGACGAGACTTACACCGACGGCTTCCTGGTGCTGAAGGGCGGCAAGGTCGCCTATGAGCGCTACTTCAACGGCATGACCGAGCGCAAGCTGCATCTGTCGCAGTCGATGGCGAAGTCGGTCACCGCATCGGTGTTCGGCATTCTGGTCGGACGCGGACTGATCGATCCGGGTTTGCCGGTGACCACCTATCTGCCGGAGCTGGAAGCGACCGGCTGGGAGGGCGCCAGCGTGCAGCATGTTCTCGACATGACGAGCGGGGTGCGCTTTTCCGAGGAATACACCGACCCCTATTCCGACATCGGCCAGGTCGATGTCGCCACCGGCTGGAAGCCGGTGCCGCCGGACAGCGATCCGCAATTGCGCTGGCCATCGCATATGTTCGAACTGATCTTGGGGCTCAAGGAAAAGAGCCGGCCGCACGGCGCTGCCTTCGAATACCGCTCGATCGAGACCGACGTGCTTGCCTTCATCATGGAACGGGTGAGCGGCAAGCGCCTGGCGCAGCTGGTCTCGGACGAGCTCTGGCAAAAGCTCGGCGCAGATGAAAGTGCCTGCTTCACCGTCGATAGCGCCGGTTATGCAGTTGCCGACGGCGGCTTCAACGCCACGCTGCGCGACTATGGCCGCTTCGGCCAGCTGATCCTCGACAATGGCGGCGGCGTCGTGCCGGCCGAGTGGATCGAGGCGACGCGCAACGGCAGGCATGGGCCGGACTTCAGCCCCAGCCTGCCGGAAGGCAGCTATCGCAACCAGTTCTGGATCGAGGATCCGCGCTCGCGGGCGCTGATGTGCCGTGGCGTGTTCGGGCAGCTGATCCACATCGACTGGGATACGAAAATGGTCGTGGTCAAGCTTTCGAGCTATCCGGATTTCACCAACGTCGCCTATTCTGTGGCGACGCTGAAAGCGGTGCACGCCACCGCCGCGGCGCTCGCCTGACACTCGGCCAAAAGATACTGAAGGAACGCTATGACCGGCAAGACCGCGTTTGAGACCAGGTATGGCTTTGCCCGAAACCAAGTGCTGCTCGGCAATTGGCGGGAAAGCCCGTTCAGCCGGTGGTCGTTCCAGAATGTCGGCGAGCTGGTGCCGAGCGCTGCCGTGACGGCAAGGCCGGGCAGCAGCGAGGCGCCGGCGCAGGATTTCGGCGGGCTACTTGGCGAAAAGGTCGCTCTTGCAGGCGGCGCGGAGACTGTCGCGGCGTTTCTCGCGCGCTCCGATACCGACGCGCTGACGATCATGAAACGCGGCAAATTCGTCGGCGACTGGTTCGCGCCGCATATGGAGTTCGGTTCACGCCACATCGTCTTTTCGATCAGCAAGTCGCTGACCGCCATTGTTGCCGGCATATTGGAAGGGGAGGGAATTTTCGATCCGCAGGCTCCGGTAAGCCGCTACCTGCCCGAAGCTGCCGGCTCGGCCTATGGCGATGCGAGTGTGCGGCACGTGCTCGACATGGGTGTCAGCCTCGACTTCGAAGAGGCCTATCTCGATCCGGAAAGCGCCTTCGCCCGCTATCGCCGCGCCATGCTGTGGAATCCAGGCGGGGGCACCGAGAGCCTGGCCACTTTCCTCATGACGCTGCAGGGCCTGGCCGAGCCGCATGGCCGGACGTTCCGCTACCGTTCGCCCAATTCCGACCTGCTCGGCATCCTGCTCGAACGTGCGTCGGGCCGGCGCTTCGCCGATCTGATGCGCGAGAAATTATGGGAGCCGCTCGGCGCTGTCAGCGAAGCTTCGGTAACCGTGGACATGGAAGGCACGGCGCGTACGGCCGGCGGCATTTCGGTGACGCCGCGCGACCTCGCCCGGGTCGGCGAGATGATGCGGCAAGGCGGCATGGCCAATGGCTGCCGTATCGTGCCGGAGAGCTGGGTGCGCGATACGACCGAAACTGGCGGTGACGCCGAGGCTTGGCAACGCGGCACGATGGCGTTCCTGTTTCCGCGTGGCCGCTATCGCAACAAATGGTACCAGACGGGCGCGGCAAGCGGCGCCTTCTGCGGCATCGGCATCCACGGCCAGTGGCTTTACGTCAATCCGAAGGCCGAAATTGTAATCGCAAAGATGTCGTCGCAGCCGGTACCGGTCGACGATCCGCTCGATCTGGATATGATTTCTTTCTTCGAGGCGCTGAGCCGGATGGTCTGATCCGATCCAGACAGCCCGCAGCTTCCTGTGGACCTCTCAGCGGGTTGAAAACGTCGCGGTTGGCGCATCGGTGCTCTGCGCCTATGGTCGCGTCTCTTTTCGACGAACAGCAGGATCGACATGGCATCCGACATCAAGCGCATCGCAACCATCATAGCCGCCGAGATCGGCGCCCGGCCCGAACAGGCCGCGGCGGCGATCGGCTTGCTCGACGACGGCGCGACCGTGCCGTTCGTTGCCCGCTACCGCAAGGAGGTCACCGGCGGCCTCGACGACACGCAGTTGCGCGACCTCGCCGAGCGGCTCGCCTACCTGCGCGAACTCGACGCGCGCCGCGACACCATCCTTGGTTCGATCCGCGAGCAGGGCAAGCTAACCGAGGAGCTTGAAGCGAAAATCGCTGCTGCCGTGACCAAGGCGGAACTCGAAGATATCTACCTGCCTTACAAGCCGAAGCGCCGGACCAAGGCGGAGATCGCGCGCGAGCGTGGGCTGGGCCCGCTGGCGGAAGCTATTCTCGCCGACCGTGCGGCCATGCCCGCCGAGCTGGCGCTGGCCTACATCAGCGAAGACGTGGCAGACGCCAAGGCAGCGCTCGAGGGTGCGCGCGACATCCTGTCCGAACAGTTCGCCGAGAATGCCGACCTGGTCGGCAAGCTGCGTGCCTACATGAAGGAACGCGCATTCCTGCGCTCGCGCGTCGTCGACGGCAAGCAGGAGGCCGGCGCGAAATTCTCCGACTATTTCGACCATGTCGAGCGCTGGGCCAACGTGCCGAGCCATCGCGCACTGGCCATGCTGCGTGGCCGCAACGAGGAGGTGCTGTCGCTCGACATCGAGGTCGATGCCGACGATGTGTCACCGGTGAAACCGGTCGAGCGGATGATCGCCGACGCCTACGCCATCGGCCGCCAGTTGCCAGGCGACCGCTGGCTGATGGAGGTCGCCGGCTGGACCTGGCGCATAAAGCTGTCGCTGCACCTGACGCTCGATCTGATGCGGGACTTGCGCGAGCGGGCCGAGGAGGAAGCAATCCATGTCTTCGCCCGCAATCTCAAGGATTTGCTGCTTGCCGCGCCCGCCGGCTCACGGCCGACGATGGGCCTCGATCCGGGCATCCGCACCGGGGTCAAAGTGGCGGTGGTGGACGGCACCGGCAAGGTTCTGGCGACGACGACGGTCTATCCGTTCCCGCCGAAGAACGATGTCCGCGGCACGCAGGCCGAACTGGCGAAGCTCATCCGGCTGCACAAGGTCGAGCTGATTTCGATCGGCAACGGCACTGGCAGCCGCGAGACCGAAAGGCTGGTGGCCGACATGCTGGCTGATATGCCGGCCGGGTCCGGGCCGAAGCCGCTCAAGGTGATCGTCAGCGAGGCCGGCGCCTCGGTCTATTCGGCGTCGGCAACGGCGGCGGCGGAATTTCCCGGCCTCGACGTGTCGCTGCGCGGGGCGGTGTCGATCGCGCGGCGCCTGCAGGATCCGCTCGCCGAACTGGTCAAGATCGAGCCGAAGTCGATAGGCGTCGGCCAGTATCAGCACGATGTCGACCAGTACCGGCTCGGCCGCTCGCTGGAAGCGGTGGTCGAGGATGCGGTCAACGCCGTCGGCGTCGATCTCAACACGGCGTCGGCGCCGCTTCTGGCGCGGGTTTCGGGTCTCGGCACATCGCTGGCCGAAGCGATCGTTGCGCATCGCGATGCCTCCGGCCCGTTCGCCAGCCGCCGCGAACTGTTGAAGGTGGCGCGGCTCGGACCCCGCGCGTTCGAGCAATGCGCCGGCTTCCTGCGCATTCCCAATGGTAGCGAACCGCTCGATGCCTCAGCCGTGCATCCGGAGGCCTATGGCGTGGCGAAAAAGATCGTCGCCGCCTGCGGGCGCGACCTCCGCTCGCTGATGGGCGACAGCGCCGCACTCAAGGCGCTCGATCCGCGCGTCTTCGTCGATGAACGCTTCGGCCTGCCGACGGTGCGCGACATCCTGTCGGAGCTGGAAAAGCCCGGCCGCGATCCGCGCCCCGGTTTCAAGACCGCGACCTTTGCCGACGGCATCGACGACATCAAGGATCTGAAGCCCGGCATGCAGCTTGAAGGCACCGTCACCAATGTCGCGGCCTTCGGTGCCTTCGTCGATATCGGCGTGCACCAGGACGGATTGGTGCACGTCTCGCAACTGGCGGATCGGTTCGTCAAGGACGCGCACGAGGTGGTCAAGGCCGGCGACGTGGTCAAGGTGCGTGTCGTCGACGTCGATATCAAGCGCAAGCGCATCGGCCTGTCGATGCGCAAGGACGGCGACGGTAGCGCACCGAAGCCGCGCGACAATGGCAACAGGCCGGTGCCGCGCGCGCCCGCGCCCCAACGCCAACCGGAGCGGCCGGCGCAGCAGAGCGCGTTCGGCGCCGCTTTGGCCGATGCGTTGAAGCGGAAGTAATTTCACGAGCCGGACTGTGGCAGGTCATACGGCGGCGCTCGACATTGATGATCCATCACCAATGCTCATGGGTCGGCGAAGCTATTTCGTTTGATTTTTTCAGGACGGGAGCCGATAAGCCGCGCGTTTCAAGATTTCTGTTTGATGCATGTCGTTATCCCCAAGCTGCCGAACACCCTCGGGTCAGGCCCGTGGGCAAGCTTTGGGCGACATGCATGAGTTTGGGAGACCGAGAGCCATGGCCGCCGACAAGAACGCATTCGTCTGGGATGATCCTTTCCTGATCGAGGACCAGCTTTCGGAGGACGAGCGCATGGTGCGCGATGGCGCCGCGGCGTTTGCCGCCAACAAGCTCGCACCGAAGATCGAGGAAGCCTACCTCGAGGAAAAGACCGACGCCGGGATCTTTCGCGAAATGGGCGAGGCGGGTCTGCTCGGCATTACCATCCCCGAGGAATATGGCGGGCTCGGCGCCAACTACGTCACCTACGGGCTGGTCGCGCGGGAAGTGGAGCGGATCGATTCCGGCTATCGCTCGATGATGAGCGTGCAGTCGTCGCTGGTGATGTATCCGATCCATGCCTATGGCTCGGAAGAACAGCGCAGGAAATACCTGCCGAAGCTGGCGTCGGGCGAATGGATCGGCTGCTTTGGCTTGACCGAACCTGATGCCGGTTCCGACCCGGGCGGCATGAAGACGCGGGCCGAGAAGACCGCGAACGGCTACAGGATCTCCGGCTCGAAAATGTGGATTTCCAACGCGCCGATCGCCGACGTTTTCGTCGTCTGGGCAAAGTTGTCCGACGAAAGTGGGGGCGCGCATGACAACCAGATTCGGGGCTTTATCCTGGAAAAGGGCATGAACGGGCTGTCGGCGCCGAAGATCGGCGGCAAGCTGTCGCTGCGCGCCTCGATCACCGGCGAAGTGGTGATGGAAGGCGTCGAGGTCGGCGAGGATGCGCTGCTGCCCAATGTCTCGGGTCTCAAGGGACCGTTCGGCTGCCTCAACCGGGCGCGCTACGGAATTTCCTGGGGCGCCATGGGCGCGGCTGAGGATTGCTGGCACCGCGCCCGCCAGTATGGCCTCGACCGTAAGCAGTTCGGCAAGCCGCTGGCCGGCACGCAGCTTTTCCAGAAGAAGCTCGCCGACATGCAGACCGAGATCGCGCTCGGCCTGCAGGGCAGCCTGCGCGTCGGGCGGCTGATGGATGAAGGCAAGATGGCGCCGGAGATGATCTCGCTCGTCAAGCGCAACAATTGCGGCAAGGCGCTCGACATCGCCCGCCAGGCCCGCGACATGCATGGCGGCAATGGCATCCAGATCGGCTACCACGTCATGCGCCACGCCCAGAACCTGGAAACCGTCAACACCTATGAGGGCACGCATGACGTGCATGCGCTGATCCTCGGGCGGGCGCAGACCGGGTTGCAGGCGTTCTTTTAGCATTGGCAGGTGTCCTCCGCTGCCAGGGCGCCACTGCCTGGCATCTCCGCTCGCAAGGCGGGAGATCGGCAATTTTTCGCCAACGGCGCCACATTTTGTTCTTGCTTTGTGCCGGCAGCTATGCTACTAATTTCGTTATGGTGCTAATTCGCACCGACGACCCGCCCGCCGAGGCGGTTTTTTTCTTTTCAGCTCTTTTCGACCAAGCATCGCGCGTGCTGCTGACATCAATGTCGGCGGGAAGCGCCCGGTGCTGACCCGCCGGCCTTCGGCTCTGCACCGTTGCAACGTCTTGCCGCCACGCCACGGAATTCCAGGCTCGGCGCTCCGTTTCGTGAAGCTGTGAAAGCTGCTTAATTTAGGTGCAGCGCAACATCTCTGCTTGGAGAATGGTCAGCATTCGTGTCAGGGTTCGGCGAACTTCTTTTGAAACGCCGACTTCAGGGGCACCATGGCAATTCTGGCAGCCGTCTATCACCTGACCCACTACAAATACGACCGGCCGGTCGTCTTGGGCCCGCAAGTCATAAGGTTGCAGCCTGCGCCGCATTCCCGCACCAAAGTGCTCAGCCATTCGCTGAAGGTCGGGCCGGCAAACCACTTCGTCAATTTGCAGCAGGACCCCTACGGCAATTTCCTTGCCCGTTTCGTCTTTCCCGAGCCGGTGACGGAGTTGAAGATCGAGGTCGATCTCGTTGCCGACATGACGGTCTACAATCCGTTCGATTTCTTCGTGGAACCGTCGGCCGAGACGTTTCCGTTCGAATACCCCGAAGAGATCCGGGACGATCTGACCATCTACCGAACGCCGGAACCGGCGGGGCCGCTGTTGGAGGCATTCCTCAAAACCCTCGCGCGCCACCCGACCAACACCGTCAATTTTGTCGTCGACCTCAATGCGCGGCTGCAGCGCGAGATCGCCTATATCGTGCGCATGGAAACCGGCGTCTTCTCGCCCGAGGAAACGCTGGCCGCCGGCAAGGGGTCGTGCCGGGATTCGAGCTGGCTCCTGGTGCAGATACTGAGGAACCTCGGCATCGCCGCGCGCTTCGTCTCGGGCTATCTGATCCAGCTGAAGCCCGACCTCGTTGCGCTTGACGGGCCGCCCGGCACGGCGACCGATTTCACCGATCTTCATGCCTGGTGCGAGGTGTATCTGCCGGGCGCCGGCTGGATCGGCTTCGACCCGACTTCCGGCCTGCTCACCGGCGAAAGCCATGTGCCGCTCGCGGCAACGCCGCATTTCCGCAAGGCCGCGCCGATCTCCGGCATGGCGAGCTTCGCCAATGTCGAGTTCGGCTTCGACATGCGGGTCGACCGCATCGCCGAGCATCCGCGCATTACCAAGCCGTTCTCCGACGAGAGCTGGCAGGCGCTGGACGCGCTGGGGGTCGAGGTCGATGCCGCGCTCCAGGCCGGCGACGTGCGGCTGACCATGGGCGGCGAGCCGACCTTCGTCTCGATCGACGATTTCGAGGCTGCAGAGTGGAACACCGCCGCCGTCGGGCCAACCAAACGCGAAAAGGCCGATGCGCTGATCCGCCGGCTACGCGAGCGCTTCGCGCCGGGCGGCTTCCTGCATTACGGGCAAGGCAAGTGGTACCCCGGCGAAAGCCTGCCGCGCTGGACCTTCTCGCTCTACTGGCGCACCGACGGCGAGCCGGTGTGGAGCGACCCGTCGCTGATCGCGCATGAAAAGAGCGAGGCGGATGTCGGACCGATGCAGGCCGAGAGCCTGCTGACCGCGATTGCCGACGAACTCGGCATCGACAAGACGATGGTCAGCGAAGCCTATGAGGATCCCGCCGAATGGCTGCTCAAGGAGGGCAAGCTGCCTGACAACGTCGATCCTTCCAATTCGAAGCTGGAGGACCCGGAGGAGCGCAGCCGCATGGCGCGGGTGTTCGAACGCGGGCTGACCAAGCCGTCGGGCTATGTGCTGCCTGTCCAGCGCTGGAACAGCCAGGCGTCAGGACCGCGCTGGCGCTCGGAGAAGTGGAAGACGCGGCGCGGCAGGCTGTTCCTGGTGCCGGGAGATTCACCGGTAGGTTACCGCCTGCCGCTCGGCACGCTGCCTTACGTGCCGCCGGCGCAGTTCCCCTACATCGTGCCGGTCGACCCATCGCTGCCGCGCGGACCATTGCCGGCGCGTGAGGCGATCTTGCCCGATTCTGCTTCTTCGCCTGCGTCGGCCGAATTTGAAGGCGCCGACGAAATGGCGCGACGTCAGCAGGCCGTTTCCTTCACGGCCGTTACCGGCCAGCAGGACCGCGTCGAACAGGAGATCACCGAGATCGGCGGCGCCGTGCGCACGGCACTTTCGGTCGAGCCGCGCGACGGACGGCTTTGTGTGTTCATGCCGCCTGTCGAGGCGCTGGAGGACTATCTCGAACTGGTCGCGGCGGCGGAGAACGCGGCAAAGGCTATTGGCCTGCCTGTGCATATCGAGGGTTACGGCCCGCCGCACGATCCGCGCCTCAACGTCATCCGTGTGGCACCTGATCCCGGCGTCATCGAAGTCAATATCCACCCCGCTGCCAATTGGCAGGATTGCGTGGCGACGACCACGGCGATCTACGAGGAGGCGCGGCAGACGCGGCTTGGCGCCGACAAGTTCATGATCGATGGCCGCCATACCGGTACCGGCGGCGGCAACCACGTCGTCGTGGGCGGCGCAACGCCCAATGACAGTCCGTTCCTGCGTCGCCCCGACATGTTGAAAAGCTTGGTGCTGCAGTGGCAGCGGCATCCGTCGCTGTCCTATCTGTTCTCCGGCCTGTTCATCGGCCCGACCAGCCAGGCGCCGCGCTTCGACGAGGCACGCCACGATTCGCTCTACGAACTCGAAATCGCGATGGCGCAGGTGCCGCATCCGGACAAGGGCGCGGCACCCCTGCCGTGGCTGGTCGACCGGCTGTTCCGCAACCTTCTGACCGACGTGACCGGCAATACCCATCGCTCGGAAATCTGCATCGACAAGCTATTTTCGCCGGACGGGCCGACCGGCCGGCTCGGGCTGGTCGAATTCCGCGGCTTCGAGATGCCACCCAACGCGCGCATGAGCCTGGCGCAGCAATTGCTGGTGCGCGCCATCATCGCTCGGGCCTGGAAGAACCCGCTCGACGGCCGCTTCGTGCGCTGGGGCACCTCGCTGCACGACCGTTTCATGCTGCCGCATTATGTCTGGGCTGACTTTCTCGATGTGCTGGACGACCTCAAGCTGAACGGCTTTGCATTCCGTCCGGAATGGTTCGACGCCCAGCTCGAATTCCGCTTCCCGTTCTGCGGCGAGGTCCAGCATGCCGGTATCAAGCTGGAGCTCAGGCAGGCGCTGGAGCCGTGGCATGTGATGGGCGAGCAAGGCGCGATCGGCGGCACCGTGCGCTTTGTCGATTCCTCCGTCGAGCGGCTGCAGGTGAAGACCGAGGGACTCAACCCGGAGCGTCACGCGGTCGTCTGCAACGGCCGCCTGGTGCCGATGAAGGTGACCGACAACCGCGAGATCGCGGTGGCGGGCGTTCGTTTCAAAGCCTGGCAGCCGGCGTCGGGCCTGCATCCGGCGCTGCCGGTCAACACGCCGCTGGTCTTCGACATCTATGACCGCTGGTCGGGCCGCGCGGTCGGCGGCTGCGTCTACCACGTCGCGCATCCCGGCGGGCGCAGCTACGACACGTTCCCGGTCAACGGCAACGAAGCGGAGGCGCGGCGGCTCGCCCGCTTCGAGCCGCGTGGCCATACGCCGTCCAGCTATGTGCTGCGCAACGAAGAAGCCTCTGAAGATTTCCCGATGACCCTTGACCTTCGGCGACCGCAAAGACTCTGATCAGCCATGGCGAAGGGGAATCACAAAAGGCTGCGCAGCAAGCCGCAGACCCACAGTCTGCTGGAGCACTACCAGCCGATCGACGGCGTCGTCGACGAGATGGTCGATGCGTCGGGCAATCCGCGGCCGGCCTGGCGGCACTTCATCGAGGCGCTGGAGGACCTGGGGCCGGAAAAGCTTGCCCAGCGCTTCGCCCGCGCCGACCAATACCTGCGCGACGCCGGCGTCTACTACCGCGTCTATGACAAGGCCGGCGCCAACGAGCGGGAATGGCCGCTGGCACATGTGCCGCTGCTGATCGAGGAGCAGGAATGGGCTGACATCAGCGCCGGCCTGATCCAGCGCGCCGATCTGTTCGAGGAGACCATCGCCGACATTTACGGGCCGAACCGGCTGGTCGAGAAAGGCATTCTGCCGGCCGGATTGATCGCGGCCAGCCCGGAATATTTGCGGCCGGTCGTCGGCACCAGGCCGGCCAGCGGCCATTTCCTGCATTTCTGCGCCTTCGAGCTCGGTCGTGGCCCGGACGGCCGCTGGTGGGTGCTTGGCGACCGCACACAGGCCCCATCTGGCGCCGGCTTCGCACTGGAAAACCGCGTCGCCACCACAAGGGCGCTGTCCGACATCTACGGCGAGATGCATGTGCACCGCCTGGCCGGCTTCTTCCGCCGTTTTCGCGATGCGCTGATCGGCATGGCCAAGCAAGCCGGTGGCCGTGTCGCCATCCTGACGCCGGGACCGCTGAACGAAACCTATTACGAACATGCCTATATCGCCCGCTATCTCGGCATCATGCTGCTCGAGGGCGAGGACCTGACTGTCTCGAGCGGCAGGCTGATGGTGCGCACGGTTTCGGGGCTGATGCCGGTGAGCGTCTTGTGGCGGCGGCTCGACGCCGCCTTCGCAGATCCGCTCGAACTGCGGCCGGACTCGCAGATCGGCACGCCGGGGCTGGTCGAAGCGGTCCGGCAGGGGGCGGTTTCGGCCGTCAACGCGCTGGGCTCCGGCCTGATGGAGACACGCGCGCTG
The DNA here is from genome assembly GCF_040322275.1 of Mesorhizobium sp. M0174. Classification (NCBI taxonomy): domain Bacteria; kingdom Pseudomonadati; phylum Pseudomonadota; class Alphaproteobacteria; order Hyphomicrobiales; family Phyllobacteriaceae; genus Mesorhizobium; species Mesorhizobium sp. M0174. The sequence goes on from NZ_JAMYTB010000001.1 coordinate 287,928, forward strand.
CTCGCCTTCCTGCCGAAGATTTCGCGCGCCCTGCGCAATGAGGAGCTGCTGCTGCCGACCGTCGCGACGTGGTGGTGCGGGCAGGAGGCGGAGCGCGAGCATGTGCTCGCCAATATCGATAGCATGGTGATCGGTCCGGCGCTGTCGACGCGGCTCGCCTTCGAGGATGACGGCTCGACCAAGCTCGGGTCAGCGCTGTCGGTCGAGGAGCGGACCGAACTCGTCGCCCGGATCGAACGGGACGGCGGCGACTTCGTCGGCCAGGAAGCGGTGACGCTGTCGACCACCCCGGTCTATGTCGGCGGCTGGCTGGAGCCGCGGCCGGCCAGCCTGCGCGTCTATCTGGCGCGCACGCCGGAAGGCTGGACCGTGATGCCGGGCGGTTTTGCCCGTGTCGGCTTTTCGCTCGACCCGACGGCCATCGCCATGCAGCGCGGCGGCCAGGCGGCGGATGTCTGGGTGGTCAGCGACAGGCCGGTGGAGCGCGAGACGCTGCTGCCGCAGGAGCACGACAGCTTTACCCGAACCTTGCCAGGCAGCCTGCCCAGCCGCGCGGCGGAAAACCTGACATGGCTTGGGCGCTATATCGAGCGGTCGGAAGACACGGTGCGCATCCTGCGCGCCTACCATGTGCGGCTGGCCGAGACATCCGATCCCGAGATGCCGCTGCTCGCCGATATCAGGGACCATCTCGCGCCGTTCGGCATCGATGTCGAGACGGCAATCCCATTGGGGCTCATCAGCACCCTGGACAGCGCCGTGTACAGTGCCGGACAAATCCGAGACCGTTTCTCGCCGGATGGCTGGCTGGCATTGAAGGATCTGTCGAAGACCATCCATCAATTTGCCGCCACGGTGGCGCCGGGCGATGACGCGACAAGGGCAATGACGGTGATCCTGCGCAAGCTGGCCGGGTTTTCCGGTCTGCTGCACGAGAACATGTACCGCTTTGCCGGCTGGCGTTTCCTCGAAATCGGTCGCAGGCTCGAACGCGGCATCCAGATCGCCCGCACGCTCGCGCGGCTGACCAGAGCCCAGGCGCCTGAAGGCGCACTCGACATGATGCTGGAGATCGGCGACAGCGTCATGACGCACCGTCGGCAATATCCGGTGCAGGCGGGGCGGCGCACCGTGGTCGACCTTCTGGCGCTCGATCCGCTCAACCCACGCTCGATCCTTTTCCAGCTCGAACGGCTGAAAGCCGAAATCGCGCTGCTGCCCTCCGTCGGGGCTGAAGGCCATATGTCGCCGGCGGCCAAGGAAATTCTGCAGCTCAACACGTCGATCGCCATCAAGGAGCCCTCGGACATGACGGCCGAGGCCCTCGGCGATCTCGCCAATGAAATCGGCGGGCTCTACAACAGCCTCGCCAAAGCCTATTTCGGGTAGAGACAGCATGCTCTACGACATCAGGCTTCACCTGCGTTACGACTATGATGCGGCGGCCGGTGGCGGCCGCCATCAGGTGCGCGTGCTGCCGCCGACCATCCCTGGCGTGCAGCGCGTCGTCGCCGCTTCACTGTCTTTTGTGCCGGCGCCCAGCGAACGCTCCGACTTTTCCGACTTTTTCGGCAACAGTGTCACCTCGATCGCCTTTCGTGACGCGCATGATGCGCTCGACATCAGGATGAGCGCGCGTGTTTCAGTGTCGCGGCCGGAGCCCGGGCTCGACGTATCGCCGGACATACGCCGGCTGAGGGAAGAACTCGGCGCCGTGCACTCGCTGGCGCCGGCGTCGCCGCATCACTTTCTGGCCACCAGCGATCATGCCGGCATCGACCCGGCAATCACTGCCTATGCGAAAGACAGTGCCGGCAGTTCGACAGTCGGCACGGCCATGGCTCTGTGCAACCGCATTCACCGCGATTTCACCTATGACGGCGAGGCGACCACCGTGCAGACGCGGGCCAGCGACGCCTTCGGCCTGAAGCGCGGCGTCTGCCAGGATTTTTCCCACATCATGATCGCCGGCCTGCGCGGCCTCGGCATTCCTGCCGGCTATGTCAGCGGGTTCCTGCGCACCATCCCGCCGCGCGGAAAGCCGCGGCTCGAAGGCGCCGACGCCATGCATGCCTGGGTCAAGGTGTGGTGCGGACGCGATGCCGGCTGGCAGGAATTCGATCCGACCAATGGCATGCGGGCAAGCAACGACCATATCACGGTCGGCTACGGCCGCGACTACTCCGATGTGGCGCCGATCGTCGGCGTGTTGAAAACCACGGGCGGGCAGGTCGGCGAACAGGCGGTCGACGTCATACCGGTCGTGCTCGAAAAGGCGTGATGACGCATGTCTTCGTTGCACGGCGACGTCGATAGGCTGTTCTGGAACCAAGAGATCAAGAGGCGGTGGAACCCGCAGCCGGCAAGCGGCTTATCTACGGAAATTCCGTGGAGAGGACATGCTCGACAAATCCGAGTCGTCGTCTGGCCGATCGGCTGTGAGGAAAGCTGCACCAAAGAACGGGGTGCCGCGGAACGGGGCGCTGGAGAATGGCGCGCAAGCCTCGGCCGTTCGGGCCTCGCTCAATTATGTCACCGACACTGAACCCGGTATTCGCCGGCTGCGTTCGGGCAAGGGGTTCTCGTACAAAGGACCCGACGGGCGGATTGTCGACGGGGAGGCGCTGGCACGCATCAAGGCGCTCGCCATCCCCCCGGCCTGGACGGACGTCTGGATCTCGCCGGATTCCGATGGTCATATCCAGGCGACCGGTAGGGACCAGCGTGGACGCAAACAATACCGCTATCACCCGCACTGGGCGGAGGAGCGTGACGGCGTCAAATATTCGAGCCTGGTCGCCTTCGCCGAGAGCCTGCCCGAACTGCGGCGGCAGATCGACGTCGATTTGCGCCGTCACGGCCTGCCGCTGGAACGCGTCGTTTCGGCTATCGTCTGGCTGCTCGACAACACGATGATCCGTGTCGGCAATGCCGCCTACGCGCGCGACAATAAGAGTTTTGGGTTGACCACGCTGCGCGACCGCCATGTCGACATCAAGGGCTCGAGCCTGCGCTTCGCCTTCATCGGCAAATCCGGCAAGGAATGGAGATTGAAGCTTGTCGATCGCCGGATTGCCAAGGTCGTGCGTGGAGCGCAGGACCTGCCGGGGCAGAAGTTGTTCCAGTATCTCGACGAGGACGGAAACAGGCGTCCGGTGCGCTCAGACGACGTCAACCGCTATATCAGGGAACACGCCGGAGCGGAGTTCAGTTCCAAGCACTTCAGAACCTGGGGTGGCACCATTCATGCCGCGTCGCTGTTTGCCCAAACCGAACGTCCCGAAAGCCAGGCGCAGCAAAAGCGGGTGATGAACAATGTCATCGACAAGGTTGCCGAGCGGCTTGGCAACACACGCGCGGTCTGTCGCCAATGCTATATTCATCCGGAGGTCTTCCGCGCCTGGTCCGAAGGACGGCTGCTCGACGAAATGGCGGATGCCAACAAAGGCAAGCGCTCGGTCGCCGGGCTAGACGACGAGGAGGCCCTGGTCTTGAGATGGCTGAAGGCGAGAGAAAGCTGACGTCGGACCGCGGCGTATTTTTTTGTCGACGCCATGTCGGCATCGGTCCTAGTGTTTCGTCCTTTGAGAAAAGGACGAACCATGCTCTACGCGATCCTCTGCTATGCCTCTGAAGACGTCGTCTGCTCCTGGAGCAAGGAGCAGGACGATGCCGTCATGGAAAAACTTCTGGGTGTGCAGGAAAAATATGCCCAGGCGGGCCGCCTTGGCCCGGTGGCGCGGCTCTTGCCGACGACCGCGGCGACGACGCTGAGGAAGGTCAAGGGCGAATCGATCGTCATCGACGGCCCGTTTGCCGAAACCAAGGAACAGTTCCTCGGCTTCTACACGCTCGAATGCGCCGACCTCGATGAGGCGGTCGACTTCGCGCGTGAGCTTTCCGAGGTCAACCCGAGCGGCGGCTCCTATGAAATCCGGCCGGTCTCGCTCTTCAATCCCGCCAAGGTTTCCGCATGACCGAACTCGCCTGGATCAGCACGGCAATCAGCACCGCTCGCCCGCAGGTGATGGGGGCATTGCTGCGCTACTTCCGCGACCTCGACGCGGCGGAGGAAGCATTCCAGGACGCCTGCCTGAGGGCACTGAACAACTGGCCGAAAAACGGCCCGCCGCGCGATCCGGCAGCCTGGCTGATCTTCGTCGGCCGCAACAGCGGCATCGATGCGGTGCGCAAGCGCGCCAAGCAGGCGCCGCTGCCGGAGGAGGACCAGATCTCCGACCTGGAAGATGCCGAGAGCGACGTCGCCGAGCGGCTGGACGGGGCGCATTACCGTGACGATATTTTGCGGCTGCTGTTCATCTGCTGCCATCCCGACCTGCCGGCCACACAGCAGATCGCGGTGGCGTTGCGCATCGTCTCCGGCCTGACGGTCAAGCAGATCGCGCGCGCCTTCCTCGTCGGTGAGAGCGCCATGGAGCAGCGTATCACGCGCGCTAAGGCGCGCATCGCCGACGCCGGGGTGCCGTTCGAGACACCGGGAGCGGTCGAGCGCTCCGAACGCCTCGCCGCCGTCGCCGCCATGGTCTACCTGATCTTCAACGAAGGCTATTCCAGCAACAGCGGCGAGGCATCGGCGCGTGCGCCGCTTTGCGAAGAGGCGATCCGGCTGGCCCGGCTGCTGCTCAGGCTGTTCCAGACCGAGCCGGAGATCATGGGGCTGACGGCGCTGTTGCTGCTGCAGCATGCACGCGCGCCTGCCCGCTTCGACGAGAACGGCGAGATCGTGCTGCTCGAAGACCAGGACCGCAGCCTGTGGAGCCGCAAGATGATCGATGAAGGCCTGGCGCTGGTCGATAAGGCGTTGCGCCATCGCAAGCCCGGTCCGTACCAGGTGCAAGCTGCGATCGCCGCACTGCATGCGCGGGCGGAAAAGCCCGAGGATACGGACTGGAACGAGATCGACCTGCTCTACGGCTTGCTCGAGCAGATGCAGCCGTCGCCGGTGGTGACGCTCAACCGCGCCGTCGCGGTCTCCAAGGTGCGTGGACCGGAAGCCGCACTCGACATGATCGAGCCGCTGGAGGGGCGGCTTTCCGGCTATTTCCATTTCTTCGGCCTCAAGGGCGGACTGCTGATGCAGCTTGACCGCGGCGAGGAGGCGCGCGTCGCTTTCGACCGCGCCATCGCGCTTGCCAATACGGCCGCCGAGGCAGCGCATATCCGCATGCATATCGACCGGCTGATGAAAGAAGGCGCCAAGCAAACGGCGCATTGATCCGACGCCTTCGCCTGGTTCAACGGTCTGACCTTTGCTTAGACCATGCCGGGGTGGCGATTTTTCCCTGAAACGAGTAATGCCACGCCATGACAGCGCCTGGTGTGCCAACCGGCAGGGGGCGGGTATGGCGCCAGGCTTGGACCGACGCCATATGAGCGACGGGATCTGAAAGGGATGAAAATGACGATTGCGAAGGAAACGGCCGGGCTTCTGGCGAAACTGGGCGTTGCCGAAGGCGCGCTCACGGGCGGCGACCTCATCGTGCGCAGCCCGGTGACCGGCGAGCAGATCGCCGCGCTGAAGACCATCTCGCCGGCCGATGCGGCGACGACCATCGACAATGCCTACAAAGCTTTCCTGGCGTGGCGGCAGGTGCCAGCTCCCAAGCGTGGAGAACTGGTACGGCTGCTCGGCGAGGAATTGCGCACACACAAGGCCGAGCTTGGCCGGTTGGTATCGATCGAAGTCGGCAAGATCCCATCCGAGGGTCTTGGCGAAGTGCAGGAGATGATCGACATCTGCGATTTCGCCGTCGGTCTTTCCCGGCAACTGTACGGCCTGACCATCGCCACCGAGCGTCCCGGCCATCGTATGATGGAAACCTGGCATCCGCTCGGCGTCGTCGGGGTCATCTCGGCCTTCAACTTTCCGGTCGCGGTATGGTCGTGGAACGCAGCACTTGCGCTGGTCTGCGGCGACGCGGTGGTGTGGAAGCCGTCCGAGAAGACACCGCTGACGGCGCTCGCCTGCGAAGCGATCTTCAAGCGTGCAGCAGAGCGTTTCGGCGATGCGCCGAAGGGGCTGGCGCCGGTTCTGATCGGCGATCGCGCCGTCGGCGAGATCCTGGTCGATCATCCCAAGGTGCCGCTGGTCTCGGCGACCGGCTCGACGCGCATGGGCAGGGACGTCGGACCACGGCTGGCGAAGCGCTTTGCCCGTGCCGTGCTGGAGCTCGGCGGCAACAATGCCGGCATCGTCTGCCCGACGGCCGATCTCGACATGGCGCTCCGCGCAATCGCCTTCGGCGCCATGGGCACGGCCGGCCAGCGCTGCACGACGCTCAGGCGCCTGTTCGTGCATGAGAGCGTCTACGACCAGCTCGTTCCGCGCCTGAAGAAGGCCTATGGAAGCGTCTCGGTCGGCAATCCGCTGGAGACAAGCGCTCTGGTCGGCCCGCTGATCGATAAGGCTGCCTACAAGAATATGCAGAAGGCGCTGGAGGAGGCGGCTTCGCATGGCGGTAAGATAACCGGCGGAATGCGGGTCGAGAACGGCCATCCCGAGGCCTACTATGTGCGTCCGGCGCTGGTCGAAATGCCGCGGCAGGTTTCGCCAGTGACGGAGGAGACCTTCGCGCCCATCCTCTACGTGATGAAATATTCGGACTTCGACGCCGTGCTAGAAGAACACAATGCGGTGGGAGCGGGGCTGTCATCGTCGATCTTTACCCGCGACCTGCAGGAATCCGAGCGCTTTCTTAGCGTCGACGGATCGGACTGCGGCATCGCCAACGTCAATATAGGCACGTCAGGGGCCGAGATCGGCGGCGCCTTCGGTGGCGAGAAGGAAACCGGCGGCGGCCGCGAGAGCGGTTCCGATGCCTGGAAGGCCTATATGCGGCGCGCTACCAATACGGTGAACTATTCCAAGGCGCTGCCGCTTGCGCAGGGCGTGTCGTTCGACATCGATTGAAATGCCAGACCTCCGTCGCGGCGGCGCCAAGGCCGCCACGACGGCGTTCGGCTTGCGGTTCAGCTGGCGTCGGGAGTTACAACACAATTGTCGAAGGCTGAATCGATGATGGCGAGCTTGACCGCCTGGGCGGTCATGTATTCCTGATAGAACTCGCTCGACACCCACATGACCGAATGACCGCGCTGGCCCAGCCAGCCGATGCTGCCGAGTTCCTCCGCATCGCGCAATTTGCGTGAAAGGTGGGTCCGGGAAAGCTTGAGCCAGTTCGCGAAATCTCCGATTGAGACGACACCGGTCGGAATTCGGTCCAGGTCGGCATGATCGGGATCGACGCCGGACATCAGCCAATCCATCACGATGCCGCCATTGTCGAGCCAGGTGAACAAGGAAAAAGTCTGTCTTGGCTCGCGCACGGCATGCGACGAAAGCAGGCCGTCGGCCACCAGCGGCTGCAGTTTGGCGAGCACGTCCGGTTGTGCGACGAATGCAGCCAGTCGAGATCCACCGTCCAGGCTGTCCAGCGTTTTCAGATGAGCCATGACCCAGCCGGCAACCGTCTCCAGAGTGCCCGCGACCGGCTCAAAGGGGCGGATGCGCCCGTATTTAATCGGCAGATGCCGGATGAAACCGTAATGCAGCATCTCCTTCAGGAAGGCATCGGCGGTGTTGCGGCTGGCCACCGAATGCCGGCGGATTCCGTCCATGAACCGTGCGGACGTAAGTCCCTTGCGATGGTCGTCCGGCTCTCGATCGAAATACAAGGCAAGGCCGATATGGGCCATCAGCCAGCGTTGTTGCGTGGCGAACACCGAAGCCAGCCGCGGGTTCGCTTCATAGGTCTGGAGCAGCGCCCGCGACTGAGCCTGGACGTGCCGACGCAATGCCGGATGGCTGGCAATATCTTCAGAAACCAGCGCCATCCCGCCGAGCCCAACCAAATTTGCAACTGGAAATACCGGTCACAATTTCAGCCTTCGCGGACCGTGTCCAGAGCCGGCACATCAGGATACGAGCTGAATCCCGCCGGCTAGCAATTACGCGACTTGGTCGCCGAGGATGCGATCTCGCGAGGCGCTGATCTTGCCGCGCGAGACTAGCCTGCTTGAACCCATAATGGTGGCTTCGCCTGGCCAGCCCGCATTCCCCGACGGCGAGGCGGAACCAACACCAGTTTTGCTCGTTGAAGAACGCTGATTGGACTGAGACAGTGAGGAATTACAAAATGGAGAATGGGCTTTTCGCCACGCCGCCTGCAGCGTTCCGAAAAACAGAGTCGGTTTGGCTACGGGCGCTCAAGTGGCTGTTAAGCCGGGTGCGCAGCGCCTCCGACAGCTCCGGAACCATGTTGAAGCCAATCCTTGCTGGACCGGAGGATGGCGGGGTCCACTCCGCCTCGACGCGTTTGAGCCGATCTCGACGCGTTTGAGGCCGACCGCGCTGCGATTTTGACTCCAAAAGTAGCCGCTCACATATTTTTTCTTTTTATGGCCGCCGCCGCAACCTCGCCCATAGCCGCTTCGAAGGCCGGCCACGGCGGCGTGTCGGCCTGATGCAGCAGGCGGGAACCATCGGGCAGGCTTGGCTATTAGATACAGGCGGCTGCTGGTCTGCCGGGCCAGGAGCCATTGCTTATGATCATCGATCCCCCACCGAAAAGCGCCATCCCGGCATCAGTTCCGTCGGTCGATCCAAAAGCCGCCCCGACGCCTCGCAACGCCGAAGCGGAGGTCTTTTATATCGAAGCGATCCGCGAGCTTGTCGCGACCGGCATCCCCTTTCTCGTCGCCGGCACCTATGCCGTAAGCGCTTATACCGGGATCACCCGCCCGACCAAGGATCTGGACATTTTCTGCAAGGCCGGCGACTGCGCGCGCATCCTCGCCCATTTCAAGCAGATCGGCTACGCCGTCGTGGTCGAGGACGACCGGTGGCTGGGCAAAGTGTTCAAGGGCACGCATTTTTTCGACGTCATCTTCACCTCGATGAACGGCACAATGCCTGTCGACGACCAGTGGCTGGAGCATGCTCGCCAAGCCGAATTGCTGGGCAGCCAGGTGCGGATCATCGGCCCAACCGAGCTCATCTGGTCCAAATGCTTCATCCAGGATCGCGGCCGCCACGATGGGGCCGACGTCGCGCATACCATCCTCAAGGCGCACGACCAGATCGACTGGCAAAGGCTGCTTTCCTACATGGAAGTCCATTGGGAAGTTCTGCTGATGCATCTCTTGAACTTCCGATGGATCTATCCGACGGAGCGCGACCGGGTGCCCGCGTGGCTGCTCGACGAACTGCTTGACCGGCTGGCCAAGCAGCGCGAATTGCCGCCTTCCCGGATGCGGATCTGCCGCGGGCGCATGCTTTCACGAACCGACTATGAGATCGACGTCAAGCAATGGGGCTTTGCCGACGTCGGCGGTGAAGGAGAATATAGCGATGGCTGACGGGCTCGAATCTGCTTCGGCAAAGGCGGAAAATGGCGGCACTCTCAAGGTCGCCGCCATCGGCGATCTGCATGTCGGCAAGGAGGACCAGGCCTCGTACCGCGACCTTTTCGGCGAGATGTCGCGTGAAGCCCAGGTTCTCGTGCTGACGGGCGACCTTACCAATCTCGGCAAGCCTAGGGAGGCCGAAATCCTTGCCGAGGAACTGCGTGCCTGCACGATCCCGGTCGTCGCCGTGCTTGGCAACCACGACTATGAGTCGGGCGCCGTCGAGCAGGTTACCGATATTCTGCGCCAGGCGGGCGTTCACCTCCTCGACGGCGAGGCGACAGAGATTCACGAGGTCGGGTTCGTGGGGGTCAAGGGTTTCGTTGGTGGTTTCGGGTCGCGCATGCTCGGCTCCTTCGGCGAACCGGCCATCAAGTCGATGGTGGCGGAAAGCGTGAACGAAGCGATGCGGCTTGAAAACGCGATGCGGCAGGTCCGCGCCAAACGCACGCTGGTCGTTCTGCACTACGCGCCTGTCGTCGAGACGGTCGAAGGCGAGCCGCTGGAGATCTTCCCGTTTCTCGGTTCGTCACGTCTGGCCGAGACGATAGACCGGTTCCAGGTCAGCGCGGTTGTGCATGGTCATGCGCATCGCGGCGCTTACGAGGGCCGCACGCCGGGCGGGGCGTCGGTCTATAACGTTGCCATGCATGTCGCCAAGCCGACCGGCCGCCCCTACGCCATGCTCGAAATCTGACAGGCGGCGCCACTGGCGCAGGCAATCGCAGTACACACTGCAGAACGATCACGGCAATTGCCGGCTAAAAGCCGTCCGCTTCGGTGGAATGTCGTTTTCATCCGGGTTGGGAACGGGGTCCTCGTCGGGGAGCCTGTCGGGGTCCGGCTCACGCACGGGCTTGGGATCGGGAATGGGAGGCGGTGGCACCGGCGTCGGTATCGGCTCGGGTGTGGGAATAGTGGCCATCGTAATCATCTCCTCTTGGCGCAGAACAACGCAGCGGGTCGGCTGGTTCCCGGCTTGCGCGTTTTTGGAAAACCACACCGTCGCACTTGCCGGTCAGCCCATTTCGGGATTCGGCTGGCTGCCACCCGACTTGCTTGACCGCAGCAGCAGCGCCAGCGGAACCAGCAGGGCGGTTGCCACCGCGCAGTAGCGGAAGACATCGACATAGGCGAGCAGCGTTGCCTGGCGGGCGATCAACTGACCAAGCCAGCCGATCGCCTGCTGCTTCGCCTCGACCATCGGCGAACCCTGGGCGACGAAATGCTCAGTCGCCTGCCGAAGCGCCTGCTGATAGGCGGGCGACGATTGCACGGTGTGGCCGACCAGATTCGATTGATGGATCTGGGAGCTTTGCGAAATGACGGTATTGGACAGCGAGACGCCGATGCTGCCGCCGATATTGCGTGCAACGTTGATCAGCGCCGATGCCTGGTTGGTCTTCTGCGGGGGCAGGCCGACATAGGCCGCGGTTGAAATGGGAATGAACAGGAACGGCAGCCCGACCATCAGGAAAACACGGGCAAAGGCAAAGAAGCGGAAGCTGGCGTCCGGAGTAAGCGCGGTCATATGCCAAAGGGCCACTGCGACCACCGACATGCCCATCATGATCAGATATTTGGGCTGCACGATGCTGCCTACAAATCCGGACACCGGCATCAAGATCAGCATGGCGATGCCGCCCGGCATCATCGAAAGGCCCGAGAGCGTCGCGGTGTAGGCAAATGTCGTCTGCTGCAGCTGCGGCACGATCTGGGTGGTGCTGAACAGGATAGCACCGACCGCCATCATGACCAGGAACGCCGTGCCGAACTGGCGCGTGAATAATAGGCGCATGTCGACGACCGGATCGCTGCGACTGATTTCCCATGGGATAAGCAGCAGGAACGCGATCGCGGAAATCACTGCGAAAGTGGTGATGAAATTCGAGTCGAACCAATCGTAGCGCTGGCCCCGGTCGAGAAAGATCTCCAGGCACCCCAAGGCTATCGCGACCAGGACGAAACCGACCCCATCGATCTTCAGGCCGCCTTTCAGCCGTTCCTTGCGTTCGCGTTCGAGTACGTCCGGTTCGACCAACAGCCACTGCACCAGCGCCAGCGACAGGATGCCGAACGGCACGTTGATGAAGAAGATCCAGTGCCAGGAGAAATGGTCCGTCAGCCAGCCGCCGATCGTCGGCCCGACCGTCGGTGCGACGATGACCGCAATGCCGTAAAGCGCGAAGGCCTGCGAGCGCTTTTCTGGCGGGAAGGTATCGGCAAGGATCGATTGCTCGCTTGGCGCCATGCCGCCGCCGCCGAGTCCCTGAAGGACCCTGAACAGGATGAGCAGTTCCAGGTTGGGCGCCAGTCCGCACAGCAGCGACGCGACGGTGAAGGTCGCAACGCAGAGCATGTAGTAGCGCTTGCGGCCGATGACGTTTGCCAGCCAGCCGCTGACCGGGATGATCACCGAGTTGGCAACGAGATAGGTGGTAATCACCCAGGTGCTTTCGTCCATTCCGGCCGCCAGGCTGCCGGCGATATTGCGCAGGGCGACATTGGCGATCGAGGTGTCCAGCACCAGCATGAAAGTGGCGATGGAGACGGCGACGGCGATAAGCCAGGGATTGTGCGTCCCGGCGGCGGATCGGCTTTCGCCCTGATTTCTGGCGGTTTCGCCGTTCATCGCACCTTGACCGTCGGCACCACCGACAGACCTGGACCGAGAAGCACATCCGGCGGCTTGTCGAAGACGATCTTGACCGGCACGCGCTGCACCACCTTGACGTAATTGCCGGTGGCATTTTCAGCCGGCAGGAGGCTGAAGGCGGTGCCGCTGCCGGCCTGGATGCTGTCGACGCGGCCATGGAAGGACTTGTGCGGGTAGGCGTCGATGTCGATGTCGACCGGCTGTCCCTGCCGCATCAGATCGAGCTGCGTCTCCTTGAAGTTGGCCTTCACCCAGACCTCGTCGGGAACGAACATCATCAATACCTGGCCGGGTTGGGCGTAGGTGCCGTTCGCGGCGGAAATGCTCGTTGCGCGCCCGGCTGCGGGTGCTGTGATAGTCGTGCGCGACAGCGTCGTGCGGGCTTGCTCCTGGCTGGCCTTGGCCTGCTCGAGCTGAGCCTCGGCGCTCCTGGCCTGTGCCTGCAAGACCGAAACCTGGCTTTTTGCCGAGGCGACATTGGCCTCGGCGCTGTCCAGCGCGGCCTGGTCCTGACGCAACGTCGATGCCGCCTGCTGCGCCTGCTGCTGCGTTGCCGTGCCCCTTGCCAGGAGTTCGCGGTTGCGTTGATCCTCGGCCTTGGCGAAATCCAGCGCTGCCTTGGCCTGGGCAACCTGCCTCTGGGCAGCGTTCACCTTTGCGTTTTGAGCCTCGATCTGGGCGGTGACATTGACGATTGCGGCCTCGGCCGCAGCGACGCCGGCATCGGCCTGCTTCAGGTTTGCCTGATAGTCGCTGTCATCGATACGCAGGAGGACATCGCCGGCCTGCACATGCTGATTGTCGGTAACCGCCAGCTCGGTAACGCGACCGGCTATTTGCGCGCCGATCGTCACCGTGCGCGCGTCTATGAAGGCGTCGTCGGTCGATTCGTACTGGCGAGCGTTCAGCCACCAGATCGCGATGCCTGCCGCGCCGAGCAACAGCGCAAGTGCTATCGCTGCGACCGCATAGGGATGGCGCCTGGGAAAGCCGAGCAGACCGGCCTTTCGCTGCGAGGCATTCCCGTCGGGCTTTTCCTGCCGGGGCTGTGCCGATCGCCCACGAGATTCTCGCACCCGGGCCGGTTGCTCCCGAGTTTCATTTACAGGCTCGACGTCTCGTTCGACGCTTTGAGGCTTCGTGTCCAACGGAATTGCTTTCAAGACTGATATTGCAGCCGCCGAAGCGAACGCAAAGCCAAACGGCAAGCTTCCGCAAAAGTTCCTGTCCGGAATGCGGTGGTCGGGTTAACGGGTCGACATCGAACCCACCGAGCGGTGCCGGCGCGTTCGAACTAGAGCGCCGTTTCACCGGGCAGGTGATTCATATGCTTCATGTTGCGGCGGTCCGGCCTTGTCAGCGCTCCACGGCGCGATAATTGCTCATAAAGGCGTGGGCAAATTCACCTGTCGACAGGAGCCGACCATGAAACATCAAACACTCGACCAACTGCAAGCCGTCGCGGAAGTTGAGTCCTTCGCGGCGTATCCGGCGATGACTCGAAACCAGCGGATTGAACGTTGGGCGGAACTTCTCGAACAAAACCCGACGCGATGCCTTGGGGCGCTTCCAGGCACCGAATATATGAACAGGGAAGCGCGCGACAGATCGCGTGGTGCTGGAACGCCGCTCACCGTCGCCTTCGAGGATCCGGTTCTGCGTGCCATGGGGCTGAAGGACGATACCTATGGTGAGGCAAAGCGCTTCTTCGAACTGAGCGATCGGCAGTTGCACCAAATCGTTTGCCATTGCCATGTCGGCGCTACGATGCAAGCGCGATGGGCCGCTGCCAGGGTGCGCGGGATAGTCCGCGGCAACAGATTTGTTGCCTGGTTGAAGGCATTGATCGCGCATTGACGCGGTACGAGGGACGGCGGAACACGCGTTCTTTCCGCGCCGTGGAGAGCGCTTCCGAACTTGGAAGGGCACGTGCCACGTCGGGCCGCGCAGATTGTGAAAGTCCTCGACGCTTGGCTGCGCCTAGTCGCGGCCATGCGTCCGTTTTGATGCGAGAATTTGAGTTGGCCCGCCGCAAGTGAGAGCCGTCGTCCGACCGGCGTTCGAGCGCAGTCGAGGCAGGTGCGATCTGGCTAGGATGGACCCGCGACCCTTCGACGTGGCTAACGATCGATTTCTCCGAACACGATGTCGAGCGAGCCGATGATCGCGGCAACATCGGCGATCATATGGCCTCGGGACAGGAAATCCATCGCCTGCAGGTGAGCGAACGAAGGTGCGCGGATCTTGCATCGGTAGGGAACATTGCCTCCGTCCGACACGAGGTAGACGCCGAACTCGCCCTTCGGCGCCTCGACGGCGGCATAGACTTCACCGCTCGGCACGCGAATGCCTTCGGTGTAGAGTTTGAAATGGTGGATCGTCGCTTCCATCGAGCGCTTCGTCGTGGCACGCGGCGGCGGCGTGATCTTGTGGTTCGGGATCGCGACCGGTCCCTGGCCTTCGGGTGAGCGCAACTTTTCCAGGCATTGCCGCATGATCCGCACCGACTGGCGCATTTCCTCCATGCGTACGAGATAGCGGTCGTAGCAGTCGCCATGCTTGCCGACCGGAATATCGAAATCCATCTCCGAATAGCATTCGTATGGCTGCGCCTTGCGCAAATCCCAGGATGCCCCCGATCCGCGCACCATCACGCCGGAAAAGCCCCAGGCCCAGGCATCATCGAGGCCGATCACGCCGACATCGACATTGCGCTGTTTGAAGATGCGGTTCTCGGTCAACAGCTCGTCGAGATTGTCGCAGACCTTGAGGAACGGATCGCAGAACTTCCAGATGTCGTCGAGGAGTTCCGGCGGCAGATCCTGATGCACGCCGCCGACCCTGAAATAATTCGCGTGCATGCGGGCGCCGGACGCGCGCTCATAAAAGACCATCAGCTTCTCGCGCTCGGCGAAACCCCAGAGCGGCGGCGTCAGCGCGCCGATGTCCATGGCTTGCGTGGTGACGTTGAGGAGGTGCGACAGCAGCCGGCCTATTTCGCAGAAAAGCACGCGAATGAGCTGTCCGCGTTTCGGAACCGATATTTCGAGGAGCTTCTCGGCGGCGAGACAGAATGCATGCTCCTGGTTCATCGGCGCGACGTAGTCGAGCCGGTCGAAATAGGGCAAGGCCTGCAGGTAGTTCTTGTATTCGATGAGCTTTTCGGTGCCGCGATGCAGCAGGCCGATATGGGGATCGGCGCGTTCCACGATCTCGCCGTCGAGTTCGAGCACCAGCCGCAGGACGCCGTGAGCGGAGGGATGTTGTGGCCCGAAATTGATGGTGAAGTTGCGAACTGCAGCCTCGACCATGACAGTCCTCCGCGATCAGGCGGGCTTTGGTTCCGTGCCGGAGCCGGCTTGTCCGCTTTCAGCCGCTCACGTCGTCGTCTGGATGATCAGCGTCAGCGTGCCGTCGCCGTCGATATTGGCCGCCACGACCTGCGTGGAATTGAGCCCGTTCGCCGCCAGTGCCGATGCCGCCTGCGGCGATGCGTCGATCGAACTTTGCAGGATGCGCAAATCCTCGGCGCTGGTCTGGGTGACGACGGCCTCCGCCTGTGCCTTGATGTCAGGAGGCAGATCCTCCATCGCCACGATTGTCACTGCGGTGAAATTCTGGGCGGAGAAGGCATCGTCCGGTGTAGCCTGGTCGGGAGTGGTCCCTTGGGGCGTGGCTTGCTCCGGCAAGGTTTGCGGCGCCGTCGGCGGCACAGGGGCAAGCTCTGGTCCCACGGATTGCGCATAGACCGGCGAGGCAAGGGCCAGTGCCGAAAGTGTGGCAATTGTCGTCGATAGGCGCATGGCCGTTTCCTTCCGTTTGCTCAGCGGACGATCAATTCGGTGACGACAAAACCATCGTGTCGAAATATGGTTCCGTGACTGAGGTGCTGTCTTGTACTGAGTGCTGTCTGGCCGAAAGCCGTGATTGTCGCGGAGAGCAGGGCGCGAAATCCGGCGTTGCCTGTCTCAGGCAGCGGCGTGGCTGCGATCGGGCTGCGGCCAGCGCTGCAAGGCTTCACGGCCCTGGGCGGTCAGTTCGTAGATCCCGCGATCGGTGCGCGCGAACCAGCGATACACGTTGTGCAGCAGAATCTTAGGTGCGTTCGGCAGGTTGGGCTTCAAGTCACGCGGCCGTTTTGGGCCGTCGGCGAGTGCTGCGGCGCATGCCAGTGCCTGCTGGCGATAAGCGGTCATGATCGGCGCACGTGAGCCGCCGCCGGCGACAGGATCGCCCTGCCGACGCCGATGTTCGTCGATTAGTTTCGAGCGGCGCCGGGGATCCCGACGCGGGGCCAATGCCGTCGGGCTGAGCAGCACCTGAACCTCGCCGTTCGGTCGCACGCCAAGCAGGCCAAAGCCGAGCCGACGGCAGAGATTGCGGTATCTCACGTCACTCTCGCGGCCCTTGCCGCGGGCCGACATGCATGCCGCGAGCCAGACCTCGTCGCTCGCCGCCATACGGTCGACGCCCTGGAGGATGAGCTCGAGATTGAACTTCAGCTTCAGCTCGCAGATGACGACGATCGGTGGAGAGTCGGCACTCAGCGCCAGCAGATCGCAGCCGCCGATCTCGCCCTTGACCATAAATCCCAGGCCTTCGAGGAAGGCCTTGACCGGGCTGTAGAGTGAAGTTTCGAGCATGGGCCTTTGTTGGCTGCGAATCATCCCGCCGATCGGCGGTTCAGCGCGATGATCGCTCTTTGCCGTTGAACAGGAGGTAAACGACGGCCAAACAAATGGTCAGAGCAGTGCCGCGGCCGCTTGCGAATTTGGTATGCTGGTATAATGTGTACCTGAGGTAGCATGCTCCGCGTGGCTGCGCTGGACATCCGGGCGCCCGAGACATCGTCCAGGCATCGTCATTTGAGCGGCGGCTTCCCCGCGTTTTTTAATCCGCCAGCCGGCGGCAATGTGCATACAAGTCAATGAGATGACGATCGGTAGGGCCGTCGTTGGAATTCAGGAGTAACGGACATATGACAACGATTGCGCTGTTTGGTGCAGGCGGCAAAATGGGTTACCGTCTGGCAACCAATTTTCGCGGATCTTCGTATACGATACGCCATGTCGAGGTCAGCGACGCCGGCCGCGAGCGGCTGAAGTCGGGCCTCGGCATCGATGCCGTCAGCGCCGATGAGGCGCTTGATGGCGCCGATGTGGTGATCCTGGCTGTGCCGGACACGCACATCGGCAAGGTTGCGGCGAGTATCGAGAGCAAGCTTGCGTCAGGCACGATGGTCGTCGTGCTCGACGCCGCGGCACCTTTCGCCGGGCATTTGCCGAACCGGCCGGATCTGACCTATTTCGTCACCCACCCCTGCCATCCGCCGATCTTCAACGATGAGACCGACATGGCGGCCAAGAAGGACTATTTCGGCGGCGTCAAGGCCAAGCAGCATATGGTCAGCGCCTTGATGCAGGGACCGGAGGAGGATTTCGCCAAGGGTGAGGCGATCGCAAAGATCATCTGGGCGCCGGTCATGCGCTCCCATCGCGTCACTGTCGATCAGATGGCCCTGCTCGAGCCCGGCCTTTCGGAAACGGTATGCGCTTCGCTGCTCGTCGTCATGAAAGAGGCGGTCGACGAGGTGGTGGCGCGCGGGGTCGACAAGCAGGCGGCGCTCGACTTCCTGCTTGGTCATATGAACGTGCTTGGCGCCGTCATCTTCGGCGAGACCAAAGGCGTGTTCTCCGACGCATGCAACAAGGCGATAGAGTTCGGCAAGCCGGTTCTGATGCGCGACGACTGGAAACGGGTGTTCGAGCCGGAGGAGATTGCCGCGAGCATTCAGCGCATCACTTGAGGGCAGTGACGCGTCTTCGGAACATGTCACCTGAAATTGTCATTGACTCATTATACCAGTTGCCTTAGCTGTTCGATGGATCGGACCGTCAAGCTTCGCAGCAGGCTCAGGGGCCAGATGAGTGGGGGGTAGTGGGAAGCGATCCGTCGAAGTGAAGCCGGCAAAGGCTTGTGAATCTGACGCGACCCGCCACCTACGGCCGGCTAGCGAAATCGAATGCATATAGCCTTGGGACAAGGCGCGGATTTTCAACGGGAGGAATACATGAAACTGACACGCAGAATGACGCTTGCGGCTTTCGCCGGCATGCTGGCGCTTGGCACCGCCGCGCCCGCCTATGCGGCGGATTTGATCGCCATCATCACGCCCTCGCATGACAATCCGTTCTTCAAGGCGGAAGCTGTCGGCGCGGAGGCCAAGGCCAAGGAACTCGGCTACGAGGCGTTGGTGCTCGTCCATGACGACGACGCCAACAAGCAGTCCGAATTGATCGATACGGCGATCGGCCGCGGCGCCAAGGCGATCATCCTCGACAATGCCGGTGCCGACGCCACAGTCGCTGCGGTGCAGAAGGCCAAGGACGCAGGCGTTCCTTCCTTCCTGATCGATCGCGAGATCAATGCCACCGGCGTTGCCGTCGCGCAGATCGTCTCCAACAATTATCAGGGCGCCCAGCTCGGCGCGCAGGAATTCGTCAAGCTGATGGGCGAGAAGGGTAATTTCGTCGAGCTCGTCGGCAAAGAATCCGACACCAATGCCGGCATCCGCTCCAAGGGTTACCACGACGTCATCGACGACTATCCGGACCTGAAGATGGTGGCGCAGCAGTCGGCCAATTGGAGCCAGACCGAGGCCTACTCAAAGATGGAATCGATCCTCCAGGCCAATCCGGACATCAAGGGCGTGATCTCCGGCAACGACACGATGGCGATGGGCGCCTATGCGGCAC
This sequence comes from Mesorhizobium sp. M0174, assembly GCF_040322275.1. Lineage (NCBI taxonomy): Bacteria > Pseudomonadati > Pseudomonadota > Alphaproteobacteria > Hyphomicrobiales > Phyllobacteriaceae > Mesorhizobium > Mesorhizobium sp. M0174. The sequence continues at coordinate 306,765 of NZ_JAMYTB010000001.1, forward strand.
TTGCCGCTGCCGGTCGCAAGGACGTCATCGTCGTCGGCTTCGACGGGTCGAACGACGTGCGCGACTCGATAACTTCCGGCGGCATCAAGGCGACGGTCCTGCAGCCGGCCTTCGCGCAGGCACAGATGGCGGTCGAGCAGGCCAACGACTTCATCAAGAACAAGAAGTCTCCGGCCGAGGAAAAGCAATTGATGGATTGCGTCCTGGTCAATGGCGACAATGCCGCCGAGCTGGAGACATTCGCGCTCACCAACTGAGCCGGCGTAACATCAAGCGCAAGGGACGAGCTCCGGTTCGTCCCTTGCTTCCATTTCGCCCTTGCTTCCATTTCTGGGTGCTCCTGACCACCATGCCGAACGAGCCGACATGTTCAACACGCTGACCCGGCCGATCCTTGTCGTGTCGTTCCTTGCAGCTATAGTCAGCCTGACCGCCTGCAAGATCCTGCCGACGCCGTCAGCGGAAAACGGCGGCCCTGGCTCGGCGTTCAATCCCGACAAGATGGTCGAGGACATCTGGGCGGCGAAAGTGGTACCCTATCTGCAGCAGAAGGCCGGCCAGTTTCCCGAGGTTCATGCTTTGGCGAAGACCGATCCCGCCGCTGCCGGTGCCAAATACGGCAATCCGAAAAAGCAGGCGAATTCGCCGTGGACCTTCGCCGTCCGGCTCGAGGGCAAGGTCGTTGCAGCCAATACACAGTCACGCGCGGCGACAATGGACGTCGATGCCGACGGCGACGGCAAGGCGGATGCGCGGGTGCAGATCGGACCCGCCATGCGCGGCACAGCGCTGCGCGACAGCCTTGACTTCATTCAATTCAACGATTTCACCAACCAGATCGACTTCGCCCAGTTCGGCAAGGCCTTCAACGCCTACGCCGACAAGACCGTGCTTTCCAAGCTGCCGCGCGAGGCACTCGAGGGCCGAAGCGTCAAGATCCTCGGTGCCTATACGCCAGGCAGCGGCCGGGACCTGCCGCTGGTGACGCCGGCGGAGGCAGAGCTCGGGCCGAAGCCATGACCGGCGATCAAGACGTCATCCTGAAGCTGGAGGATGTCTCGAAAGTGTATTCGGGCACCGTCGCGGTCAAACGTGCGAATTTTGAGGTGCGCAAGGGTGCGGTCAACGTGCTGGTCGGCGAAAACGGGGCCGGCAAATCGACGCTGATGAAGATCATCGCCGGCGTCGAGCAGCCGACGCTCGGGCGCATTCTGCTGGACGGCGAGGAGGTCTCCCTCTCGTCATCCGGGGACGCGGTAAATCGCGGCATCGGCATGGTGTTCCAGGAGCTCAACCTGTTCGGCAATCTGACCGTCGCCGAAAATATTTTTGCCACCCGCGAGATCACCAACCGCTTCCGCAAAATCGACCGCAAAGAGCAGGAGCGCCGCGCGGCGGAATTTCTTGAACGCCTGGAGGCTGGCATCCGGCCGGACATGCTGGTCGAGGATCTGCGCATCGGCCAGCAGCAGCTGGTCGAGATCGCCAAGGCGGTTTCGCTCGATGCGCGCATCCTGATCATGGACGAGCCGACCTCGGCGCTCAGCGCGGCGGAAGTCGAGATCCTGTTCAAGGTGATTGCCGACCTCAAGGCGCGCGGCGTGGCAATCGTCTACATCTCGCATCGGCTCGAGGAATTGATCCGCATCGGCGACACCATCACGGTGCTGCGCGACGGGCGCATCACCGGCCAGGCGAAGATGAAAGACGTCGACACCCAGTGGGTCGTGCGGCAGATGATCGGCTCGGACGCCAAGGACTTCGCCAAGGCCGACGGCCATGTGCCGGGCGACGAGATATTCCGCGCCGAGGACATTTGCCTACCGCGCGTCACCGGCGGGCTTGCGGTCGACCACGTCTCGCTGTCGCTGCGCGCTGGCGAGATCCTCGGCATCTACGGCCTGATGGGCGCCGGACGCAGCGAGCTGTTCGATTGCATCATGGGCCGCCACGGCCATTCGACCGGCGCGATATTCATTGCCGGCAAAAAGGTGCACGAGCGCGACACGACACGGCGCATCCGGCGCGGGCTGGCGCTGATCCCCGAAGACCGCCAACGCGAAGGGCTGGTGTCGATCCTCTCCGTCGCCAGCAATCTGACTCTGGCCAGCCTGTCGCGGTTCGTGCGCCTGTTCCACATTCGTGGTGCCGCCGAACGACAGGCGGTGACCCAGACGATACGCGAACTGGCCATCAAGGTCGCCGATCCGACGCAGGAAGTCTCGTCGCTGTCGGGCGGCAACCAGCAGAAGGTGGTGATCGGCAAGGCGCTGCTCACCGGACCGAAGGTGCTGCTGATGGACGAGCCGAGTCGCGGCATCGACGTCGGCGCCAAGGCCGACGTTTTCCGCACCATGCGCAAGCTGTCGCGCGACGGTCTGGGGATCCTGTTTGCCACCTCCGATCTCGACGAAGTGATGGCGTTGTCCGACCGTATCGCGGTGATGAGCAATGGAAAATTGACCGGTATCTTCGATCGCGCGGAGGCGACTGAGGCCGCGCTCGTCGCTGCCTCGGCCCTCGGCCACGGCCCGGTCCCGCACGGAGAGCAAGGCGCATGACTGACATTCCAGCCAAGGCGGTGGTCAACTCCATTTCGAGCGGCTCGGTCCTGCTGACGCTGATGAAGGCGAGGACGTTCATCGCGCTGATCGCCGTGCTGTTATTCTTCTCGATAGCTGCCCCTAATTTCCTATCGGCCGCCAATCTTATCCTGATGTCGAAGCACGTGGCGTTGAACGCATTCCTCGCAATGGGCATGACCTTCGTCATCATCACCGGCGGCATCGACCTGTCGGTCGGCTCGATCGTCGGCCTGTGCGGCATGGTGGCCGGCTATCTCGTGCTGAACGGCGTCGACCTGCAGGTCGGCTACACCATCTATTTCAACGTCTTCGAGATCGCGCTGATCACGCTTGCCGTCGGCATATTGATCGGCGCCGTCAACGGCTTGCTGATCACCAGGCTTAACGTTGCGCCATTCATCGCCACGCTCGGCGTGCTCTATGTCGCACGCGGCCTGGCACTGCTGTCGTCCGACGGGCGCACCTTCCCCAATCTCGTCGGCAAGCCGGAGCTCGGCACCACGGGGTTCGGCTTCCTCGGCGCCGGCCGGCTGCTTGGCTTGCCGGTTTCGATATGGATATTGGTCGTCGTCGCACTGGGGGCGGCCTATCTCGCCAGATACACTCCGCTCGGCCGCCATATCTTCGCCGTTGGCGGCAATGAGCGGGCGGCGCGGATTTCGGGCGTCCGCGTCAACATGGTGAAGATGTTCGTCTACATGTTTTCCGGGTTCTGCGCGGCGATCGTCGGGCTGATCATCTCGTCCGAACTGATGGCCTCGCATCCGGCGACCGGAGAGAGCTTCGAACTCAACGCCATTGCCGCGGCAGTGCTCGGTGGCACCTCGATGTCGGGCGGACGCGGCGCCATCGGCGGCACCATTGTCGGCGCCTTCGTAATCGGCATCCTTTCGGACGGGCTGGTGATGATGGGGGTGAGCTCGTTCTGGCAAATGGTAATCAAGGGCCTCGTCATCATCGTAGCCGTTGTCGTCGACCAAGCCCAGCGCCGGCTGCAGAGCCGTGTCACGCTGATGCAGATGGCAAAGGCCGGCTGACATGGCGGAGCTGCGTGGCGCGCTGATCGGCTGCGGCTTCTTTGCCGTCAACCAGATGCATGCCTGGCGCGACATAGAGAGCGCTTCGATTGCCGCCATCTGCGACCGCGATCCGGACCGGTTAAGGGTGGTCGGCGACCAGTTCGGCATCGCGCGGCGCTATACCGACGCTGCTGCGCTGTTTGCCGGCGAAAGGTTGGATTTCGTCGACATCGCTACCACCGTACCAAGCCACAGAACGCTGGTGGAGATGGCGGCGCAGTATGGCGTTCCGGTAATCTGCCAAAAGCCGTTCGCGCCGTCGCTTGCCGACGCCAAGGCCATGGTGAAAGCCTGCGCCGACGCCGGCGTGCCGTTGATGGTGCATGAGAATTTTCGCTGGCAGTCGCCGATCCAGGCGGTGCGTGCGGTGCTCGACAGCGGCGAAATCGGCACCCCCTTCTTCGGACGGATCTCGTTCCGATCGGCTTATGACGTGTTTTCCGGCCAGCCCTATCTGGCGACCGGAAGGCGCTTCATTATTGAGGATCTAGGCATTCATATCCTCGACATCGCCCGCTTTCTGCTGGGCGACGTCTCGACGGTCACCGCGCGAACGGCGCGCGTCAATCCCGGCATAACCGGCGAGGACGTTGCGACGATGCTGATGGACCACACGGGCGGCGCCACTTCCGTGGTCGACTGCAGCTACGCCAGCAAGCTCGCGACAGAGCCGTTCCCCGAGACGCTGATCGAGATCGACGGCAAGGATGGCACGATCCGGCTGGCGCAGGGCTACCGCCTCACCGTCACCGGCAGGAGCGGGACGGTCGGTAGCGACGTCTCGCCGCCGCTGCTGGCCTGGGCATCGCGGCCGTGGCACAACATCCAGGAAAGCGTCGTCGCCATTCAAAAACATTGGGTCGATTGCCTGACCAACGGAACCGAGCCCGCGACCTCCGGCGCGGACAACCTTAAAACATTAGCGCTGGTCGAGGCAGCGTACGCCGGCGCCGCAAGCCGGGAGCCGGTGCAACTCGACGCCTTGCTGAAATGACAGCCAACGCCTTCCTCCTCTACGGCACAGGTGCCGTTGAAGCCGAACCGGTCAGGCTGCAAGCCGGCGCGCTGACGGCGGACTTCGTCAACGGCAATCTGCGCACCATTCGGCATGGCGGCACCGAAGTTCTGCGCGCTATCGCCTACATCGTCAGGGATCGCGACTGGGGCACCTACGAGCCGAGACTGGCCGATCTTGCCATCGAACAAAATGCCGAGGCTTTTTCCGTCAGCTATTCGGCAAATTGCCGGGCACCGGACGGCAGCCGGCTCGACTTCCGCGCCACCATCAAGGGCTCCGCCGATGGTAAATTGGTCTTCGACGTGAGCGCTCTTCCCGACAGCGATTTCGAAACCAATCGCTGCGGCTTCTGCATCCTGCATCCGATTGCCGGCTTGGCCGGCAGCCCGGTCACGGTCGAGCATACCGATGGCAGCGTGGTCGCGACCAGGCTTCCAGAGCTGATCGATCCCTGGCAGCCTTTCAAGGATCTGCGGGCGATCACCCATGAGGTCCGGCCGGGCGTCACCGCTGAATGCCGGATGGAAGGCGACATTTTCGAGATGGAGGACCAGCGCAACTGGTCGGATGCCTCCTACAAGACCTATGTCCGGCCGCTCGCGCTGCCATGGTCATACATGCTGCCTGCCGGCGAGACCTTCCGCCAGACCATCAGCTTGCGGATGGAGGGTGGCGGGAAAGTGCCGGCTGCCGCGGCAAGCGCCGAACCGATTCGTGTCACGCTCGGCCAAGCCGGACCGGCGCTGCCGGATATCGCCGTGATCATCTATCCGGATGAGGTCGAGGCGGCGCTGGGCAAGCTGCCGATGCTGTCCGAGCTTGGCCCGCAGCAATTGATGTTCCACTATGACCCGACGCGCGGCCACGAGCTCGATGCCTTGCGATCCTACGCCCGGCTCGCCGCCGCCTATCCGGTCCGGACAACGCTCGAATGTGTCATTGCCGGCGACGGCGATCTCGACGCCGAGCTTTCAGGCGTCGCCGACAGGGTGCGGCAGGCCGGGCTCAAGCTTTCGGCCATTGCCGTTTCGCCCTCGGTCGACCGGCAGTCGACGCCACCGGGCAGCGCGTGGCCGCACTGCCCGCTGCTCGAGGACGTCTATGCCGCGACGCGGCGCGCCTTTCCCGACAGCCGCCTCGGCGGCGGCATGTTCAGCTATTTCACCGAACTCAATCGCAAGCGCGTGCCGGCCGATCCGCTCGATTTCGTCACGCATTGCACCTGCCCGATCGTGCACGCCGCCGACGATCTCAGCGTCATGCAATCGTTGGAGGCGCTGCCTTCCATCACAGCCTCGGTGAGGGCGATCTTCGGGCCAAAACCCTATCGGATCGGGCCGTCGACCATTGCCATGCGCCAGAACCCCTATGGCGGTGCGACCAAGGCCAATCCCGACAGTCAGCGCATTGCCATGGCCGACCGCGACCCTCGCCATACCGGGCTGTTCGGAGCCGCATGGACGATCGGCTATGCCGCACGTGTTGCGCCGGCTGGCCTCGAAATACCGACGCTCTGCAGCTTCACCGGACCATTCGGCGTGCTGGCCTCGTCGGGCGAACCTGTCGAAGACGGTACACCCCGGCCGATTTTCCACGCGGTGAAAGGACTTTGCGATCTGGCCGGCCATGCGCATGTGGCGGCGACAACGACCGATGAGAGGCGGGTGCTGGCACTTGCCGGCCGCTCCCAGACAGGCAAGATCATCATCTGGCTGGCGAACCTTACCCCGGTCGATGTTCCGGTCGACGTTTCCGGGCTCGGCTCCGATCAGGGCCCTCTCAAGATTTGGAATGGACGACTGTCACGCCAGATTCCGCGCGATACGTCGGGCCGAGACCATCTTGTGATGACACCCTACGCAATCGTCCGGATCGGCTGAAGTCATTTGCCGAGGCTCATGGGTAGCCGCACTTGCGTAGCGGTTGCGTGTAGCCGCAGCACTCCGCTGCCGAGTTGTCACCGGATTTGCTTTCGAAACTCGCCCGGTGCCATTCCAGTTGTCTTGGAAAAAAGACGGCTGAACGAGGCGACGTCCTGATAACCCACCCGATAGCAAATTTCTGAAACGCTCAGTTTCGTTTCCTCAAGCATGGACCTTGCCAACTCCAGCCGCCTTTCCTGGATCCATTTTCCCGGCGTTGTCTGGAGTTCGTCGAAAAACCTGCGAGACAGGGTTCGCGAAGACATGCCCAATTCGGTTGCCAGAAATTTCAGATCGATTTCCGACATCTTGTCTTTCGAGAGCTCACGCAACTTGTCCTCGAATGGGCTGGCTCCGTTCGAAATTCCATCGAGGGAAAATTCGTAGGGACTCTGGAATGTGCGCGGCGGCGGGAGAACCAGAAGTTTTCGAATGATCCGCTCTTCCTTCGAGAAGCCCAGATCGATCAGCAAAGCCTGGCGAGTTCGAGTCCGGAAAACCCGCCTCCGCATGTGTAGAGGCGGTCCTGGCGAATGAGGAGCCGGGAAGCGTCCCATCGCACTTGCGGAAACCGGCGGCTTGCCTCGGCTCTCAGCCACCAGGATATCGTCGCGCGTTTACCGTCCAATAATCCCGAATTGGCGAGCAGATAACACGCGCCGCAATGTGCTGCGATGATTGCGTCCTGCTGCTGCGCGAGCGCGATCAGCGGTTTTGAATGTTCACTCTCCTCGTCGAGCGAGCGCAGAAGCTCCGGAATCTCGACACCCGGCATGGCAATGAGAATCAGGACATCCATTTTCCGGGATGGTTGAGCCTTTGTCGGGAAAGAAATTCCGGTGCTTGATGCCGACGGCGCGCTCCTTGAAACGAACTCACAGGAGAGAACCTGCGAACGGCAGACGTCATTCACAAGCTGAAACATTTCCACGAGCGTCGAGACGACGGCCGAATAGAAATTCGACGGCAGCCAGATCACAACGTGGAGGCTCCTGACAGCCATTGCGGTACTCCAGTGTCGTTCTCGTGGATGGCAAGCCTAGCATAGTCTTTGCAAGAATTGCCAATTCCAGAACAAGCGCGCGGGCTCCAGGAGGGCCTATGCGGGCTTGCTGATGAAGGCGGGGCCGCGGAAATCCATGGCTGCGAAGATGCAAATGCTGAAATCGTTGAATGAAAACACGCGGCAAATACATCGGATTCAGAGGGCAACAGAAAACTGCGTCGGTCCGGGCTCAGGCTGATCTGTGGTCAGTCAGTAGGCCGAGAGCAAGGTGCCGGCCGCTACGCCGGTCCGGACCTTGCTCCTGATTTTCAGCTGCCGGAGTTCATCACGTAAAGCGCACGCGAGCGTTCGAGGTGCTTGATCATCGCCTTCTCGGCGCCATCCGCATCCTTGGCTTCGATGCGTCCGATGATCTCTTCGTGCTCGGTCAGCGTGAACTTTTCCTTGCCGGTCCAGATCAGCATTTCGGTGTGGTATTCCTTTAGCCAGCCAAGCATTGCCTCGCTGACGGCGACATAGATCGGGTTGCCGGATATTGCCGAGATCTGGGTGTGGAATTTCATGTCGGCGGATATGAAGGCTTCCGAGTCGCCACGATGGCTGCGCTGCTCTGCAACCGTTGCGCGCAACCGCTGCACGTCCTCGGCGGTTGCCTTCTCCGCGGCCTCCCTGACCATGCCGCGCTCGAAGAAGATACGCGCGTTCTTGAGGTGCTCCAGCGTGTCCTTCGACGACGACAGGATGATCTTGGCGGCGCCGTCGACCTGTTTGATGATCGACTTGGCGGTCAGCTGCAGCACTTTCGCCCGTTCGCCATGCGAGATCGCGACGAGGCCCATATTGCTCAATGCCTGCATTGCCTCGCGGATCGCCGGCCTGCCGACCTCGAAGCGCTCCATCAATTCGCGCTCCGATGGCATGTCGTCACCCGGCAGCAATTCGCCGCTGGTGATCAGGCGCTTCAGTCTCAAGAATACTTCGTCGGAAAGCTTGCGCCGGACGATCGGCTCCGAACGGTTCATCGTCGCGAATCACTCCTTTGACCTGCCCCTATCTAGCATTTCCGGCGCGAATTCCGGAACGCCTGCTGCCGGCTCGCCCGGCTCTGCCCAGCCGGATAGGGCTTGCAAAGCTTATGTACTCATTATACCAGATTTCAAGGGCCAAGGAACCTTTTTCGAACCACCCCGGCAGGCCGCGCGAATATGATTGTTCTCACCTATCGCATCGAAACGCCCGGCAATATCGAGGCGCTGGCGGCCAAGATCGCAAGCGACCAGTCGACTGGAACCTTCGTCGCGCTGGCCGGCGAGACCGAAGAGCTCAAGGCCAGGGTCGCGGCGCGAGTCCTGGCGATACGGCATCTGCCCGATGCGGATCGGCCGTCTCTTCCCGAAACCGGTCCCGAAGCGCGCAATGGCCCGGTCAAGCGCGCCGACGTCGACATCGCGTTTCCGCTAGACGCCATCGGCACCGATTTGTCGGCGTTGATGACCATCGCCATCGGCGGCACATTTTCGATCAAGGGCCTGTCCGGTATCCGGATCGTCGACATGAGGCTACCCGAGGAGTACCGGGGCGCGCATCCGGGCCCGCAATTCGGCGTCACGGGCAGCCGCAGGCTGACCGGTGTCGCGGATCGTCCGATCATCGGGACCATCGTCAAGCCGGCGCTGGGGCTCCGCCCGCCCGAGACGGCCGCAATGGTGCAAGAGCTGATTGCCGCCGGCGTCGATTTCATCAAGGACGACGAGAAGCTGATGAGCCCGGCCTATTCACCGCTGTCGGAGCGGGTGAGGGCAATCATGCCGCTGATCCTCGACCACGAGCAGAAGACCGGCAAGAAGGTCATGTATGCCTTCGGCATCTCACATGCCGATCCCGACGAGATGATGCGAAACCACGACCTGGTGGCAAAGGCCGGCGGCAATTGCGCCGTGGTCAACATCAATTCGATCGGTTTCGGCGGCATGGCTTACCTTCGAAAACGCTCCAGCCTTGTGCTCCATGCCCACCGCAATGGCTGGGACATTCTCACCCGTCATCCCGGTCTCGGCATGGATTTCAAGGTCTGGCAGCAGTTCTGGCGCCTGCTTGGCGTCGACCAGTTCCAGATCAACGGCATCGCCTCGAAATACTGGGAACCCGACTGGTCCTTCGTCGAATCCTTCAAGGCGGTGACCACGCCGATCTTTTCGCCGGCCGATTGCGCATTGCCGGTCGCCGGTTCCGGCCAGTGGGGCGGGCAGGCGCCTGAAACCTTCCAGCGAACCGGCCGGACGGTCGATCTTCTCTATCTGTGCGGCGGTGGCATCGTCAGCCACCCGGACGGGCCGGGCGCCGGCGTGCGCGCCGTGCAGCAGGCCTGGCAGGCGGCGGTCCAGGATATTCCGTTGGCGGATTATGCCTTGAGCCATGTCGAGCTGGCGCGGTCGATCGAGAAGTTCGGCGGCGGCGAGGCGGCCTGACGCCATGCAAAACCTGCTTCTGAGTTACTATGGCGACGACCTGACCGGCTCGACCGACGTTATGGAAGCGCTCGAGCTCGGCGGCGTGCCGACCGTCCTGTTCATGCGCCAGCCGGACGCGGCGTTGCTTTCGCAATTTGCGCATTGCCGCGCCCTTGGACTGGCCGGCACCAGCCGCAGCGAGACGCCGCAGTGGATGGACACGCATCTGCGAGATGCCTTCGCCTGGCTGAAGACCGTCAACGCCGAGATCTGCCACTACAAGGTCTGCTCGACCTTCGATTCCAGCCCGGCGATCGGCAGCATCGGCCGGGCGATCGAGATCGGCCGCTCGGTTTTCCGGCAAGACGGCGTGCCGCTGGTGGTCGGCGCGCCGCAGCTGAAGCGCTACACCGCCTTCGGTCATCTGTTCGCGGCCTATCGCGAAAAATATTTCCGTATCGACCGCCATCCCGTGATGAGCCGCCATCCGATCACGCCGATGGACGAATCCGACCTGCTGATCCATCTGTCGCGCCAGACAGACCTTAGCTCGGGCCTGATCGACCTGGCGACGCTGCAGTCTGCGTCGCGGTCGGAAGCATTCGACCGGCTTGTGGAGGATGGCACAGGTATCGTGCTTGTCGATGTCGACAGCCTGGAAACCCAGGCGCTTGCCGGCAAGGAGATTTGGCGCGCTCACAAGCCGGGCGGTTATTTCGTCGTCGGCTCTTCGGGCATCGAATATGCCTTGCTGGTCGAATGGACATCGAACCGAATCGTGGATGCCAAACCCGCCTTTTCGCCGCCGGGCGCTGCCGACAGGATCGCCGTGGTCTCGGGGAGCTGCTCGCCGACGACGGAACGACAGATCCGGTATGCCCTGGCCGAAGGCTTCGACGGGATCGAGCTCGACCCGGTCGAACTGGTTTCTGAGGCTTCGAACGACGCTATTGCGCGCGCGGTCGCAACCGGCCGCTCCAGCCTACGGGCCGGGCGGAGCGTCATCCTCTACACCGCGCTCGGACCTGCGGCCGAGCGCGGTGCTGAAATCGATCTCAGGGAGGGCGCCCGCCATAAGCTCGGCCGCGGCCTTGGCGAGCTTCTCCGCGAACTGACGCTTCAAGAGAACCTGCCGCGCGTGGTCATCGCCGGCGGCGACACGTCGAGCCATGCACTTGGCCAGATGGGCGTCGACGCGCTGACGGTGCGAATGCCGCTGCCGGCATCGCCGGGCTCGCCGCTTTGTGTGGCGCATTCGCGCGTAAAGGCGATCGACGGGCTGGAAATTGCCCTCAAGGGCGGGCAGGTCGGAACCGACCGCTATTTCTCCGCTATTCGCGATGGGGTCGGCGGTTGAGAGCGGGGAATATCTGTTCAAATCGGTGATGCTCGATCGAGATCGGGGATAGTCATTAGCCGGCAAACCAGAAACCCCAGACGTTTAGGTCGGCGGCAATGCCACTCATCCCGCTATCTGGTACGGCCCATCGCCTTGCCTGGACGATATTGACGGGCATAGGCGACACAGGCGTCGACCGTGCTGACACAGAGCGCATCGCGGTTGTTCGGCAGGTTGTTGTCGCCGGCGTAGGCAACCTCCGCAACACGGCCGTCAACCATTCGAATTTGCGTGTTGCAATAGCCGCCGGGGGCGACGTTGACGGAACCTCCGAGCGCCGGGACCGGGCCAATGGCCACGGTCGGAACCACAATGTTGAGATTGCCGCGTTGAACGACGCGCTGATAGGTCCAGATCTGGCCGGATTTGCCGACATCGGCAGTGGCGGTCGGAAAGCCGGCGCACATTCGAACGTCCGCCTCGCTAAGGCCGACCATCTCCTTGCGGGCTGCCGCCGCCGTGGCGTCTTCCCTCGCGGTGCTCGAGGTGTCGTCGGGCATGACGCAGGAAGACAGGATGGCGGCGCCTGCCGATAGAAGGAGAAGGGCAAGCTTTCGGGTGTGGAATGATGTCATACCGACTTCGGATTGCACGGGAGCCCCGAATGCCAACCTAGGAAGTGGGCCAATCGAGTCAACCGGCAGAAAATTCACGAAGTCGTTTGGTAGGTCATTCCGCCGCGCGCATCCGCTGCAAGAGGTTGAGGCTGCCGCCGTGACCCTCGCGCCCTATCTTCCGCCTGGGCATCGGATTTCCCAAACCGACCCCTTCTTGTCAGACGTACTGGCGCACGGTGCTGTGACTTTGGTTCGGCCGACGGTGTGCTAGTTTCTGCCGATTGCTCCGGAGACGTCATGCCTATCAAGCTGCAAGAAATCGCCCTCGCTCTTCTGCTGTTGGTTGCCGGAACTGGGGTCGGTCACGCGGAGACGGCCCAGCGGCCGCCGCCCACCGGCGGGGTTCTCTCGCTCCTGCCACCGCCGCAGACTTCCGATCATTCGATCGTCATTGCCGGACGCACGCTCGATTACGAGGCCAGGGCCGGCACGCTGTCATTACCGTCCGGCAAAGGCGATATCACCGCCGAGATTTTCTATGTCGCCTATGCTCTGCACGCCGGGAAAGAAACGGGACCGGATCCGCGTCGCCCGATCACCTTCGTTTTCAATGGCGGTCCGGGAGCAGCTTCCGCCTATCTTCATTTGGGCGCGCTCGGTCCGCGGGTTCTGGCGACAGCGGCCGATGGAAGTTTCCTGCCGCCGCCGCAGAGGCTGTTCGACAACCCCAACACTTGGCTCGACATGACCGACCTGGTCTTTGTGGACCCTGTCGGAACCGGTTACAGCCGTGAAGCGCCCGGCACGGAAGCACACAGCTTCTGGGGCGTCAGCCAGGACGCCGCGTCGATAGGCGCGTTTATCCGGCTCTATCTGGCGCAGACCAGCCGTACGGCATCGCCTGTCTTCCTGGCTGGTGAAAGCTATGGCGGCTTTCGAGCAGCATTGCTCGCCAGGAAGCTTCAGGAAGACATCGGCATCAGCCCGAGTGGCGTCGTGCTGATCTCGCCGGCGCTCGAATTCACGCTGGTGCGTCCGGACGAGTTCCAGCCGCTCCACTGGGCGCTGGAACTGCCGTCGCTGGCGGCAGTGCGCCTGCACAGCGAAGGCGTTTCCGGTCCGGCCCTGCAGGAGCGGCTGGCGGAAGTCGAACGCTATGCGCTCGGCGATTATCTGGCCGCGCTGGCAGGTGGGCTGGAGCAGGGTGGACGCCTGGCGAGCCAGCGTGTCGCCGCAATCACCGGTCTGCCGCTCGATCTCGTCCAGCGGCACTTTGCACGCATTCCCATAGGGCTGTTCGCCAAGGAGTTTGCACGGGCAAAGGGCAATGTTCTCAGCGCCTATGACGGCAACATCGCAACGGCGGATTTGGCGCCGGAGAGCTTGGGAGTCGAGGGTCCCGATCCGGTGCTCGACCGAAGCGTGCCGGCGCTTACCTCCGCTTTCGTCGGCTATGTGCGTGATGAATTGAACTTCCGTACGGATATCAGCTATCGGCTGCTCAACCGCGAAGTCAGCGGCAATTGGGATTATGGAACGAGCCCGACGCGTCAGGGCTATGCGGGTGTCATGGACGACCTTCAGCAGGCGCGCACGCTGAACCCCAGCCTCGGCGTGCTGATCGTCAACGGCTATAGCGACCTGGTGACGCCGTACATGGGCTCGCGCTACCTGCTTGGTCAAATTCCTTCGCTTGCCGGCGCAAAGCCCATTCGCAGCGAGGTGCTGGAAGGCGGGCACATGATGTATCTGAGGCCGGACGGGCGGGCGGCGCTGAAGCAGGCTGCGTCCGAGCTTTACCGAACGACGCAATGAGACGATTTGCGCAAAAAAGCGTCGGATGCGCTGTTCGCCCTCTCATCAGGCCCTAGTTCCATCGCGATTGATCGGTTACACACCTAGGATGGCGTCTTTTAGCGACGTTCGACAGCGGATTAGCCGGCTCTCCAGAATCGCGCCACTGGCGCGGCGTGCTGCCGAGCGGGCTATGCGGAATACCAGGCCACACAGGCTGACAAGCCTCGTAGACCGCTGGAACGCGCTGTCGCTGGCCACGCAGTTCCTGCTCGCGGGTGGTCTATTCTCCCTGTCGGCCATGGTGGTGGTGGGGATTTCAGTCACGAACCATATAGAAACCGTGGTCACGCAGAATTCGGCTTCCGCTACGGCTCTTTACGTGGACAGCGTTATTGCGCCGCTGCTTCCGGATATGCGCAAGAGCGAAGTCCTCGACGAGAGCGTAGCCCATGCGCTCGATGAAACGCTGGGACAAGGGGCACTCGGCACAAGGCTCGAATCCTTCAAGCTCTGGCGTCGCGACGGAACCATCCTGTATTCGACCGACAAGACATTGATCGGCAAGCGCTTTGAACCCAGCGACAATCTCCGGGCGGCATTCGCCGGCCAAATGGTTTCGGAGTTCGACAGGCTCGACGATCCAGACAGTGAGGCCGAAAGAGCCAGCGGCTTGCATCTCCTCGAGATTTACAATCCGGTGCTGCAGCCATGGTCGGGGGAAGTGGTGGCCGTTTCGGAATTCTACGAGGTCGCCACTGATTTTGAAAAAAACCTGCATCAGGCACTCATTCGAACCTGGCTGGACGTTGCCGCCGTCACAGCGGCCTTCTTTCTTGGGCTGTCGGCAATCGTGTTCCGTGGCAGCCGCACGATCAGCTCACAGAGCCGCTCGTTGAAGCAGCGCATTGCCGAGCTTTCCGATCTGCTCGCTCAAAACAGACTTTTGAGGCTGCGGGTGCAGCGCGCTTCGCAGCGTGCCACCGCACTCAACGAACGCTATCTCAGGCGCATCGGCGCGGACTTGCACGATGGCCCCGCGCAACTGGTTGCTCTCGCGGCGCTGGGGATCGATAGCCCGGTCATTGCCGATCCTGCTACGCCGCAATCGAAGCGTGCGCAGGAATTGCGGGCCATCAAAGCACATCTGGACGATGCCATGCGCGAGATCAGGAGCATCAGCAAGGGCCTTGTCCTGCCGCATATAGAGCATGCCGAACTGGGTGAAATTCTCCAGATTGCCGTACAGGCGCACGAAGAACGAACCGGCGTCAAAGTAAGATTATCCATGACCGGCGGCCATACACCGCTGTCGCCGGCGGCCAGGATCTGTATCTTCCGCTTCGTCCAGGAGACGCTGAACAATGGATTCCGTCATGCCGGAGGTGAAGGTCAGTCGGTCGAGAAACATTTCGACGGCGAACGCGTTTGTATCGAAGTGTCCGACGCCGGCCCCGGCTTTGATCCACAAATCGTGCGTCCCGAGGGGCTGGGGCTCGTTGGGCTGCGCGAGCGGGTGGAAAGCCTCGGGGGCCAGTTTACCGTGACGTCCTCACAAAGTGGCACGATCGTGAAAATGGCTCTCAACATCGTTGAAATGGGGCAGACATGACAGCAGCCATCAGGCTCGCCATCGTTGACGACCACCCGCTGTTCAGGGAAGGCGTTGTGCGCACGCTCGATCAGATCGGCGGGTTCGAGATCGTCGGCGAAGGAAGCAGCAGGGATGATGCCTTGCGGATAGTCGAAGACCGGCGGCCCGACATTCTGCTGATGGACATCTCGGTGCCCGGAGGCGGCCTCAGCGTGATCGGACCGGCCCTGGAGAGCCATCCGGCACTGAAAATCGTGATGCTGACCGTTTCGGAAGAAAACCAGCACGTGATGACCGCATTGCAGAGCGGGGCAAGGGGCTATGTTCTGAAGGGGGTCGGATCGAGGACGTTGGCTACGATCCTGCGCACGGTAGCGTCGGGCGAACGATATGTCTGTCCACAATTGTCGGCACGCCTGTTGGCCGATCTGTCGGCTCAATCAAATGAGCCGGCGAAAGCCGACGGACTTGCCGAACTCACCAGCCGCGAAAGGGAGATCCTGACGCTGGTTGCCGCGGGCCTGAGCAACAAACGGATTGGGCTTCGGCTGAACCTGCATGAGAAAACGATAAAGCACCACATGACGCGAATCCTGGCCAAGCTCAACGTCAGCAACAGGACCGAAGCCGCAATGACTTTACGCGATGCGACTGAGCGCCGGCATTCGCCTGTTCGCGATCATGCTTGAGCCGAAACAGCCTCACGGGGCGGCTGTGTGATCTGGCCGTCAGTTGATCATTTCAAGCAACCTGTCCCGATCGGAACGCGTCGCCAGGCGCCGAATGATGGTACGGCCCTTGGCATCGCGCATTTCATATTGGCCGCTATCAACGCGCTCGCTGAGGCCGTTCGAATGCACCACGCCAATGCTCGGCCCACTCACCTCGATCCGGTCTCCCGTGGTTGCATTGATAAAGAGTTTTGGCCTGCTGCCCGGGGTTACCGCGGCGGCGGGATCAGGGAGATTGTCGTCCTGCGACTTTGCTTTGCCCTTGCCGGCTCCGGCATTCGAGTTTGAATTGCCGGAGTTTCCACCCGGATTGCCGGAATTGCCGCCCCCATTCCCATTTCCGTTCCCGCCATTGCCGTTGCCGTTCCCGCCGTCTTTGGCCCAGGCAGCCAGCGGGCCGAGCGGCTGCGATAGTCCGTCGAACACGACGCGATAGGGGCTCACGACGAGAACGAAGGTCAAAACGACTACAGAAATGCCGACATGACGTCCTCGCGAAGATCCGGTCCTTCGTCTCCGGGTCGTCATCAATGAACTTGCCAGTCGCATGGCGGAAATCCCCTTAATCATACGGACCTTTCGTGCTGCCTCCTGTTCGAATTCGTGCGATGCTTAAAACAATGGTTTGTATCGGCAAGGTCAAGACCCACCAGTCCCACGAGGGTAACTGGTGGGCCTCGCTGGCGCAGGAAGGGACTATTTACTGCGCAAGTCTTTTGCCTTCGCTTCGTTGCGTCTCTCGGCGGGGGCGCCGAGTTCTCACCGTCAGCCAACAATAAATCCAATGGCTGCGATCCCGAAACACAGGCCAAATAATGGAAAAAGCAGCCAACGCGCCTGGTGAACGCTCGAATCCATAGCGGCCTCCTGTAACAGTCGGCATCGCAACGGGGCTCTTCTGAACTCGGTTCCTGAAACTCTCGCGTTTCGGGCTTTTGCGATAGCAGCCTCGGACCAAAGTTCGGCTGTGCAGGCCCTTGGTCGACAGGCCTACAGACTGAAGTCCCTATGCAAGGAGCCGCCTGCATTCGGCGACCTTTGTGTCAACTAGGCGGCGCGATCCACCGGTCCCTTCGAATGCTTTACCTTCCTGGCTCTATGGCGAAGCGACATTGGTCCACTGCATGTCATTGAAACGTCACCAGTAGAGACCCATATGCGGATTGCGTCGGATGTCTCCTCCCATTGCGTCCGGCGCGTTCCCCTCTGGAGGTTACAGACCTTCACGCTTGGCCGGGCTCAACAGTCCGGCCTTTTCTTTTGGTCATCGCGTCTGGGTCGAGCATCGTCCTGCCGCAGCGCGCCGCTTCAGTTGCGAGGAGGGAGCTGCTGGACAGACCATGTGTTGCCGTCAGGATCCTCAAAGAAGACAAATCTGCCCCAGGGAAAATCCTTGATATCGCTGACCTCGATGCCTTGGGCGGCCAGATGCCGGTGCGCCTCATCGATGTCGGGCACAACCAGCTGCAGACCCCGTATGGATCCCGGGGTGCTGTCGACGATGCCTTTGCCCATGGCAATCGAACAGGCCGAACCGGGCGGCGTCAATTGCACGAAACGTATCTCGTCGCTTACCGTGTGATCATGATCGAGGTGAAAGCCGACCTTCCCAACATAAAAGGCGATGGCATTGTCGACGTCCGATACGGGGACCGGGACCAGTTCCAGCTTCCAATCCATGACAACCCTTTCGCAGCTTTCGCCAAGTGGTGCCGAACACCGTGGGCGACATCCCGCCATCTTCCCAATGCCATTGTCGGCGCGGGCCGCTCAATCGGTCAAGAGATATCCGGCAAAAGCCGGGTTCGGGCAACGTGAGG
The DNA here is from genome assembly GCF_040322275.1 of Mesorhizobium sp. M0174. Taxonomy (NCBI): domain Bacteria; kingdom Pseudomonadati; phylum Pseudomonadota; class Alphaproteobacteria; order Hyphomicrobiales; family Phyllobacteriaceae; genus Mesorhizobium; species Mesorhizobium sp. M0174. The sequence goes on from NZ_JAMYTB010000001.1 coordinate 324,720, forward strand.
ACTGGTCTCATTGCTGACGGCGTTCGGAACCGATAAGCGCAAGCTCAGTGTTGGCCAAGGCGTTCTCGTGCTTTCCGCCACGCCCGAACCGGGCAGGGTGGCGGTTCGGCCGAGTTTGCCGCGCGCTATGCAGCGCGCTTCGGACCGATCGGCAATTATGCCGTGAACGCCCACGATTCGGCCTGTCTTCTTCTTGCCGCGATCAAAGACGCCAGCACTGTATCCAAGGGACATCCGAGCCGGTGCGACGTTCTAGCGGCAGTGCGCGATATCCGTTTCAAGGGAATCGCCTATCGCGAGGCCGTACGGTGGAATGAAAGGCGACAATCTGGCCGCGGTGACTGCACTCAACGTGGTGGAAAACGGCCACTTCCGACAGATCGCCGAAATCCGGCAGATGCAGAGTGTCGAGCAGACCAACCCCCGACAGGCTCTCCGACCGAACCGCTTTCCGCCGCTTTGCCAGGCGATTTTCACAGGACCGCGAAACAATTATCTCCGGTCGCCGTTTCGCCCGCAGAACCTTTCGAGGAGGCGACGATGAGCGCAACCGGCTTGGACGTTTTTGACAAAACGCTGCAAATAACAAACATCTGGCTAGACGAGATCATGGTGGATCTTGGTCCGGATCGACACGTCGCCTGGCATACATTGGGCGCCGTTCTGCGAACCCTTCGGGACAGGCTGCAGGTCGGACTGGCGGCCAAATTGGGAGCGGAACTGCCGCTGCTCGTGCGGCCTACTATGATCGCTATCGGCCCGCCGACATGCCCGACAAGACACGCTCGCTCGAGGAGTTCCTGCAACACATCGCCGATGAATTGAAATCGACCCGTGCTGTCGATCCCGGGGATGCGGCACGCTCGGTGCTGCGTGTGCTTGCACGGCATATCGACCTTGGCCAGTCGGCAAAGGTGCGGGATGCGCTGCCAAAGGAAATCCAGGTCCTCTGGCCTGAAAGCGTGGGCGTCAAATAGCGGCGATCCTGCTCATGCGGACGCGCGACGGACCGAAGCTTCGAACGTAAGCGCGGGTGGGTCTGGTCGACCCGGTGACGCTGTGTGCCCCGCTCGATGGCGAGGCTTAGCTGGGCAGCCGATGTGAACTGTCGCGGCTTAACCTGGAAAGATCGTGAAACCGCCGTCGACGCGGATGACCTGTCCGTTGATGAAGCGGGCGCGCGGGCCGGCGAGGAAGGCCACCGCTTCGGCGATCTCTTCAGGCTCCGCATACCGGTTCAGCGATTTCTTGCTCGAATCCATGCGCTGCGGATCGACCACGCGGCTCGCCTGGAACCGTGCCGTCTTGGTGGCGCCAGGGCTCACCGCATTGACGCGTACGCCATCGTCGATCAATTCCTTGGCGAGGCAGCGCGTATAATGGACGACAGCCGCCTTGAGCGTCGAGTAGACCACCTCGGGCGAGCATCCGATATGCGCTGCCGCCGAGGCGATGTTGATCACCGAGCCTGAGCCGCGCTTGACCATCGGCGGAACGAACGCCTGGCAGACCAGCATCGTGCCGATGAGATTGTTCTCGGTTAGAACCTTGATGTCTTCGTAGTCGATATCGAGTGCGTTGTTGGGATTGGGCTTTACGCCCTTGGCGCCGATGTCGCCGCCGGCGCAGTTGACCAGAATGTGCACGTCGCCGAGATCGGCCTCGATCTTCCTCTTCATATCGGCGACAGCTTGTTTGTCGCCTATATTGCCGGTGACCGCGGTCACCCGCGTCCCATGCTTCTCCAAGCCCCGGGCAGAGTCGCCGAGATCCGCGAATTCGCCATATTGAGATGGCCGAGTCCAATCGAGGTCGTGGACCGCGACGTTTGCGCCAAGTCCGGCCAAGCGGTCGGCCATCACGCGGCCGAGGCCGCGTCCCGAGCCGGTTACGAAGGCGGTCAGGCCGCTGAGTTCTCGGGCAGTCATGCTGATTTCTCCATTGCAATGAAATCGAACTTCTTCATGTTGGCGGCGCTGCGCCGGATCATGTCGAGCTCGTACGAAACGAGCGCGCCGTCATCGTCCCGTTCCCATGGCGTGCGGTAGTCGGCGTCGTCCGCAAGGCGGTTCACGCGCGCAGCACTCAGGCACGCGGCGAACTCCCGGGCGGTCTTCTGCGCATATCCGTTCCACCAGTCGTCGGTGAGCCAGCGAACGTGACGGGCCTCAAGCGCGCCTGGCTCAAGCACCGCCGTCAGCGTGTCGTGGTGCTCGCCAAGGATGGCTGCCAGTTCGGCGAATGGCACGGCGCCGTCGCCGATCGCGCACCGGACCAGACGGTAGCCCTCATCCGTGAACTGAATGCGATAATCCTTGAGGTGAACATGGCGGACATGGGGCGCGATCCGGCGCGTGAAGGCAAGCGGCGCCTCGCCGACAGGAAAGGTGTTGCCGGTGTCGTAGGTGATGCCGACACCCGGCCTGCCGAGTTCGCAGAACGCAACCAGTTCGTCGCTGCCGAAGTCCTGATGGTTCTCGATGCCGAGCATCCAGCCCTCGGCCGCCGCACGCGGCCCCCATTCCGTCAAGGCAGCGCGAATCGTGGCGTTGAACTCACTCCATTTCGGTCCCCACGCATTGCGGTCGCCGCACAGGACAGGCGTCAGTGCGATACGGATCGTCGTCGCCTCGAGCAGCCGCGCAGCCCGAAAGGCGTTGTCCAGCGGACCTGCCACCAGCAGTCCGCCGCTCACCACCGGGACGATGTCCAGCGCGGCAAGACGCCTGCGCAGGGCGACGATTTCGGCGTCAGTCAAGTCGGTCAACCAGGGTTCGTAGATCTCGAGCGTGCGTGCGCCTAGTTCCTGCGCCAGCGTAATGAAGCCTTCCAGCCCCACGCCGTCCGGATTGTGCCGTGGCGTGCCGCGGCCCTGCAGTCCGAGATGATAGGTCAGTCCGTAGGGGTTGAGGCCGAGACGAAGCATCAGCTTGGCGGTTCCAATGGAGAGCGGAGAAGCGTCACTAGCGCAGACCAGCATCGACGGTAATGGACTGTTTGGTGATCATGCGGCTGTCGTCGGCTGCCAGGAAGAGCACTGTGCGTGCAATCTCCTCGCCCAGCAGGACGCGGCGGATCAATTGCCGCTGCACCGTCTGGTCGACTGCCTCCTGCGTCTTGAACCACAGCTCGCGCTGCCGCTCGGTCATGACGGCGCCGGGTTCGACCGCATTGACGCGGATGTTATCCGGTCCGAACGAGCGCGCCAAAGCACGCGTCAGCGCCACCACAGCCCCCTTGGCGGTGGCATAGGCCACCATCTGGTCCGCTCCGAAACGCCAGGCGATGGAAGAGAAGTTTATGATCGAGCCGAAGCCGAGTTCCTTCATATGCGGATGCACAGCCTGCGCGGCGAAGAAGTGATGCCTCAGATTGACGTCGAAGCTGCGGTCCCAATAGTCGGCCGTTACCGCGTCGATGGGATGGCGTTGATCATTGGCGGCGTTATTCACCAGGGCGGCGACCGGACCAAGCCGCGCGCGCACGCCTTCTACCGACGCCTTTAGCGCATCGACGTCGGTCACATCGCAATGGAGATATAAGGGAGCCTGCCCGGCGGCACCAGCGAGCTCGCTCACCAACGCCTCCGCTGGCTCGTCTTGCACGTCGAGAAAGGCTACCCGGGCGCCATTCGAGGCGAAGGCACGGACCATATCGGCGCCGATGCCGGAGGCGCCGCCGGAGATCAGCACGACCCGATCGGTCAAGCTCGGATAAGTCGCGAATTGTACGGACATCGATTACAGAAGCGCCTTGGTTGTTGGATCGAACAGACAGGCGCGCGACATATCGATGCCCAGCGTTATCGTCTCGCCCATGACTGGAGCGTCGTCCGGCTCGAAACGGCCGGTGATCTCCAGGTCACCCAGCCTGAGCACGGCAAGCGTCTCGGCCCCGGTCGGCTCGACCAGTTCGACCGGCGCCTGCATGGACGCCACAGCAGGTTTGCGCGACTTCAGATCGGTCGTGAAACGGTAGATGTGTTCCGGCCGGATACCGAGCACGACGTCCTTTGGCGCACCGGCGGACATCGGCGCGGCAAGGGCAAGGCTGGCATCGCTGCCGTCAGCGGCGCGTACCGAGATGCTGGTCGAGCCGGTAAGCCGGGCGGGGATGAAATTCATCGCCGGCGATCCCATGAAACCGGCAACGAACATGTTGGTCGGCCGGTCGTAGATCCGCTTCGGCGTGTCGAACTGCTGGACCGAGCCCTGGTTCATCACCGCAATGCGGGATGCAAGCGTCATCGCCTCGACCTGATCATGGGTGACGTACACCGTGGTCTTGCCAACGCGATGGTGAAGCTTCTTGATTTCGGTACGCATATCGACGCGCAGCTTGGCGTCCAGGTTGGACAGGGGCTCGTCGAACAGAAACAGCTTTGGGTCGCGTACGAGGGCGCGCCCCATCGCGACGCGCTGCCGCTGCCCGCCCGAGAGCTGGCCGGGCTTGCGTTTAAGCAACTGTTCGATCTGCAGGAGCGCGGCAACCCGTTGGACAGCTTCCGCCTGCGCCGCTTTTGGCACGCCGCGGCTTTCCATGCCGAAGGTGATGTTCTGGCGCACTGTCATGGTGGGATAGAGGGCGTATGACTGGAACACCATCGCAATGTCGCGGTCCTTGGGTTGCACGGAGTTCACCAGCCGGTCGCCGATCCATATCTCGCCCGACGTGACGGTTTCGAGGCCGGCGATCATGGCGAGCAAGGTTGACTTGCCGCAACCCGACGGGCCGACAAGGGCGACGAATTCTCCGGTCTTAGCCTCGAGATTGATGCCGGCAAGAATCTCGAGCGAGCCGTAGCTCTTGTGAAGGTTGCGGATCATCAACGCGGACATGGGCGACGCCTCATTTGATGGCGCCCTGGGTGAGGCCGCGCACGAAGTATTTTCCACCGAACAGATAGATCAGCAGCGGTGGCAACGCGCCGATCAGCACGGCTGCGCTCATCACATCGTAAGCACGCGCGGTCGTGCCGCCGGCCGTGAGCGCGACCAGTGCCGCGGTAATGGGCTGCTGCTGGCCTGATGTGAAGACGACGCCGAACAAATACTCGTTCCAGATGCCGGTGAACTGCCAGATGACGGTGACAATCAGAATGGGCGGCGACAGGGGCAGGATGATCTTGCGGAAGATCCGCCAGAAGCCGGCGCCGTCGATGCGTGCCGCCTTGATCAGGTCGTCCGGTATGCTGACGTAGAAATTGCGGCAGAACAGGGTGGTGAACGAGATGCCCTGGACGACGTGGATAAGCACCAGCCCATATGTCGAATTGGTCAGGCCGAGCTTGCCGAGCAGGAACGCCCACGGCATCAGCGAAATCTGGCCGGGCATGAATACGCCAAGCAGCATCAGATTGAAGATCAGTTCGGAACCCCTGAAGCGCCATTTGGAGAGGATGTAGCCGTTCATGGCGCCGAGAATGGTCGAGATGATGGTGGCGGGGATCGTCATCGCCAGCGAGTTAAAGAAATTGCGCTTCATGCCCTCGCAGGTACCGCTGACGCAGTAGGATCCCCAGGCCTGCGCCCACGCATCGAACCGGAAGCTGCGCGGTACGGAGATGAGGCCGTTGCGGGCAATCTCCGACTGCTCGCGCAATGAGTTGAAGATCACCACCAGCAATGGCACAAGATAGACGACCGCGAAAAGCGTCAGCACGGCATAGACAAGGAAGCGGCTCCAGAAATGCCGGCGCGTGGCAGCGGCTTCCTCCGGATCAAAACGGGCATTAGGGGCAACTTCAGCCATTGCGGCCCTCCGCCCGCCGGCGCCAGACGATCCACAAGGAGTACGGCACCAGCACTACCGCGACCGCCGCGAGCATCATCATCGCCGCGGCGGCACCCTCGCCGATTTGGCCGCGCTGGAACATCAGGTCGTAGACATAGATGGCGGGGAAGGTCGTGGACACGCCTGGCCCGCCCCGCGTCAGCGCCGCCACCAGGTCGAAGGTCTTGATGGCGAATTGTATCTGAATGACCGCCACCGCCAGGAATATCGGAGCGATGGTTGGCAGGATGACCCTCCGATAGGTCCGGAAAACCGACGCGCCGTCGATTTGCGCGGCTTTGACGAGATCCGGATCGACCGACCGCAGACCAGCCAGGAAAAGTGCCATTGCGAAGCCGGACGACTGCCAGATACCGGTTATGATCACCGCATAGATCGCGGTGTTGCGGTTGGCCGTCAGGGCGAAGCTGAAGTCGGTCCAGCCAAGCCCTCGAACGAAGGCCTGGATACCGTCGACAGGGTTATACAGCCAGCTCCACACCGTACCGGTGACGATGAAGGACACCGCCAACGGGTACAGAAAGATGGTGCGCCAAACCGCCTCGCCGCGGACGCGCTGGTCGATCGCGATCGCGAGCAGCAGGCCAACCGCCATCGAGCCTACGATATAGAAGCCGCTGAACAGGAAGAGATTCGTATAGGCGATGTTCCAGCGCCGGTTTGCCCAAAGCGAAGCGTAGTTGTCCAGGCCAACGAACCCATAGGTCGGCAACAGCGACGAATTGGACAGGGAGATGTAGAGCGTCCAGAGTGTGAAGACGAAAACATAGATGAAACTCGCCGCTATCGATGGCGCCAGCACCAGAATGGGCACCATCGTGCCCAGGCGCTCGCGCCACGGACGGGCCGCGGCAGCTGCGGCTGGTACAATCAGATCATGGGTGGACATCGGGCTGCTCCGGCGAGGTCTGGCCAGGCGCTTCGCCCCGGCCATCATCGGCAGCGTCACTCCTGCGCTTCGGCCGCATCCGCCATCGCATTGGCCGCGTCCTGCGCACTCATATCCGGCGTTGCTACAAACTCCGTGATGCTATCCATTATTGCGCCGCGGACCTTTTGCGGAACCGTCATGTTGTGCGCCATTGAACGCACGAGCGTGCCGGCGGCGATCGAGGCTTGCAGATCCTTTTGCGAGAGTTGCTGGCAGGGATTGAAGCCGTTCGAAAGATCGACGTCGAGGCGGGCCGGGATGGACCCTTTGGTCTGATTGAAAATGGTCTGAAATTCGGGCGACAGGATGATGCTGGCAAGCAGCTTCTGTCCCTCGATGTAGTCCGGGTCCTTTTGCTTGAAGAACACGACCGAGTCCGAATTCAAGATGAAGCCGGGCTTGCCCCAATCGGTCGGCGCCTGTGCGCAGACATAGTCGGTGCCCTCCTTGAAGCCGCCGGCCGTCAGCAGGCCGATCGTCCAGTCGCCCATGATGTGGAAGGCGGCCTCGCCGCGGCCGACGAGATGCGACATGGTATCCCAGTCACGCCCGTTCATGCCGGGGTCCATGTACTTCGAGGTCATGGTGCGAAACTGCTCGAAGGCCTTGACCATGCCGTCGCTACGCATGGCATCGACGTCGCCCTCGACGAAAGCTTTCCTGTAGAGATCGAGGTCCTGACCGTACACGACCACTTCGAAGACCGTCGAGTCGGTCCAGTCGGCGGTCGAGTGCGAAATGCAGATCTTGCCGCTGGCCACGATCTTGTCGCAGGCGGCGTTGAATTCCGCCCATGTCTTCGGCATCTCGGTGACGCCCGCGTCCTTCATGACCTTCGGCGATGCCCACAGCCAGTTGATGCGGTGGATGTTCATCGGCGCTGCCACCCAATTCCCGGTCGGCTTCATCACCGGCAGCAATTCGGGAGCGACGACCTTCTCCCAATTTTCCGCCTTCGCCAGGTCGTCGAGATTGGCTGTCATGCCCGTCTCGTTCCATTCGGCGATCTCGGGGCCTTTGAGTTGCACAGCGGGAGGTGCGTTGCCGGCGATCACATCGGCACGCAGTTTGGCCAGGGTATTGGCCGTATGGCCTGCGATGGAGGTCTGCTGCCAGGTGCCACCCTTGGCGGTAAACATCTCGCCGAGCTTGGCGATAGCCTGGGCGTCCGATCCGGTGGCCCATTGATGCAAGAGGTTGGTCTTCGGCTCCGCGAGCGCTGTTCCGGTAATCAAGGTGAAGGCGGTAGCGGCCGCAAAGGCCGTCCTCAGGTATTTCATCGTTTCACTCCCATATGTGATGCACGGTTCGTTTCGACCGCTTGTGGCCTGCGATTTGAGGTCGTGGCCGGCGAGATGCAGTAATCTCCGTTCTTTCCAAGATGACATATTTGAGCTATCAGTCAACATGCTTTGTGCTCATCATGAACAAACCTTCGCTTAGAAATTGGCTGATCGACAGGCCGTCCGCGTCGCCGGAGAGCCTGATCGTCCGATGCTTGCGCGAGCGCGGCGTGCTTTCCGCGTCGCAAATTACCCGCATTACCGGTTTGGCGCGGTCGACGGTTTCAACCGCGCTCAACGGCTTGAGAAAGTCAGGGATGGTGATCGAATCCTCGGCCCATCGTGACGCGGCCAGGGGCATTGGCAGGCCGGCCACGGCATTGACGCTCAATCCCGCTGCGGGCACCTGCGTCGGCATCCACCTGGGCCTCGACGAGATGCGGTGCGTCGTCGCCGACGTCTCGCATTCTTTCGTTGCCGAACAAACTATCCCCATGGGTCTGGACTACCAGCCGCAACAGGCGGCCCAGCTCGCCAAGTCAGTAATTGCCCGATGCTACGAAGAGAACGGTCTGCCGATGGCGGGGCTCCTGGGGGTTGGGGTCTCCGTCTCGGGCCCAGTCAGCCGCGAAGGAGTGGTGCTGCGCGCGAGTATTGTTCCGACCTGGGCCGGGGTCAACATCCGCGATGTGTTCGGGCCGGTCCTCGAACAGCCGATCTTCGCCGACAATGAGAGCAACTGCTCGGCAATTGCCGAGCTGATGTGGGGTGCGGCCGTCGGCCACGACGATTTCGTGCTGTTCAAGGTCGATCTGGGCGTGGGCGGGGCCATTGTCCAGCACGGCCGGCTGGTGAGCGGCATCGCCGGCGGCGCCGGCGAATTCGGGCACATCAGCATCGATCCCGGCGGCGACCTTTGCCGGTGCGGCAATCGCGGATGCCTGGAGCTCTATGCCAGCTTTGCCCGGCCGCTCGAGCAGATTTCGCGCATCGTGCGGCGGCCGGTCACGATGGACGATGTGATCATGATGGCCGAGCAGGGCGACGTGAGGGCGCTGCGGATGATCGAGGACACCGCAGAGTTCGCCGGCCGTGGCCTTGGCCTGATCGGTTCGGTGCTCAATCCGCCGCTCATCATAATCGGCGGCCGCATGGCCTTGGCGGGCGACATTCTCCTGGCGCCACTGATCGCGTCATATGAACGCCATACGCTCATCAAGTCCCGCGATGTGGCGCCTGCGCTGCGCACGCGGATAATCGTTGGCAAGCACACGGAGAACGACGCACTGCTCGGCGCGGTCGGCCTCGTGCTGCGCCACAACAGCCGGCTTCAATGACCTGACTCCGCTCCGGGTGGTACTCTGAGGCTCGTTGTTCCAAATCGGTGCGCACCCGCATCGCAGCCAAGTCCCTCCGGCCTTTGGACTGGTTCACTCTGGCGCGTTAGAGCGTGGCCGATGATGAGCGTGCCGAGAGGTGTCACAAGAATCGCGTAGGTTTATGGTGTTAACGGGCAAAGCTTGGGGAGCAGTCGTCAATGCCGTATTGCTGCAGCAGGCCGAGCCCTACCTCTCGCCCGGCCGGGAAAACTGTAAGATGAAGCAAAGCGGAGTTGTCTTGCCGCACGGCGGTGGGCGGGTGGTGCCGGCTCTCGGGATCGACGTCCATGTGTGGCGGGTTGCTCTCGATGCTCCCCTTTCGCAGTCGGACATGGCCGTGCTCAATCCAGCCGAATTGACCAGGGGCGGACGGTTTGTTTTCGAGCAGGATCAGCGGCGCCATCTGGCAGCTCATGCCGGCTTACGCCGGGTGCTGTCCATGTACACCGGCCGAGCGCCGGGAGAACTCGATCTGCGGGAGACCCCACAGGGAAAGCCGTTCCTTGCGGACGGGCGCCTCGCCTTCAACCTTTCGCATTCGGGGGATCTTGCCCTTGTGGCCGTGGCTGCCGCCGGGCAAGTCGGCGTCGATGTCGAGCGCGTCGCCCCGCGGAGCGGCGAGATGTCCATGGCCCGTTCTCTGTTCGCGCCCGGCGAGATCGCACAACTTGAGTCACTGGCGCCAGAGGCCCGCCGCCTCATGTTCTGCCGGCTTTGGACTTGTCGCGAAGCCGTGCTCAAGGCTGCCGGCGTCGGCCTCTCCGGGGTGGGACTCGAGATTGGGATGGACGGGAGCGGCGAGGCCTATATCCTCTCGCCGCCACTGGAATTGGTTGAACCCCTCAGGCTCATTGAGTTCCGCCCAAGCGCGCACCACGTGGCCGCCGTCGCCTGGAGTGCACGCAGTCCTCAGGTCGTCGCACGCCGCTTCGATTTCGACTTGGGATTGCGTTGACGCTCCGGAACGGGCCTCGGGGACGCCTGTTTTTGGCGACGAGGATCGAGCGGACGGGTTTCTCTTCAAAAGCAGCCACATCGGCCTAAAAACTAATCAAATTGGCCTAAAAAGTAATCAAATCGGCTTAAAAGACACATTTTGCGATAAAAATGCTAACCTGGCGAGTTTTGCTCTTGGAGCTTCCGTTAGGACATGCACTTAAATACGCCGTGACTGTAAGTGCGCCGTGGGTTGGGCAACCCACGGTGTATACTAGGCGGGGGTCTGGGCATGAACATTCATCGTGGGGGCGATGCCCCTCAGCAGGTCATTGAGTCAACACAGCCAATCGCAGTTATCGGAATTGGTTGCCGGTTTCCTGGAGGAATCCAGGACGCGGACTCGTACTGGAACTTTCTCCTGGAGAAGAACTGCGGCATCGTCGATATCCCGGCGGATCGATGGAATGTCGATGCATTCTATGATCCGGAGCCCGATGCCCGGGGAAAGATGCGGACGCGCTGGGGTGGGTTTCTTGCCAGCGACGTTTTCGGCTTCGACCCGAGTTTCTTCGACATGTCGCCCCGCGAGGTGACAACGATGGACCCGCAGCAGCGCCTGGCGTTGCAAGTGGCCTTCGAGGCCGTCCAGGATTCCGAGCGCACATTGGCCGACCTGCGCCGCGGGCGCACCGGCGTGTTCATCGGAATCTCGACCAACGATTTCGCGCAGAACCTGCGCCGCGGACGTGTCGGTGGTGGGGATATTTTTGCCGGCACCGGTTCGGCGTTCTCGATCGCGGCCAACCGAATATCCCACCGTTTCGATCTGAAAGGGCCGAGTATCGCCGTCGACACGGCATGCTCGTCGGCGCTCGTTGCCATCGACCAAGCGGTGCGCCACCTGAGCACCGGCACCTGTGAGACGGCGCTCGCCGGCGGCGTCAACTGCATGCTCGATCCAGGCCCGTTTATCGCATTCTCCAGCGCCAACATGCTTTCGCCGACCGGCGGAATCTACACCTTCGACGAAAGGGCGGACGGGTTCGTGCGCGGCGAAGGCTGCGGTTTCGTTTTGCTGAAGCCTCTTGACCGGGCAATTGCCGACGGCGACCGGATCTATGGCGTGATCCGTCATTCGATGGTCAATCAGGACGGGTATACGCCCACCCTGACCTCGCCGAGCGGGGAAGCACAGCAAGAGATGCTGGAGGCGCTGGTGGAAGGCGCCGCCATCGATCCGGCCGATGTCGACTATGTCGAGGCCCATGGGACAGGCACGCCGGTCGGCGATCCAATCGAGGCGGCTGCCATCGGCCGCGTGTTCGGTGTGAATTCACGGTCAAAGCCGGCCTATGTCGGATCGTTCAAGCCCAATCTCGGCCACCTCGAATCAGCGTCCGGTATTGCGGGTTTCATCAAGACGGTGCTGACGGCGGGAAAGGACATCGTGCTGCCGAACCGGAATTTCGAGCGCCCGAATCCGAGCATTCCGTTCGACGCGCTCAACATCGCTGTAGCAACCACGCCGACGCCGATCGACCATCACGGCCGGCCGGTCCTGGCCGTCGTCAACTCCTTCGGCTTTGGCGGCACCAATGCCTCCATCGCAGTGGAAGGATGGCGGGGGTTGTCCGCGAACGCCAACCGTGCGCCAAGGCCGGTGATAGCCGGCCATCCGATAGCCGTCCCGATCTCGGCCGGCAGCACGGCGGGACTGGAACTGTGGGCCGGCCGTCTAGCCGATGCGCTGGAGCAGGGAGGCTCCCTTGCGGAGACGCCGGTCGAAGACATCACCGCCCATTTGAGCAGCGCGCGCGATAACTTCGCCCAACGGGCTGCGCTCATCGTCGAGCCGGAGCGTGCCGCGCTCCAGACCCAACTGCGCGCATTGGCTAAGGGAGCCATCGAGCAAAGCGCGGAAGGGCCAACCATCATCACCGGGAGGGCATCCAACCGTCGGCTCGCCATCGCCTTCTCGGGCCAGGGCGGCCAGTGGTGGGCCATGGCGCGCCGCCTGTTGAAGGAAGACCGTGCGTTTCGCCGAACCGCCGAGATGTTCGACGAAGTGCTGCGTCCGATGGTCGGCTGGTCGACCGTCGAGGAGATGCTGCGGGACGAGACGAAGACCCGCATCAACGATGCCGACGTTACCCAGGCATCCATCTTCACCACGCAGATATCCCTCTACGAGCGCTGGACAAAGGCCGGCGTGCGGCCTGAGCTTCTGATCGGCCACAGCTTCGGCGAGGTCGCGGCCACCTACGTTTCAGGTATCATCGATATCGAGACGGCGGCTCGCATCATTGCCAAACGCGGCCTCATCCCGCTGAAGAGCGAGCGGCGCGGTGCAATGGCCACGATAGGGCTGACGGTCCATCAACTCGAACCTTTGCTGCCCGGTGACGAAAGCGTTGTCATTGCCGCCTACAACGGCCCGATCGCGCAAACGATTTCCGGCATGGAGGACGCGGTGCTTGGCGTGCTGGCCAAGGTCGCGGAAGCCTATCCCGATGCGACGGCCCGCCGGATGACCATGGATTTCGGATGGCACAGCGCGCATCTGGAAGACTGCAAGGAATGGTTCCTCGGCGAACTGGGTCCGGTCGCCTGGAAAGAAGGCCGTCTGCCGATCATCTCGACGGTCACCGGCATATTCGAGACGAAGTTCGACGCCGACTACTGGTGGGCCAATTTGCGCCAACCCGTCAGCTTTACCAAGGCCTTGGATTTCACCCTCGATTTCGGCATCAATACTTTCCTGGAAATAGGTCCGCACCGCACGCTGACGCCGCTCATCCGAGGCATCTCGCAGGAGCGCGGGGTAGACGCCGCCGCGGTGAACTCGCTCGATCGCAAAACTGACGATTTCTGGACGCTGGCGCGGGCCGAGGGCAGCCTTCATGTTGCCGGCGTCGAATTCGACCGGCCGAAATCGTTGAGTGGCCACGTGGCCGTTCCCAAGTTACCCTGGAACAACCAGCGCCTGCTGAATACATCCGAGGAAACCAAGAACTTCCTGTTCGAGGCACCCCGGCACGCACTGCTTGGATGGCGCGACTTCACTGCGGCGCCGTCCTGGACGAACGAAATCACGCTCAGAGGCTTCAAATTCCTGGCTGACCATCGGGTCAGCGGCGATTGCCTCTTCCCGGCCGTCGGTTACATCGAAATCATGGGGGCCGCACTGCGCGACCATTTCGGCTCTGAGTCCGTGGAACTGCGTGATTTCAAGCTGTACGAAGCGCTTTCCATCGCGGAGGACGACGTCGTACTGTTTACGACGACGTTCGATCCGGTCGGTAGCAGGCTGCGCATCGCCACGTTCCATCGAGGTTCGGAGGATGGCTGGAGGACGCGTGCCGAAGCTTATGGCTTCAGCCACAAATATGAACTTGCACCAGCTCCTGCCGACCTGCTGCTGGATCGCCCGAACCTAGTCGAAAAGACGGAATTCTACCGTCTCGCCGAACGGCACGGGCTTGAATACGGTCCCTATTTCCAGTCGGTGAACGCACTCGACATTGTCGGCGACCGCCTGGTTGCCAAGCTGTCAAGCAAGGATCCCAACTTGGCGAAGCAGTATTTCGCCTTCCCCGGATTGCTGGACGCGGTGCTCCAGGCCGGCATCGGCCTGGCTTCACATCGAGACGGCGTGTGGGTTCCAGGTGAATCGCTGCCGCCGGCTAATGAAGACAAGGCCCAGTATCAGTTGCGCCTGCCGACCGGCGCCCGCAAGATCCTGCTGGGCGCTCCTTTGACGCCCGAGGTGATCGTCGACATCCAGCCGGGTCTCGACCCGTACTCGATGCGGTTCAGCGTGTTCTCGCCGGAAGGGCAGCCGCTCATCGTTCTCGACAACCTTCAGACCAAGGCGCTGGGCAAGGTCAGGAGCAGCAGGGCCAAGCAAGGTGCCGGCTCGGGCTCCAGTGTTTTCGAGGAGCATTTCGAGAAGCAGGAAGCCAAACCGGCAGCGCCCTCATTGCGTTGCGCCCACTGGTTGGTGGTGGGTGATGGAACGCAGCGCCTCGAAGCGACATTGGCTGAGCTGGTTAGCCGCGGAGCGACGGTCGAGGTCGCAAACCCCGCGCCGTTCCTGAACCTCGATGCGGATGAAGCGCTCGCCACGATCCGGGCATTCATGACCAAATCGGGTGGGACAGGTGGCATCCTGTTCAGCGCCGCCACCCCCGAAAAACTCGACGACAAAGCAGGCGGGGACGAGCTTCTCGCCAGGATCACGCCTATCGTGCACCAATTGATCACGCTTGGAAAAGTCATCGACCGGCTGCACAGTTCGTCCGAACAGCGGCCCGAACTGGTTGTCGTCACGTCCGGCAGCCGGCTTGTGCAAGGTGACCAGCCGATGAGCCTTTCAGGCCTGAGTGAGAGCGCCTTAATCGGCATTGCTCGCACAATGGCAAACGAGTTCAAAGGTTTGGGCATCCGCCTTATCGATGCGGATCCCACATCGCTGCAGTCGGGGGTGAGCATTTCGGGCGCCGTGCTGGAGGAAACCGCAGAGACGGAATTCATCCTGCGTGGCGCCGAACGCTATGTCCCGCGGCTGGAGCAACTGGCTTTGCACGAAGTGGCGCCGTTGCGGCGGACGCTGGAGACCGCGCGGGATTCTTCAAACTTCGCCGTCACCATGACGGGGCCTGGCACCATCGACAACATCGTACTACGCGAAATCGCCGATCCCGAATTGGCGCCAGACGAGGTCATGGTCGAGGTCGCCGCGGTCGGATTGAACTTCCGCGACATCATGGCGGCCACCAGCATCTTGCCGGACGAGTTGGAGAATGACGAGGCATACTGGCGCAATCTCGGGCTGGAGTTCGCCGGCACCGTCCGCAGGGTCGGCGAACGGGTGACCAATCTCAAGCCCGGCGATCGCATCATGGGTATGGGCAAGGGCTACCTCAGACGCTTCGCCAAGCTCCGGGCGGATCTCGCCATGCGCGTACCCGATGGTATTGATCTGATCCAGGCCGCGACCCTCCCGACAGCCTTCCTTACCGCTCACTACGCTCTCAAACATATCGGCCGATTGGCACAGGACGAAACCGCGCTGATCCATCTGGCTTCGGGTGGTGTCGGGCTCGCCGCCATCCAGGTCGCGCATGATGTGGGGGCTCGAGTCTTCGGCACTGCAGGCAGCGACACAAAACGCGCCTTCCTGAAGACATGGGGCGTGGATGAGGTCATGAACTCGCGCGCTCTCGATTTCGCCGACGAGGTGCGTTCCCTTACGCGTGGCCGCGGCGTCGACGTGGTGCTGAACGCGCTGTCTGGCAACGGCATCGACAAGAGTCTGGAGTGCCTGGCGCCCTTCGGCAGGATGGTCGAAATCGGCAAGCGCGATCTCGCCGACGACAAGCCGATCGGGCTTCGCTCGCTTTATCGCAACAACGCCTATTCGGTCATCGATCTCTCGACGCTCCCCGTCGAGAAGGAGAGCCTCTTCAGGCAATTGCTGGTGGAGGTGGAGGCTAAGGTTGCCGCCGGCGTCTATAAGCCGCTGGAGGCGACCCGCTTCCCGGCATCGCGCGCGGCAGAAGCCATGCGCATGCTTTCGCGAGCGCTGCACATCGGTAAGGTGATCGTCACTTTCGACGAACCTTCCGTGGACATCGAACTTGACCTCGGCGCACAGTTCGCCGTCTCCGCTCAGGCTTCCTACCTCGTCACTGGTGGGCTCAAGGGATTTGGCGTTGCGATCGCCGAGTGGCTCAGTCAGAAAGGCGCGGGAACCATCATCCTTGCCAATCGAAGCGGTGTTCCAGATGCCGAAGCGGCTGTGGCCATCGAGATCATGGAGCAACGTGGCACGCGCATCGTTCGCGCCGCTCTGGACGTGACCGATGCTACTGCCGTCGGCAGGCTGATCGGCGAATATGCTGGGGGTGACGCTCCTCTGCGCGGCATCGTGCACGGCGCCGCGGTGATAGAGGACGCTTTCGTCTCGCAGCTCGATGCAGGCAAGATCGACCGCGTGCTGAGGCCGAAGATAGCCGGCGGGTGGAACTTGCATGTCGCCGTTGTCGAACACGATATTCCGCTGGATTTCTTCGTGAATTTCTCGTCGATCGCGCAGGTTATCGGTTCGTCTGGGCAGGCCAACTACACAGCGGCCAACTCTGTTTTGGACGCAATCGCCACGTACCGCAGGGGTCGCAACCTGGCCGGCTCGTCCACCGCCTGGGGCATGATCGCCGGCAGTGGATTCGTTGCCAGGTCGGAAGCAATGACCAACTATCTCGATAGCGTAGGCATCAAGCCGGTTCAGGATTCTGAAGCGGCGGCGGCCCTGTCCTATCTTGTGCGCGCCAGATCGGAGAATCTCGGCTTTGCCAATATCGACTGGGCTGCGATCGCTCGCACGAACCCCGGCGCAGCGACGAATCCGAGGATTTCGCCGCTGCTTGGAGACAGAACCGGAGGGCGGTCTCGCATTCAGGCCGAGCTTGCAGCCGCGCCGCGCGAGGCGTGGGACGACCTGCTCGCCGACATGATCCGGCGCGAAGTGGCGAAAGTCCTCAAGGTCGAGGCAAGCGCCTTGGCGGATGACCGCAAGCTCAGTGAGCTCGGTCTCGACTCCCTCTCATCGTTCGAACTGAAAAATCGCGTCGAGGCTCAGGTCGAAGTCGACATCCCTGTCGCCAAGTTCCTGCAAGCGCCGACGATCGCGGGACTGTCGCGCCTCGTTGCTTCCGCTTTTGAGGCGAAACTGAAGGCGTCCGCCTTGCAGGTCCTGGCCGCACAAGCGAGTTCCGATGGCGTTGCAGCGCAGGAAGCCTTCCGGCCTCTTGGCCGCCAGGTCAATGCGATGATGCTGGACGGACTGCCGATGTCGTCGGCGGTCGCAAAGGCGGACAATCAGATCCTGGTCGAGACGAGTATTGAGCCTGGCGTGTCGCTGGCCGCGCTTGCGACAAGATTGGCGCGACTGGTCGAGCGACACGACGCGCTCCGGATGACCGGTGCGATATCGGCGTCCGGCGCCGTGGAGATAGGCTTCGAGGCTCAACCGATTGTTGAAGTGCTTTCGCCGGGCGGTCGTTTGGGCGATGTGGCGCTGCCTGGTCCGCTATGGCGGATCGGCGCGTGGCAGCGGCAGGATGGCGGTCACGAGCTACAAATCCGGGCTCATCGCGCGGCTGCGGACACGTTGTCGGTTCATCTTTTGCTTGCGCAGCTTGTGCAAGGCGAAGCAGAAGCGGTCGAAGCAGGGCCTAGTTTTACCGACTACGCGCGCGCAGCTCATCCGATGCCCGGATCGAGCGAGTATCGTCGCGACCTCGCCTATTGGAAGGAGATACTTCACCACGCGCCTGCGATCGCACCGATCCCCGGCCGCAGTCGTGCCGCGTCTCCCGTCGGTATGGGAACCAACAGGGGCCGTGTCGGGTTGCTGGAGATCACGCTTCCAGCAGCAGCATTCGCGTCGGGATCGGAGTTGCCGGCCGCGCGCTTTCTGGCCGCCTATGCCAAGGCCTTGGCAAGCCGCCTCTCGCTCCGATCAATCGTCGTCGACCGCTGGTATAGCGAGCGCGGGCAGGGAGCACCAAGCGGATTGATAGGCCCCTTGGATGGGTCCTATCCGATTGTCCTGCGAGCCATGAATGAACTCGGTTACGATCTGCTGAGGAAGGTCGAGCGTGCCGACGCAAACGGCCACGCGCATCGGTCAATGGATACGTCGTCTCTGGAACTGGCGCTCGAAGAAGATCTGCGCATTCGCCATGTTTCGCTGCGCCAATTCGGCTTCGCTTTTCTCGACCGTAGCCAAGTTACGGCGCTCGCCGCCTTGGACCATCCTCTCGATGCGATCCCCGCATCCGCGCACGAGATACAATTGTCCGCAGCGACCAGCGAAGCCGGCGTTGTCTGCCGGCTGACCGTGGATCTCGACGTTGTCGAAGAAGCAGCAGCGCGGTTGCTACTCGATCAGTTTCTCGACGAGCTTTCCTGCGAGCTCGAAACGTCAGGCCGCCTGGTGCCCATCGCAATGGGCTGGAGTCTGCGCGAGTGGTCCGGTCAGCCGAGTGGAGGCCAGGATGTCGAGCGCTCACCGCTCGACGGCGTGCCCAACGTCGAAAGAGAGATAGCAGTAACTAGCACGCAATTGGGATTACTGCGTTTCCAGGAACATCCAGACGCGACTTCGCGTGCGCGTGCCGCATTCATTGTAAGCAAGGAGTTCAAGATCCGGCCGCAAATGGACGCCGATCGTCTCAGACGGGCGATCGAAACGGTCATGGCGCGACACGAGGTGATGCGTACCCGGTTCTTCCGCAAGGGGGCTAGATACGGCGCGTATCTGGAAAGGACGCCGACCGATTTCTTCAGGGTCGAGCAAGTCGCCGACGAATCCGAAGCGTTGGAGCGCGCAACCGAACTCGCGCAGGAAGGCATAGATATCCAGGCGCCGATGTTCCGTGTCACCGTCATCCGGTTCGGCTCCGAGAGCGACCTTATCGTCGCCAAGGCACATCATCTCGTTGTTGACGGCTATTCCCTCGGCCTCATCGTCGAGGAAACAGTCAAGGCTTATCTCGGCCTGCCTCTTGATCCGGTGGAAATGAGTATCGACCGATTCATCCGGGATTTCGACCATGTCGGAAAGCCTGGTTCGTTCGAACGGCGCGACGCATTCCTGCGCAAGGTATTCGCCGAGCCCTTGCCGCAAATTCCCAATCTCGGGCGCAAGGCGAAAGGCCGCCGGACGAATGTCAACCTGATCGATTGCAGCCTTAGCGAGGACGTGACGCTCTCGATAGCCAGCGACCAGCAGGATGCGCTGCGCAAGCGTGCCAGGGCAGCCGGCACGACGGAAACGGCCATGATCATCGCGGCCTTTGCGCAGACCATCGGGTCGCGCGGCGGCGTGGACGATATGGTGATGCAGGTTCCAGCAGCGTTGCGCCACGACCGGCGGCTGGAGAACTATGTCAATTTCGTCGCCTCGGACGTCCCTGTGCGTGCGCGGCTGTCTCGGTTCGAGACAATCGAAGCGTTAGCCGGTTCGCTCGGAGAAGGGATCGAAGAGGCTATCCAGTTCGCGCCCTTCATGGATTCGAACTACTTCGGAGACGTGCATGACGAAGTCGTGGCCAAGGGCTCCTATACCTCCCTCTTCGTCGCCGGCACCCAAACAGTCGACAGATGGACACGCGCCACGCAGTCGGCCCCCCTTCAAAGGGCCCATGCCGGTGGCGAACTTGATCTCGGCATGTTCAAAGTGACGCCCCTGCCTGACATGCGACGAGAAAAACCACGTACCAGCGAGATGGATCTGCGTACCTTTCCGACCGCGAACGGTCTTGGTCTGACCTTGATATTCGACCAATTGGGCTATGACCGTGCAGAAGCAGAAGATATCCTGAGGGAAGTCATCGAACGACTGTTGGCTGGGCAACCGGCGGTCGATGCAGCCGAGCAGGCGGCGATATAGTGATGCGTCGATTCAGGGGTCAGCGGGGCCGGTGGAAGCCGGTGCAGGTAAAAGGCACGTGATTCGCTTCATCTTAATCTTGTTTGCCGTTCTGGCGGCAGTCGGGCTCTTTTCTGGTTGGTATATCTGGCCTGCTCAGGTGGAGTCCTATGTCGCCCAGCGAAGGCTGATCGCGCGTGAAATCGCCGGACCCGGCCTCCTTGGTGCAACCAACCAGGTCGTCGTGACGGCAAGGATCCAGGCATTCCTGGCCGACGTTCGCGTCGACCGGAATGACGAGGTAAAGACCGGCGATATCCTCGCCACGCTAAACGCGACTGAAATCGAGTATCAGCTTGCCGCAGCGGTCGCCAACGACCGGGCCGCGGCGGAGAGCGTGCGCGAGGCCGAATTGGAGCGTGACCGGCTGGTTATCGCCGCCCGTACTGCAAAGGCAGATCTGGATCGCAGGAAGAGCCTGCTCGCCAGCAAATCGATTTCTCAGGCCGAGTTCGACCTCTTCGAAGGCACCCAGAAGCAAGCCGAGGCCGCATTGGCGCGAGCGACCGCTAGCATCGAGCGCGCAAAGGCCCAGGCCGCGGCCGCCTCCGCCGAGGTCGAGCAGATACGGAGCCGTTTCGGCGAAACCTCGATACGCTCGCCTGTCAATGGGGTGGTGATTTCCCGCAGCCGCACGGTGGGAGACCTGCTTTCTCCGGGCGTCGAACTGATGCAGATCGTCGACCCGACGTCATTGCTGGTCATGGCGCGCTTCGACGAATCCGCGATGGGGTCGCTTCGGCCGGGGCAAGTAGCCAAAGTCACCTTCTCATCGGATCCGCAACGGCCCTACGCTGCTTCCATTGCGCGGATCGGCCGGCAGGTCGATCAAGAGACGCGCGAGTTCACGGTCGATCTTAAATTGCGCGAGGTGCCGGCGAACTGGGCTGTGGGTCAGCGTGCAAGCGTCACCATCCAAGCGGAATCGCCGTCACCGGGCATCGCGGTGCCACAGCGATTCCTGGCGAGAAACCAGGGACGGGTGGGTCTTTGGATTGCACATGACGGGCGGGCCTATTGGGCTCCTGTTTCGCTGGGCTACTCCAGCGGCACCGATATCGAGATCACGCGCGGCCTAAAGGTCGGTGATGTCGTGCTCAGTCCGACAGGCCGCTTCCAGTACCAAGCGGTTAACCTCCAGGCATTGAGCAGGTGAATCTCGCGGTCAAAGATATCAGGCATAACCTGCTGAGGTTCATCCTGACCGTTTTCGGCGTCGGCCTGCTGATGGCGGCGACGATCGGCATGCTGGGCATGTATCGCGGCATCGTCTACGAAGCCTTGATCGTGATCGACGGCATTGGTGCCGACCTCTGGGTCGTCGAAGGGGGAAAGTCCGGACCGTTCGCCGAATCCTCCGCCGTACCGGCCAATCTCGATCGCCGCGTGGCCGGTGTGGCCGGTGTGGCGGCAACGCGCCGGTTCATCCAATACAACCAGCAGTTCGAAATTGACGCGCTTCCGCTGCGAATGTCCGTCACTGGTGTGGACTATCCAAGCGACAGTGGCAGCTGGATACCGTTGATCGCCGGCCGGTACTTCCAATCAAATCGCTACGAGGCCATAGCCGACAAGACTTTAGGCCTGGTTGTGGGTGACGAGATCCGGCTTGGACGAGATAGCTATACGATTGTCGGCGTGTCGTCCGGGCAGGTCGACATGGGTGGCGACGGATTGTTGTTCGTCACCATCCCGGACGCGCAGGTCATCAACCGACTGCTGCCCAGCGAGGCGATCCTCCTCAACCGTGCGGCCAAGGGCAAGACGCGCATGGGTCTCGGCGACGAGACCGGAAGTGTCGCTGCGGTCATCGTCGAAACTCTCCCGGGCGCTGACAAGGAGGTCGTGCGTGACTCGATCAAACGCTGGGGCGACGTCGAGGTCCTCACGCAGCAGGACCAGGAAACGCTTCTACTGGACGGCCGCCTCGGCAAGCTCCGCGTCCAGATCCTGGCTTTCACGACGATGACGCTGCTGATCTGCTGCGCCGTCATAGCACTGACCATCTATACGATGACAATCGAGAAGGTCGCGCAGATAGCACTTCTGAAGCTGATCGGCGCCCGTGACCGGGTGATCATCGGCATGATTGCGCAGCAGGCGGGGCTGATCGGCTTTTGCAGCCTCGTTCTGGCCATAGCCATCTCGTTTACGATCTATCCGAGATTTCCGAGAACTGTGCTGATGACCGAATCCGATCTTGGCGTGTTGTCGTTCGTGCTGATGGCACTCAGCCTTGCGGCCAGCTGGTTTGCGATTCGTCGCGCGCTCGCGGTCCGTGCCCAGGAAGTGTTGGCCTGATGTCGAAGCGCCGCCTCGCCACGCTGGAGGTTCGGAATGCCAGCAAGGTCTACGAGAGCGGCGGCTCGCCGGTCACCGCGTTGGCGGCAGGTTCGCTGACCTTGAGCCCCGGCAGTGTTACCGGTATCGTCGGGCCCAGCGGCTCCGGCAAGACGACGCTGCTGATGATTGCCGGTCTGCTGGAGACACCGACAACGGGAGAGGTCCTGTTCGACGGCAAGGTGATTTCGCGTCCCGGTGCGAAGCTCAACGAGCTACGGGCCTTCAGGCGGACCCATCTTGGGTTTGTGTTCCAGAAAGCGAACCTGATCCCCTTTCTCACGGCCGCCGAAAACATTGCCATCGCCATGCAGGTCAATGATGTCGGTCGCCAGCAGGCGCAGGCGCGAGCCAGCCGGCTTCTCGCCGCGTTGGGCATCGAACATCGCGGCTCCAATTATCCTTCCCAACTTTCCGGCGGCGAACAGCAGCGTGTTTCAATCGCCAGGGCCTTGGCAAACGATCCCACCGTTATTCTAGCCGACGAACCTACCGCCGCACTGGATGGTACACGGGCGGAGATGGTGATGAAGGTGTTCAGGCATCTGGCGGACAGCCGCAATGTCGCGATCTGCGTTGTGACCCACGATACGCGCTGGAAAACTTATTTCGATTCGATGCTCGAGCTCGAGGATGGGCGGGCACGAGAGCCGTCTCCCTTTGGCATGATGGCTGAACGGCATTGATCACCGCTCGACGCGGCCATGGCGGTGTTCCCGCTGAGAAGATGTTATGGCGATCCAACACGCGCCGCCTTCAATGTCATGGGCTGCACCGGCCGAAAGGACTGTCAAAGACTTACGAGTTGCTGGCCGAAGCGGCGGTGCTGAGGTTCACTACGCGACACGCACCGTGCGCTGCCTCGGCTTGATCGCTGTGGCGAGCAGCAGGCCGGCGATGATGAGGGCGGCGCCGGCGAGATCGTAGTCGTGCAAGCTTTCGCCGAGGAACAGATAAGCGAGAACAGCGACGAAGGCGGTCTGCAGATAGAGCAGCATGCTGGCGCGCCCGGCGCCAAGCGTCTCGACGCTACGGTTGTAGAGATAGTACATCAGGGCGCCGCCCGGGCCAGCAACATAGGCGAGGGCCAGCAGGCCGTTCGCATGCAGCGCCGAACGATCCCCGGAAAACAGTTCCCAGAGATAAAGGGGCAGTGCGGCCAGCGCGCCGGCTCCCAGCAGCAGGACCACCATCGGCAGAAGCTCGATAGCGAATTTGGCGCGACGCAGCAGCACGGTGTAGAGGCCCCAGCAAAAGGCGCTGCCGACGATCCACAACTCGCCGGGATTGAATTGCAGCTGCATCAGCGCGGCAAGGTCGCCGCGCGCCACGATCACCACCATCCCGGCCAGAGCGACCAGCGCTCCAAGCGCTTTCCAGACACCGAGGGGCTCGCCGAGCACGAAGCGGGCAAGCACCATCGTCATGATCGGCGACAGCGCCATGATGATGCCGGCGGTTGTCGCGTTGGTGTAGTTGAGGCCCGTGTAGATCATGCCCTGACACAAGGTCAGCCCGATGGCGCCGATGACCAGCACCTCGATCACCCGGGAATGGATCAGCACGAGCATCGCCCCGTGATGACGATGGACGATAGGGAGCAGGATCGCGCAGGCAACCGTCAGCCGCCAGAAGCAGAGCGCCCAGGGCGGCATCTCGGGGGCAACCCACTTGGCGGCGATATAGACGCCGGCCGACAGGAGCCAGCAGAGCGTCGCGAGGGAATAGGCGAGCGGAAGTGATGCGCCGGGCGTCGCCTTCGCTACACTTGGATGTGCTATCGGCAGCGATTGGATATCCGTCTCCTCCCACCGCAGACTTTAGCAGATTTGCAGCGCCTTGCTAAGCAGCGACAACAGCTGTTTCACCAGCCAGTGCAATCGGTGGGTCATTGTGGGTCCCGCCGTTCACGGTCTCGTTCCTTTCCAACGCATGTTGGCCCATGAGCAACTCGATACCGAAAAGCGCAAGCCGTATCGATTTCGCGCGATACGAATGTGAGATTCATATCGCGCGACAGATATTCGGGCGGTTGCCACAATCTCCTCGCGCCATATTTCTACCGAGAGCAGATCTGTCGCGAATTCCTGGCCCTCGGATCACGCGCCGCTGTTTCGAAGCAATTGGAAGAATAAGCCACTGATTTCCGTTTACACAAAGAGCACGACGCAAATCCATGCGAAGGGACTTCCGATGCATGCCGGCTTCCGAGGAAGCGTACTCGTAGCGGTGTTGGGAGCCGTCATGGCGAGCTGCGCTGGCATTCCGGCGCAAAAAGCCGAGGCAATAATCGGCTATGGCCCCAACCCCACTTTACCGAAACCAAGACCGACGCTGATCCCGACTGTTAACATCGCCGAGGCGAAAGGCTGGCAGAAAGGAGGTATGCCGACCCCGGCGAAGGGGCTGGCAGTGAACGCCTTCGCTACCGGCCTCGACCATCCGCGCTGGCTGCATGTGCTTCCGAACGGCGACGTGCTGGTTGCTGAAACCAATGCCCCTGCCAAGCATGACGAAGGCTTCAGTCTTAGAAAGGTCTTCATGGACCTGGCTATGAAGCGGGCCGGCGCCGCAACCAAAAGCGCCAACCGCATCACGCTCCTGCGCGACACTGATGGCGACGGCATTGCGGATGTGCGAACGACGTTCGCGGAAGGCCTCAATTCGCCGTTCGGCATGACGCTGTCCAAAGGCAAGCTCTTTGTCGCGAATACCGACGCGCTTGTCGCTTTCCCCTATTCCAACGGCCAGACCCGAGTCAGCACGTCGCCGGAAAAGATCATCGACTTGCCGGCCGGGGACCTCAACCATCATTGGACCAAGGACGTGATCGCAAGTCCGGATGGACGCAAGCTCTATGTCACCGTTGGTTCCAACAGCAACGTTGGAGAAAACGGCATAGCCGCGGAGAAGAACCGCGCCGCTGTCCTTGAAGTGGATCGGTCGAGCCGTCGTACTCGGGTCTTCGCCTCGGGCCTGCGCAACCCGAACGGGCTCTCCTGGAATCCTGAAACTGGCGAGCTTTGGGTCGCCGTGAACGAGCGTGACGAGATCGGCGACGACCTCGTGCCGGATTACATGACCTCGGTTCGTGACGGCGCCTTCTATGGTTGGCCCTACAGCTACTACGGACAGAACGTCGACGAACGCGCCAAGCCGCAGCGCCCCGATCTCGTGGCGACGGCGGTCAAGCCCGACTACGCCCTGGGCTCTCATACCGCCTCGCTGGGACTGACCTTCTCCAAAGGCGCCCGGCTCGGTCCGGCCTACGGCAACGGCGCCTTCGTCGGCCAGCACGGCTCGTGGAATAGAAGCGTGCATAGCGGCTATAAGGTGATCTTCGTGCCGTTCCGTGGTGGCAAACCGAGCGGCCCTCCGAAAGATGTGCTCACTGGCTTCATCGGGCGTAATGGCGAGGCGATGGGCCGTCCAGTCGGCGTAGCTATCGATCAGACTGGCGCACTGCTCGTCGCCGACGACGTCGGTAATGTCATCTGGCGGGTCCGCCGGGCGAATGGCCGTTGAGCGTAGGTGCCTTTCTGATTCCGACCTCAGCCTTCGGCTACAGCGCCACGCCCGATATGACTTTCATTCGGCTGCGACTCAATGCAAATGCCAGTTGACGACACCGCGCCTGCCGCATGTCGGCCGCTACGGCGAGGTCTATTTTGCGCATGGCTATTCGGGCAAGGGTGAACCTGTCGACGCTGCCGTTCCCCGGCGGCACGGCGCTGAGCGGCCCGCTCCACGTGCTCGGCATGCTTTGGTACGCACGGCGCGACCGCATCAAACATTGAGCGCAGGCAGTGGCAACTTCTGTCCCGCAGGATCAAGCCTGCGTAGCCGGGACGCCGATAGACTTGCCTGCTTTTCCGCAGCTAATAGATCGATATGATTGCAGGATTAACCATTTCATAGCCCAGGCGCGGCTCCGATTTGCCTTTCGAAATCCCGCTGGAGGCAGTTCCGGTTGAACTGCGATCCAGCTTTGTTTCCCTGGTTTTCTTGATCGTGCTGCGCGACACGTCGGCGCAGGCCGACGCTGTGTTGACCACCCTCTTTTTCTCGTGCGCAACGGCTGCGGTGGATACGGCAATCACCATTGCCGCACAAATAATCGCCAATCTCATTGATTCCCCCCTTAGAGCACCGCAAACGTGTGGTCGACTGCCTTGAGACGCCGGCGAAGAGGTTACTCGCGCCTGGCCGATCCATGCGGCTTCCGACTGCCCAAGAATGTGACTACATTAGCTGAAGCGCAAGTAACCATTTCGGACTAGGCAACGGGTTCACCCTTCGACGGAAAGCGGCTGAGCTGCCGGCGAAAAGGCAGGCGTTTTAGCCGTTTCCGCCGCCGGGCGCCTTCTGAGAGCGACGCAGTCGATCGCGACGGAATGCGGCTATGCAGGAGGCTGGCAGAATAGACCGACAGCTCTGCTTCGAGCGCAACGCTCGCCGGCCAGAGGCTCGGAATCACCAAAGTCGACGACGGGATTTGGCTCGTCTCCGTCATGGACATACGTGCTCAAGGCTAACTCGGCGCAGCTTCGTTGCGGCACCGGCGGGCGCGTACAGCGGAGTGCTGGAATGGCAGCTATTCACCTCTCGCCAGTCCGCTTCCGGCGGACTGCAGCAACGCGGCATTTTCCACTTTGAGGCGAAGTAATTCTCAACTATGCTTGAGCTAGGCTTTTGGCATGGGGGATATTGCCGATGGTTTCGTCACGCAGGGGTGTCGTGCTCGGCGGCCTGGCGCTGGTCGCGGTGGGTGCAACCAGCAATATTGCTCAAGCCGCGGCGGCAAAATCCTTTTTCGCGGGTACCGCCAGCGACAACAATTTTGTCTATCGCAAGACCAACTTCGCCAAGATCGATAAGAGATGGCATCGCCAGATCGTCAAGTATTTCAGCAGCGAGCCGGTCGGCACCGTCGTGGTCGATACCCGCCACCATTTCCTCTACGTCATCATGGAAAACAAGACCGCCATCCGCTACGGCGTCGGCGTCGGCAAGGACGGCTTCAAATGGTACGGCCGCGCGACGATCGACCGCCGCGCGCTGTGGCCGGATTGGGTCCCGCCCCCCGAAATGCGTAAGCGCAGGCCGGAACTACCGCCCATGATCGCAGGCGGCGCGTCCAACAATCCGCTCGGGCCGCGCGCGCTCTATCTGCACCGCGACGGCGCTGACACCGGCTACCGCCTGCATGGCACGCTGGAGCCATGGAGCATCGGCACCGACGCTTCCAGCGGCTGCATCCGCATGTTCCCGGAAGACATCATCGACCTCTACCAGCGCTGCCCGATCGGCACCGCGGTGCAGGTCCTGCCGCATATCGCCGACCAGGCGCCCGCTTCCACCACTGTCGAATGATTGGCGCCTCATGAACCGCATGATTGAAAACACGCGCCGGCTGCTCGCTGCCGGCCTGCTGATGCTGGTCGCATCCTGCTCGACCAGCAACACGCTCGCCCCTTCCACGCCTGACATCACCAACACCGAGGTTGCCGGCTTCCAGAACGTGCAGCCGGGCAGCGAGGAGGATTTTATCCTCAATGTCGGCCGCCGCACCTATTTCACGCAAGGTTCGGCCGCGCTCGATTCTGTCGCCAAGGCCACCCTCGACACCCAGATCGCCTGGTTAGCAAAGCATCCGCGCTGGCTGCTCAAGCTGCAGGGGTTCGCCGACGATCCCGGCGCAAGTGAAATGGCGCTGTCGCAGCAGCGCGCCGATGCGGTGATGGACTACCTCGCCGCCGGCGGTATAGACCGCAATCGCATGTGGGCCAAGGGCTACGGCAAGGACAGGCTCGTCCGCGACTGCCCCGACACCGCCTGCAGGTCGCAGAACCGCCGCGTTGTGTCTAATTTGCGCGATGAGAGGGACGAGTCGTAGAGGTTGCTGTTTTTCTTGTGACTCGAAGCAGAGTCTCACATACGACGGCGGCATGGCTGCTTTGCGCCTAGGGCAGTCATACAGAAACTCAATGCCGACACTTTGAAGCGGACGTTGAAGGGAGCGCCCTGTGTGCGGCGATAACGCTGTTCCGGATCGCTGGGATACGCCCGCAGCCTCGGTGGCAAGCATAACGAAAGGAACCAAGCTGCCAGGGCCAGTTTCGAAGCCGGTTCCTGAAAAGGTCAATCCATGTCGCGCGCGTGTCGCGTGGATTTGCCGAGTGTCGCAGGAAATCCTTGCAAATCACCGGTAGCTGCTTGCAACATGGCGCGAAACACAATCGGCCAGCTTTAAGGGCTAGCCGATTGTCAAGTTTACTTGAGAAATTCTTGGTAGTGGGAGACCGCTACATCGCGACACCCACTATTGAGGGGGCGCTTTTTTGCTATCGTTGGCAAGCGGCCTGACAGCAAATCGAGATCGAGCAACCACGAACTCGACGATGATGGATGGGACGAACTGCGCCGAAAAAGCTGACAAATTCGGATACTTAACGTAAAACCTTGGGTCATGCGGTACCGAATGCAGTACCGTTCGGGCGATCAACCAACGATTGGCGAAATTTTGAACGGGCTACCATTACCGATGGCCTAAACACCATCTTCGTCCTTCGTTGCCGCAAGAAAGGTTCCCCAACCGCCGGATCAATCCGATCAGCCTGTGCCAACGCGCAACGGCTCCAATACTCAAACGTTTCGGGCGGGACTGAAGAGGTTAATGACTGCCGCACCCGGAGCAGTTCGACGTATTTCCTTATTTCGCTTGGCCTGCTGAAATGCAGCCGCATTTTTAGAAGGAACGACCGTCTGGCAGGACGACGCAAGCACTTGATGGCAAGGCCGTCGAGCGGATGGAGAAAGTCAGCGACGAACAATACCGCCGCTGAACCTTACCGGGCCGCAGCGTCTCGCACTTGGCGAAGTCTTGCGCTGCCGAGTCCTGCAATAGTGACAGGCACGCTGCCAACTCACCCCAGCCAATACCTCGGCCCCGGCCCCTTGCGTCCTGCCATATCGGCAGGGTTCGCAAGGCTACACCGGTCGATCGACAGACAGCCGCAACCGATGCACTCGGTAAGCCCGGACCTCAGGCGCTGCAACTCGGCGATGCGCTGGTCGATGCGCTTAGTCCACTGGCCCGACAACCGCGACCAATCCCGACGCGACGGCACGCGATCGGCTGGCAACTTGGCCAGCTCGGCGCCGATCTCCTCAAGAGTCAGCCCAATTCGCTGCGCGAAGACGATGAAGGCGATCCGGCGCAGCACGGATCGCGGATAGCGTCTGTGTCCCGAGCCGGCCCGCTCGGACGCGATTAGGCCGCGCTCCTCGTAGAAGCGCAGGGCCGATGAGGCGACGCCGCTGCGCCGCGACACGTCGGTAATGGTCAGCATGGAATCCATGCATGAACGAAAGCACGATTCCCGCTTGACTTCAAGTTAACTTGAACTTGTAGCAAGGGCCATAAAGCTTGAAGGAGCACCGGTAATGCAGTCGAATATTGATCTTCAAGGACTTCGCGTGGCGGTCACGGGCGGCACCTCCGGGCTCGGAATGGCGCTTGTGCGGCAGCTGACCGCGCAGGGTGCGTGCGTGGCCTTCGTCGCTCGCACCGCCGCGAATGTCGAACGCATTGCTGACGAGACGGGCGCGCACGGCATTGTCGGCGACGTCGGCAAGAAGGAGGACACCTACTCGATCGCGCTACAGGTCACTGCCAGCCTCGGCGGGCTCGACGTCCTGATCAACAATGCCTCGAGCCTCGGCCCTATCCCTCTGGCGCTCCTCGCCGATACTGAGTGCGAGGAGCTGGAAGTGGCGCTCGCGGTCAACCTGGTCGGCGCGTTCCGGCTGACGAAGGCCCTGTTCGGTGCGCTTGCCGCGTCCGCACGCGAGGGCCGTGGCGCGATGGTGATCAACATCTCCAGCGACGCGGCGGTGAACGCCTATCCCGGCTGGGGCGCGTATGGGGCGAGCAAGGCCGCTCTTGCCCATCTGACGGCGATTTGGGAGGAGGAGGCGAAAGCCGACGGCATACGGCTCCTCGCACCCGACCCTGGCGACATGGACACCCCGCTGCACGCGCTAGCGCTTCCTGACGCCGATCCGTCTACATTGAAACGCCCCGAACTGGCTGCTGCCGAGATCATCGAAAAGATGATCGACGCGCTACAGGTCCGCGCTACGCTTCACGCCGGGGCATGCGCATGATTGCCGCCGATCGTTCCGATCGGCGCAAAGCCAGGCTGTTGGTCGTCGAGGCGGACGGCACGATGCGCGACCTTCCGCGTGCTGGAATCGCGACGCTATTCGGTCCCGGCGATCAGGTCGTCGCCAATGACGCCGCGACCTTGCCTGCCAGCTTGCACGGCACGCACGTCCCAAGCGGTGAGGCGATCGAGATCCGCCTGGCGGGCTGGCTGTCACTTCCCGATCCAACCCGTTTCGTGGCGATTGCCTTCGGCTCGGGCGATCACCGCACGCGCACGGAAGACCGGCTGCCCCCACCTCCGCTGTCACCAGGCGATCGCCTCCGGCTCGGCTCGCTTGACGCCGTCGTCGAGCGCCTTCTCGACCATCCACGCCTTCTCGAGTTGCACTTCCCAGGCAACCGCGCAGCAGTGCTTGCAGGACTGGCGCAGCACGGCCGGCCGATCCAATACGCGCATGTTCCCGAGCCGTTGGCACTGTGGGATGTTTGGACGAAGATTGCCGCCGGGCCGGTCGCGTTCGAGGCGCCGTCGGCAGGCTTCGCGCTCGACTGGCGCACGCTCCAAGCCTGGCGTCGGCACGACGTTGGCTTTGCAACACTCACGCATGCTTCGGGCGTGTCTTCCACCGGCGATCCCGCGCTCGACTCGCGCCTTCCCTTCGACGAGCCATACCGCATCCCTGGGCGCACCGCGGCGCAGGTCGCGCGGGCGAAGCTGCGCGGCAGCCGCATCATTGCGATCGGCACGAGCGTAGTGCGCGCACTTGAGGCAGCCGCCAATCCCGGCGGCAATGTGCGTGCCGGAAATGGCATTGCGACAGGGTGCGTCGCGCGGGGCACGCGGCTTCGCGTGGTCGATGCGATTCTCACAGGCGTCCACCAGCCCGGCGAAAGCCATTTCGAGCTCCTGCGCGCCTTTGCCGACGATGCTCTGCTCGCTAAGGCCTCCGCAGCCTTCACCGCGTATCGATACCGCGCGCATGAATTCGGCGATTCCATGCTGCTCAATCGCCAACCGCTGCTTCTATCGCGCGAACAGAACCGTGCCGAGGTGCTCGAGACGAAGCCTCTACTCGAGGCGTGGCTATGATGTCGGCAGGTTCGGTGGCATTCCGGGCCGCACCGCGAACGTCAGCTTCGGAGAAGTGTAACAGACCGAAGGTTGATTGACGGTTCTCCCCAGGTCCACCCGGTTCCGAACCGGCACAACGCGCCAATTGCCGACCTTTCCGGCGAGTGTACCACTACCCACCGCGGCCCCGAGCATTCCCGACACCGAGCCGTTGGCATGACGTCGACCGATCGCTCCGCCGCGGCCTGGATCGACCAACCGCTGGCCCACGTCGCTGAAGCCATCGGCCGGACGACGATCGGTTCCTGGCCGAGCATCAGTCCGCCCACGATGAACCGCGCTCGCCGTCTGTGGACATGGTTGCCGCCGTGCTTGAGCGCGAGTGGTGGCGCCGTCGGCCGGAAGGTCGCGACGAATGAAACGCCGGCCCAGTTCAACCGGCGCGACGTCCTTCAAAGCTGGGGGGATCGATCTTCACCAAGCGGTCTGCGGCCTCGACCGCAGCTCGTATCCTGCTGCAAAGCGCGAGATTCTTGGCCAGCATTTCTTCAGTGCGTTGAAGCGCGAGCTCAGTCCGATGGATGCGCTGCCTGGCAATGGCAACTTCCGATGTCAAAATATCGGCCGCTATCCCGTGGCCGTGGGGTTCCATAGTATCCATCAGTTTCTAATACATGGGGGGCGATATCGTTCCCTGATATCGGGCGAGCGGGGTGCCGCCGTTCCTCTATCAGTGATGAGCGCTGCCTATATGGTCCGGCCGTCTTTGCAGCCGCGACAAAGGCGCGATGAGCCGAATGACCAACGCGCTCCCTGTCAACACAGCGCCAGAAACAGGGCGCCTCCTCGATCCGTCCTGATGCGGCCCGATGAACTGCGGGATATCAAATCAGCGGCCGACTACGCTGGCCGCGATGACAGGACCATTCGTGTGGGCAAAGCGATATGGGATCGGGCGCCAGAGTGGACGAGGTGCGCCCCATCGAAATTAGCCTGCCAGCCTTGGAAATGGTTCATGGCGAATGGGGCGCGCTGGAGAGGCTGCGCGCCGGCGACAGATCAAATCGATGCTGCGGCCGCGCTCGAGTTTCAAACGGGCAACCGGCGTTGGAGACGGTCGCCGGCCGCTTCACGTAATGGCGCGGCGGGCGAACGCCGCCGCGTCAACCCAGGGTAGCACATCGCCGTTCCGATCAAGTTCCTCCGCGACGATACGTCGGCCCGGTTCCTCGACAACCGCATATCGTCGTCGGGCGCCTCCATAGATTCGTTGAACCAACGACTGGAAAGGGTCGGTCTTTCGCGTTCCGTCAGAGTCGCAAGAGCGTGGGGTGAACGGTACTACATCCACACGGCCAGACGCCATTCCAACCGCTGATCCGTCTCGACCGCTTTCGGCCGCCTCGGCCGTTTCGCTAGGTCGCTTCGCCCGGCTTATGGAAGTTCGATCTCGCCGTCCACCACGTGGTTGAGGCCGGTGCCTTCCGCCGTCAGCGTCATGCGGACCTTCAGTTTCTTGCCGCCGATTTGCCCTTCGCGCACCGTCTCCTCGATCTTGCGCTGGGAGGTGACGCCGACTTCCTTCAGGAACTTGCGGATCGACATGTTGACGGCGTCTTCGCTCATGGCGGAACTCCTCTGTATCCGGAAGGGATTGTAAGGGAAGGCAAGGGATCAAGGAAGCAGGACGGTGACGCACGGTTTTATAGAAATAGACCTGGAGCCGGGAGGAGACGTCGGGTCCTTAAACTTGATCGACCCCTGGCAGGAGGAGTGGAACCGATCGACGTCTTGCGCAGAAGGAGCACTATGACGGCCATCTCGGCCTTGCTCTGACCGATCAGGAAAAGAGTGATCTGATCGAGTACCTCAAATCGATCTGATCAGCACTCGGCGCTTCTTTGGGTTCGATTGGGAGGAAAGATCATTAAAGAAGATCGTGGTGAGGTAATTGCGGGTCGGCACAACAGGCCAAGCGCTGTCTCGCCGGAAACTTCTTAAGGTGTCGATGACCGGCGCGGGCGATTGCAGGTGCAGGTGGGCTTGCTTCCTGCATGACAGGTCAGCCTGCGGCGCGCGGCACCACCCCAAAGCCTGTGGCGCTTTGTCAGGATGTTCCAAACAAGGGTCGCCGCTGCGGCGGATGCACCCGTGGAGCCGAAATGCAAGCGAGATTGTCGCGGGTGAAATCAGCCCCGATGGTTGGTGCCGCTTTTACAAAGCACGGCCGGCCTGATCGGTCGAACCCAGCGGAGACTTTCGTTGTCTGCTGCGCTGCGGGTGATGGTCTGCAGGCATCGCGTCGAGGATGTCGGGTCACATTAGGCATTCAACAAGTCCGGAGTCAGAGCCGAAATGATCGACGACCTTTCCAACATTTGCCTTCGCCATTGACCCCTCCCGGTCAAGCAACCCAAATATCAGCGTTCCTCTGGCGGCTTGACGTTCTGGAACTGCATCAGCAGCAGCAGATCATAAATGATTTTGAGTGCGCCGCAGATCAGGAAGGGCCATGCCCGGAACGAGGCAGCGAACAGAGCGCCCGCCAGGGCGGGACTGGCTGCGGCAGCCAAACTGCGCGGGACCGATGTGAAGCTCGCCGCGGCTGCCCGCTCCGCCGCCGTGACGACGGCCATGACGTAAGATGAGCGCGTCGGGACGTCCATCTGCGAAAGCGCGGCACGGATCAGCAGCAGGGCGAGCGCCAGAGGGAGCGTCGGCGCAAGCGCCGCCAGCATCAGGGCGATGCTGGACGGAATGTGTGTGAACACCATCGTGTTGATGAGTCCGATGTGCCGCGACAGCCAGGCGGCAACGGGGAATGAGAACGCCGAAAGGATGCCGGACCAGAAGAAGAAAAAGCCCGCTTCCGAAAGCGACAGGTCGAATTTTTCAAAAAGCCACAGGACAAGCAGCGACTGGACGAGGAAGCCGCCGGCAAAGGCATCAAGGCTAAAAAGGGCCGCAAGCCTGAAAACGATATTCCGCGAGGGGCCAAGCGCGGACGTGCTGCCGGAGTCCGACGTTGGACGGCGCTGCGGGATCTGCGCGTAAAGGAGACCGCCGAGCAGGCCCAGCAACGCATAGAGCACGAACATCGCCTTGATGCCGGTGAGTTGATCGAGGCCGGCTGGAGCCAGAAGATCAGGTGTCGCCGAAGCGAGCGCGCCAACCGCGGCTGCGAGCGCACCCACAAGGCTGTAGCGCGCGAACATCTTGGTCCGCGCGGCGTCGGTGACTTCGCGTGTGAGCACGGCATGCTCTAAGGGCACGAATACGCTGACGCTGCCGGCCGACGGGTTGATGGTGCCTGCGAAGGCGATCACCAAAAGCAGCGCGTAGTCGTGGACCACAGCAAAGGCCACACCCGTGGCGACCATCAGACTGGCGGCGGCAAGCAGGAGTTGGCGGTGATCGTGTCGGGCACCAAGGAGTCCGACGGCGATGGTCAAGAGCGCTGAACCAAGCAGCGATGCGGTTGCAATGATGCCGACCTGCAGAGGCGCGAAGCCTAATGCGAGGAGATATACCGGCAACAGAACGGCCACGAAGCCGTCGCCCATGTCCCGCAGGGCTCGGGCCGCAAAAAGAAAAGTCGCCGGGCGGATCTGCTGCACTGATCTAGCCTGACCTCATCACCTGCATTGGCGTCACCGGCTTTGGCAGCGTCGCTCGACGGGGCCGGAAGGATCATGACGGAGTCGCATTAGACATTCCAGCGAGGCGAATATCGGATTCAATCCTCGGGCTACCGCCCAACAATGCTGAATCATATCGTGTCAACGGCTTGCAACGACCGAAGACGCAACTGGCGCATATTGCACTTGGCTGTCAAGGTCGGGAAGAAGGGTCGGATCGCGAAGTTCCCCGCCGCATTGAACGTCCCAAGATGGCGCATAGTGCCGTTTCGGAACCGGGTGGACCGGGGGCAGGATCGCCAATCAACCTGGGATCATGTTGCAACCAAGTTCGAATGTCGCGTTGCTGGCAAGTAGAAATGTCGCATTGGGACGTTTCAGGGGTAGGCGCCAAGTCAGGATTGCGGGGTGACGTGCATCCTGGCTTCGCCGTGAGCGCCCGATCGGGGGCGATCAAGTATGGCACTTCGGCTTTACTAGCTTTGAGAGCGGCCACTTACGCGCGAGCTTCGTTGGCCGGTGTCGGTTGCGGGTGATCCGATATTCGTCCAGCATCGCGACGACATCTGCAATGCGAAGCTTGGCGAAGAGTTTGACAACGCAGATCAGCGCAAGATGTCCGACAGGCTCTCGGGCTTCTTCTCGCCAAGCGAGAGATCAAGGCCGGACAGAAGTTCGACGAGATGGCTTCGCATCAGGTCGGACGCGTTTTGTGCGTCGTGCTTTTCGATGGCATCGACGAGGGCGTGATGGGCGTGGCTTTCGCAGGTGGTGTCGCGGCGGCGCCAGTAGAGCGCGATGATCAGCGACGACCGCGACAGCAGGTCTTTGACGAAACCGGTCAGGATAGAATGGCCGGCGATTTCGGCGATGCCGACATGGAATTTTGCCGACAGCATGATGGCGTCGCTGTCGCGGCCGGCATGCAGGGCCTCGTGCTCTTTTTCGAGATGAAGCCGCAGTTGCGCGATCTCGGCCGGCTTTGCCACTTCGGCGGCAAGCGCCGCGACCTTGGGCTCGATCAGCGCCCGCGCCTCGAACACCTCGCGCGCTTCCTGCTTGGTCGGCTGGGCGACGAACGCGCCGCGGTTCGGCTCGAGCCGAGCCAAGCGGTCATGCGACAGCGCCTGCAGCGCCGCGCGTATCACCGCGCGGCTCACCGAATAGATCGAGGCGAGTTCGTCCTCGGGTAGTTTTGTGCCCGGTGCGAGGCGGTGGCTGACGATGGCGTCGCGCAGGCCGGCATAGACCGGAAACCAGCGCATCGTCGGCTTGTCGCCATCCCGTGGCTTTGGCCCAAGCAGGTCCATCGTCTCATTGTCCCGGCGGCCGGATCGCATAGCGGCACGAACACCGCGTTTCCGGCCGCACATCGAACATCCTGTGTGGGAATGTCAACAATTTTGCACGCATCAGGATACACGGCCGGAGGGCGAAAAGGGCGCAAAGATTCCGGCGAAGGATTTTTCGAGTGGAACCTGGTAGCCGCCGCGCTTTGAGGTCGACAGGCCAAGGCCGACGAGGCTCTCGCAGAGTTTTACTGCGCAGGCGACGCCGTCGAGCACGGGAAGGCTATGTTCGCGGCTGAGCGCGGCGGCGAGGTCGGCCATGCCGGCGCATCCCAGCACAATCGCTTCGGCCCGGTCGTCGCGGATGGCGCGCTCGATCTCCTCCGAAATTCGATGGCGGGCGTTGGAGCCGGGCACTTCGAGCTCCAGAACGGGAACGTCGCTTGCCCGCACCTTGGCGCAGCGGCTGGCGAGGCCGTAGCGAACCAGATTGTGCTCGATCGCCGGCACCGAACGCGACAGCGTCGTCACCACGCTAAATTTGCCGGCAATCAGGCTCGCCATGTGAAACGCCGCTTCGCCGATGCCGACCACCGGCATCTCCCGGACGCAGCGTACTGCGTCGAGGCCGGTGTCGTCGAAGCAGGCGATGACGCAGGCGCTCGCCGCCGGATGTCTCTGGATCTCGCCGATCATTCCCGGGATGGCGAAGACCTCGTCGAAATAGCCTTCGACGCTCGGCGGCCCGTCCTTCGGATTGACGGCGATGATCCTGGTGCCGGCCGAAGCCGCGCGGCGCGCCGCCTCGCCGATCTTTTCGGTCATGGACGCGGTGGTGTTGGGATTGACGACGAGTACGTCCATTTGCGCTTTCATATTTCGCCGCCGAGATAGAGTTTCTTGACCCGGTCGTCGCCAAGCAGCTCAGCCGAATGTCCGGCCAGCGCGATCTTTCCGGTCGTCAGTGCGTAGGCGCGCTGCGAGATGCGCAGCGCCATGCGCGAATTCTGCTCGACCAAGAGAACACTGACCTTTTCGTCGCGATTGATCGCCACGATGGAGCGGGCGATGTCCTGAACGAGCTTCGGCGCGACGCCGAGCGAGGGTTCATCGAGCAGCAGAAGCTTCGGTTTGGCCATCAGCGCCCGCCCGATCACCAGCATCTGCTGTTCGCCGCCGCTCATCGTACCCGCCGTCTGGGAATAGCGTTCCTTCAGGCGCGGGAAGCGCCCGAGCACCATGTCCAGCGTCCTTGCGATTTCGGCCTTGTCGATGCGGGTGAAGGCGCCCATCATCAGATTGTCGCGCACCGTCATGTAGGAAAAGACGCGCCGACCCTCCGGCACCATGGCGATGCCCATCCTGACCAGCTCGTCAGGGCGCGTTCCGTCGATGCGGTGGCCCTGGAAATGAATCTCGCCGCTGCGGACCTTCTTCAGGCCGGTGATGGCGCGCAGGATCGAAGATTTGCCCGCGCCGTTCGCGCCGATTAGCGCGACGGTCTCGCCCTCGTTGACGTTGAGCGACACACCCTTCAGTGCATAGACATGGTCGTAGTAGAGTTCGACGTCGGAGACTTTCAGCAGTTCGCTCATGGCTAAAATCCGATCGTCTCATCTTCGGCGCCGAGGTAGGCCTCGATGACCTTTTCGTTCTCCTGGATTTCCTTCGGCGTTCCCTCGGCGATTTTCACACCGAAGTTCAGGACGACGATTCGGTCGGAAATGTTCATGACGGCGGGCATATCGTGCTCGACCAGCAGGACAGTCACGCCGCGCTTCCGCACGCCGCGCACCATCTCCACCGCGCGCACGGTTTCGTCATGGTTCATGCCAGCGAAGGGCTCGTCGAGCAGAAGGACGGTCGGATTCGTGGCGAGCCCGATGGCAATCCCGAGCGCGCGCAGATGGCCGTGCGGCAGCGTGCTGGCGATCTCATGCCGTTGCGCGCCGAGACCGAGGAAGTCGATGATCTCGTCGGCCGAGCGGCCGAATTCATCTTCGTCGCGCCGTGCGGTATTCGTGCCGAGATAGAAGCCGGCAAGGCTGGCATTGGAACGCAGGTGATGCGCGATTATGACATTGTCGCGCACCGTCATGCCCTTGAAGATCGTCGTCTCCTGGAACGTGCGCACGACGCCCTTCCGGGCGACGATATGCGGCGCCAGGCCTGAAATCCGCTCTCCCCGGAACAGCACTTCGCCCGAGGTCGGATTGAGAAAAGAGGAAATCAGCTTGAACAGCGTCGATTTGCCGGCGCCGTTGGGGCCGATGACGGAAAGGATCTCGCGTTCGCGGACCGCGAAGGAAACATTGTTGACCGCGACCAGCCCGCCGAAGCGTTTGGTCACTGCCTTGATCTGGAGAAGGTCAGTCATGGTCCTAGCCCTGCTTCCTGCCGAACAGCCGGAGGCTGAGCAGGCCGTTGGGAAGGAACAGCATCAGCGCGATCAGCACCGACGAGAAGATCAGCAACTGGAACTCGCCGGTCTCGAACAGGAAATCCCAGCCGAAATAGAGCACGAAGGTGCCGATCATCGGCCCGAAGACGTAGCTGAGCCCGCCGAGGAAGCAGTTCAGCATGAAGTTCACCGAGTCGGTGACGGTGAAGCTGGACGGATAGATCGACTGAGAGATGGCGACGAACATCGCGCCGCCGAGACCGCCGAGGAACGAGGAGATGGCGTAGGCGATGACGCGCAGATAGGCGATATTGACGCCGATCGAGGAGGCCAGTTCCTCGTTCTGCTGCAACGACTGGCAGAGTTTGCCGATGCGCGAATGGACTAGGCGGTAGAGCGCTGCAAAGCACAGCACCATCAGCACAACCGACACCAGATAGAAGGCGGGACGCGGATTGGCGAGCGTCGCGAAATCCGGAAGGATGGTCAGCCCGAATATCGAGATGCCGCCGGGGAGCGGAATGCTGACCATGCCCTTGGCTCCGTTGGTGATCGGCAGTGCCAGTGCGAGCAGCCGCGCCACTTCGGTCAAAACCAGCGTGACCATGGCGAAATAGACGCCGCGAAGCCTGAGGATGGGCAGCCCGATCAGCACGCTTGCAGCGGCGCAGAATAGCCCAGCCAGCGGCAGTGTCAGCCAGAACGACACACCATACTGGACGACAAGGATGGCCGAAACATAGCCGCCCATAAGCGCGAAGGCACCCTGGCCGATATTGATGCGGCCGATGTAGAAAGTCACCCACACCCCGGCGCTGGCGATGCTGAGCAGCGCGACCGAAGTCAGCGTGTAGTAGAGGTCGAGCCGACCCGTCGCCTCGATCAGCCAGGGCACGCCGATGAGTACGACCAGCAGGAAGACAGCGACGCCGAGGATGTTGCGTGTACGCTTCATGTCGATCACCCCCACGGCTTGCCCATGAGCCCGTTCGGGCGGATGCTCAGGAACACCATCAGCGCGGCGAAGATGACGAGATAAGTGACGTCGCCATATTGGCGTAGCACCGTCAGGCCGACCGATTCCATCATGCCGAGGATGAAGCCGCCGGCGATCGCTCCGCTGACCACGCCGGCGCCGCCGATCATCACCATCAAGAACGCCTTGATCGAGATCGGCCCGCCGATGCCCGAATTGACGCCGGTGATGGCGACCAGCAGCCCGCCGACTATGCCGGCAAGCATCGCGCCGAGCGCAAAGCCGATCATCGAATAGCGGTCGACCTCGACGCCCATAAGCTGTGCCGCGACCCGGTCCTGCGCCAGCGCCCGCATGGCGCGTCCCGGCTTGCTGTACTGCATGAAAAGCACGAAGGAGGCGATGAACAGTATGGCGAGTGCGCCGACCAGCAGCCGGTCGTAAGGCATTATGAGGCTGTCGGAGACGAAGACGCCGTTGACGATCTTCGGCACGCCGCGCTGCTTTTCGCCGAACAGGAGGAGGATCACGGCGTCGAGGAAGAATGCGACCGCCGCCGCGAGAAGCATCGTACTTTCCTCCCGCACGCTTCGCCTAATGACCGTTCTGAAAAGGAATTTCTCGACCAGCGCTCCAATGACCAGCAGCGTGATCCCGGACGCGACGAGCGCGACGACGAAAGGCATGCCGAGCTGGCCATAGACGGTGTAGGTGATGAAGCCACCGAGAACGTACATCTGCCCATGGGCAAAGTTTAGCACGTTCATCAGAGCGAAGATCAGGGTCAGACCGAGCGCGATCAAGGCGTATTGCGCACCAAGATAAAGCCCGTTGGCGATGACTTGTTCCATCAGGATGGTTCCCGGCCATTCAGAGGCTCAAGGCGAATGCACGAGCCTCTGCGGCAATCCGCTTCAGTGCAATTGCGTCAATCGACTTGAGCGACGAAGAGCGTCTCGAACTTGCCGTCGCGGTATTCCGTGACCACCATCGGGACCGAAAGCTGGCGCTTCTGGCCAAACGACGTCATTCCGACATAGGTCAGCTTGGCATCGCCCTTCAGATAGGGATTGGGCGCCGAGAAAGTGTCGATCGTCTTCTTGAACTCCTCGACATTGTCGATCGCGGCCGGGTTCGCCTTCAGCGTCTCGATGATGTATTCGAGCGCGTAGACCTTGGTGTTGGACTCGTCATTGTATTCGCCAAACATTTTCGTATAGCGGTCGACGAACTCCTTCATCATGTCGGATGCGATTTCGGGCGTCGATGCGCCGCCGACTGAGATGAAACCGTTGGCCAACTCGCCCGCGCCCTCTTCCAGCACCTTGGCATCCTGCGCCGTTTCGGTGGAGATCAGACCTTCGTAGCCGAGCTCGCGCGCGGCGCGGATCAGCAGCGGAGCATTGCCGGGCGCGACACCCGAAAGCACCAGCAGGTCCGGTTTTTGCAAAACGATCGGCGTCAGTACCGGCGTGAAATCGCGGGTATCGTTTTGGTAGACGTCCGTGGCAGCTACAACCTCAAGCCCGAGCGCCTTTGCCGCGGCAACACCGCCATCCCGTTGACTCAGCGGATCGGATTCGTTGGCGGCGACAAAGGCGACTTTTTTCACGCCCCTGTTTTCCATGAGATATTTGTAGATCGCCGGAGCTGACTGGTAGTTGGCGATCATGCCGAGCACGGCGTTGGACGCCGGCGGGGTGTAGAGTTCCTTCGGGAATGCGTAAGGAAAATAGATGATGCCCTTGGATTCTGCCACGGGACGCACCGCCGCCGCGCCGTCGTCGACATTCGGACCGACGACATAGTGGATGCCCTCCTGGGCCATCTTCTCCATGCCGGCGATCGCCCGCTTCGGGTCCTTCTGATCGTCGAAGGTGACGATTTTGATGTCATAGGTCTCGTCACCAATCTTCACCCCGCCGGTTTCGTTGATCCAGGCGGCGCGCGTCTGCATCGAGCGGACGTTGGATGTGCCCCACGCAGCGGCCGCGCCACTCGTCACGCCGACAAAGCCGATCTTGAGTTCCTTGTTGGCGGCTTGCACTGTGATTGTGCCGCCGGCCATGATTGCCAGCGCAGAGACGGCGCCGAGTGCGGCGAATGTGATTATTGAACGTCTGTTGATCATTGTTCTTTCCCCTTTGGAGGCCGCGCATTGTTGCGACAGAACTCGACCGATACGCGGACTTTTGTGAGTCAAGGCTCAAATCAATTATCTGTCAACAAAACTTTTACAGATTGTTGACAATCTTGTGCGGTCGTAGAGGAAGGACGTAGGACCGGCACGGCTTCGTGTCGGCGATGGTGCGGCATCCACAAAATAGGAATATAATCCGCATCCCATCAAGGCACATAGACTTCGTCCCGCCCTCAGCGCATGCTCGTATCGGGGAGCTGAAGGGCAACATGGACGCGATCAACGCACACCGACAAAAGGGCGGCTGTGTTGCCGGCACTTTGTAAGCCGTTCCAACGTCAAAATTGTCGGCTTGCTTCCCGTCCCTCGCGACTGCGGGGTGGTCGTTTAATCGATTGACTCGCGTAAGGCACCGGCAGTTAATCTCCCCGCCAGGGCAAAAAGACGGGCTATGAAACTGGGAGCAAACGATGACTGTCCAAAAAGAAGACTATCGAACCAACAGAGCCGACTACGCCACAGCTGCGATGCATAGCCGAGCGACCGCTGAGGGCGATCGTGATGATTTGGTGGCGAGGAAAAAGTCCCTGTGGGTAACAGATCGGCGATCTGCAAAATTGGCTGCAAACCCGTCAGAAAGCTCGCCAGAACCCAAGGCAAAAGCGCGCGGTAAGTGAATCGTGCCAGCCACTTTCTTACCGCCGCGTACTTTGTTCGCATGGTTCAAGTACATTAGATTTGTCTAATGTACTAACCAGTCAGTCGAGCATTCCCGAACGCTCGCTGGTCAGGCCAAGCGGCCCCCTAACCCAAGCCGCTGGGCCGCCCCCTAAGGAAGTGCGTGTATCCCTGAGGCGGTCGTCGGTGACCCGCCTCCGTACCGCGGCCGGGATCGCAACCACGTCATCGACCCAACGCCCCGCATCGGTACCCCTCAAACGAATGGCAATTTTCTGTCCAGATGCGTTTAGTATCCATTCTCGGGAGACCCACGCGTGGTCGCGTGGGAGACAAGTGACTCCCCTTTAAAGGCATCGAGATGCTACCAGTGCTGAAAAGTCAGTTCCTTAGACCTAAAGATCGGGCGATTTGCCAGCGGGTTGTCGACCAGATAACCGCCGACGCTAAATGGTACAGCACTTCGATAGACGGTCAGATTCTGGTCTCGACCACGCTGAATCTCTTTCAATCAGGGGTCGTAAACGAAACGAATTTGCTGGCACATGTTCGCGCGCGGCGCCACGACTTCACTAAACTGACAGCCTAGCTCCACCCGGGCGGAAACAGCGCGCTAAGCTGCAGCATACACGTTTCCGCAACGAGAAAAGGCGGCAGATCGAGGTGCCAGCCCTGTTCTGGCTGAGTATCTTGTAGACACCAGCTTGACGCGCTTCAGAACAATGGTCTCGCCGTGCGGATGTTCGTCGAGGTCATCGATTCCGACCCCATGCTCAGCGATCCGGTCAAGAAGCCGGAGACCGGACCGGATGACCGTCGCCCTGGCAGCGCCTTCCACCGGCGCAGCGATCTGCTGTTCGATATAATCCATCTCTGGCTTCGCCATGAGGTCGAGAATGTGTGGGAACATCTTGCTGTACACGCGTGGTCGATAGCGGCTCTTTGTGCCGAGAACGCGGTTGGAGCGCCTGGATCCTCGGCGACGTGATGGTGCATGAGGCCCGACAGAACGGCGTCAACGGTCAGGTCGAATGTTTCCTGATCCCGGTTCCGGCGCTTGTTCGTCCTGAGCCCGACATGGGCCTCGCAGTTCAGGAGCAGCCCGATCGCTTCCTGGACGATAGCCTTGGTGTTCTCCGATGCGGCGAACCGATAGGCATTGAAGGGACTGTCGCGCTCTTCCTCTCCGTCATCGAGTTCGGTCACGATAGGGGTAGTCTGATCCATCTGCAAAATTTCTGGTCTTCAAAATAGCCACCCCGCATACGCGGTCGCATGAACGGCGATAAGCAGGCAAGGTGTCGCGGGAGCGCTCCTCGCTATGCCGCCCTGTCCCGCTTTGCCAGCTTCGCCACGGTCGCCCGAGAGCAGCCCATTACGTCGACAATCTGATTCCAGCTGCGCCCGTCTTCAGCATCGCCGAGGCAGCGGCGTTCCGCTTCGCGTCCTCCTGCCGGCCCCGCATACGCCCGTCGGCCTTGGCCTTCTCGATCCCTTGGACCTGCCTCCTTCTTCGGTCGGTGTAGTCCTTGCGGGCAATGGCTGCGAGCATGTCCAGCATCATACTATTGATCGCCTCGGCCATGCGCCGGGAGAACTCGTCGCCTCCATCACTGACAGCCTGCCAGGATGTCGGCAGGTCCAGCGCCACGACGCGCACCTGCTTCGCCTTCAGGTCGGCTCTCAGCTTCTCCCAATCGGCCTCGTTCAACTGGGAAAGACGATCAACTTGCTCCACCAAGAGCACGTCTTGGGGATGACAATCGCGCATGAGCCGATCCAGCTCAGGACGCTTCAAGGTTGCCCCACTCTCGTTCTCTTCATACCAGGCGGCCACCGCCAGACCGCGCTCTTTTTTGAATCGTTCAAGGTCTTCCCTTGCCCGTCCTGCGTCTTATTCCTTGGTTGATGCGCGGAGATAGGCCCTGATGAAAGACATGTTCGGAAACCCTCTTCAGTTCAGTTAAGATGGTTTCCGGTTTGGCTGGTACCGCTGGAGCATACCATACGAGACCGGGTGCCTCGGTGGGTCACTTGATGAAGGAATAGGGCGTCAGGAACGGCTGACCGTACTGACCGGGCCAAGACCCCAAGAACTTGACGGAATAGCCTTTGAGGAACCCCGGTCGCCGCGTCTCGAAGTTCAGCCATGTTTTGGGAGACGAACGCCATGACCGCGAACGATTGCCGAAACATTGCCCAATACCCGGTCACCCCAAGCTCCATGCCTTTGACAAACCTGAAGCTGAACTGATCTCCCACATTCTTCCGGCCCTGCGACATGGTGTAATCCGCCCCGAGGATGTCCAGAAATGCTTGGGGCAGCCGGCCTTGAAATCGTTCATAGTTTGAATGCCATCGCGCAAACACGCCACCAGCCGGGCCGACAATCTCCCCAGTAACCCAGTGGTGAAGGG
Source organism: Mesorhizobium sp. M0174 (assembly GCF_040322275.1). NCBI lineage: Bacteria > Pseudomonadati > Pseudomonadota > Alphaproteobacteria > Hyphomicrobiales > Phyllobacteriaceae > Mesorhizobium > Mesorhizobium sp. M0174. Next base: position 369,662 of record NZ_JAMYTB010000001.1, read on the forward strand.
CAAACCCATGCGAGCGGCGAAGGTAGTCATTACGGAGGACATGATCGGCCCGTTCGCCGCCAGCACTCCTCCGCCCTTCAACGTAGCGGCCGTCCTCCTTCGGTCTGCCCAGTTCGGCGATTAGGCTGGGATAGTTTCGGTACACAGATTTGATCGACCGCTTGACGTCGTCATGCTGTTCAGCCGTCGTCGGGTTGGGCAGGAAGCGGCTTGCGAACGCCGCGACATCGTCCATCTCGCGTGTCCCTTCAGTGACATTGCTTGCAGGTAGTCACTTCCCCGCCCTTCGGTCGCCACTTTCCATCGAACAGCCCCCTTGGCGGTACGTGGTCGATGTCGACGCCGCGAGTCGATCCGGCACAATAGATGCAGAACGGCTGCTTGCTCCGTAACTTCTGGCTCAGACTCACCATGTTGGGGTCCAACTCTCCGACACAACATGTTACGGCCTCGCTGGCGGAAAGCGAAGGGCGCATGGGGGAGTCTCGCGCGAGCCAGTTATCCGATCCCCCGCTCAGAAATTTCTACCAAACATTCCGCCCCCTTCACACGAAATCGTATGTTGATTTTTTACCACTGTGGATCATCAATGATCGCTTGGGTTTAGCTTGAGGGGGCTCCCAGGATGGGCGATCAACCGAACTCTCCACCCGCCGCAGCTGCCACGAAGGACCTTGTTCAGAAAGTGATCCTGCAAGCCTCTCGCGGTGAAGTCTTATCCGTAAAGGAGACCATCGCAGAGATACGCCGAGACTCTTCGTATCTGCTGGTTACTGACGATGAGCTGGTCTACCTTATAGTCACTGCGGCCCCGGCCTTCGGACTGTCAGTCGCGTTCGACCTCCACGAATAGTCCTCCCGGCAGCCCATTGGTTCGACCTCAGGTGTACGTCGGGACGACCGATCCGGGGTTGTGGGACCAAAGGCGGATCGAGGCGCGCTCTATAGGGTCGAGAGGGCAGGGGGTCCTCGCGCGAGCCAGTAATCCGATCCCCTGCTGAGAAATTTCTACCAAACATTCCGCCCATCATTCAAAGGAACAAATCCGCTCGCGGTGCAGTTCGGTCCTTTTAAGCATGCAGGCCCGAACATGGCTGAAATCGATAAAGCCAAACAGAAGGTTATTGCCGAAGTTGTGCGGCGGTGGATCACTTCAGAGGTAATCCGCAATCACCTTCGCAACCTGCTAAATCTGCCCGTAGAACGGGAGCTGCCGGCTGAGCAAAAGCATTTGCTGCAGGAACTTGATAGGGCCGACAAAGAGTGACTGTATGGCACTCCATTGGTTCTCCCCTCCGGTCCCCGTCAAGACCGAGCGTCCCGGGACCCTTCGCAACGTCAACAACGCCGAGACAGCCGGCGAGGAGCTGCTGAAGTGGACGAAGCGTGGCCCTTGCTGGGACCTCGCGGTGAGCGTTTGCATGGCCGTGATATTCGACGAGATGGAAGCTGAGGAGGCCCGTAAGGCATTCCTGGCTGCCGCTAAGGAGGAGGGTAGGCTTTTTCCTGATTAGCAGGTCGCATCGCTCTTCGCGCGAGCCAAATTCGATCACCGGTCCAGACATCTCTACCAAACATTCCACCCCCTCTAATTATCCCTCAATGGCAACCCATTGGTTCGTCCCTCCCGTGTTCGTGAAGACTGAAACCGGCGACAGGCATGGCTGCAACAATGCGAGGGCAGCCCTTGAGCAACTCAAGAGGTGGACCCGCAGAGGACCCGCTGGCACAAGGCGGTGAACCTTTGCCTGTCAGATCTAGAGAGCGATCCGATTGACCCTCAGGTGGTACGAAAGGGCTTTGAGGCTGCCGCCAAGGAAGCCAAGGTGTATCTCTCACCAGAGTAGGAACCCTCCACTCGTGTTCATCGAACCGGTTCGCCATCCGGTCCAGCAGCTTACGGGATGCCGCAATTACGCGGCGGGTTTCATCAAGTGAGAGCCGAAGGTCATCGATGTCTGTGCGCGCGCGACGCTCATTCAACCGAGAACTGTCTATTTGTAAGCGAGAGCTGTCTATCAAGTGATACCAATCGGAAACCATCTTTGCAGAGCTAGCGCGCCCGCATCTCAAACTTGATCATAGCCTCTAAGAACGTTTCGTTGGACTCGTCGCGAACGGTCATCACAAATTCTCGAAAGGGCCATCCGGCAGCTTATCCTTGGTAATCTCAACCAAGGCCTTTACCGCCTCCGCCTTTGCAGCTTCGAGGTCCGGGAGATCGGTACCAACAACGTCAAGGAAGACTTTGCCAGTGTCGGTGAAGTCGAAGAAATAGCGCGGCATCCCTACAAACACAGTAACGCGAGAATGGTTCACGCTTGCGTTGCGATTGGCTGTGCAGCGGGCGCTGGCCGCTCTAATGCGCGCAACGCTAACGAGCGTGACCTGACGTCTAATGATGTCCGCGATATTTGGTTAAAAACGTACCCGCCAAGACTCATCGCCCCGATCGGCTTAGAGTTACTTCCGAAAGGAAGCGCTCTCATGCTGCCATTGCCCCACGCCGTCGATCCAAAAGTAGTTGCCGAAATCAACAATCTTCTAGACCAGTACGCCGGGGCGGTACCGGTGCCCGTTCACAAGCTCGCCGCGGTTGTCCGGCTGCGCCTCAGAAGCCATCTTTCCATCGCGACTATTGAGGCGCTGATCGTGGACGAAGCCGAGTGTCGCCACCTGCCCATGCTGTTCGAACTGCCGGCAACACATGCGGCTGTAGTTTCATCTGCTCTGGGCCGTGCGATTTGAAGTTTAGGCGCTCTGCCCGTCTGGCAACGAAAAGCGGACCTCAGGTTCGCGAAGCGGTATGCCCACGGTCTTCGATGATGAGCGCAGAGCGGCCCCCTCATGGCAACCCATTGGTTCTCCCCTCCGGTGTACGTCAAGACTGACCGACTTGGGGTCACCTACGGCTGCAACAATGTCGAGGGTGCCGCCGAGGAACTCATGAAGTGGACCGAGAGGGGACCGAAGTGGAATCTGGCGGTGCAAGCCTGCAGCGACGCCTTTGAGGGCCAGGTGTCACCCAGGGATGTTCGTAAAGCCTTCGAGGCCGCTGCCGAGGAGGAGGGGGTGCTACGCTAAATCTAGCTAGGTCTCCATTCCGCTTTCCACCGCGTCTCACGTCTGATTACTGGTCGTTCTCAAACATTGGGAGAGAATTTATGTCTGATTTCAAAGTTGGCGATGTGGTGGAGCTAAAGTCTGGCGGTCCTAACATGACGATCAACGAGGCGCAGAGTGCCGGCGGGTTTATGTGTCAATGGTTCAACAACGACGGCGGGGCGTACAAGCTTGAGACCGTCAGGATTAAAGGTGAAATGCTCAAAGCCGTGCCGAAGTAGTCGCCGCGCCTTCCTGACAGGGGGTCCCACGTTGCCTTTGATTGTTACGAACGGAGCATTGCTTGATGGCGCTGATCTTGGAGAACGTTACCAAAGCCCAGAACCTCATGAGCAAGATCGGCCCACCCATCTGCCGATGTGGGCTTATCACGGCAGCAACTTCGCGGGCATGTGCCTAGAGTTCGATACTGCTGACCTCATGATCAGTGACTTCCATGCAGAGAAACTGCGCCCGGTGACCTATGCGCGCGCAACGCTCTGCCATCGCTCACGCTCGCCGACATGGGGGCGCAGCATCTCGAAGAGGCGGTGATTGCTCGCATCACGCGCAAGCGCGGTGAATGGGCTCACGAGAAGGAATGGCGCTTCGTTACTGGCCAAGCCGGGCCTAAGCACTTTCTCGACGATGCGCTTCGTCGCGTGTGCCTGGGTCCCCGTGTCAAACCTGAACACGCCGCGCGGGTATGCGAGGTGATGGACCGGCGACCGGTGGAGGGGGGAAATCAGGGGTTTTGAACTAGCGTTTCGCAGCATTAAGCCAGCTAGGCCGCTGGGCGAATGCGAGCGGGTCGGCATCGGCAAGTTCGATCCCGTGGAGGACCTGTTCGCGGAAGCGGAACTGAAGCAGTTTCTGACGGTGCCATTCGAGGCACTTCTTGAGGAATGCCGCCGAACCGCTTCGAGACCGAACATGGAGGCAATGGCCGGGATTGATCTCGCCGGCAGCAACAGAAACGCCATTTACTTCTGGACGACCTATAAGCTCCGGAGCGGCCGTGAGGTCTTTCACAAGCGTTACTTCGACCGACGATTGCGCCTTGTCCTCGGGAAGGACTAAGTGGGGCCAGAAGACGGGATCGGGAGCATTGCCGTGGAAGGTTTGGACGAAGACACTCGGAAACGGCGGGAGACGCTGACTGCAGTTCAGTATGGCGGGATTTATCCCCCTCACGAAGCGTTCTACATCCAGTCGATCATCTACGCCGAGCCGGCTTTCGCCCTAATGGCCGAGCGTGGCACAGGACGCTATGTCGGGAGCGCCTTTATCACCTTGAACCGGGAGATGCGGGAACGCTTCACTTGCGGCCGAGGAGTATGAAACGTGCGGTGCCCCCCGCCGCAGCGACAGCCTTCGCTATTCCTTCTTGTCGACCAGCGCCCGTAGTGCCGAGACGTCATGCAGCAATAACCTGCTGCCGCGCTTTTCGATCAGGCCTCTCTTGGCGAGGTCGCTCATTTCGCGCGAGACCGCTTCCCTGTGCGTGCTCATCGTTGCCGCCAGCTCGGAATGCGTCGGTGCCGGGCTTATGGACACCTCGCCGTCCACGAGTGCGGCTTTCTCCGCCCGATGCAGGATCTCGACGATCAGCCGTTTTCGCACGACCAGAGTGCTGTATTCGAATACCCGCTCGGTCATGCGCCGGAGCTGGGCAGACAGATGCTCAAGCAGCACCCAGGCAAAAGTCGGGTGGGTCATCACGATATCCCGGAATGCTGTGCCGGACAGCCGTGCAGCGCGGGTTGCCTCCAGCGCGACTACGCTGGCAGAGCGTGCAATCCCGTCAATGCCTCCGAGCTCCCCGAAAATGTCACCCGGTTCGACATCGCGATACGCTATCTCCCTGCCGTCCGCTGAAACCAGTGTCACGCGAGCACGTCCTTCCAGCAGGAAGAAGACATCGCGACCAGTGTCGCCGTGGGAAATGATTAGCTCGTTGTGTCGATAGCTGCGCTCGTGCCACCGTTTGGTCAGCGCGGCCAGGTCGGCATCGCAAAGTCTTGAGATGAAGGCCAGAGAGCCTGTCACAACGGTCTCTTGTTCAATCAAGTGTACTTCACCTTACTCCCTATCCAAGGAAATTTGATGGCCGTAGGTCCCGCTTTCCGGGATGCAAACTGGGAGCGGATTTCGCCAATGTTTTCCCCGGTGTGGGAATTCCCACAGCCGAGCCTGGTTCGACTGTCATATCCTTGTTGCAACGTCAGGCCCGCCGGCTCGTGCGCAAGCCGGCGAAGGGAAAGGGAACAGTCATGAAATTCTTGGCTCCCGTCACAAAACTTGCTGCGGGGTTTCGCAAATTCGTCGCGCCGCGCTACCGCCCGGAGCTTTATTACATGCGTGGCCCGGGGCCAGCCACCGCCCGCCGTATGGGCACGCCGCGGCAAAACCAATCCATCGACCACTACGCCTAATTTGCCTCGCGGACGCCTGACGCTCTCGCCCGGAGTGCCGTTCGCGCCGTTCCGTACCGGTCAATTCAGATCAATGAAGGGAGGATCTGATCATGGTTATAATTCATGCTGCCGCCATTGGTCCATTTCGCAGGTGGTTACGCCTCCGCGCCGAGCGAAAAGCTCTCTTGTCGGCAACGGACCAGTTGAGCCGTTTACCCGATGACGTCCTTGGCGACATCGGCATCTCACGTGACGAAATCATGTGCGATTTGCGAAGCCGCGCCATCCGTCATGCGGAGGCAGGCGCGGCCGGCACGACGATCGAGCGCACCAGGATCGCTTCGGCCTCGATCCCGAAACGGTTGGCCGCCGGCAGTGGCTACGCCTCGGCCGAGATCCCCTTTGGCTGGTCCACGAGCGCGCGATCGAGCCTTACATCGAGGTTTCGACAAGCAGCGGCGCGCGGACGGGACCTTCGAACGGCACTACACCTGCGACCCCAAGGACTGGATGTTGACCGACGGGAGCTGGGGAGGATCTCAAAATGATCATGTCAGTTGTTAAGTCCCTCGCGCCTGTGACGCTCGGCACCGTGCTGATCGCAATCAGTCCGGCTTCATTGTCGGCTTCTGACGCCCAGGACCTCGCGTTCGCTCACGCTGACATGCCAATCAAACAGCTGAAAGACGTCTATTTGGATTGCGAGCGGGGAGGCCGCCGGTGCGCTGGGGACGGACGATGTGATGTACTGTTCGATGCGCGAGTTCCGACTAGGCGCGCGATAGCAGTTTGCGCATAATCAACGATGCATGGCCTTCTGCACCGTGCGACGCGGCCCTGCGATCGACCACTTCGAACCATGTTTGGACCGCGCACTTCGCCGATCAGCGCAGTAACCAACCCGCGGAGTTCCGCGAGCGACAGCCTTCAAACGAATCAGTCGGTGGTAGCGTCACGCATAGGGTGAATCACGAACGCGCTCGCCTGCAAACCCCTTCGCCCGGAAATCTGCCCCGGTTACGCGGTTCGCCAGCAGACTGAGAAGGAGCGGCTTCAGCCGATCGCCGATGCTATTTGTTATCTTTGTGCCGAATGGCAGCTTTGCGCCCCGATTTCGGCCGTTCGACTATATCGTTCGAACTCCCGAAAGCTGTCGGGGCTCCGGCCCTCTCAAACCCTCCACCGCCGTTGTCGCGCATGTGCCGCGTGCCACCTGCCGTGCTTTCAGCGAGCCGACCTTACCTCCAGTCTGGAACCTAGCAGTCGCCCAACTGGTTCAACCTTCCGCCACGGCCGGGCAGGGGAGGGCGTGCAAAACGGTAGGCGCGACCTAAGAAACGGTCGCGGTTCGAGTCGGTAGAGGGATACCGCCAATACAGTGCTGTGACCGAGTTCGTTTGCTGACGGGGCCTCTTAATCAGCGCAAATAAGTCCGACTCCGGACTCTGCAACCAGTTTCAGCATAAATCACTACTAGTCGCGATCTGACCAAAGCCCCGCCGGAAAAAAACGGCAAGGCCTTTTCCACGGCAGGTTTGGCGAAGCGCGGAAGGGCACTCGGCCGCCCACGTAACCGGCGTGCACGGTGAAGACGAGAAGGACGCTCTTCCAAGCGCGGAGTTCGAATCCTCCCTCACCGAAAACGGCGTATTCGCGGCACGTCAGCTTACGACACAAATATGCGGGGTTGATGGTTCGACCTGGTAGATGGCAGAGATCAACTTCGGCCTCGCTAAGCGAAGTCGTGGGGTTTATCCGACAGCGGAATCAGGATACGCGACGAGCACCCCGTGCCGGGTCAACCTCGCCGTCGGCAAGTACCGATCGGTGCGGAACCAAGCGGATTCACGCTTGTCGGCAGCGGACGCCGGCGGTGGCGATCAGCACCCGAGCAGGCTCCTCATTAGCAAGACAAACGTCCAGAGCGGAGGCCAATCTTGGCACGCGACTGCGCCATCCTGAACGACCGCTCTCCTCGGCTTAGTCAAACATACCTGCGGAATGATGCGCCTGGCCGGTGACAAATGAATCTCTGCTGGACCGCGGATGATATGGGGAGGCGCTCGCAAATCGCGCCCTACGCGCGGGTTGATCGGTTGATTAACATCAAAGCTTGAATATCAGAAATGCGCCAACTGTGACGGCGGTGGTCACCGTGGCTCGAGTGTCAGCAGATGTGGTAAGGTTGAGTGTCGGCGAGTGGCAGAGGTCGAGCAACAATGACTTTGAGGCGAACCAGAGCTTACGGCGCATCCGGCTTGGTTCTAGCGGTTTGCACTGTGTTTGCTTGGCAGAACGCCACTGCCGCTCAAAATTGCGACGCAGCCGCGACGCCTGGCGTCAATTGGCACGAGTGTGACAAGAAGCTTCTCATCCTAGAAGGACAGGACCTGAGCGGGGCGAACCTGTTCGGTGTTGATTTCACTTCGACCGACCTCAGGAACAGCAATCTCGTTGCCGCAAATCTTGAGAAGGCAACGCTTGTGCGTGCTTCCTTGGCCGACTCGACCGCCAAAGGCGCCCGGTTCGACAGAATCGAGGGCTACAGGACCGACTTCAGCCGTATGGACGCGCAGGGCGCTGCGTTTGCGAGCGCGGAAATGCAGCGCTCGAATTTCCAGGACGCCAATCTGACCAATGTTGATTTCACAAAGGCAGAACTGGGGCGTGCGCAGTTCCATGACGCCGATATCAGCGGCAGCCGCTTCTCGTTTGCCAATCTCGCACGGGCGGACTTCCGAGGAGCGACGTTCACCGCGCCGATAGACTTTGACCGCGCCTTTTTCTTTCTGACCCGTATCGAGGGCGTCGACCTTTCCAATTCGGTGGGTCTGTCCCAGTGGCAGATCAACATGGCTTGCGGAGACGCCCGGACCGAGTTGCCTTCTGGCCTGACGAGGCCTGAAGATTGGCCCTGTCAATTCCAGCAGGAATAGTTGTCGGCAAGCGAACCGCGGCAATGCTACGCCCGACAGGATGAAACTGAGAACCCCCTATGTCATCGTGTGCGCTATATAACTTTTGCGACAGCCGGGGGCGGATGAATGGAATCGGGCGTATTTCTCCACTACCCACGCGGTCCGAGGCGGCAGAAATGGGGCCGAGCAGACCGTCCGCTGCTAGGGTACCCAGCACGCGAGCGGACATGTGAGACCTCGGTGCGAAGATCCGGGATCAGGCCCATTGCGGACGTACGTGTTGGTTCGCCTGTTGGCGCCGAAGCGCCTTATCGTTCAGTCTCGCGGCACACATAGATCAAATGAACCGTATCGTCATCGATCAATGTGCTCGACACCAGTTGCAGCGGAGGCCTTGCTTGCCCCTGCCGAGCACGAACGGCCTCACGTGCAGGTGATATTCCTCGATCAGGCCGGACTGGAGGGCATGGTATCGAAGCGCATCGGCAGCGCCTGGCTGAACTGGATACGGATGTCCAGCGGGATGACGCCCAGGAACTCGCGGCGCTCCTCGACGGCCATCTCGCGCAGATCGTGAGCGTTGACCGTTGAGGTGCAGGCGCTGCTCGCCGGCCTTTCTGCGCGTCGGCGCCGATCCCGATATTGAGGCGCTGGAGCGAACATGCCAGTTCGTCGCCGAGAACGCCGACGAGCTGCGCAACAAGAACCTCGCCTGCTGGCGCCTTGGAGTGAAAGAAACGAACCCCCTCCCTCGCTCTTGGCCCGTAGTTCCAAGCAGGCACTTGCTGGCGGACCTATTGAACCAAAAGACCTAGCAACGAACTGAAATCGACAGGGTCCCTTCATAGCGGAATTAGTCGCGCTAGGGGCCCGTAAGTCACCGTGTCGGGCCTTGGCGCACAATGGCATGTGGATAGCTAAGTTTGACCCGCGGCAAGCGTCGCTGGATGGTCACGAGAGGGCGCCACTCGCACAGTCCTAAGCGACAGCGCACACTAGGCGCGCTGCCACCGCTATCGAGACATCGCCGTCACAGCTACCGCACCGATTTTGCAGCGTCGATGATCACGTCTGCGACCGAACGAGGTTTGGTCAACATGATCAAGTGATTGCCCTCGAGCTCGGTGATATGCGCTTTGATGGCCTTGGCCATCGAACCTTCGAACGCCGGCGGGATCGCACCGTCAGCCTTCGCAACCACGAACCAACTGGGCTTGGTCTCGGACGCCGCCCGGGTCAGCCGTTCGTCGAAGAGACGGGCCGCCGATGGCTGCTGCGTCGCCGCGAGAACCGCAACCTCCTCGGGGCGTCGCGTCCTGAGCGAAATACTTGCCCAGCCCCTCCTGGGGTACGGTCAGGAAGTCGCCGCTGTCCTTCTGCAGGGGTCGACGTCCAAGGCGCCGGCGGACTTCCCGCCGTAGCGCTGGTGGCTGACTGGCCCTTCGGCAGGGCGAAGGCGGCAACGTAGACCAAGGCTTTGACCTTGTCCGCCGTTCCGCCCTCGGTGATCACCATTCCGCCCCAGGAGTGGCCAACGAGGATCACATCTCCCGGCGCGGCCTCGATGGCCCGTTCAGTGGCAGCGACGTCGTCTGCAAGCGAGGTCAGTGGGTTCTGGACGGCAACGACGCGAAGTCCGGCGCTCTGCAGCAATGGAAATGACCTTGCTCCAGCTGGAGCCGTCTGGGGGGCGCTACCACATATGCATGATTTACTAGTTATTTCAGTAACTTATTCGATTTTTGGTAGCGGGAGAGGGACTTGAACCCCCGACCCCAGGATTATGATTCCCGTGCTCTAACCAACTGAGCTACCCCGCCAGGGCGGCGAAGGCCCGAAATCCAGCTTAAATCGGCAGGCATATCGGCGCGTTCGCCAAGGTCGCGCGGATATAAGGTTGCGAGGCCAAGCCTGTCAAGCATCGAAGTGGCTGCCGCGCCGGCATATTGCTGGCGCCTAAAGCTTTGCCGGGCAGACATTGGGCGCACAGGCCGGGGTTGAGTTCAGCGAGGCACGTCGCTATGTCTCGGCCACGAAAGCCATGGTCATGAATTGATGAAACCGCGCATTGCAGTCCTCGGTTGCGGATACTGGGGCAGCAACCACATCCGCACCCTAAAGGCGCTCGGCGCGCTGCATGCGGTTTCGGACGTCAACCCTGCGCGTGCGGAGGGTTTTGCCAGCGAGCAGGATTGCCTGGCGATCGAGCCGGAGGCGCTGTTTGCCCGCGACGATGTCGACGCCATTGTCATGGCGCTGCCGCCGCAGTTCCATGCCGACATGGCGGTGCGCGCCGTGCTCGGCGGCAAGGACGTGCTGGTGGAGAAGCCGATCGCGCTGACGGTGGCCGATGCCGAGCGTTCGGTGCAGGCGGCCGCCGATAATGGCCGTGTCTTCATGGTCGGCCACGTGCTGCGCTTTCATCCCGCCTTCGAGACGCTGAAGGCGCTGATCGACAATGGCGAACTCGGCGAAGTCCGCTACATCCACTCGCATCGGCTCGGGCTCGGCAAGTTCCACACCGAAAACGATGCGTTGTGGGATCTGGCGCCGCACGATCTGTCGATGATCCTGGCCATCACCGGCACCGAACCGGTCGAGGTGCGCGGCGAAGGCGCTGCCCTTCTCGACAATCTCAGCGACTTTGCGCATCTGCATATGCGCTTTCCCAGCGGCTTGCGCGGCCATCTGTTCGCCTCGCGGCTCAATCCCTACCGCGAACGGCGGCTGACCGTGGTCGGCACCAAGGCGATGGCGGTGTTCGACGATGTCGAGCCGTGGGAGCGCAAGCTTGCCGTCTACCGCCATGCGGTGTGGCAGGACAGCGGCCAATGGGCGTTCACCGCCAACGAGCCGTCCTATGTGGCGGTCGGCGAGGGCATGCCGCTCACGCGCGAGCTGGAGCATTTCATCCACTGCATCGAGACGCGGGCCGAACCGCGCACCAGCGGTGAGGAAGCCATCCGCGTGCTGCGCATCCTGACCGCCGGCACCGTTGCCCACACCAGACCCTAAAGAGAAAACGCCCTCTATTCGGCGGGAACCCGCGCCGGCTGGACGGCAAGCCGCGTCAGCATCGCCTCGGCTTCGGCGCCGCGCTCGGAGCGCTCGATGAAGCCGCCGCCGAACACGCGCGCCTCGTTGCCGTCGCCGGAATAGAGCACGCAGGCCTGACCGGGGGCGATGCCGGACTCGCCGTCAACCAGCTCCACCGAAGTGACGCCGGCGCGGTGATGCAGCACCGCCGGGCGCGGCGGCCGCGTCGAGCGTACCTTGGCGAAAAGCTCAAGCCCGGCCGCCGGGATAGCGGTCAGCGGGCCATCGCCGAGCCAGTTCATGTTGCGCAAGAAGATCTTGTGGGTCTCCAGCGCCTCGCGCGGGCCGACGACGACACGGGCCCGGTCGGCGTCGAGATGGACGACGTAGAGCGGCTCGCCGGAGGCGATGCCGATGCCGCGGCGCTGACCGACGGTGTAGCGCAAAATGCCCTCGTGGCGGCCAAGCACGCGCCCGTCTATATGGACGATGTCGCCCGGATTGGCGGCAGCCGGCTTCAGCTTGGCGATGATGTCGGAATACTTGCCCTGTGGCACGAAGCAGATGTCCTGGCTGTCCTGCTTGGCGGCGACCGTCAGTCCCATCTCCTCGGCGATGGCGCGAACTTCAGGCTTCGACAGGCCGCCGAGCGGAAAACGCAGATAGTCGATCTGCGCCTGGGTGGTGGCGAACAGGAAATAGCTCTGGTCGCGGTCGGCGTCGACCGGCCGGTAAAGCGCGCGATGGGCGCCATTGGCGCCGGAGCGGATGTAGTGGCCGGTGGCCAGCGCATCGGCGCCGAGTTCCTTGGCGGTCGCGAGAAGATCGGCGAATTTCACCGTCTGATTGCAGGAGACGCAAGGGATCGGCGTTTCGCCGGCGACATAGCTCTCGGCGAACGGGTCGATCACCGCCTTGCGGAAGCGCTCCTCGTAATCGAGGACGTAATGCGGGATGGCGAGCGTCTCGGAGACGCGGCGGGCATCGTCGATGTCCTGGCCGGCGCAGCATGAGCCGGCCCGGTGCGTTGCCGCGCCGTGGTCATAAAGCTGCAATGTGACGCCGACGACGTCGTAGCCCTCGCGCTTCAGGAGGCCGGCAACGACCGACGAATCGACACCGCCCGACATGGCGACGACGACGCGGGTGTTTTCGGGGCGTCCGGGAAGATCGAGGCTGTTCATGGTTCTTTCGTTCTGCGCGGCGCTTCAGTGCCAATGGCCGGAATATAGGTCAAGCGTCTCGACTGCGCCAGCTTTGCCGGGCCGGTTCATTTTTCCTGCCGGGTTCAACGCGCATGCCGGCAGATGTTTCAAATGCCGATGAAAAGGCTAACGCCGCGTTCATGATCCTTACCTAACCATTAGGGTCTGCTTAGGCAAATTTTAAAGCTGTGGCGGTAATGTGGTGGGGATTGGGTCTTTGAGTTTTTTGTAGAGAGTACGATGACCGATCTAATTAGACCGCGAGTCAAATATGTTATCGGGCCAGACGGCAGCCCACTTACCATCGCCGATCTGCCGCCGACAAACACACGTCGCTGGGTTATCCGGCGCAAGGCGGAAGTGGTGGCGGCGGTGCGTGGCGGGCTTTTGAGCCTCGAAGAGGCATGCCAGCGCTACAAGCTCACCACCGAGGAATTCCTGTCCTGGCAGGCGTCGATCGACGAATACGGCCTTGCCGGCCTGCGCACCACGCGCATCCAGCAATACCGGCATTAGGCCGGTAAGGGCGCTGATCAGCGCCCTTACGTTTGCGAGGGGCGACGATCTGCAATTTCAGACCGTCAGCACCACCTTGCCGATCGGCCTGGTGGCGAGAAAGGCATGGGCGGCACCGGCCTGTTCGAGCGGAAACGCCTTTGCCACGTGGACGGCCAGCTTTTTCGCGTCGATCAATTTGCCGAGCTCCACCAGGGCGGCACGGTCGGGCACTACGGACATGCGCTCGACGCGGACGCCTCGCGTCCTGGCCTTTGCCTTGGTGGCATCGCTGACATCGAGCAGCGACACCAGAACGCCGCCAGCGGTGAGCACTTTCAGTGATTGCTCCGCATGCACGCCGCCGAACGGGTCCAGAACCAGATCGATGTCGCGGGCCTTCCCGGTGAAATCATCCCTTGTGTAGTCGATCACCTCGTCGGCGCCGAGCGAGCCGACGAAATCGAGCTTTTCCGGGCTGGCGGTCGCGACGACGTAAGCGCCGTGCGCCTTGGCGATTTGTACCGCCAGATGGCCGACGCCACCGGCTCCGGCGTGGATCAGCACGCGCTTACCAGGTTCGAGCCGGCCATGGCGAACAAGGCCTTGCCAGGCCGTCAGGCCGGCCAGCGGCAGTGCGGCGGCTTGCGCGTGATCCATGCCTTCGGGTTTCGGCGCAAGCTCATCAGCCGGGACAGCGGCGAGTTCGGCGTAGGCTGCCGCCTGTTTGGGAAAGCGCGTCATGCCGAACACGGCATCGCCGACCTTGAGGCCGGAGACGCCGGAGCCCAGCGCCTCGACAACTCCCGAAACGTCCCAGCCAAGGACAAAAGGCGGCTCGCCAAGCAGCGGATAGTGGCCGCCGCGCACCGCACCATCGACCGGATTGATGCCGGCCGCCTCGATGCGGACGAGCACTTCGCCGGCCTCGGGTGATGGCGCGGGGCGATCGGCAACGACGAGGACGTCGGGTCCGCCGAAGGAATTCTGAATAATGGCACGCATGGAAGGCTCTCCTGCTGGTTTTGATGTGCCACTATCATTTTGGATAGTTACATTCTCTTGTCTAGTATGTACCTTTTTGATATATACGCACCTCATGGATAGTGAAGATGTTTCCCCTTTCGGCTATGACGCCTTTCGGCGGTCGTGCCCGTCACACGCCGTGCTCGAGACGCTCGCCAGCAAATGGGTCTACCTGGTGATCTGTGCGCTGCGCCGGGGCCGGCTCCGCAACGGCGAATTGGCGCGCAAGCTCGAAGGCATCACGCCGAAAATGCTGACGCAGACGCTGCGTATCCTGGAACGCGACGGGCTTGTGCGGCGCGAGGTTTTCCCGGTCGTTCCGCCGCGGGTCGAATATGAGCTGACCGAACTTGGCAAGAACCTGGCAGGACTGCTCAATCAGATCAGAGCCTGGTCGGAGCAGCATGTGCCCGACATCAAAAATGCGCGCGCACGGGCGGCGGAACAGCAAGAAGATTTGAGTGCCTGAGGTGGGCACAGTTCGGTGCGCAGCAATAGCGCGCAAGCGCGACGCGCGTTAAAGTCTTGTTTTCAGCCGATCATGGCGCTGCGGCCGCCGGCTTCCGTGTCGCGCGCCTTGGTGTCGCGCGATTCCAGCATCTCGGCCTTGGAAAGCTCCGCTTCGGCTTCGCTCAGCAGTGATTCGGCGACATTTCGCTGCTGGGCGAGGTCGCTTTGCGAATTTCTAAGGTTGTCGCGGCGTAGACGTGCCGCCTTGGCGAAGGTCGGATAAGCAAAGTGATTGATGTCGGTGATGCCGGCCTTCTTCTCTTCGGCAGCGATCTGAAGTTCCAGCTCGACGGCCATGCGCTCGAATTCGGCGATCATCATGTCGAGCTGCAGCAGCTGCCGCCGCTTCTCGCTCACCTGAAATTGCTTCAGCCGAACGAGGTTTTCACGTGACTTCATGATTCGGTACTCCCGGAAACGCACACCTGCACATATCGTCCAATTCACCCGGCAAGGCCCAGGCGTGACCCGTTTCCACCGGCTTTCCCGGAACTATGGGAAACAAACTCCTAAAGTTTTTTGCCGGCGGTAACCATTCGTTTACGGGCATTGTTAATCATACGGCTCAGGACTTAAGGGCGGGTAAAAATTCTGCTTCTCGTCGCGAAACCCGGCCAACGAGTCCGAAGAGTCACTTAGTCTGGCTTATTAATGTGCCGCATTAACGGTTTGGGTCTGTGATTCGTTATTGGATTCAACAAGGTGTAGAAAGGGGTTAAAAAATCTGATACCGTCACGGACGGGGAATTAGGTTTTATTAACCATTCGATGGCAGCCTCTGCTCAGGGCAATCACTGCTCCGGTCCTGGACGGGTCGTGAAATGGTCCGGCAGCAGAAAAGGGGAATGAAATGCGCGTTCTGCTGATAGAAGACGACAGTGCAACCGCACAAAGCATCGAGCTGATGCTGAAATCAGAAAGTTTCAATGTCTATACGACCGACCTTGGCGAAGAGGGCGTCGATCTAGGCAAGCTTTATGATTACGACATCATTCTCCTCGATCTCAATCTCCCCGACATGTCGGGCTATGAAGTTTTGAGAACGCTTCGCCTTTCCAAGGTGAAGACGCCGATCCTCATCCTCTCCGGCATGGCCGGCATCGAGGACAAGGTGCGCGGCCTCGGCTTCGGCGCCGACGATTACATGACCAAGCCCTTCCACAAGGACGAACTGGTCGCCCGCATCCATGCCATCGTGCGGCGTTCCAAGGGCCACGCCCAGTCGGTCATCACGACGGGCGACCTGGTGGTCAATCTCGATGCCAAGACCGTTGAGGTCGGTGGCCAGCGCGTGCATCTGACCGGCAAGGAATATCAGATGCTGGAACTGCTCTCGCTGCGCAAGGGCACCACGCTGACCAAGGAAATGTTCCTCAATCATCTCTATGGCGGCATGGATGAGCCGGAGCTGAAGATCATCGACGTCTTCATCTGCAAGCTGCGCAAGAAGCTTGACGCCGCGTCTGGCGGGCAGAATTACATCGAGACCGTCTGGGGCCGCGGCTATGTGCTGCGTGAGCCCGAAGATATCCGCGTCAGCGCCTGAGCTAGGGGCGTGATCCCAAGGTGGGCGCCGGTTTTTTCGGAAAGAACCTGGCAAACAACAAGATAGAGCCGATCCGATTTTCGTCGGAATTGAACAGCTCTGATCAGGCGGCAACCTTCAAGGCGCGGAAGCACTCGAGCAGTTGCGGCCGGTTGAACGGCTTCAGCAGGTAGCCCTGGGCGCCGGCTCGTTTTGCCCGCATGATCGCCCCGACATCGACCTCGACCAGCGAAATCAAAACCTGCGGCAATACCGGGCTTTCCATGGCGCGCACGCGGCGGATGAGGTCCTGCGCCTGCATGTCCGGCAAGGCGCCGTCGACGACGATGATATCAGGCATGTCGGCCGCGCACATCTCGATCGCCTCGTGGCCGCTGGCGGCTTCGATCACCATCATGCCGGAACCGCCCAGGATACGCCTTGCGACCTTCCTGATGACGCTCGAATTATCGACGAACATGCAGCGTTTCATTCCCGGACCCTCTTGCCGTTTGGCGAACCGGCAGCGTCGTGGCATCTGCCGGGGAACATAGGCCGATCTGGTAAAGAAGCCGAAAAGCCGTTAGGTAAAACTTTCCTGAAGGTGTTTTTAGTGAAATCTTCTTTCGCAATGCTTCACGCAATCAATCTGCAAGCGCGTCTCTCACAAATATTAAGACCACGCCGTAAATAGGACTTGGAGAAAATACTTTCCCCGCTCTTTCGGAGAACTTCAGGCTGCCGAAAGGACGATCTCGTCGGCGGTCGCGTGGATCGAAATCGTCATGTTGGCTTCGCGGGCCAGGAGCAGCGTGTAATAGGGCTGCACCGAATGCGCGTCGATCGGCTCGTCCGGCCTGTTGCCGGAATGCAATTCCAGGAATTTGGGCGGCACGCGCAGCATCGGGCCGCTCGCCGCGAGTGCAAAGCGCGGCTCGGTCTCCAGGTTCTCCAGCGTGACCGCCAGCCTGCCGCCGCGCGGAATGGCGGCGTTGGCGACGAGGATGAGATTGAGCAGCAGCTTGACCTTGTTCTTGGGCAACAGCGCACGGGTCCCGTTCCAGACCAGTTCCGGCTTCTCGTTCTTCAGGAAGGCGATGGCCACGGCCTCGGCATCCCCGGTGTCGATCAGCATGCCGGCGGAACCGGCGGCGCCGAAGGCGATGCGGGCGAATTGCAGGCGGGCGGAAGCGTTTTTGGCGCTTTGGCGGATCAGTTTCATGGCGTCTTCGTCGGCGCCGCCCTCGTCGAGCAGCTCAAGCCCGTTGTTTATGGCGCCGACCGGCGAAATGATGTCGTGGCAGACCCGGCTGCACAAAAGCGCAGCCAGGTCGGGTGCGGAAAGGGTGAAAAGCTCGGCCATCGGCAAAAATCCCTGCAAATTTCACAACACAATGACCGGGCGATCATGATCACGCCTGTCAACACGAATCACGCTCTCTCCCAAGCATTCTGAATACACAGCGCTTATGCGTGCAGCAACAAATCCAAAATTTTGATTGTCGAAAATGGTGTGTTCACGCAGCAGGGTGCTGCGCGGGCGATGCGAAACAGCCTTCGAACCGCCATCTTCATGTGAGAGTTTAATGGTTGAAAAAGGATTACGGCATAGTTTGCCCCTAACAGTCATCCTTAACGGCCGCCAAAGAGCCGTACGGATGCGAGGCGTCGGCGAAAGTGCTCCCTGACGGAGATTGGAAGCATGGTTTCCCGATTCTACGACCGGACTTTTTTCCGTGTCATCTCAATGACGATCGCGCTCATCGGCCTTGTCGCCTTTTCGGCATCGGCGGCGCGGGCGCAGGAATACACGGCCCAGGAGATCGTCGATTCCGGTCATAAATTCTTCGGCGCGACATCGGGCGGGCTCGCCACCGTCGTCGAGAGGATTTTCGCCACCTATGGCCTGCCGAACGGCTATCTGCTCGGCGAGGAGGGGTCCGGGGCGCTGATCGGTGGCCTGACCTATGGCGAAGGCACGCTCTACACCAAAAATGCCGGCGATCACAAAGTGTTCTGGCAAGGCCCGTCGCTCGGCTGGGATTTCGGCGGCGAAGGCTCACGCGTCATGATGCTGGTCTACAATCTGGACGATGTGAGCAGCCTCTATAACCGTTTTGGCGGCGTCGCCGGCTCCGCCTATGTCGTCGCCGGCGTCGGTTTCAACGTGCTGAAGAACAACAATGTGCTGCTCGTGCCGATCCGTACCGGCGTCGGCGCCCGTCTCGGCGTCAATCTCGGCTACCTCAAGCTCACCCAGCGCGCGACCTGGAATCCGTTCTGACCGGCATGACGGAGCGACGGCGATTGGGCCTGTGATCCAGCGGCCCGAGCTTTGCCGCGACATACTCTTGCCGTGGCGCCGGATTTCCGTCATGCGAAGATGGCAAAGTCGACCTTTGGCGGTTGCCATGCACAACGGATAGTCATCTTGGTCCAGTCGATCCTGTTCTTTGTTCTCGGCTTTCTCTGCGCGGGCTTTCTGGCGCTGATGATTGCTCCGGCCGTGTGGCGGCGGGCGGTGGCGCTGACGCGCAAGCGCGTCGAGAGTTCGATGCCGTTGACGCTGGCCGAGATCCAGGCGGACAAGGATCGCATTCGCGCCGAGTTCGCGGTTTCGGTGCGCCGGCTGGAAATGACCGTCAAGTCATTGCGCGAGAAGGCCGCCGAACAGCTGGTCGAGATCGGCCGCGACCGCGAAGCCCTGAAGGAATTGGCGGCCGAGCGGCAGGACAAGAACCGGGTCGTCGCCGATCTTACAACCAGGGGCGAGGAGCTTCGCAAGCGCGATGAGCAGCTGCAGCAGCTGTCGGAGCGGCTTGCGGAGACCGAGCGCGCCCTCGAAAAGCGCGGGCTCGAACTGCGGAAACTGGAGCACATGTATGACGACGCCAGTTTCTCATCCAGCAGCCGGCAGATCGAGCTGGTGGCGCGCGAATCCGAGCTGCAGAAGCTGGCGAGCGACATTTCGCTGCTGCGCGGCCAGCGTAAGGAGGCGGACAGGCGCAGCCAGGAATTGGCAGCCGAAAGCAAGGCTTTGCGGGACGCGCTGAAGGCCGAGAAGAAAAGAACCGGCGACCTCGAAAAGAAAATCGAACGCCTGCTCGCCACGCTGGCCGATCGCGAGGACAGGCTGGAGCGCCGCGAGAAGGAACTGGTGCGCCTTCGCGAAAAGCCGAAAGGCGCTGAAAGGGCGCCTGCGGCGGGTCTTGCCGGCGTGCCAGGCAGTCAGGTCAATGTGGCCGCCAACGGCGACATCGAAAAGACAACCGCCAAGCTCGACGCCGACCGCGAGCGGCTGGAGGCCAGGCTGACATCGCTGGCACGCGAGAACAGGCGGCTGAAGACAGATCTTGCTGCCGTTGAAACGTCGAAATCACGGGCCGGAGATGATGCCGGCAGAGCCGGCGCGGCATTGCGCGAAGAGATGAACGATCTGGCGGCGCAAGTCGTGGCCCTGACGGCAAAGCTCGACGGGCCGGATTCGCCGATCGCCCGGGCGCTTGCAGCGGCTGAGGATACGCGGCCGGGGAGCGGCGGACGCAGCCTTGCCGATCGGGTGCGAGCGCTGCAGAAGGCCGCTTCGACCGACTGAGATACCGCAAGTGCGAGTGCGGCGGCTCCAAAGCGCGTCGCGTTCGACCGGCCTCATCGGACGCGCTTTAAGTTATCGCAAAACCGCTGCACGCTTTTGCGCAGCCTGCATCAGGCTCCGGAAAAATGATGCAGCGCGATGGCTGACGCGGCGGCGACGTTCAGGCTGTCGAAGCCTTGCGCCATACCGATCCGTAGCGTCTGCAGGCGGGCAAGCAGGCTTTCCGGCAGGCCTTCGCCCTCGGTGCCGAGATAGAGCGCCAGCCGCTCGTTTCTCTCGGCATCGCGAATGTCGATCTGCCCGCGCGGCGACAAGGCGAATTGGCTGAAGCCTTGCCGGTCGAGCATTGCGGTGCAGCCGGCGGTATCGGCAAAGCAGGCGAAGGGGACTTTCAAGGCCGCACCCACCGAGACGCGGATTGCCTTGCGGTACAGCGGATCGCAGCAGGTCGGGTCGAGAAGCACGGCATCCGCGCCAAAGGCCGCGGCATTGCGGAAGATCGAGCCCATATTGTCATGATTGGCGATGCCGACCAGCACCACGATCAGCGCGCGGGCGGGCAGTGCGCCAAGCAAGGCCTCGGCGGAGATGGCCGCGCCCTTGCGGCCGATCGCCAATATGCCGCGATGCATGTGGAATCCGGCAATCCTGTCGATGATTTCGCCGGATGCGACATAGATCGGAAGCCCGGCAGGCGCCTTGCGCAAGACGTCATCGAGGCCGGCCAGCCGGTTTTCGAGTACCAGCACCGATTCTGCCTCGAAGCGCCGGGCGGCGAGCAGCGTGTCGAGCACCACCTTGCCTTCGGCGACGAAACGGCCTTGCCGGCCGGCAAGATCTCGCTCCCGGATGTCGAGATAGGCTGCGACGCGGGGATCGTGCGGATCGTCTATGCGGATCGGATTCATGGCTTCCTCGGCGGACCATGGCGTCGGGCACGAATCGGGACTCGGTTTCGGAAGGCATGATGCCGGATCCGAAGCTCAGACCGTATCTCAGCGTCGAAATGGATGCACGCCGTTCTAATAGTCATCCAGTCACTGGGGCGCCGGGCCAGGATGGAATCTGCCCGGGCTTTGGCGACGGGGGAATATTGATTCCCGCGGTACGGCTCTTCGGCAAAGCCGCTTCAATGCAGAATTTCGATGGGGCGAGGGAACCGCACAGGGCCATGCCGCGTCATAGAAGCGGGCTCCTGCTGCGGTCCTGGAAGGACATCGATGATCAGGCTCCTCGTCGTCTTTGCCGCCACGCTTGCCCTTGCATGCGGCGTGGGCCGCGCCGCCAAGCTCGATCCTGCCACCGTCAATCAGGCCCAATTCACTGTCGGCGAACCGAAGGGTGTCGATCCGATGCTGCTGAAGGCGCAGATCCTTCTGGATCGCGCCCGCTTCTCGCCGGGCCTGATCGACGGTCGCCTTTCCCAGAACTTCGCCAAGGCCGTCGCCGCGTTTCAGGCGGCAAACGGACTTCCGCCCGATGGCAAGCTCAGTCCACAGACCTGGAGCAAACTCATCGCAACCTCCGCCAAGCCGGTGCTGGCGACCTATGAGGTGATGCGCAAGGATGTGCGTGGACCGTTCACCCGGCGTATTCCCGCCCGCTTGGAGAGGATGGCCCGCCTGCGGCGGCTCGGCTACCGCAATGCGGTGGAGAGGTTGGCCGAGCGCTTCCATGTCAGCGAACAATTGCTGAGAATGCTCAATCCGGGCACCAGCCTCAGGAAGCCCGGCAGGACCTTGGTGGTGCCGGATGTCGACAGGGGCGACCCTCCCGCCGGCGTCGCCACCATCGAGGTCGACAAGGGCGCTCGCCTGGTGCGTGTGCTCGACCGTGCCGGCAAATGGCTGGCGGTCTACCCCGCCTCGATTGGGAGCGAGGAGAAGCCGGCGCCAAGCGGCATGGCAGAGGTCAGGCGAGTGGTGCACAATCCTACCTATCACTACGATCCGGACTTCGCTTTCAAGGGGGTCAAGACCAAGCGGCCCTTCACCATCGCCGCCGGGCCGAACAATCCCGTGGGATCGGTCTGGATCGACCTTTCCATCGAAAGCTACGGCATCCACGGCACGCCCGAACCAGGCAAGATCGGCACGACCTTTTCGCATGGCTGCATCCGGTTGACCAACTGGGATGCCGAAGACCTTGCCTCCATGGTGCAGCCGGGCACCAAGGTCGAGTTCAAGGAGGAGATTGCGCAGGCCGCCGACGAGCGTGTTCAGTAGCAAGGCTGACTTGGCAGCAAAGCGGATTTGGCGGCAAGCGGATTTGGCGGGGTGTTCTCCGCCTCGGCCGCTCAAGTCCCGGCGCGACGCAGCCGGTGAGCCATCTGCGACAGTTCACCTTCGCCGAAAATGCCGTCCAGCATATGCAGCAATTCGCGCACCGCCCCGGATTTGCAGGAATAATAGATCATTTGCCGATCGCGGCGGGTCTCGACAAGGTCGGAAGCCCTGAGCTTGGCCAGATGCTGTGACAGGGCGGATTGGCTGAGCGACACCTTCTCGGCTATGGCGCCGACCGACATCTCGCCCTCGGCCAGATAGCTCATGATCAACAAACGCTTTTCGTTGCCCATCAGCGTCAGAAACGCAGCCGCGGTTCCGGCGTTGGCGACTAGTTTGTTCGAGACCATAGATCCCCCATGCCTTCTTGCTCATCCGCCGCTATGGGGGCAATAGCGTCGGATTCCATAGACTTTCCCTATAGATGCACGCCAGCGATTCAGCGTCACTCGCAAAGGTAGAACATTTCGCTCAAATCTCAAGGCTTGCTTTCCATGCAAGCCGATTAACTGTGCGGCTGTGATTAATTTGCCGATCGGCCTGCCTTTGCCATATCGACCAGGACAGGCCTGAGGTCGCGTGTCGCTGCCAGCGGCTCGGGGAAGAAAACCCGACAGACATTGTCGCCGGATACGAGATCCATCCCGTCGGCGTCGAACCCGGTGACGATCCAGCCGTCGCCCTCGGCCCCGCCGAAATGACTTGCGTAGAGGGCAATCGCATCGAGATGGTCGGCGTTCATATGGTCGAGTGCCGATTGCTCGCCGACGGCAAGCTCTTCGACGATCGCTCCCGTCGCGACCAGATCGGTGCGGTCGAGCAGATAGGCCTTGCCGAAGCCGCCGTTCAGGCTGGCGCGCTCCGGTTCGACCCGGAAGAGCGAGAAGTCGCCGAGTCCGGCATAGAGCTTCGCCTTGGGGTTGCGGTTGAGGTAGCGCCGCTCGGCGCGGGCGTGTTCGTTTGATCCGCGTTCAAGCCGCACGGCGCGGCAGACGAGCGTCAGTCGCGGATGCGCCAGCGGATCGCCCTTGCCGGGTTCGCCGACGAGCAACGAGCAGCGCGGGTCGGCCAGGATAGCGCCGGTGTGGGCGGACAGCATCGAGACCAGGATCAATGGCGTGCCGTCGATGTCGGTGGCGACGCCGACCCGGCTGGCCAGCGGCGAACCGGTCCCCGGTTCGAGCACCGCCAGCGCGCCGAAACGGGCGCTGCGGATCAGCGTCTTTGCCAGCCTGATCGCCTCGGCGTCGGTCGCGCGGATCACGTCTTTCCTGGGTTCGTCCAAAGCACCACCGTCGCTTTTATTTCGGCGCCATGCGGATGGCGCCATCGAGGCGAATGGTCTCGCCATTGAGCATCTGGTTCTCGACGATGTGCAAGACAAGTGCCGCGTATTCCGAAAGCTCGCCCAAACGGGAAGGGAAGGGTACTGCGGCGCCGAGCGAATCCTGCACCTCCTGCGGCATGCCGGCCATCATCGGCGTCCTGAAGATGCCGGGCGCGATGGTGCAGACTCGAATGCCAAAGCGGGGCGAGATCGCGCGCCACCGGCAGCGTCATGCCGACGACGCCGGCCTTGGACGCGGAATAGGCCGCCTGGCCGATCTGGCCGTCATAGGCCGCGACCGATGCGGTGTTGACGATCACGCCGCGCTCGCCGCCCTGTAGCGGTTCGAGCCTCGCGGTCCGGTCGGCGACCAGGCGGATCATGTTGAAGGTGCCGATCAGATTGACCTCGATCACCTTGCGGTATTGATCGAGTGGGTGCGCTCCGTCCTTGCCGATCGTCTTCAAGCCGATGGCGATGCCGGCGCAATTGACCAGAATGCGCGGCTCGCCGAGCGTCTCACCCACTTCCGCGACAGCAGCGGCACCGCTCTCCGCGTTGCTCACATCACATTGGACGGCGATGCCGCCGATGTCGGCCGCCACCTTGGCCGCCCGGTCAATGCCGAGATCGAGGACGGCAACCCTGGCGCCACGGACGGCAAGAGCGCGCGCCGTCGCCTCGCCAAGGCCAGAGCCGCCGCCGGTGACGATCGCAATCTGGCCGTTCGGGTTCATCTTGACGTTCGCCTCCCTGCCCAGACTAATGCTGCGAAGCCACCGTGCAACAGCGCCGGCACGGTCACGCCATCGCGGCGATGTGCTCGGCAATCCTTGCCTGGTCGGCGTGGCAAACCTCGCCCACCAGCCTTGCCACCGCGCCCGGCATGATCTCGTGCGCCAAAAGCCGATCGGGATCGACCGGACGCGGCATCGAGATCTGCCCGCGCGGCAGCCTCTTGAAGCCGAGCGGGCCGTAATAGGGTTCGTCGCCGACCAGCATCACGGCCGGCGCGCCGGCCTTGGCGGCGGCTTCCAGCGCGATTGCCACCAGCTTGCGGCCAATGCCGAGATTTTTGAAGGCCGGCCGCACGGCGAGCGGCCCGAGCATCAGCGCGCGGCCGGCACCGGCGGCGATACGCGTCATCCGTACCGAGGCGACGACGATTGCGCCGTCGACGGCCACGAATGACAAAGCGCGTTCGTGCGAGCCAGCTTGGCGGATCTTGTAGGCGGCAAGCACGAAACGGCCCGGCCCGAAAGCCTCGTTGTTGATGGCTTCGATTTCAGGATCATGCGCCGGAGTTTCCGGCAGGTATTTCACGTCGGCAAGGCTCATGGTCTTTGCGTTCCGGTATACGAGGAAAGGTTTGCTGCAAGCGGCAGCGTTCGCCAGTCAGCGCTTCATCAAGCGCGGGCGCTCTTTCGTCGTCGGTCGAACCGGATCACGGCAAAGTCAAACATGTGGATGTCCGCTACCACCAATTTTCAGCCGCCGCAATCGGCCGGCGCAGCCGACACGCACTCGACGCAGCCGTTGACGATCTGTTCAGCGTCGAGGATTTCCGCGGGGCCGCTTGCTGCCCTACATCGGGTAGGAACGCGAAAGGATATTTCATGGGATTGCTAGTCGAAGGCCAATGGCAGGACCGCTGGTACGATACCGGGGAGAGCGGCGGGAAATTCGTGCGCGCGCAGTCACAGTGGCGCGACTGGGTGACCCGCGACGGCGCGCCGGCCGAAGGACGAAAACGCGGCTTCAAGGCCGAGCCCGGCCGCTATCACCTCTATGTCTCGCTCGCCTGCCCGTGGGCGCATCGGACGCTGATCTTTCGCGTGCTCAAGAAACTCGAGGACGTGATTTCCATCTCGGTCGTCCATCATTTCATGGGCGCCGACGGCTGGACGTTCCTGGCCGAGGACGGCGCCACCGGCGACACGCTCTACGGCCTCGATTTCCTGCACCAGATCTACACCAGGGCCGATCCCGGCTATTCGGGCCGCGTCACCGTTCCCGTGCTGTGGGACAAACGCGAGCAGACCATCGTTTCGAACGAATCCTCCGAGATTATCCGCATGCTCAATTCGACGTTCGACGAATGGGGCGATGCCAAGCTCGATTTCTATCCGGAACCGTTGCGCGGCGAGATCGATGCGGTCAATGCGCTGGTCTATCCCGCGGTCAACAATGGCGTCTACCGTGCCGGCTTCGCCACCACGCAGACAGCCTACGAGGAGGCGTTCGGCGAATTGTTCTCGGCGCTCGAGACGCTGGAGGACCGCCTGTCAAAGCAGCGCTATCTCGTTGGCGGCCGCATCACAGAGGCGGACTGGCGGCTGTTCACGACACTGGTCCGCTTCGACCCGGTCTATGTCGGCCATTTCAAATGCAATCTGCGCCGCATCGCCGACTATCCGAACCTGTCGAATTATCTGCGCGACCTCTACCAGGTGCCGGGCGTTGCCGGCACGGTGAATTTGCACCACATCAAAGCGCATTATTACGGCAGCCACGAGACGATCAACCCGACGCGCATCGTGCCGGTCGGGCCAGAGCTCGACTATGGCGCGCCGCATGACCGCGACAGGTTCAGGAAGGCTGCCTGATTTTACCAGTAAGGCGATACCGCTGCGCCATCAAAAACCTCGGCAATCCGTCGCAAAGTTGCCGGCGTCGTTCCCTGAGGCAAGCGGTCGAGCGGGAAGAAGCCGGCTTCGGCGATCTCGCGGTCAGGCAGCTTGGGTGCTGGCTGGTCGAACTCCTCGACCAGATAAAGGCCGACATGATCGCGGCGGCTGGCGCGGCGGTTGAAATGCAGCGACTTCAGCACCGGCGGTCCGGTCAGCGCGATGTTGCCTTCCTCGAAGACTTCGCGTGTCAGCGCTTCGATCATCGTCTCGCCCAACTCGACGCCACCGCCGGGCAGGTGCCAGCCAGGAACATAGGTATGGCGGATGAGGAAGACGGAATTGGAGGGGCGGTCGTGAATCAAGCCGCGCACGCCGAGCGTCATCGGCCGCCGCAGTACGAAATACAGGTGAAACAGCCTTGCCCTGAGGCCCGGCCATCCGGTCTGGCGCAGCGCTTGCTCCGGATCCGGCGTCGTCATCGTCCGCGAAACCGTGAGTGGAAAGCGGCGCGCGCCTCGCCTATGAAGAAAAGATGTTCAGGCTCGCGCATATTTCCGATGTCCATCTGGGGCCGCTCCCCGATGTAACCTATCGCGATCTCGCCTCCAAGCGCGTGGTCGGCTACGTCAATTGGCAGCGCAACCGCCGCCGCCACATGCACGACGCCGTCATCGACACGATCGTCGCCGACATGAAGGCCAGCGGGCCGGACCATCTCGCCATCACGGGCGACCTGGTCAATCTGGCGCTCGACGGCGAACTCGAGATGGCCAAGCACTGGCTGGAGACGCTGGGCTCGCCCAACGACGTGTCGGTGGTGCCGGGAAACCATGACGCCTATGTGCCGGGCGCCTTCGACAAGACCTGCCGGTCGTGGGCGGCATGGATGACCGGCGACGGCGTCAATACGCCGGTCGACCGCAACACCTTTCCGTATCTGCGCGTACGCGGCGATGTTGCGCTGATCGGCGTCTCCACGGCGCGCGCCACGGCTCCGTTCATGGCCAACGGCTTCTTTCTGGAAGGCCAGGCGGAACGGCTGCGCGGCATGCTCGACGCCACAGGCAAGCGCGGCCTGTTCCGGGTGATCATGATCCACCACCCGCCGATGCGCGGCGCCGTTTCGCAGAACAAGCGGCTGTTCGGCATCTCGCGCTTCCACAGGGTGCTTCACCGGCACGGCGCCGAACTTGTGCTGCATGGCCATTCGCATGTGCCGTCGCTGTTCTTCATCGGCGCCCGCAAGACAAAAATCCCGGTGGTCGGCGTCGCCGCCGCCGGGCAGGCCCCCGGCAGTTCGCATGCGCCGGCGCAATACAATCTGCTCGACATCGACGGTGAAAAGGACAATTGGCGGATCAGGCTGACGCGCCGCGGCCTGACCGGGCCGGCATTGCCGCCCAGCGACCTGCAGACGCTGGAGCTTGGCGTCGAGGCCGAGGCGTCGATGGCTAGAGCAATTCCAGGAAAAGTGTGAAGCGGTTTTTCGGAATTGCGTCAGAACAAAGAGATAGAGCCGTTCAGCATTTCGGTGAAACGCTGAACCGCTTTAGAAGCTGATTTTCATCGCGACGATGCGATCCCAGAACAGTACGAGCGAAATCGCCAGGCCGACCAGGGCGCCGGCGGCGATCAGGCCGAGGCCCGAGAAGAACGCCGACCAGCCGTTGCTGCGCGCGGCGATCTGCAGCGGCGGCTCGGCCTCCGCCACCAGGGCGCGTTTGAGGCCGGCGACGGCTTGCTCGATGCCGCCTTCCATCATTCTCTGGCGTTCGACAACGCGCTCGGCGACATAGCGCGTCACCTGGTCGGCAACGACCTTCATGTCGGTCGATTCGGCGAGGACGACGCGGCCGATGCGTGTGTCCTTGAGAAAGCGGTAGGTGCGGCGGTCGCGTCCCATGGCGACATGGCTGACGGCGTCGATCCACAGCCGTGGCTGCAGGCCGGACGAGACGGCGAAGTCGAAACTGTCCATGTCGGTGGGCACGTCGCCGAAGACCGGTGCGAGTTCGGCGGCAAGCAGATCGAGCCGCATGCGATGCGCTTCGCGCATGTCGACGACGACATCGTCGCGGTCGGCGAAGGCGTTCTTGACGTCGCGAATGGCATCGGACAGTTTTCGCGACTGATCGATCTGGGTGATGTTCTCGCCTGCGTCCTTCATCGGCGTTGCCTCGCGGGTTAGGTTAACACCGAATTAACACAGCCGCCGGCAAAATGCACTTGCCAGATCGACGGGCCGGCAAGGGTTCGGTGGAAGGAGCACCTGCGCCGCGGCCGTCCCGCGCGAGGGCGGATCAGCTCGCCGCCGCAGCCAATTCTGGACGAGGCCGCCTGCTGCGGCGCCGCATGTTGCGACGGACAGCCTCGACGACCAGGCCGGGCGCTTCCTCGACCAGCATGTGGCCGGCTTCCAGCACGTGGTGCAGATGAAAATGCTTCGGCAGGCCGTCCGCCTGGCTGACGGGCAGCATCGCGTCGTTGGTTCCCCAAACCACCATGATTGGCATATTCAGCGTTTTAAGCCGCTCGCTTGGGATGACGCCTTGCCGATCAGCCCTGGTCATGGCGGCCCCGAGCTCGACAAGTGTCCGTAGCTGACCGGGACGCTGCCGCATCTCGTTGACGAGATCGACCCTATGCTGCGAAGGTCGGCTTTGTGGTCCCGACATGTCGGCAAGACAGGCGCGGATTTCATCCGTGCCGGCAGCGGCGGCGTAACGACGCAGCAGCGGACCATTGATCTCAGGACCGAAACCGCCCGGCGCCAGCAGCGTCAGCGAGGCTATTTTTTCCGGCTCGTTCAATGCCATCAGGGCGGCCACGGCGCCGCCCATCGAATGGCCGACGAGATGGGCCCGCTTAATCCCGCGAGCGGAAAAATCCGTAAGGACGGCACTGGCTGCAATCCTGGCCGGACCGCTGCCCGGAAAATCGAGCGACAGCCCATGCCCCGGCAGATCATAGGCCAACGTCCGCGCGCCGAGTGCCAGGGACGCGGCCACCTCGCGCCAGTCGTCGTGGCAGCCACCGAAACCATGCAGCAAGGCGATGGTTGTCGGGCCGGTGCCCCGTTCGGCAGCGTAAAGAGATGGGCTCATGCAAACTTTATGGATCAGATGCCCGGGGGCGGTCTTATGCGAGGATCAGTCTTTGCGGGAGATCAGACTTATGCGGAGATCAGTCTTATGCGCGATCAGACCTATGTGGGATCAGATTGGCCGGTTCAAATTGTGTCTGAATTGCGCTTTGGCCGTCCGGATGGCCAGTAAAATCTTCGCGATCACCTGACGTCGTGCACGCGCCGGGAGACGTCAGCTGGCGCCGCCAAGCCCGGCGGCGCGCAGGGCCTCCACCAGCCGGTTGGTCAGATCGGCGGGATATCTTCGCTCGACGAAGGTTGCGCGCGGATCGGCTGCGAATTTCGGGAATTTGGTGGTCAGTTCCTGCAGCAGCCTGCTCGCCAGCTTCTCGCGGCCGGCAGCTTTGGCACCGATCAGCCGCGCGGCCAGATAATGCGATTTCATTTCCGTCGTTCGCAAGCCGTCGCCGGCGAGCGTCGCCTTGTTCATGTCGCCCATCATGAACTCTCCGGCGAACAGCCCGTAATCCCACCATGTCGGATGGGCGCTGGCGATGTCCACCGCGTGAGCGATGATCGGGGTGCCCTCGCTGTACCTGCCGGCGAAAACCAGCCCGTAGCCATAGGCGGCGGCCATTGCGAGATCATACGGATTGAGCTCATAGGCCTTGCGCATCCAGCGGATCGATTCCGCGG
The DNA here is from genome assembly GCF_040322275.1 of Mesorhizobium sp. M0174. NCBI lineage: Bacteria > Pseudomonadati > Pseudomonadota > Alphaproteobacteria > Hyphomicrobiales > Phyllobacteriaceae > Mesorhizobium > Mesorhizobium sp. M0174. The sequence continues at coordinate 399,514 of NZ_JAMYTB010000001.1, forward strand.
AATCGCCCATGCGCGAGTTGAGATAACCAAGGGCGCGGTGCGCGTAGGGGCTGGTCGGGCCCATCTGGATGGCGCGATGGGCAAACGTCATCGCTTTTTCGATCGTCGCGTCGGCGGGGTAGGGATAGTGGTCGGTGACCGCTTCAAGATGCAAGGACGCGAGCTCCGAATAGACGAGCGACGACTTCGCCTTCCCGTTGGCAAGATCTTCGAGGCAGCGGTAGGCGGCTTCGTGCGTCTGGGCATTCTGGTCGAGATAATATTTGCCGTTGAGCACCAGGCACGCCGTCAGCCCGGTCTGGATGCCGCTCTGCTCGATGTAGTTGTAGATCGTGCCCGAGGCGGGAAGAGCCGAGCTCAAAATGCCGGAGATCTGGTCCTCGATGGCGGTGTTCGCGCTGTCGCCGGCGGTCAGGTTGCGTGACAGCAGCACGCGGCCTGTTGCCACGCTTTGCAGCTCGAGCATGATGTCGCCGCTGCGCGGCCCGGGCAGGACATCGAATACGAAGCTGGCGGCGTCGGTAACTGGATCGGGCGGGCTGTCGGCATCACGGCCGATGAAATTGATGGTGTCGAAGCCGCTAAGGCCGGCGCGCAGCGATGCGGCGACACGGCGAGCCACGTCGCTGTCGGCCTTGATGGCGATGTAGACCTGGGGAAGGTTTTCAACCGGAGGCGCTGCAATGCTGGCGGTCGCCACCGCGGTCTCGACCGCCGTGTCGCCGCCGGTCAGCAACACCACGCTGCCCTGACGAAGGATCAGCACACCCAGCATGAGGATGACCAGCGCGATCGCCAGCCAGAAGAACTGCAAATGGCGCTGCAGCGAAGGTGCAGCAGGGGCGACGGCTGGAACGCTCAGCAATGCAGCCGGATGTGTCCGGTTGCGGGCATCTTCCGGCGATCCGGGCGGGGCGTTTGTCGCCTCCTCTGTCGCCGGCTGCGGCTTGCTCTTTGCCTCCACCTCCGCCGGCAAGCGAATGGCATTGAGTTCGTAGGATGGAACATAGCCGCCGCGCGGAATGGCGATGCGGACCGGTTCGGCAACGCCCTCATTGGCGAAATACTGCTGCAGAAGCTCGCGCAGCCTGCCGGCCTGCACCCGCACCACCGCATCGGTCGACGGATCGAAATCGCCGTCCTTGCCGAAGACGTCCATCGCTATGGAGAAGCCCTTGAGCCGGTCGGCTTCGCCTGCCTGCTCGCGCTCGACGAGATAGCGGAGCAGCTTGCGCGCGCGCTCGGATCGTCCGAACGTTTCGCTGGCAAGCAATCGCTCCAGCGTTTCGCGCACTGCGGGGGCGGCAGGCGTGGTATGCTGCAAGTGTCGATCCCTTCGAATTCGGCACAGGTTGAGGTACAATCATATAGCGCTGGCGGCGCCTTACAAGCGTGTGCTTATGGTGCGATAGCGTACCCACCGGATAAAAGTCCGGTGGGCCGATGGCGCAAGTCTGGCAGTCTCGGCTAGCCGAGCTTTCGGCCGACGATGCGGTTGGCGGCCGAAACCACGGCTTCGAGCGAGGCGGCGACGATGTTGGTGTTGATGCCGGCGCCGAACAGCTTGCCGTCCGGATGTTCCATCTCGACATAGGAAATGGCCGAGGCATTCGAGCCGCGCTGCATGGAATGCTCGGAATAATCCAGCACCGACATGGGCACCCCGACATGGCGCGACAGCGCATCGACGAAGCCGTCGATCGGGCCGGTGCCGGTGCCTGATATGGTCACCTCCTTGCCTTTGTCGAGGATCACCGCTTCGACCACGCGCCGGCCCTTGACCTCGGTGTCGGGGTAGGTGTGGTGGTCGAGGAACTTCAGCCGCGCGCCGGGCTGGTCGACATAGGTATCGAGAAAGCGCTCGTAGATGCGCCTGGCCGGCACTTCCTTGCCTTCGGCGTCGGTGATCGCCTGGATGGCCTGGCTGAACTCGATCTGCAGGTTGCGCGGCAGGTTGAGGCCGTAATCCGCATGCAGCACATAGGCGATACCGCCCTTGCCGGACTGCGAGTTGATGCGGATGATAGCTTCATAGCTGCGGCCGACATCGGCCGGGTCGATCGGCAGGTAGGGCACCTCCCAGTGCGGCGTGTTGGCCTTGCGCAGCGCCTTCATCCCCTTGTTGATGGCGTCCTGGTGCGAGCCGGAAAAGGCGGTGTAGACGAGCTCGCCGACATAGGGATGGCGCTCTGGGATCTTCAGCTGGTTGGAGTATTCGTAGACGTCCTTCATGCGGTTGATGTCGGAGCAGTCGAGCTCGGGATCGACGCCTTGCGTGTACATGTTGAGCGCCAGCGTGACGATGTCGACATTGCCGGTGCGCTCGCCATTGCCGAACAGCGTGCCTTCGACGCGGTCGGCGCCCGCCATCAGGCCGAGTTCTGTGGTGGCGATGCCGGTGCCGCGGTCATTGTGCGGGTGCAGCGAGATCAACAGGTTCTCGCGGTTGTCGAGATTGCGGCACATCCATTCGATGCGGTCTGCATAGATGTTGGGCGTCGACATCTCGACCGTGGAGGGCAGGTTGATGATCAGCTTGTTTTCCGCCGTCGGCCTGACGATCTCGGTGACCGCGTTACAGATCTCCAGCGCCACTTCGAGCTCGGTGCCGGTAAAGCTCTCCGGCGAGTATTCGAAACGGTAGCCGCCGCCGGCCTTCGCCGCCATGTCGGTGATCATCTTGGCCGCATCGGTGGCGATCCGCTTGATGCCGGCGACGTCCTTCTCGAAGACGACACGGCGCTGCAGCTCGCTGGTCGAGTTATAGAAATGGACGATCGGGTTGGTGGCGCCCTTCAGCGCCTCGAAAGTGCGGGTGATCAGTTCCGGCCGGCACTGTACCAGGACCTGCAGCGAGACGTCGGCGGGCACGTTGCCTTGTTCGATGCACCAGCGGGCGAAATCGAAGTCGGTCTGCGAGGCCGACGGGAAGCCGATCTCGATCTCCTTGAAGCCCATGTCGAGCAGCAGGGCGAACATGCGCGCCTTGCGTTCCTGGCCCATCGGATCGATCAGCGCCTGGTTGCCGTCGCGCAGGTCGACCGAGCACCAGATCGGCGCCTCGTCGATCACTTTCGAAGGCCAGGTGCGATCGGCAAGGCCGACGGTCGGATAGGGTTGGTATTTGCGGGCAGCGTCCGGCATGCCCCTTGCGGGCTTGGTGGTTTCCTCTACGTTCAGACGGATATCTTCTCTTGCGTTCATCGTCTTTTCTCCCGGCGGCTCGCGGATCCAGCTTCAGGCGGATTGGTGGCGAGCGGCGCCTTTACCAGAATTTCGTTCGCTTGATGTGACGTGCCAATTTGTAGACTGGCCAAGGAGCGTGCGCGTGAGCGGCGAATTCGACCGCCGGGCGCTCCTTCAGCGAACCCGGCGATCGCCGATAAGGCCAAGAAGCAGCAGGGTGGAGGCAAGCGCGCGAACGGTCTGGCCGGCAATACCGGTCGGACGGGACGCAAAAGAGGTGGCGCGCGGGCTCATGGCGGTTTTCATACAGGAGCGGGCAAAGCGAGGCAAGTGGGAGCCTCGCTGTCGGCTTGGGGCTGTTCGATGCCAGGGAAATCAATCAAAAGGATGACCGATGCCGGCGCTGCCCTTCACGCAGGGCGGCGCAAACCTGTCGCGATTGTCCGGGGTAGCCACATTTTGTTCTTGCTTTGTGCCGGCAGCTATGCTACTAATCTGGGTATGGTGCTAATTGGCTCCAACGACCCGCCTCCCGAGGCGGGTTTTTATTTTCGGCGTCATGCTTCGAGGACTACCCTATCGTCCCATCCGGCCGCTCCTTCCAGAGCACCGGAATCCGGTCCAGGAGGAAAGACATGGACACGCCCGATCCCATCCGCCGCTTTGTCGAAGCCACCAATGCCGGCGACACCGAAGCCTTCCTGGACAGTTTCACGCCGGATGCCTTTCTGAGCGACTGGGGCCGGTCGTTCCGGGGCCGCGAGCAGATTGCGCGCTGGAACCAGTCGGACAATATCGGCGTGCAGTCCAGGTTCAGCATCCTCGGCATCGCAGCAGCGGACGGCACCTGCCGCGTTCGCATCGCCGTCGAAGGCAACGGTTTCAACGGCGAGGGCGATATGGTCTTCACGCTGGACGGCGAGCGTATATCGAGCCTGGTGATCAGCTGACGCAGCCCAGCTGGTCTTTACTCCCGCAGGCTTCTCGCCACCAGCCGCGCCACGCTTGGGCCGACCAGAAGCACGATCAGGAAGCGTGCCGATTGCAGCGCCATGACGAAGGATATGTCGACATGCTGCGCGGCGGCGGCGATGATGGCGACGCTGTCCATGCCGCCCGGGCTGGTTGCCAGATAGGCGGTCAGCGGATCGATGCCGAGCAGGCGGCTGATCAGGAAGCGAGGCCGCCGCAAAAGCCGATCAGGGCAATGATCGAGCCGACGATCTGCGGCAGCGCGCGGGCCGCGTGGCGCAAAATGGCCCTGGTGAAATTCAGGCCGATGCTCCAGCCGATCGTCGTATAGCTCAAGGCAAGCAGCCAGGGCGGCAACTGCATGGTCACGCCGAGCCCAAGATGGATCACGGTGCCGAAAATGAAGGTGCCGAGGAAGAACGGCGACGGCAGCCGGAAAATCTTGCCGGCGAGGCCGCCAACCAGCGCCACGCCGAAAGTCGCGGCTAAGCCTTGCGGGTCGACCGGTGGGAACCAGACGATGGCCGGCACCTCGATGCCCGAGGTGTCGACCCAGAGCTTGGCCACCAGGGCTGCCGTCATCGAGACGCAGATTACGCGCAGATAAAGCATGAAGGCGACGAGGCGCTGGTCGGTGCCGAACGCACCGGCCATCAGCACCATGGCGGTGGCGGCGCCCGGCGACGAGCCCCAGACCGCGGTGGTGCCGGGCAGGATGCGCCAGCGGCTGATCAGCCAGCCGAGCAGGCTGGATGCCGCGACCGTCGCCATCACGACCCCAAGGAACAGCGGCCATTCCTTGTAGAAGACGGGAAAGATATCGGCCGAGATGGAACTGGCGACCAGGCAGCCGACGACCGCCTGGGCTGAGCCGAACAGAACCCGCGGCACGCGCACCGTGGCGCCGTTGGTGCCGGCGACGATGGCCGCCAGCATCGGTCCGATCAAGAGCGCGGCCGGCAGGGCGGCGAGTTCCAGCGCGCCGGCAAACAGCACCGAGACCACCACCAGGACGGGCCACTGCCAGGCCTTGTGGATCCGCGCCAGGTGCTCGATGGCCGGCGGGTTCGGGGAAGAATCCATAGATGGGCTCTTAGACCGGCCGCGAAAAAATGCGAACCCTTTTTGCGGGGTTGGCCTTGGGTGACGACTGCACTAGGAGATGGCCGGCAGGCCAGAGGGGGGCGCTGTCCCGCCGGCCTCTCCCTCTATTCCGCCTTCACTGGCAAGCCGAACCCGCCAACAGGATGCGTCTCCACCTGGAACTCGAACCCGGCGATGATCGGCCGTGCCTTGGCGATTGCCGCCTGGATTTCGGGCAGCTGCAGCGAAGCCTTGTGGCTTTCGGCATCGGTCCACACCTCGGTCACCCAGATCGCGTCGGCATCGGCCGGATCGGTGGCGATGATGTAGTTCAGGCAGCCGGGCATGGCGCCGGTGCTGGCGAGCAGGATATCCATCATTGCGTCACGCTGGCCGCGCATCGCCCGCATCTTGCCGATCAGTCCGTACATTCGCTTTGCTCCGTTGAGATGACGCAACCAGGAGTATGCAGTTCGCCGTCTACGGCATCAACTGCCCGCCATTGACCTCGATCACCTGGCCGATGATGTAGCCGCTCAACAGATCGGAGGAGAGGAACAGATAGGCGCCGACGCAGTCCTCGGCCGTGCCGGCGCGGCCCTGCGGGATGGTGGCGATCATGCCTTTCATCTGGTCGTCGGTCGAGTAGCGCTCGTGGAAAGGGGTGGCGATGGTGCCGGGCGCCACCGCGTTGACGCGGATGTTGAAGCCGATCAGCTCCTTGGCCATGCCGCGCGTGACGTTGGAGACGAAGGCTTTGGCCGAGCCGTAAAGGCCGGCGCCGCCACCGGCGCCGTTGCGCGCGGCGATCGAGGAGGTGTTGACGATGAAGCCGCCCTGCCGCTTCAGCCATGGGATCGCCTTGCGCGAAGCTGTCAGCACGGAACGCGCGTTGAGATCCATCACCGCGTCGTAATGCGCTTCGGTCTGCTCGGCATAGGGCACGCGGCCGAGCATGCCGCCGGCATTGTTGACGAGGCCGTCGAGCCGGCCGAAATGTTGCGCACTGTCCTCGACGACGCGCTCGACATCGGCGGGGATCGAGAAATCGCCCTGGGCGAGGAACACGTCGCCGCCGCCGTTGCGAATGGTCGCGGCCAGGTTTTCGGCAGCCGCGCGGCTCGAATTGTAATGCAGCGCGACGCGGCATTTCTGCGCGGCGTAGGCGAGTGCGAGCGCCGCGCCGATGCCGGTCGAGGCGCCGGTCACCAGGACCGCCTTTCCGGCAAGGTCGGGGATGACCAGAGAGGGGCTGACAAGGGTGGTGGTGGCTGGCACGTCTATTCCTCCGGGGACTCTGCCTGCTCTTCGTAGGCCCTCGCAGTCCTCGCGTTCAAGTCCGTAAAAGTTTAGAGCGGTTCACCGTTTCACGGAAACGGCGAACCGCTCCCTCTTTGTCTTGACGCAATTCCGGACGGAAAACCGTTTCACACTTTTCCTGGAATTGCCCTATGGCCTGAGATAGGCGTAGCCCTGGCGTTGCAATTCGGCGAGCTTGACGACGCCGCCCCTGTCGGCTGCATGGAAGCCGTCGAGCAGGTCGGCCAGGCCGATATCCATGCCGTGCATGGTGTTGGCGCAAGCGTGCGGGCTGAGCCCATCCTGGACAAGGCCGGCGAACCGCCCGGAAATGGCGGCCGATATGCCCTTCGACTTGAAGGCGGCAAGTGCTGGGCCGTGCACGACAAGCGCGATGTCGACTTTGCCGTCGGTGCCTTCGAAGTGGTTCTTGATGTTGCCGAGCACGAAATTGACCTTGTCGAGGTCGCTGAGGTGATAGGCGACCTTTTGCCTTTCCTCTTCGGCCGCCGCCGGCTTGACTTCACTAGCTGCGGCCTTGATGGGGCGCAGCCCGAAAAGCCCGGCGGCCCCGGCAAGACCGACGCGGAAAATATCGCGGCGTCGCATGGCTTCATCTCCCATTTGGCCGGCCGGCGCAAATTGCGTGGCCTCGGCCTCGATCCTAACATAAGTTCACGCCATGTCTTGTCGGGGCAGGGGGAGCCAGCATGATATCAAGGACCGTGATGGGCGCCGGAGTTGGGGTTGCCTTGCTCGCCGCCGTCGCCGGCTCTGCTTTCGCCGATGACACGCTCAAACTCACCGAGCTCAGCCCCGACGGCAAGGACGCCTGCTTCGGCCGCGTCTATGACGCCGCGCATCTCAAGTCGCATCCGCAGCAGAAGGTGACGCGCATCTTCTTCTATTACGGCCGCGATCCGGTCAGCCGGCCAAACGAGGAGCCAAGCACCGGCATCGATTCCTCCTACAATGGCTTCATGGCGACGACGGTGCGCGGCGCCGAGGCGCCTGAATGGCTCGGCGGCTGGTGCAGTCATGAGTCGGAGGACGGCAAGACCGGCCCGATCCGTTGCGGCATGGACTGCGACCGCACCATGGCTTCGCTGAAGGTCGACGACAAAGGCCGGCTGATCGTCTCGGACGTGCAGCCCGACCTCTATCTCGACGCGGGATCGGAAGACGAGCTCGGCAAGGCGGAGTATGAAAGGCAGGCGCTGGGCAAGGACGACAACGGCTTCAGGCTCGACCCGATGCCGGCCGCCACCTGCAAGGCGGAGTTCGCGCGCATCGACCCGATCGACCCGGCCCTTGGCCCGCCATTGCGCGAGCGGCTGAAGCCGGACCAGCCCTTCTGCTACGGACGCGACTACGACGCCGAGCATCTCGGCTCGCATCCCGATCAGCTGACCCAGTCGATCAGGGTTTTCCGCGGACCGGTCGAGCTGGCGTCTTTCGCCAAGGAGGGCGATCCGGCCAATTGGCCAAGCGGCGCCGATATCGCCGTTTCGGTTACCACGCGGCAGAAATCGGCCAAGGTCACGCAGGTCTATAACTGTCAGGGCGAGGGCGACCAGTGGCGCTGCGCGGCGAGCGCGAAGACGGGTGCTGCCTCCTGCGATATCGGGCAACAGGAGGTCTTCCTTCGCCGCGGCGCCAACGGCACGATGATGCTGGCCAACCCGAACAGCGGTCTGCCGATCATCGATCTGTGTTCGGCGGAGGGCGACACAATGTCCGACGACAAGGTCTACCGGCTGGAGCCGATGCCGCAGGCTGCCTGCGGGCTGTAGCAGTTCAGAGACGCGATGCCGGCGGGACAGCACCCCCCTCTGTCCTGCCGGACATCTCCCCCTCAAGGGGGGAGATCGGCAGCTTCACCGACAGCGTTCTTCTTTGAAAATTGGCGAAAGCCGAAGCGACATCCAATCTCCACCCTTGAGGGGGAGATGTCCGGCAGGACAGAGGGGGGTGCTGTCCCGCCAACCTCAAGGTTTTGGATGGCGGCGTCCCGCTATCGCCTCACGCGAACGGCACGGCGGTCGTGCCTTTGGGCAGTTTCGCTTCGTCGTCGGGTTCGACATGGATGATGACCCGCACGGAAGGGATCTCTGCCTGCAGCGCGTCCTCGATGCGGTCGCAGATGACGTGGCTGGCGCCGACCGACATGTCGGCGTCGACGACCAGGTGGAACTCGATGAAGGTGGCGCGGCCGGCGATGCGCGTCTTCAGGTCGTGGACCTCGAGCGCGCCCTTGCAATTGGCCGAGATGATGTCGCGTATGCGGATATGTTCCTGGGTGTCGACCGCGCGGTCCATCAGCCCGTTCATCGACGAGCCGATGACGTGCCAGCCCTGCCACAGAATGTTCAGCGCCACGATCACCGCAAGAGCCGGATCGAGAACCTGCCAGCCGGTCAGTACGGCGCCGACCAGGCCGATGAACACACCGACCGAGGTCGCCACGTCGGTCATGATGTGCCTGCCGTCGGCAACGAGAGCCGGCGATTTTTCGCGTCGGCCGGTGCGGATCAGCGTCAAGGCCCAGACGGCGTTGATGACCGTTGCGACGCCATTGACGGCAAGGCCGGTCCATGGCTTTTCCAGCAGGGCGGGATGCTGCCAGGACCACCAGACCTCATTGAGGATCAGCAAGGCGGCAAGCACGATCAGCACGCCTTCGAGGACGGCCGAGAAATACTCGGCCTTGTGGTGGCCGAACGGATGGTCCTGGTCGGCTGGCTTGTAGCTGACCTGGATCGCCCAATAGGCGGCGGCAGAGGCAATGACGTTGACGATCGATTCCAGCGCGTCCGAATAAAGCGCGACCGAACCGGTGACGTACCAGGCCACCAGCTTCAGGCCGAGCACGACGCAGGCGACGACGATCGACCAGAAGGCGAGGCTGGCGACCTTCTGCCTGGCGGCGGCTTTGATTTCCGCCGCGGTCACTGGGGAAAAGATCCCAACACTGAGCCCTCGAACTAAGCGGCCTTTTCCTTGGCCTTGCGCGGCAGGTGCGCGACGATGTTCTCGATGATGCGCATGCCGGCATTGTGGCCGAGCGTCATGATCGATTCCGGGTGGAACTGCACTGCGGCGATCGGCTCCTTGCGGTGCTCGAAGGCCATGATGATGCCGTCCTCGGTCTCGGCGGTGACGACAAAACCATCGGGCAGCCGTACCGGATCGGCAAAGATCGAATGATAGCGGCCGACCGTCACCTCCTTGGGCAGGCCGGAGAAGATGATGCCCGGCTTCGACACGCGGATGCGCGACGGCTTGCCATGCATCGGGATGTGCAGTTGGCGCAGCTCGCCGCCATAGGCCTCGGCCAGCGCCTGCAGCCCGAGGCAGACGCCGAAGATCGGCAGGTCGCGCGCACGGGCCCGCTTGATGGTGGCGGCGCAGTCGAAGTCCTTCGGCGTGCCGGGGCCGGGCGAGAGCACGACCAGGTTTGGCTTCAGCCGGTCGAAGATCTCGTCCGGCACCGGTGTGCGCACCGTCGAGACATTGGCGCCGGTCTGGCGGAAATAGTTGGCGAGCGTATGGACGAAACTGTCCTCGTGGTCGACCAGCAGGATGTTGACGCCGTCGCCGACACGCGCGGTGCTGCGTTCGGTGCTGGCGGCATTGCCTGATTTGGCGTCGCGGATGGCGGAGAGCATGGCGGATGCCTTCAGTTCGGTTTCGGCTTCTTCTTCCTCGGGAATGCTGTCGAAGAGCAGCGTGGCGCCGGCGCGCACTTCGGCGATGCCATCCTTGATGCGGATGGTGCGAAGCGTCAGGCCGGTGTTCATGTCGCCGTTGAAATTGACCATGCCGATCGCTCCGCCATACCAGGCGCGCGGGCTCTTCTCGTTCTGCTCGATGAAGCGCATTGCCCATAATTTCGGCGCGCCGGTAACGGTGACGGCCCAGGCATGCGACAGAAAGGCGTCGAAGGCGTCCATGCCTTCGCGCAGCCGCCCCTCGATGTGGTCGACGGTGTGGATCAGGCGGGAGTACATCTCGATCTGGCGGCGGCCGATGACGCGCACCGAGCCCGGCTCGCAGACCCTCGACTTGTCGTTGCGGTCGACGTCCGAGCACATGGTGAGTTCGGATTCGTCCTTCTTCGAATTGAGCAGCTTCAGGATCTGCTCGCTGTCGGAGATGGCGTCGTCGCCGCGCTTGATGGTACCGGAGATCGGGCAGGTCTCGACGCGGCGGCCGTTGACGCGCACGAACATTTCCGGCGAGGCGCCGATCAGATATTCGCCCTCGCCGAGATTGATGAAGAAGGAATAGGGCGAAGGGTTGATGCTCTTCAGCTTGCGGGAAATCTCGGAGGGCTGGGTTTCGCAGCGTTCGTAGAACATCTGCCCCGGCACCACTTCGAACAGGTCGCCACGCTCAAAGCTCTTCATCGCCTTGCGCACCAGCTTGGCATATTCGCCGGGCTCGTGGTCGCCGCGCGGCGGGATGCGGTCGGCGGTCCTGAACGGCTCGACGATTTCGTCGCGCGGCAGGCCTTCGGTCGAGAAGCCATCGCCGGAATAGTCGTAGCGGTCGGTCCAGGCCTTGGTCGAATAGTGGTCGACGACGAGGATCTCGTCGGGCAGGAACAGCACGAGATCGCGCTGGCTTGGCTTGCGCTCGAGCTTATAGTCGACCGGATCGAACTGGAAGGCGAGGTCGTAGCCGAAGGCGCCATAGAGGCCGAGATTGGCATCTTCCTCGGTCTTGAACAAGGCGGTGATGGCACGCAGCACGGTGAAGACGGAGGGAACGCGGCTGCGTTCCTCCTCGGTGAAGACACGGCCGGGCTTGGCAACTTCGAGGCGGACGAGTTTGTTCGACGTCTCGGTGATCGTGACATCGTCAAGGCCGGCAAGCACCGTGCCGATCACCGGCAAAAGCACCTCGCCGCGGCGGTTCAGCGCCTCGATGCGCATGGCGCGGCCGCGTGCCGAGATCACCACCGGCGGATCGATGATGGCGGTGTCCCAGCGCGTATAGCGGCCGGGATATTCGTAATTCGAGGAAAACACGGCGCCGCGGCGCGAATTCAGCCCGTCGACATAGCCATCGATCGCTCCCTCATACGGCCGATCATGGCGCTGGCGGGTAATCGCCACGCCGCCCGCGGTGACGAAGCGCTCGGCGCCATTCTCCAGAATTTTCGTCGTCATTGCCGTCTCCATCAGCGTCTTTGGGGCATCGGACCCGGGAATGGCTTGAAAAAACAAATGGCCGCCCGGACATTCCGCTGCGGCCACCCTCTATTGTCACGCGAACGCGTTCGAACAGGCCGCTGTCAGCGAGCCCACCACCAAATGGTCTTGATCGAACGCATGTTCATGGCGATTCCCATAGCGGCGATTGGCCGGCCGCGCAACTGGATTCAAATGAAGGCTTCAATCCTCCAGCGTCCCCGACCTTGCATCGGCGCTCTTCCTGTCGCCGACCAGCTTCAAGAGGTCTTCGCCGGCGCGGATGACGCGCCGGGAACGCCGCGTCAGGATGAGGCCCGCCTGCGGCGCCAACACTTCCGTGCGGCCGTCGGGCTCGCCGGGCGCGTGGACGATGGTGGCAATGCGCGCACCCTTGGTGACGCGGTCGCCCGGCTTCACGTCGTAGAGGATCGCGCCCGAGCGGGGCGCCGGCATCATCTCGGTGTTTTCGAGCGGCGCGACAATACCGGTAAAAAAACTTGGCCCAACGAAGCTGCCAGGCGCGGGCAGCGCCTGATCCTGGATGACGCCGCGCGCCACCAGCAGCCGATAGAGCCCTTCGGCATCGGCGCCGGCCAGGGCGCCGTCAACATCGAGTATGCCGCGATATTCGACCGTGGTGGCGACGCGCCGGTCCAGGCGCGCCACGTCGGCTGGAGCGTTCTGATACGGCATGATCGAGGCGCCTTCGAAGGTGCCGTCGGGATCTTCGTGCCACAGCATCACCGCATCGACGCCCATGGCCGCTGCACAATCCGCCATGGCCGGCCACAGGCTGGTGTGGACATAAAGATAGGCGAGGCCCTCATCGTCGCAATGCAGGTCGAGCACAATGTCGTGGCCGATGGAGAGCTGCAGCAGCCGCGTTTTCAGCCGCTGGTCGACCGTGCCGTGCGTCGGCAGCAGGGCGACGTCGGGCGCGGCGAGCCGCGGAAAGCCGCGATTGAAATTGGTGCGCGTGCCCAGATGAAAGCGGCCCTGATGGTCGCCGTAAAGATATTGCGCGCGGCCGATCGGATTGGCCCAGGGCACGATGGTCATATTGCCGGTGATGCGGCCTTCGGCTTCCGCCTTGCTGAGCATCGGTATCAGCGTGTCGATGGCGACGACGCCCGGCAATTCGCCAGCATGAAGCGCCGCCTGCAGATAGGCGGAAGGCGCCGTCTTGTCCGACCCGGCGAAGCGGAAGACGGGGAATTCGTAGGAAACGCCTTCGCTGTCGCCGGCGATGCGTTCGATGGACTTCTGCATGCTGCCTCCGTCAAGAGTTCGGAAGACATGCCCGTCGCCGGCGCGCTTGTCGATTGGGCCAGCCAGCGGCGCTATGGGCGCAATGAGCCTCCCTGCGGGATGCGCGAGGGGTCGCGCGATACGCCCGGTTCACACCAGCGGCTTCAATTCCTGGGCGATGGTCGGCAGAAGCTCCGAGACGTTCGGGTGGATGTGGACGGCGCGCGCCAGCGTGCTGACCGGCGCCTTGGCATACATCAGGTCGAGCACGCAGTGCACCGCCTCGTCGCCGCCCGGGCCGAGCACCGAACAGCCGAGGATCTCCCTGGTGTCGGCATCGACCAGGATCTTCATGAAGCCTTGCGTCTCACCTTTTTCGACTGCACGGCTGACGCGGGTCATTGGCCGCTGGCCGACCAAGGCGCGGCGGCCGGATTTCCTTACCGCTATCTCGGTCATGCCGCAGCGGCCGAGTGGTGGGTCGATATAGAGCGCATAGGCCTCGATGCGGTCGCTGACCTTGCGCGGATCGTTGTCGAGCAGGTTGGCGGCGACGATCTCATAATCGTTGTAGGAGGTGTGGGTGAAGGCGCCCTTGCCGTTGCAGTCGCCCATCGCCCAGATGCCGGGCACGCTGGTGCGCAACTGGTCGTCGACGACGATGAAGCCGCGTTTGTCGACCTCGACGCCGGCTTTGTCGAGGCCGAGATCGTCGGTGTTTGGCGTACGGCCGAGCGCCAGCAGAACATGCGAGCCGACCGCAGCCGCCTTGCCTGGCGAGAAGGTCACGGCGATTTCGTTGCCTCGCCTGGCGAAGCGGATGTCGTCGGCGCCGAGATGGACGGCAATGGCTTCGTTTTCGAGGATCGACAAAATGGCGTCCGAGACGTCCTCGTCCTCGCGGCCGATCAGCCGCGGGCTCTTTTCGATCACCGTGACCTCTGAACCGAAACGGCGGAACATCTGCGCGAATTCGAGCGAGACATAGCTGCCGCCGACGACGATGAGATGGCGCGGCAGCTCGTCGAGATCCATCATCGACGAGTTGGTCAGGTAAGAAATGCCGTCGATGCCGGGCAGGTCGGGCACCGAGGCGCGCCCGCCGGTGTTGAGGAATATCTTTTCGGCGCTCAGCAGATCGTCGCCGACGCGCACCGTGTTGGCGCTTACGAAGCGCGCATGGCCGCGATAGAGCGTGCATTTGTCCATGCCGGCAATCCAGTCTTCGAGATTGCCGCGGGCGTCGTTGGAGACCTTGTCCTTGCGCGCCTTGATCGCCTTGTAGTTTACACTGACGGGACCGGAGAGCGTCACGCCATAATCCGCGGCGGAGCGGGCGAGATGCGCGGCATAGGCGCTTGCCACCATCGTTTTGGTCGGCGTACAGCCGGTGTTGACGCAAGTGCCGCCGACCAGCTTTCGCTCGATCAGCGCCACGCTCATGCCGGCCGCATTCAGCCGGCCGGCGAGCGGCGGGCCCGCCTGCCCGGCACCGACGATGATGGCATCGAATGTCTTTGCAGTCATGCCGCCGCCGCCACGATCAGAAGCCCGCCGGCGATCGCCACCGCGTCCTCGATGAAGGCGGCGGGCGGGTCCTTACCGAAGGCGGTGGCCAGGCGCTTGCGCGCCTCGGCGCCGCCCAGCGTGCCGATCACCGCACCAACGGCGCCGGCGATCAGGCCGCCTATGGTGGCGCCGCCGGTGGCGCCGATCACCGCGCCGGTGAACGCGCCCAGGACGATGCGCGTGCCGAATTGCTGCGGCACCTTGCGGCTCGGCGTCGATGGCAGCTGGTCGGTGACCAGTTCGGCGATGGCCAGGATGGTGAAGACGCCGACGGCGATCCAGTGGCCCATGAAGCTCGCCCAGGTGCCGGCGACCGGCAACCAGCCAAGCCAGGCGCCCCAGGCGACCCCGGCGGGCGCGGTCATGGCGCGAAGCCCGGCAACGACGCCAATCAGGAGTGCAAGAATGTACAGCATGATCGATCCCCTCGATGGCCGGCTTGGGACAGGTCCGAGAGAGCAAGCTACCATAGGTCGGGTATTTGACCAGAGGTGGTGTCGCCGCCGGCGCTTCCGTATTTTCACCACTTGTGCTTTGGCAGAGTTGAAACTGGAGTTGCGGCCATGACGGCGAGCGAACACACGAAAATGGCGGCGGGCGAGTGGTATCGCTGCCTCGATCCGGAATTGGAGGCGCTGCGCATCACAGCGCGTGACGCGGTGTTCGAGCATAACAGCCTGCCGCCCCGGCAGCGCGGCGACATCGGGCCTGGATTGCGGGCGCTGCTCGGCGCTGCGGGCGAGGGCGCCCGGATCGAAGCGCAGTTCCACTGTGCCTATGGCTTCAACATCTTTCTCGGCGACCGCGTCTTCCTCAATGCCGGCTGCACCATCCTCGACACGGCGCCAGTGCGCATCGGCAAGGGAACGCTGCTCGGCCCCAATGTGCAGATCTATTGCGCCGAGCACCACAAGGAGGCTGCGGGGCGGCAGGCAGGGCTGGAGATCGCCAGGCCCGTCGAGATCGGCGACAATGCCTGGAGCGGCGGCAGTGCCATCATCCTCGGCGGGGTCAGGATAGGCGACGGCGCCATCGTCGGCGCCGGTGCCGTGGTGACGCGCGACGTCGCGGCGAACACCACGGTGGTTGGTAATCCGGCACGGATAATCAGGAACGGCTGAGCACCTGTGCTTCCGTCGCCGGTCATGTCGTCGTTCTGGTGGACATGGGGGCGGCTGTGTCACTTGGCCGGAGGTGGATGCAACCGTGTGTCGAGCGCAAACGCCTCCTGGGTCTTCATGGCGTATGCCCCTCTGGCGAGGCTCGCGTCGAAGATCAGGTTCCAGCTATGCTGCGATACGGCGCTCGGAATCACAACGAAGCGGTGCCGTTGCAGAAGATCGTCGCCAAACGCCTGTTGTCCGGAGCTCGGAATGCCCGGGCGCAACCAGTTGGGGTTGGGCACGGCCGCAGGGTCGACGATATGCACATCCGCGACATCGCTGACGATCGCTGCCGTCATGACATGCGCTATCGTGTCGAGCGCCCTGAAGCCCTTATGGACCGCAACTTCGAGGATCGCAGTCGACGGATCGATCGAGCAGTAGACGGCGCGCACGCCCTTGCTGTTCCAGCGTCCGCCCACCCTGTATGCGCCCTCGCCACTATCCCATGCAGGCGCAAACGCGGCTTGATCCAGGCGCCATCCGATGAGGTCGGAGCCACCAAGCGCCGCCGGCAGCGGCGTCATGCATAAACGCCATATTCAAGCCGTTCCAGATAGTCTTCTACAAGCTCGATCCCCGGCGGTGTCGCCAGAAGGTCGATTGGACGACGCTGGTCGAGCCCAATCGCCGGGCGCTCCAGCCATTGCTCTGCCTCCACCTGCGAACCGAACACGTCGGTCGCTTTCGACAGGATCTCCGCGAACTTCCAGGTTCGTCCGCTCTGGTCCTGACTGAGAGGCTTGGAAGGAGCATCCTTGCGGCGCTGGTAGGTGCGTAGGCTCATGCCGACGGCCTTCTCCAGCGAATCAGTCTTCTGGATGAAGACGAGTTGCCCGATAAGATGGTCCAGCGCTGAAGCCGGCAGGCCGTGCAGAAGCAACTCGTGGGCATCCAAAGCGCTGCTGAGGCGCCTTGCCAGAATGCGGCTGCCGCCTAGCAATTTCGCCACCTTCTGAAGTTCATTGTTTTTTGCTGCTGGCGCAGCCTTTTCCAATACCATCGCCACGGCGAGCCCTCTTCGCGTCATCTGTCGCTTTAATATATGACAGATGACGCAGAGCCTTTCAAGTACGACAGGATCGAGAGCAGGGCAAATGCTCCGAGAAAAAGATAGCCTGCTCGGGCCGGATGGCAGTCCAACGTCGGCACTGAAGCGATTGCCCTGGAATCGAGCGCGAGCCGAATTTCACCTCGGCATGTGCGCCACGCGCTCCTCCTGAGCACTCTTCGAGAATTCGCGCCGGTACTGCGCCGGCGAGGTTCTGAGCCGCGCCGCGAAATGCTGGCGCAGCGAGGTGGCGCTGCCGAAACCGGCCTCGAAGGCAACCGTGTCCATCGATTTCTCCGTTGCCTCCAGCAGCCGCTGCGCCAGCTGGACGCGCTGGTCGGTCAGCCAGTCACCAAAACTGGTGCCGATCGTTTTCTGGAAACGGCGCGTGAACGTCCGGCGGGTGAGGCCGGCGTGACCGGCAACGCTGTCCAGACTGTGCGGCTCACCCAGGGTTTTGCGCACCGCTTCGAGAGCCTGGGTGAAGCGGTCCGCATTGCCGGTCCTGGCGATGGGACGTTCGATGAATTGAGCCTGCCCGCCCTGCCTATGCGGAGAAAGCACGATCTGCCGGGCCAGGCGAAGTGCCGCCTCCGCGCCGTAACGAGCCCGTACGACGTGCAGGCAGCAGTCGAGCCCGGCGGCGACGCCGGCGGATGTCACGACGTCGCCATTGTCGATGTAGAGCACTTCCGGTTCGACGAGAATGTCGGGATAGAGTTCCTGCAGCTGATCCGCGTAGGCCCAGTGCGTCGCCGCTCGCCGCCCCGAAAGCAGTCCGGTCGCCGCAACAGCGAACGTTCCCAAGCACAGCCCGACGATCAGCGCGCCGCGCTCGTGCGCGCCAAGCAACGCGTCGATCAATGCGGCTGGAGGCGAGCTCCCGAGATCCTTCCAGCTTGGCACGATGACGATGTCGGCGTCATCGAGCGCGGAAAGCCCGTGCGGGACGCTGATGGTCAGCCCGGCATCGGTGCGGATCGGCCCGTCCTCAATCGCGCAGACCCGGAAGTCGAAGCGCGGCAGGCCGAGCTCCGTGCGATCCGCGCCGAACACGAGACACGGCACGGAGAGATGAAACGGGCTGATGCCATCGAAGGCGATGGCGGCAACGGCAGGATCGGTCATGGGAGCTCCAGCAACGGGTGAGGCCGATTGTCCCAATTCTTTCGAATAATGTCAATCGGGACACTTTTTGCAATCCGGTGCCGAGTTTATCGTCCACCCATCACTGTCCAACGGGAAAGGAACCCCCATGTCGCACCCAGCCACAGGTAAAGCTCCACGCCGCGCCCTCATCGTCATCGACGTTCAAAACGACTATGACGGCGGCAACCTCGCCATCCAGCATCCGCCCTTCCGCGAGAGCGTCGTCAATGTAGCGCGAGCGATGGATGCGGCCACCGAGGCAGGCGTCAAGGTGGTGGTCGTCAAGCAGTTGGCACCGGAAACCTCACCGGTTTTCGCCAAGGGCAGCCACGGCGCCGAGTTGCACCCGGAAATCGCCAGGCGAAACCGCGACCACTATGTCGAAAAACACCTGCCAAGCGCCTTCACCGGCACCGACCTCGAGGAGTGGCTGCGCGCCAACTCTATCGATACGATCACTGTCATCGACTACATGACGCATAATTGCGACCTCTCGACGGTCATCCACGCCGTGCATATGGGCTTCGAGGTGGAGTTCCTATCGGACGCAACGGGGTCATTGCCCTACGCCAACAGCGCCGGCTACGCGTCGGAGGAGGAAATCCATCGCGTCATGACGATCGTCCTGCAATCGCGCTTCGCGGCCGTTCTCAAAACCGCCGAATGGATCGAGTGCCTGAAGACCGGCGTGGTACCCCAGCACGACACACCCTATGCCTCCAACCAGCGCGCGCTGGCGCGGAGCGCAGCGTAGGAGACCATTGCGGACAGGCAGAAGGGCGCCGCAGCGTTGCGGCGCCCTTTGCCGTACGAGCACTGATTATCCCTAAAACAGGCCTTCGATCTGGCCGATTTCGTTCAGGAAGATCTTTTCCGACGATGGCGCTTTGGGCAGACCGGGCATGGTCATGACCTCGCCGCAGATGATGACGACGAAGCCGGCGCCGGCAGACAGCCTGACCTCGCGCACCGGTACGGTGTGGCCGGTCGGCGCGCCGCGCAGATTCGGATCGGTCGAGAAGGAATATTGCGTCTTGGCCATGCAGACCGGCAGGTGGCCATAGCCGGCGTGCTCCCAGGCATGGAGCTGATCGCGCACCGACTTGTCGGCGATCGCTTCGGAACCGCGATAGATGCGCTGGACGATGGTGTTGATCTTCTCGAACAGCGGCATGGCGTCGGGATAAAGCGGGGCAAATTGCGACGCGCCGGATTCGGCCAATGCCACGACCCTTTTGGCCAGTTCCTCGATGCCGGCCGATCCCTGGGCCCAGTGCTTGCACAGGATCGCCTCTTCGCCCATCGAGGCGACGTAGTCCTTCATCGCCTGGATCTCGGCCTCTGTGTCGGAGTAGAAATGGTTGATGGCGACCACAGCCGGCACACCGAACTGGCGGATGTTCTCGATGTGGCGGCCGAGATTCGCACATCCCTTCTTGACCGCCTCGACGTTCTCCTTGCCGAGGTCCTCCTTCTTGACGCCGCCATTCATCTTCATGGCGCGAACCGTGGCGACGATGACCGCCGCTGCCGGCCTCAGGCCGGCCTTGCGGCATTTGATGTCGAAGAACTTTTCGGCACCGAGATCGGCACCAAAACCGGCTTCGGTGACGACGTAATCGGCTAGCTTCAGCGCCGTCGTGGTGGCAACCACGGAGTTGCAGCCATGCGCGATGTTGGCGAAGGGGCCGCCATGGACGAAAGCCGGGTTGTTCTCCAGCGTCTGCACGAGATTGGGCTGCATGGCGTCCTTCAGGAGTACGGCCATCGCGCCGTCGGCCTTGAGGTCGCGGGCATAGACGGCCGACTTGTCGCGACGATAGGCGACGATGATGTCGCCGAGGCGCTTTTCCAGGTCCTTCAAGTCGGTCGACAGGCACAGGATGGCCATAACTTCCGAGGCGACTGTGATGTCGAAACCGGCCTCGCGCGGGAAACCGTTGGCGACGCCGCCGAGCGAACAGATGATCTCGCGCAGCGACCGGTCGTTCATGTCCATGACGCGGCGCCAGACGACACGGCGGGTGTCGATGCCGAGCTCGTTGCCCCAATAGATGTGGTTGTCGATCAGCGCCGACAGCAAGTTATGGGCAGTGGTGATGGCATGGAAATCGCCGGTGAAGTGGAGGTTCATGTCCTCCATCGGCACGACCTGCGCGTAGCCGCCGCCGGCGGCACCGCCCTTGACGCCGAAATTCGGTCCGAGCGAAGCCTCGCGGATGCATACGATGGCCTTCTTGCCGAGGCGGTTGAGGCCATCGCCCAAGCCCACTGTCGTCGTCGTCTTGCCTTCGCCGGCCGGTGTCGGGTTGATGGCGGTGACCAGGATCAGCTTGCCGTCCTTGTTGCCCTTCACCGACTTGATGAACTCGGCCGAGATCTTCGCCTTGTCGTGGCCGTAGGGCAGAAGATGTTCACTCGGAATGCCGATCTTCTGGCCGATCTCCTGGATCAGCTTCTTCCTGGCGCCGCGCGCGATCTCGATGTCGGACTTCACTTCGGCCATGACGGCTTCCCTCTGGATTGGACGGATTTGACTAGTGTGGTCGCAAGAACAGCCCGGCATTGCAGGCGCGAGCATGTTCTACCCCTGTCGCTGCCCCGGCGTCAACTTTCATGCAACTATGTTTCCTGCGAAGAAAATACCTCTGCCGCCGGCCGCTCTGCTACAGGTTCTTTTTTGCGCCGGTTGCAGCGCCGTATAGAAGCCAGAGCAGGGGCGGTTCCACCGTCTCAAAACAGCCGCCTAATACGCGAAAAGCGACAGAAGCAACGGCGCAAATTCACCAGCGCCGGCTGTGCGGAACGATCCGCTACTGCGTCAGCACGTTGCTGATCTCGACCATGTTCGAGCGCACCCTGAGTATGTAAAAGCCCATCGTCGTCAGATGTGTCGGCAACAGCCAGCCGTCCTCGCGGCCATTGGCGATGATGAAGGGCTGGATGCGCAGCGCCGAGACGAATTGCGCGTCCATCGTATCCCACAGGTTCTGCAGGTGCTTTTCCTTGATGACGTCCTCGAAGTCGGCCTGTGCGCCCTTCATCAGCCCGTAATAGGCATAGAGCTGGCCATAGGCGAACCAGAAGCGGTCGTCGGCGCGCGTGTCGAACCAGCCATTATTGTGGTTTTCGGCACGCTCCTTGAGGATCGCCGAGGTCGAACCGATATCGGAAGAGATGCGGTCGATATACTGCTTGAGATTGTCGGCGCGGGCATCGAATGTCGCCTGGCACGCGGCCAGCCGGGCGTTGAAGGAGCGCAGCTTGCGCACCGCGTCGCGATAGTAGCTCGGCGTCGGCGTCTTGGGGCCGAACGGGTTCAAGCCGAAATACCAGGTTTCCTCATCGAACTGCAGATTGCCGCGGGCGTCCTGCAGGTCGGCGTCGATCTGCGAGGTGGTGCGGACGCGGCCGAGATTATCGGCAAGCTCGGTCGCCGTGCGCCGCACCGCCTGGTTGATGCCGCGCTGGAACGAAGCCTTGTTGTCCATGAACGGCGTGTGGTCCCAGTCGATGCCGAACAGGCCGAGCTTGTAGAGGATCATCGACGACACCCAGGCATTCTGGTTGACGTTGAAGTCGGTCAGGTCGGCAGCAACCTGGGCAATGGCTGAATTTCCGCAGGTCTTGGCCGTGTCGGTGCCGGCGCCGGCGGAAACCTGTTCACCGGCGGAGCTGTTGCGTTTTTCGAAAGTGTATTTGTCGACGTAATTCGGGTCGAAATTGTTCCACCACTGGGTGGCGTAGAAGAAATTGACATAGAGGCCGATCAGCACGAGCACAGCCAGTCCGAGCACCGCCTTCAGGATCCAGCCGCGTTGCGTGTACCAGCGCCCCGCCCACAGGAACGGCCACAGGATCGCACCGACGAGCAAGCCGATGCCGCGGCCAATCCACTGGAAAATCCGGGTGAAGAAACTCACGATCGGATCAAGCATGGCGATGTCACCCCCTCAGTCAGTCAAGCCATAGAGGCGTGTGCGAAACGCCACCTTGTCCTTCAAATATGTGGTTTTCAGAACGTCCACAACATGCGATCGCCAGGCGTCGCTGAAGCCGTCATAATCCCTGTAGAAGCCCGGCTTGTTGAAGACGTAACGCGAGACGAAGTCCTGCGGCACGAAGCCCGAGATCAGCTGGTTGGTCAGCCAGGCGTCGGGATGGTCCGGCTTGGCGCGGATGACCAGGAAGCGCTGCTGCGGGAACACATCTTCGATCTTGAGATGGCCGAGCTGGGCGATCTCGCGCTTGGCGGCGTTGAGGAAGGGAAAATTGCCGTCCCTGGTGATCAAATCGGCATGGCCGTGGATCCAGGTCTGCAGCCAGACCTTGTCGACATCGGTCAGATTGCGGTCGGGCTCGGCGTCGCGGATCAGCGCGCGCACCACCATTTCGGCGCGATGCTCGAGATAGCCGGAGGTTTCGATCCATGAGGCGCGCGGCAGCTCGATGCGGCCGGTCGAGGCGAGGAACTTGAACACCTTGTCGGCATCGTGGATCGAAAGGTAACTCACCTGCCACGGCCGCGAGCGGCGGAAACCGGGCGCTGTCGGGTCGCTGATCACCGTCGTCACGTCGGGATCGACGAACACATAGAGCCCGCCGAAATGGCTGGTCCAATAGGCATTGTGACGGAAGATCACCTGGTCCGGCACCAGCGCATTCTCGCGGATGTCGCCGCAGATCTTCGCCAGCTCGACCATGTGGGCCAGCATGGCGTTGTCGCGCCAGGCATCCGGCTCCTGCTTCAGCCGGTCGACCAGCTTGCCGAGTTCGGCGGCCTTACCGAGCACATCCTCGGCCGAGAGCACCTTGAATTCCACCTGGTTGATAGACAGCAGGTCCTCGATGTCGTCGACCTTGGGGACCGAGTCCTCGATCTCGCCGTAGATGACGTCCTTGATCGTCAGCGCATCGATGGCGCGCTGGTTCTTCGACATGAATTCGTACATCAGCAGCGAGGTGTTGGAGAATGCCGTGTGCACCACCGGCAGGTCGATCTGCGACGGCGTCAGGATGATGAAGCGGCGGTTGACCTCGTTCGGATCGAGGTAGCTGTAGTCGCCGCATTCCTCGGCGACCTGCGGCGAGAAGCCGGTGCGATCGATCTCGAAGCTTTTCAGCTTGGTCGGCTTCAGCCCGAAGGCGACCATCGCCTTGTTGTAGCGCTGGATCAGGTGCGGCTCGTCGACCGTCAGCAGCCGACCATAGATCAGCTCGTTGTCGCGCAACAGATCGGGCTTCTTGGCGGGGCTCATGCTTTCTTCTTCCCGTTCACGGGGAGAAGGTGTCCGAACGGCGGATGAGGGGCGCGAACGCCCCTTCTTCCCTTGTGGGAGAAGGTGGCCGAGCGAAGCTCGGTCGGATGAGGGGTGTTCCAGCTTGACGAATACCC
Organism: Mesorhizobium sp. M0174; assembly: GCF_040322275.1. Taxonomy (NCBI): domain Bacteria; kingdom Pseudomonadati; phylum Pseudomonadota; class Alphaproteobacteria; order Hyphomicrobiales; family Phyllobacteriaceae; genus Mesorhizobium; species Mesorhizobium sp. M0174. The sequence continues at coordinate 422,827 of NZ_JAMYTB010000001.1, forward strand.
CTCATCCGTCGCCTTCGGCGACACCTTCTCCCACAAGGGGAGAAGGGGGCGTCGGCGCATCTCACGCATTCCACAGCCCCTTCTTCTTCATCTCCTCGATCTCGCGGACGGCACGCTCCCGCAGCCGAGTATCGCGGATCATCTTGCTCACCGCGGCATCGTCGGACTTGTCGGAATAACGGAATTCGGAATCCGCATAGCGATTGATCTCCTGCATGACCATGTCCATCGAGAATGGCCCGCGCAGTTCCTCGATCATGGCTTTCTTGTCGTCGTAACCCTTGTGCATGAAGGCTTCCGGCTTTTCGAACCACTCGTCGGGCAATTCGATGTCCATGGCACGCATCTTGATCGCGTCGGTGACGTTCTTGATGGCGCGGCCGGTAAAGCGCGGCTCGGCATCCTTGATCATGTGCAGATAAGTGCCGATGTCGGCCATCGTCTTCGGTGCGCCGTTCTCCTTCATATAGCGCTCGTAGACCTTCATCAGCCCGTCTTCCTGCGGCTTTTCATGTTCCTCATAGGCCTCCATCACCGCGCGCTGGATTTCCTGGGCAGCGTAGAGCTTGTGCTCGCCGAGCGGGATCTTGTGGTTCTTGCCGGCGAGCAGAACGAAGATGTCGATGTAGTCGTCGCGGCTCTGCGGGCCATCGACCAGCCAGCGCGCGCCGGCGCGCTGGCGCAATGCGTCGTCGACGTTCTCGGGATAGTTGGAAAACATGCCGAACGAGCAATTGCCGCGCACCACGGTGCCGGCACCCCCGAACGCGTCCATCAGGACGCCGGTGATTTCCTGCTGGCCGGCCGAGGCGCGATCGTCGGAGCGGCGTGCGGCGACCTGGTCGATATCGTCGATAGTGCCGAAGCCGATGACGCGCGGGTTCAGCACATTGTTGATGAACTGACGGCAGTTCTGGCCGGACTTGCCCTGGTAGGAGGAGATCTGGTCGACGCCGAAATTCTCGTAGGCGAAGGGATAGCCGGCGACCTGGCAGTAGCCGTTGAGAAGGCCGGCGATCATCTGGATCAGCGTCGTCTTGCCGGTGCCGGGCGAGCCGTCACCGATGAAGGTGAACAGGAAGCCGCCGAGTTCGACGAATGGGTTCAGCTCGCGCTCGAAGTCGTAGGCCATCAGCATCTTGGCGAGCTTGACCGACTGGTATTTGGCGATGTGGTTGCCGACGACCTCTTCCGGCTTCTTGAAGGTCATGACCAACGGTTTTGCCCGCTTGCCCGGCGCGACGTCGAAACCATCGAGCGTGAAATCGTCGACGTCGATGCGGATATGCGCGTTCTCGAACGGGCCGATGCCGTCGAAGCGGCCTTTTCGCGCCAAAAGCCCATCGATGGCAATACGGGCAAAGGCGCGCGCCCGGGTCATCAGGTCGGCGTCGTCCTTCGCGCCTGATATCGCCCTGTCGAGGCCGGCCACGATCGATTTCACCGCATCCTGGGGCGTGTCGAACAGAAAGTCCGGCTCGGGCGTGTCGTTCGGCGCCTCGCCGTCGCTATCGATCAGCTGGAACAGATAGGAGGCGAAGCTGAAGGCGGAAATATAGGCCGAAGCCGACAGCAGCTTTTTGAATGTGGCGGCCTCGTCGCCTTCGAGCGGCGCGCGGGCGTTTTTCGCCTGCAGGCTTTCGAGGTCAGAGCCTTCGGCGAAGACATCGGATATTGCCAACGCAATGGCCAGCCCACGCCGGGCGCGAAACAGCAGCGTGTGCTGCGGGATGGTCAGCAGCTGGTCGTCGGGATGGACGGCAGCGACGGTTTTGGCGAACTCGACCTCGCGCGTGCGGCGAACCGAGCCCACCGAAACGGTCGAGACGAAGCGGCGGTTGGTGCCGGCAAGCGCGGTACCGGATTCGCGCGATGGGTCCTCCAGCACGACGATGCGGGTGATGAAACTTTGCGCAGTGGCGCGGTGCTTTTCGATTGCTGCTTCCGGGATGGTGGTCAGACCGGTGTCCATGGAGGATACTCCGCGATTTGATGGTCAGACGTCGCTGATGACCTGCCCTTTGGACAGGATATGGACCTTGTAGCCCGAAAAGATCTTCTGCGCCTCGCCGGCGGCGTAAAGCGACTGATAGGCCTCATGCGGAATCAGCGCGTGGTTCTCGTAGCTCGACACGCCCTGGCGTGCGGCCTCGAGATCGTCGGTGTTGATGAAGAATTCCTGCGTCGTCTTCTCGCTCGAAAACAGCCCCTTGCGGCCGGGCTTCTCGGCCTTGGAAAAGACCTCCTGGATAGTCCAGGTCAGCAGCCAGGCGTTTTCCGGCTTGCGCACTTTGGCCAGCACTTCGTTCACCGTCGAATTGTTGTCGGTAATGCCGGCAGAATAGAACGGGCCGAGCACGACGCGGCGCAGCTGCTTGGGATGCAGCGTCTCGAAATCCTTGTCGAGGTTGACCGCGATCGTCGCCGGCGACAGCGTGTAGGCGGAATTCTTCTCGGTGAAATCGTCGAAACGGTGGGCGAGTTCGGGATTGAGCAAGCCGTCGACCGGCAGCGGAATGTCGACCCTCTCATTAAGCTTGCCGCTGCTATCGACCAGCTGCCGGATCATGTCGTCGGAGGAATCCTCGACCGTCGCCATGTAGACCAGCGGCAGGTTGGCGCTGCCGTCGAAGCAGGCCCAGTGGACCAGATAATAGGGCCGCAGCGTCTTCGGGTTGACCGAAACCTTGGCCGTCTGGGCGAGCGTGAACGGGCCGAAGGTGGTCCCGCTCTTGACGTCTTCGAGGTAAAGCCGCTCGGCCATCGACTTCTGCAACGCTTCGGGAAATTCCTTGTGGCGCAGAATGAAGTCGGCCATTTCCTCGCGCAGCTCGCTGGCCGAAGGGATGACGGCGAGACGGCTGTCGGCCTGGAGGCGGTCGTTTTCCAGTTCGAGCAGGTTCTGGAAAACCGGAAAACCGCTTTCGGCGCGCGAGATGCGGAACGTCTCGGTGAAACCCAGCCGGTTGCGCCAGCACGAGAACGACTTTTCGAGCCGCGCAATATATTCGGCGACGACCTTGGCGACGATGCCGTGCCGATAGAGCGGCGAGCGATCGTCGCGCATGAACACTTCGAGGCCGCCAAGTGCAGCCGCGATCGCCGAGAAATAGCGCGCCGCGGCTTCGTTTTCGGGGGTCATGCTGCCAGCCCTTGGGAGCAGTGCACGTGCAGCAATTACGACTGCACGTAATTTGCCGAATTGTGCTTCTTCATCACATCGTCGAAGCGGCGGGCGAAGGCGTCGTCGGCGAGCTTCTTGCGGCGCTGGATGTCGGCGGTGGCGACCATGTTCTTCTCGTGCATTTCAAGCAGATCGCCGATGTGCTTTTGCGAGGCGGCACCAATGCCGGCCATGGTCTCCTCGGCGGTGTTGTCGACCTGGCTGCCCAGCGTGTTGATCTTATGGGCGACATCCTGCTGGGCGGCGGTCTTCAGCGAATCTTCCAGGGCCTTGTACAGCACGATGCGCTGCTCGGTATCGATGGTCAGCTTGTTGATCAGCGTCGATTGCGCCGCGATCTGATTGTTGAGCGAATCGACGAAGGTCTGGAACATCGAGGTGTAGCGCTCCAGCGTCTGGCTCTCGGCCAGCAATTCCTGCTCCTTGGCCTGCTTTTCGTTGTATTCCGTGGCCAGTTTCGAGCGTTCGCCTTCAAGCTGCGTGCGCTCCTTCTGGCTGGTCGAGGCGGCGATCTTGTTCTCGATGTCGAGCAGCATCGGGTTGAGTTCCTCGATGCGCTTCTGCACGGTCTCGAGATTGGACATGGTTGTCTTGCGGCGCTCGATCACCTGCGACAGGCTGGCCTCGGAGGTCTTGTAGCGCGTGTCGAGAACCTGCTTCTGCGCCTTGAGGATGCCGACGATGGTGTCGGATTTCGCCAACAGCTCCTGCAAATTGCCGGCCAGCGACATGTTGCGGACGCGGTCGGTGCGCATGCGCTGTTTGCGCTGGCTGGAGAAGACGCCGACGAAATTCTCCCAGCCGGTGTAGTTCTTCATGCTCTCGAATTCGGCGCCGAAGACGTTGGTGGCGTCCTCCAGGCCGATGATCAGGTCGGCGATATTGCCTTCCATCACCTTCTGCTGCTTCAGCACGTCCTCGATGCGGGCATTCTCGATGTCGAAATTGGCGTCGCCGATCTTCTTGTCGGCGGTGGCGAGCGTGTCGAGCACGCTACCGGACTGCTCGATCTTGGTGCGCATGTCCTCTACGACCTGCTTGGTCTTGGCAATCTCGGCATCGAAATTCTGCAATGTCGCCATTGGGGCCTCCCGCTTCGGCATCGGTTTTCGTGTCGCGAACCGCCGTGACTATATGTGCCGGGTTTGGCGAATGAAAGACGGAAGACGGGCGACACCAGGAAACGAGGCAACTGGGGTCACGCTCAGGGCTTGGGATCAGCCTTGAGGTAGGCGATGACATTGGCGATGTCCTCGTCGCTGGTCAGGCCGGAGAAGGCCATTTTATTGCCGGGGACCTTCTGCCGCGGCGCGCGCAGGTATTCGGCAAGGCTTATTTCGTCCCAGACCAGGCCGGCGGCGCCGGCGTCCTTCATCCCCTGCGAGTAGCGGCTGAGATAACTGTCCGCGGTGCCGGCGGTGCGTCCGACGACACCCAGCAGATGCGGGCCGACCTTGTCGCGTTCGCTCGTTGCCTCGTGACAGGCCATGCATCTGTTGAAGACCTTCTTGCCGAGAGCGGCATCGCCGTCGGCATGCGCGGCAAGAGCTCCGACGATGAGGAAAGCAGTTGCAGACGAAATGGCTCGAAGCATGGGAACTCCCCGACGGCTCTGGCTGAGAGGTTTTGAAAATAGGAAGCAAGCCTTAACAAGCGCCGCACGATGACGCGATCGCGGAACGAATGTCGGCTGGGCGGACGGATGGACGCAACGCGCTGGTCAGGTTTTGATGAAGCCGATGAAATCGTCGGGCATGGCGCGGCCCATTTCCTCTTCCCAATGGCGGCGGCAGAGTGAGACATAGACGTCCTTGCCGATCGCCACCTGTTCACCCTGTTTCGCCACCTTGCCGTCGGCCCCTAGGCGTACCACCATCGTCGCCTTGCGGCCGCAACGGCAGATGGTGCGCACCTCGCGCAGCTCGTCTGATATCGCCAGCAGGGCGCGCGAGCCGGAAAACAGCTTGCCCTGGAAATCGGTGCGCAGGCCATAGCACATGACCGGAATGTTCAGCCGGTCGGCGATGCGGGCGAGTTGCCAGACCTGATCCTCTTCGAGGAACTGCGCCTCGTCGACAAAGACGCAATGCACCGTGGCGTGGTCATGATGCTCGGCGACCCGGGCAAACAGATCGTCGCCGTCGCGGAACAACTCGGCCTCCGTCTCCAAGCCGATACGCGACGAGATCAGCCCGGTATCGCCCTTGCGGTAGTGGCCGGCGATGAACAGCATCGTCGTCATGCCACGCTCGCGGTAATTGTACGAGGCCTGCAACAGCATCGTCGTCTTGCCGGCATTCATCGTCGCATAATGGAAGTACAGCTTGGCCATGCCGTCCTTTTAAGCCGAGTTGCAACAAAGCGGGGAGGGGGAGCGCCTACATTCCACCGGGAAAAGACGACTTCCATCCGTAAAGCGGCGGGCGTGTCGCCGATCGGCCAGCCTGCGCCGTTGTTCGTGATTGCCTTAGTGCTTGAAACCGCAGCAGAATGGTGTTTGGCTGACGGAACAAAGGTGGAAATAAAACCGCCACTTCGCTTCACCGAGAACTGAAATGGGAGAATTTCTATGTCGCGCATGAGTTCATTCGTCGCCGGTCTCGGCCTGGCGGCTTTTCTATCCACGACTGGGGCCTTCGCCGGTGATGCGGAAAGCTGCAAGACGGTGCGGCTGTCCGATGTCGGCTGGACCGACATCCAGGCGACTACCGGCGTCGCCTCGGTGCTGCTCACGGCGCTCGGTTACGAGCCGCAGGTGATCCAGCTTTCGGTGCCGGTGACCTATGCGTCGCTGAAGAACAAAGACCTCGACGTGTTCCTCGGAAACTGGATGCCGTCGATGACCAACGACATCAAGGACTATACCGCCGAAGGCTCGGTCGAGACCGTCAGCGAAAATCTCAGCGGTGCCGGCTATGGCATCGTCGTTCCGACCTATGTCGCCGATGCCGGTGTCAAGACGCTAACCGATCTCGGCAAGTTCAAGGACAAGTTCGACGGCAAGATCTATGGTATTGAGGCCGGCAATGACGGCAACCGCATTATCCTCGATATGATCAAGGATCCGAAGACCAATCTCGAAGGCTTCGAACTGGTCGAGTCTTCCGAGGCCGGCATGCTCACCCAGGCCGAGCAGTCGATGAAGAACAATGAATGGATCGCCTTCCTCGGCTGGACGCCGCATCCGGTGATGGGCGCCATGAAGATCACCTATCTCGAGGGGATGGGCGACAGCGGCTTCGGCGCCGCCACCGTGCATACCAATGTGCGCAAGGGCTACATGAGCGAATGCCCGAACGCCGGCAAGTTCATCGCCAATCTGAAGTTCAACCTGGACATGGAAGGCGAGATGATGGACGCGATCCTGAAGGGCGCCGACGCCAATACCGCCGCGACCGACTGGCTGAAGAAACACCCTGACGCGATCACCCCCTGGATCGCCGGCGTCACCACCTTCGACGGCGGCGATGCGGCGGCTGGGGTGAAAACGGCGCTCGGAAGCTGACCCGACCATCTGGCATGACGAGACAAGGGGCAGCCACGGTAGAAATGGCTGCCCTTTTTCATATCCTGTGACAAGATGACCGTGCGGCGAAGGACGGCGCCGGCAGAAGAGGGGCTAGATGGATCCGATCTCCAAATTCCTGGTCAGTTACAAGATTCCCATCGGGGCATGGGGGAAGGCGTTTTTCGGCTTTCTCACCGACAATTTCGACACCATCTTCAGGGCTTTTTCCAACACCCTCAACTTCCTGCTCGACGGCATCGTCGACGGGCTGCTGTTGCTGCCGCCGGTTCTGCTGATCGCGCTGATCGCTCTGCTCGCCTATTTCCTGCAGCGCTCGAAAGGCCTGGCTTTGGCGGTATTCATTGGATTGCTGTTCATCCTCAACCAGAACCTGTGGAAGCAGACGGTCGAGACGCTGGTGCTGGTGGTCGCCGCCGCCGCCGTGTCGATGGCCATCGGCGTGCCGCTCGGCATCTGGGCCGCGCACAAGCCGAAGGTGTATCGCGTCATGCTGCCGGTGCTCGACCTGATGCAGACGCTACCGACCTTCGTCTACCTGATCCCGGTGCTGACCCTGTTCGGCCTCGGCAATGCGCCCGGCCTCATCGTCACCATCATCTTCGTCATTCCGACCTCGGTTCGGCTCACCCATCTCGGCGTCACCTCGGTGCCGAAATCGATCGTCGAGGCGGGCGAGGCGTTCGGCGCCACCAAACGCCAGCTGCTGTGGAAGGTCGAGCTGCCTTCGGCGCTGCCGACCATCATGGCCGGCTTGACCCAGTCGATTATGCTGTCGCTGTCGATGGTGGTGTTCGCCGCCCTTATCGGCGCCGGCGGCCTCGGCACCGAGATCAACCGCGCGCTCGGTTCGCGCCGGATCGACCTAGGGCTTGAGGCAGGGCTGGCCATCGTCGTGCTTGCCATCGTGCTCGACCGAATGACGCGCATCGGCGTGGGAGGCAAGAAATGACCGTCGCCGTCGATTTCAGAAATGTCGACATCGTCTTCGGCGCCGACCAGGCAGGCTCGCTGGCGCTGATCGACAGCGGCGCCACCCGCGCCGAGATCCTCGAACAGACCGGCAACGTACTGGGCTGCGCCGGCGCCAGCCTCACCGTGAACGAGGGCGAGATCTCGGTGCTGATGGGGCTTTCCGGCTCCGGCAAATCGACGCTGCTCAGGGCCGTCAACCGGCTGAACGTGGTCTCGCGCGGCCAGGTGCTGGTCAAGGACGGCGACGGCACGGTCGACGTCGTGACCTGCGACGAGGCGACGCTTCGGCGGTTGCGGCAGAAACAGGTGGCAATGGTGTTTCAGCAGTTCGGCCTGCTGCCGTGGCGCACAGTGGAGGAAAATGTCGGCCTCGGCCTCGAGCTCGCCGGCGTGCCTGAAGCCGAGCGCAAGGAGCGGGTGACCAAACAGCTGAAGCTGGTTCATCTCGACCAGTGGTCGAAGAAATACGCGCATGAGCTTTCCGGCGGCATGCAGCAGCGCGTCGGCCTGGCGCGCGCCTTCGCCACCGAGGCGCCGATCCTGCTGATGGACGAGCCGTTCTCGGCACTCGACCCGCTGATCCGGACCAAGCTGCAGGACGAGCTGCTGCAGCTTCAGGCCGAGCTGAAGAAGACCATCATCTTCGTCAGCCACGACCTCGAGGAGGCGCTGAAGATCGGCACCCACATCACTATCATGGAGGGCGGGCGCATCGTGCAGACCGGTGCGCCGGAAGACATCGTGTTGCGGCCCGCCAACGACTATGTCCGCGACTTCATCGCCAATGTGAACCCGCTCTCGGTGTTGACCGCGTGGAACGTCATGCGCGACCGCCGCGACCTCGAACATGGCGAGAACGGCTGGGTGTGGCTCGACCGGCGCAAGACGACGCGCTTCAAGATCGACGAGCATGGGCTGGTGGCGGCGGCCGAGCGCGACGGCAAGCCGGCGGTATGGGTGTCCTGCGCCGATGTCGAGGCACAGCCGGAGGAGACGGCGCAGGTGTTCTGGGCCAATCCCGGCACCTCGCTGAAGACCGTGATGCTGGCCATGCATCGCTCGCAGACCGCACCGGTGGCGCTGTTCGACGACCAGTCGCGCTTCGTCGGCGCCATCGGCGTCAGGGATGTGCTGAGCGCGGTGCTGCGAAGATAATTTTTCTCCTTGGCGAGAACCGAGACCAAACGCCGGCGCGAAGGAACGCCGGCTTAGCCCGATACCGCAAGCTAAACCGCCAGCGGCAATCTCAGTTCCGTCAACAGGCCGCCATCGGGGTGATTGGACAGGATGACCTCGCCGCCGGCGCCGCGGGCGATGTTGCGGGCGATGGTCAGGCCGAGGCCGAGGCCGCCGGTCTGACGGTTGCGCGACTGTTCCAGGCGCACGAACGAGCCGAACACGGCGTCGAGCTCGGCTTGCGGTATGCCCGGCCCTTCGTCATGGATCGCCAGCGTGATTGTCTTGCCTGATTGACGCAGGCTGAGATGCGCCCTCTTGCCATAGGTCACCGCGTTCTGGACGAGGTTGGTGACGCAGCGCCGCAGCGCGACCGGCCGCGCCATGCAGATCAAGCCGCGCGAGCGCCCGTCTTCATTCTCGAAGGAGACCTCGTCGAAGCCGTCGGCGATCGATTCTACCAGCGACCAGAAATCGATCCTCTCGCTCTTCTCCTCGGTCACCTCGAAAGTGGCGAAGTCGATGACCGAGCTGGCAATGCCTTCGATGTCGGCGAGGTCGTGCGCCAGTGCGGCGCGCACGGACGAATTCCTCAGCAGTTCGAGGCGCAGCCGCATCCTGGTCAGCGGCGTGCGCAGGTCGTGCGCCAGTGCGGCCGCAAGATGCTCGCGGTCCTCGACGTAGGCGCGCAGTCTCGCCTGCATGGCATTGACCGCCTTTGCCGCGGTACGCACCTCGCGGCTGCCGCTCTCGGCGATCGGCGGGCTCTTCAGGTCCTCGCCGATCCGCTTCACCGCGGTCTCCATCATCCTGTAGGGCGCCGTCAGCCGGCGCAGCGACCAGATCGAGGAAGCCACCACCAGCCCGGCGATTAAGGCATAGAGCGGCAGGCTATCGAAGCTCAGTATCGGCCCGGCCGGCGTGTTCGGTTCGGTGAAGTTCAGCCACTGGCCGTCGGCAAAGCGAAGCGAAGCCGTCAGCTTGTCGCTCTGGGCGAAATCGGCCGCCAGCACCAGCAGGTCGCGCTCGACCTGGCCGATATCGGGACCGGCGACCGTCCCACCGGGAGCGTCCGCTTCGTGCGTTGCCGGGTCGCGGCGGACCCGTGCATCGGTGATCCCGAACTTCGACAGCCGGCCGACCAATATGTCTTCCAGTTCGGCCAGCTCGTCGTCGCCCGCTATCGACGAGGTGACGGCGGGCGTGTCGGAGACGGTGAGCGCATAGGTGGCATTGAACAGCCCGGAGGCCGTCGCCTTGCGCTGTTCTGGGGTGGCATCATGCATCAGCTGCACCAGCGAGAAGGCGCGGTCGTTCAGCCGATAGAGATCGACGACGTCATTGGCGGCCGCACGGTCGCGCGAAACGATGTAAAGGGTCGCGATCTGGCTGATCAGCAGGCCGGCGATGACGATGAGCAGCACCCAGACCGGCAGCGTTTGCGGCAGGATGCGTCTCATTCGGAGGTCGTCTCAGGCAGGAACTGGTAGCCGCCGCTGCGCACGGTCAGGATCAGCTTCGGCGTTTTCGGGTCGTCCTCCATCTTGCGCCGCAGCCGGCTGACCAGAATGTCGACGCTGCGGTCGAAGCTGTAGCCGCTGTCGCCGCCGGACAGCTCGATCAGCTGCTCGCGGCTCAGTACGCGCTGCGCGCTCTTGACGAAGGTCTGCAGGAGATTGAATTCGGCCATCGTCAGCTCGATCCTGACGTCGCCGGGCGCCATTAGCCGGCGGCGCGAACAGTCCATCGTCCAACCGGCGAAATGGTAGATCTGCCGCGAGGCGGCGCGTCGCGGCTCGGCGGCGCCATTGCGTCTCAAGACGGCACGAATGCGTGCGAGCAGCTCGCGCGGATCGAAGGGTTTCGGCACGTAGTCGTCCGCGCCCATCTCCAGCCCAACCACGCGGTCGGTTGTCTCGGTAACCGCGGTCAGCATGATGATCGGCGTCGAATAATTGGCGCGCAACTCGCGGCAGAGCTCCAGCCCGCTCTTGCCGGGCAGCATGACGTCCAGGACGATCAGGTCGACCTGGGCGCGGCGCAGGACGGTCTCCATCTCGGTGCCGTCGGCGGCGACAGATGTATGCAGCCCTCGCCTCTGGAAGAATTCCTGAAGCAGGTCGCGAATGCCCTTGTCGTCGTCGACGATCAGTATGTGGGGGTCGGATTTCACAGGAAACCTGTCATTTGTGGATCGCCCAAGCGGTGCTTCGGCCGTCAGCCAGACGATAGAATTCAGGCCATAAGTTGGCCAGTGAAGATCGGCGGCCCGATCCGGGCTGCCCAGAAACAATCCAGAAACAAAATTCTACAATCCGGAAAAACTGCCGAAAAAAATCAAGGTCATAAGTGGTGCCGTGGCGGTCAGGTCATCGGCTGCGACACGCGTTACGGGATACGGATAGACCAATGCAAAGGTTCTCGATCAGTCTGATGGGTGCGTTGCTTTCCATTTCGCTCGTCACGGCCGCGGTTGAACAAGCCGATGCAAAACTGGCCGATGCAAAGGTGGCCAATGCAAAGGCGGCCGATGCAAAGGTGGCGACCACCCGCAGCGAGCGTTGCATCGATCTGAACCGCCAGTTTGACGAAGCCCTCGAAACCCATGCCGCGGCAACGCAGGTCACCGCGGCGAAAGCACTTCAAAGAAAGGGAAACCGGTTCTGCGCCAACAAGAAACAGGCACAGGGAATCCGGATGCTCGCGAACGCCTTGAAGCTGCTTGGAGTGACACCGATCGATCCCGTTCAGTGACACTCAATCCGATCTGCACAAAAAGGAAGTGAAGCCATGAAAAAGTCTCTCCTCTCCGCCCTCGGTCTCGCCATCGCGCTGGCCGTCTCGATGCCGGTTCTCGGCGCCAGCAGCGCCAATGCCGCGACCACCACCCCGGCTGCGACGACAACGACGACCGCTGCGCCGGCCAAGGCCGTGAAGAAGGTCGCTGCCAAGAAGACCGTCAAGAAGCACAAGAAGCACGCGGTCAAGGCAGCTCCGAAGGCCTGATCAAGCGACATCTTTCTACCCTATGAGAAGACCGCTCCAGTTGCGATTTGCCTGGAGCGGTCGTCTTTTTTGTTGCGTGCAGACAATGGGGGCAGTCCCGGCCCACACCCCCGTTGAACGCCAGACGGCAGTTCCCACATAGGCACGGACTTTTGAACTGCGCCCGCCGGGAAGCCGCTCGCGCGCGGTTGAATGGACGACCGCTTTTGCCCATGTCAAAATGACCGCAAAGCCGTCGTACTCAATTGCCGGTCCAATGCCTGAAATCACGACAAAACCCCGTACCAGCACGAAGCCGAAAGTCGAACGGCCGAAGCTCTACAAGGTTATCCTGGTCAATGACGATTTCACGCCGCGCGAGTTCGTCGTGACTGTGCTGAAGGCCGAGTTCAAGCTCAGCGAAGACCAGGCGCATAGGATAATGATTACTGCGCACCGGCGCGGCGTCTGCGTCGTCGCCGTCTTCACCAGGGATGTCGCCGAGACCAAGGCGGCGCGGGCAACCGATGCCGGCAAGGCCAAGGGTTATCCGCTGATGTTCACGACGGAGCCGGAGGAGTAGGGCTCCTTTTCCCTTCTCCCCTTGCGGGAGAAGGTGGCCGAGCGAAGCTCGGTCGGATGAGGGGTGTTCCAGGGAACGCCGACGCCTCATTTCTTCCGGCACCCCTCATCCGTCTTGGCGCCTCGCGCCAATCCACCTTCTCCCACAAGGGGAGAAGGAAGGACGGTGCCGCTACCGCCCTTCGCGGTACCACATAGAGCCCATCGCCAAAAGCAGCAGGCCGAGTCCGAGGAAGCCACCGAACAGCGGCACGCGCGAGACGGCCTTGAGCACGCTGTCGTCGGTGGTGCGCAGGCCGATCCAGTCATTGCCGGAAGCCGCTCCCGAGGAGCGGACCGGGACGATTGATGGCAGCATGACCGTGCTGGTGAGATTGCCAAGTGGCGAGGCCGGCGCCAGCCGGCGAACGCTGCCGCCGGTTGCCTCAGCCGGTGGTTTCAGCCGGTTCTCGGTGGAGACCACATCGGTGAATTCCGGGGCGTTGACCGGCCCGACATGGGCCAATGCCGTCAGGTCGCCATTGCCGACCTGGTAGAGACCGATTTCGCTGGTCTCGACGCTGCCGAGGAAGACACCTGGTTCGGATTTCTCGAGCCTGACGATCAGTGCCTTGCCGGATGGCGTGATGACTTGCGCCGGGCCGGGGTCGTCGCTCATCGTCTGGCGGCGGATTTCCAGCACCATGCCGCGGCCGTCGGCGGTCAGCCGCTCTTCCTCGAGTTCGGGCTCCTTCATCAGCCAGTGGGCGATGCGCCGGTAGAGTTGGACGTGGGGCCCACCGCCCTCGAAGCCGCGCGCCCACAGCCAGCCCTGGTCGGACAGAAGCATGCCGACGCGGCCTTCGCCCTTGCGGTCGAGCAGCAGCAGCGGCCGGTTGTCGGCGCCCTTCATCACCACCTCGCCCTCGGGGTTCTCGACCCCGATGGTACGGAACCAGCGGCTCCAGTGCGGCGGCTCGGTCGCGGAGCCGTCGAGCCCACGCGTTACCGGATGACGCTGGCCGGTATCGGTGAGGCGCGGATAGAAGGCCTTGTCGATGACCTCGCCGGTCGGCATTGCCGGCAGCGCCGACATCAGCGGCGTGCGGGCGATCGAGCTTTCGCCGGCATATTCGGGGCCTGCCGCGATCAGCAGCGCGCCGCCCTTTTCGACATATTCGGAGATATAGTCGTAATAGAGGATCGGCAGTACGTCGCGGTGCTGATAGCGGTCGAAGATGATCAGGTCGAAATCCTTGATCTTCTCGACGAACAGCTCGCGCGTCGGGAAGGCGATCAGCGACAATTCGTTGATCGGCGTGCCGTCCTGCTTTTCCGGCGGGCGCAGGATGGTGAAGTGCACGAGGTCCACCGAAGCGTCGGATTTCAGCAAATTGCGCCAGGTGCGCTCGCCCGCATGCGGTTCACCGGAAACGAGCAGTACCCGCAGATTTTCGCGAATACCGTCGATCAGCGCGATGGCGCGGTTGTTGGTGTCGGTGAGTTCGCCCGGCTCGTGGTTGATGGCGAGTTCGACAATGTTGCGCCCGGCACTGGGAATGGTCACCTGCAGCGGCATCGCCTGGCCGATGTTGGCGTGCTCGACCGATACCTGCTCGCCATTGACCGATACGCGGACATCGACCGGGCCGGTGTCGTTGTTGGTGGCGATGACGCGATAGGTCATGTCGAGCGGCTTGCCGACGAGGCCGAAGCGCGGCGCATTCTCGAAGCGAATGCGACGGTCCCTTTCATGCTCGTTGCCGGTAATCAGCGCATGCAGCGGGGCATTGAAGTCGGGTGTGCCGGACGGCGCGTCATGCACCTCGCCATCGGTGATCATGATGGCGCCGCCGATGCGCGATGGCGGCACGTCGCGGAAAGCATTTTCGAGCGAGGAAAACAACCGCGTCTCGGTGCGCTCGTCGGCGGCTTCGGCCTTGCCGGCTTCGACGACACGAACGTCGAACTGCTTGAAGCGGCCGAGACGCTGCTGAAGCCCGGCTAACGCCGCGTCGGTCTGCTTGGTGCGGTCGCCGATATCCTGGCTCTGGCTGCGGTCGACGACGACGGCGACGATGCTTTTCAGCGGCTCGCGCTCTTCGTCGAGGAACACCGGATTGAGCAGCGCCGCAGCCAGGGCAATCAGGGCTGCCAGGCGGAAAATCGCACCGCGCTGGCGAAACCAAAGGCCGGCCAGCGCCAGCAGCAGCGGCACCAGGACCACTGCGAGCAGCGGCCAGGTGATGAGCGGTTCGAAGGAGAGCGACCAGTTCATGGTCTACTGCCCCAGCCGTTCGAGCAGCACCGGGACGTGCACCTGATCGGATTTGTAGTTGCCGGTCAGCATGTACATCATGATGTTGACGCCGGCGCGCAGCGCATAGATGCGCTGCATCGGATCCGAAGGCACCGTCGGCAATAGCGGGTCGCCATTCTCGTCGACCGCCCAGGCGCCGGCGAAATCATTGGCGGTGATCATGATTGGCGAAACGCCGTCGCCGGTGCGCACCGGGCGGTTCTCGGTGTTGCTGGCTTCGAGCGATGCCTCGACCCAAAGCGGGCTGCCGGCAAAACGGCCAGGAAACTCCGGAAGAATGTAGAAGGATTTGGTCAGCACGTGGTCCGACGGCACCGGTTCCAGCGGTGGCACGTTGAGGTTGCCGAGGATGTCGCGCAGCCGCTCCGTAGCCGGGCTGGTCGAATCCGCACCAATGCCGTTGGCGAACTGGTCACGGGTGTCGAACAAGACCGTTCCGCCCTGCTGCATATAGGCGTCGATGCGGGCGATGGCGGCCTCGCTCGGCATCGGGGCCGAGGGATCGATCGGCCAGTAGATCAGCGGGTAGAAGGACAGTTCGTCCTTCGAGATGTCGACGCCGGCGGGTGCTCCGGGTTCGAGCGCGGTTTTTTCGATAAGAAAGCGGGTCAGCCCTTCGAGCCCGGCGCGGCTGATCGAATCGACACCCGGCTCGCCGGTCAGCACGTAGGCGATCCGGGTCTTTGAAATGTCCCCGATCGCCTCCGTATCTCCCGGTTTGGCGTCGTCGGCACGCGCGACGTCCGCGTGGCCAATCAAGGCGCAGAGCGCAATCAGCAGGACGGCTGCCGTCGCCGCAGCGCCGGCACGGCGCGGCCGGCGCGACAACAGGCCGCCCATCCAGAATACGGCAAGCGTGTCGAGCACCATCAGCACCAGGGCGGCCGTGACAAGCGGACCTTTGAGGTTGCGCTGCTCGTCGAAGGCATACTGGATGGTGGTGACCGGCACCGTGATTTCAGGCCGGGCCAGCGGCGTGAATGCGCTGTCGCCACCGAGCAGATTGTGAGCGAACACTCCTGTCTCGGAGCCGTAGAGGCCGGGCGGGTTTTCCAGCGTCACCGGCAGCGGGCCGGCGCCGGGCACCAGAGGCCTGGCATCCGGCGTCGGCGGCACCAGCGTGCCGTCGGCGGCGATCATGCGATAGGGTGCCAGCGACGTGGCGGCTGCCTCGGCATTGGCGACCGCCGAGCCCTGGTTGCGCGACAATTGCACGATGCGCCGCAGCATCTCGACGAAGCTGCCGGAGATCGGCAGATTGGACCACGTCGCCTCGGGGGTGACGTGGAACAGTACGAGGGTGCCCTTGTCCTTCTTCATCCCGGTCACCAGCGGCGTGCCGTCGGCAAGCGTGGCCCAGGTGCGCTCGACAATGTCGGGCGTCGGCTCGGCCAGCACCTGCCTAGTAACGGTGACCTCGGTGGGCGGCGCGAGGTCGGCGAAGGGACCGGTTTTCGGGAATTCGGTGACCGGCTGCGGCGCCGTCCATGACAGCGCGCCGCCAAGCGATCGCTCGCCGGTGCGCAGCCGGACCGGCAGCAGATCGTCGTCATTGCCGGCAGCGGCCAGCCGCGAACCGGCAAAACGCACCAGTGTGCCGCCCTTGTCGACCCAGTCGACCAGCCTCTGCCGCGCCTGTTCCGGAATGGTGCCGATATCCGCCATGACGATCATCGCCGGTTTCTGGTCGAGCAGTTGCGGAATGGCGTCGGCGAGATCGACGCTCGACGGCTCGACGAGATCGGCGAAGGGCTGCAGGGCGCGGCGGATGTAGTAGAGCGGCGACAGCAGCGGTTGCGCCTGATCGGCCTCGGACTGCGACAGCAGCCCGACGCGGCGGCGCTTTGAGCTCTCATCGAGCACGCGGACGGCACCGGCCTGGCGCTCGCCATCGAGCGCGATGTAGGCGAAGTCGTTGCGCAGTTCGAACGGCACCGCCATCGTGCCGGTCGCGGTGGTTCCGCCCGGGGCAAAGGTAAGCGTCGCGTCGGCAATGCGGCGGCCCTTGTCGTCGAACGCGCCGGCCGTCACCTGTGCAGGTGCCGGGTCGCCCGGTGCGCGGATGGCGGTCAGGGCGAAGCCGTCGACCTGGTTGTCGGCGCCGGTCAGGCCGGTCAGCGACAGCCGGTCGGAGACGGCCCAGACAATACGTGCCGCGTTCTTTGACAACAACGTGTTGAAGGCGGTTTCGTCGCCTTGCGCCGCCAAGCCATCGGCGAGCACTGCGACGCTGGCGCCCGGCAGCGACTCCAGGGCTGACGCGACGCGGGCGTAGACGGCGGGGCGGTCGGTCGGGATCGGCCGCGGCTTTGCCGCGCGCAGCCGGTCGAGCGCGGCAGCGGCATCGAAGGGACCGATCTCGGCATTCGGCTTCTCGGCGGTGAAAGCGATGAGCACCGGCACGCCATTCGAATTGGCATCGGCGATCAGCCGCTCGGCGGTGGCGACCCGCTTGCCCCAGTCGGCGGCACTTGCCCAGTCATTGTCGATCACCAGCGCCAGGGCGGCGCCCTCGGCGGGCAGCTTTTCGCGCGGGTTGAAGACGGGTTCGGCAAGTGCCGCCACGACAAGCGCGGCCATCAGCAGCCTGAGCAGCGTCAGCCACCAAGGGCTCTGCCGCGGCGTTTCTTCGCGCCTCAACACGCGGGCGAGAATCCTGAGCGGCGGAAACACCTCGGTTTGCGGCCTGGGCGGGGTGAGCCGCAGAAGCCACCAGATCACCGGCAGCGCCAGCAGGCCCCACAGCACCATCGGCGCCCCAAAGGAGAGCGGCAGCCAACTCATGCGCGGGCCCTCCCGGCAAAGCTGCCCTCGGCGGTCATCGCCATATGGATGCGCACCAGCGCCTCGGAGGCAAGGCGATCGGTATGATTCACGGTAAAGCTCCAGCCAAGCCGTTTGCACCAGGCGGCCAGTTCCTGGCGGCGGGCGGCATAAAGCAGGCGATAGTCCTCGCCCAGCATTTCGGCACGGCCGGCGGTCAGCTTGTCGCCGGTCTCAGGATCGGTGAATTCGGTGCGCCCGGCATAGGGGAAGCTTTCCTCGGCCGGATCGGCGACCTCGATCAGGTGTGCGCGTACGCCGTGGCGGGCGAGCACGTCCAGCCAGGCCATGGTGTCCTCGACCGGGTCGAGGAAATCGCTGACGAGGACGATGTCGCAGAAGCGGCGAATGCCGGACAGGTCGGGCTTTGCCGGCAGGTCGCCGGCGTGCATCAGTTGCGCCGCGATGCGCTCGGCGCCATTGCGGGCGGTGAACGGGTCGGTCAGGCCGGGCCAGGCAATGCGCTCGCCGCTGCGCGACAAAAGCTCGGCCATGGCCAGCGCCAGCACAAGGGCGCGCGATTCCTTGGAAACGCCGGCTCCGGTCGATTTGTAGAGCATGGAAGGCGAGGGGTCGGCCCACAGCCACACCGTGTGGGCGGCCTCCCATTCACGGTCGCGGACATAGGTGTGGTCGTCGCGGGCGGAACGGCGCCAGTCAATGCGCGAGGAATCGCCTTCGACATAGGGCCGGAACTGCCAGAAATTCTCGCCGATGCCACGCTTGCGGCGGCCGTGCCAGCCGGCAATTACCGTGTTGACGATGCGGCGCGCCTCGACCAGCAGGTCCGGCACCAACGAAGCCCGCAACCGGCCTCTGGCGAGCGCATCGCGCGTCGCTGCCGGTGCCTGCGCTTCACCGATGCGCGCCATCAAATCCCTTTCGCGAGCTTCGCCACGACGTCGCGAACCGTGGTGCCCTCGGCGCGGGCGGCGAAGGTCAGCGCCATGCGGTGCTGCAGCACCGGCTCGGCCAGTGCGCGGACGTCGTCGACCGACGGCGCCAGCCGGCCGTCATAGAGGGCGCGGGCGCGGGTGCACAGCGTCAGCGCCTGACTGGCGCGCGGGCCTGGGCCCCAGGCGACGTGCTTGTCGGTATCGGCGTTGCCCTGGCCGGGACGCGCAGAGCGCACCAGCTTGAGGATCGCCTCGACGACGCTTTCCGGCACCGGCATGCGGCGGATGAGCGTCTGGATGTCCTTCAGCCGCGCCGGCTGCAGCACGTTTTCAGCCTTGGCATCCTCGATACCGGTGGTTTCCAGCAGGATGCGGCGCTCCGCCTCGATCTCGGGGTAGAGGATGTCGACCTGCATCAGGAAGCGGTCGAGCTGTGCCTCGGGCAGCGGATAGGTGCCTTCCTGCTCCAGCGGGTTCTGTGTCGCCAGAACATGGAACGGTGACGGCAAGTCGTGGCGCACGCCGGCAATGGTGACGTGGTATTCCTGCATCGACTGCAGCAGCGCCGACTGGGTACGCGGTGAGGCGCGGTTGATCTCGTCGGCCATCAGCAGTTGCGCGAAGATCGGCCCGGAAATGAAGCGGAACGAACGCTTGCCGAATTCATCCTGCTCCATCACCTCTGAGCCGAGAATGTCGGACGGCATCAGGTCGGGCGTGAACTGGATACGGCGTGAATCGAGGCCGAGCACGATGCCCAGCGTTTCGACCAGCTTGGTCTTGGCTAGGCCGGGCACGCCGACCAGCAGTGCATGGCCGCCGGCCAGCAATGCGACGAGCGTGCGCTCGACGACGCTTTCCTGGCCGAAGATGACCCGGCCGACGCCGTTGCGAACCCTCGAAATGTCGGCCAGCGCTTTCTCGGCCTGCGCCACCATGTCCTTTTCGCTGATCGGGCTTTCCTTGATCATCACGCTCATGCAGCATCGATCCTTCTGGTTGGAAATACCGCTTGGCACAGTGGGTGCCGCAGAATGCCGCGATTCGGCCTCGCAGGGCGCCTGTCTTTGAATTTAAATCACAGACTTAGGCTGACAAGCGGAACAACAGTGACTATTTCGTGACCATGACGGAAGCCGCAGACAATCGTGAAGAGAGCCTGACGGCCGCGACCGAGGCGCGCGGGCTGCAAGCGCTGGTCTCGCGCGCGACGCGCGCCGGCAAGGGGCCGGCGCCGGTGGAACGCTGGAATCCGGCGTTTTGCGGCGATCTCGACATGGAAATCAAGCAGGACGGCACCTGGTTCTATCTGGGAACGCCGATCTGCCGGATGCCGCTGGTGCAGCTTTTTTCCTCGGTGCTGCGTAAGGACGAGGACGGCAGGACCTACCTGGTGACGCCGGTGGAAAAGGTTGGCATCCGCGTCGCCGATGCGCCCTTCATTGCCGTCGAGATGGACGTGTCTGGCGCGGGCGACGGACAAATCATCACCTTTCGCACCAATGTCGGCGACGTGGTCGAGGCTGGGGTGGGACACCCGCTGCGCTTCGTCGATGAGGACGAGACAGGTGGCCTGAAGCCCTATGTGCTGGTGCGCGGGCGGCTGGAGGCGCTGGTGGCACGGCCGGTGATGTACGAGCTGGTCGAGCACGGCGAAGAGATCGACATCAGTGGCAAGACGATGTTTGCCGTCCGTTCCAAAGGCGAGGTCTATCCAATCATGCCGGCTGAGAAACTGAAACGGCTGAGCGCATGATGGACCGCCTATGATGGATCAGGTGACGCAGTTGGCGTTTTCCGCTGCCGAGTTTCGCCAGCGCGTCGCGGCGCAGCCGCTGGCGCATGCCGGCGACGATTTTGGCGACCACCGCTTCAATCCGGGCCATCCCAGGCTGAAGCTGGCCAAGGCGCTGCGCGATGCCGCCGTTCTGATCCCGGTGGTCGACCATGGCCATGAAGCCACGGTCCTTTTGACCAGGCGGGCGGAGAAGCTGCGCAACCATTCGGGGCAGGTTGCTTTCCCCGGTGGCACCGTCGATCCAACCGATGCGAGCCCGGAAGCGGCGGCGTTGCGCGAGACATTCGAGGAGATAGGTCTCGATAGGGATTACATCGAGATCATCGGCCGTCTGCCGGACTACGTTTCCGGCAGCGGCTATCGCATCGCCCCGGTGCTCGGGATTGTGCGGCCCGGTTTCAGCCTGACGCTGAATTCCGACGAAGTCGATGCTGTCTTCGAGGTGCCGCTGGGTTTTCTGATGGACCCCGCCAACCACACCAGAGACAGTCGCATGTGGAACGACCTCGAATGGTTCTTTTACGAGATGCCCTATGGCGGCCAGCGCATCTGGGGCGTCACTGCGGGCATCATCCGAACGCTCTATGAAAGGCTCTATTCGTGAGCAATCCTGTGTCGATTGCTGGCAAGGCCGGCTGGCTCGGCGAAAGCCACTTGCAGCGCCTGCTCGCCGCGCTCACCGACGGCGGCGAGGAGGCGCGTGTCGCCGGCGGTGCGGTGCGCAACGCGCTCATCGGCCAGCCGGTCGCCGACATCGATATCGCCACCACAACGGTCCCCGAGGAAACCATCCGGCGTGCCGAGGCGGCGGGCTTCAAGACGGTGCCGACCGGCATCGAGCATGGGACGGTCACCGCGGTCGCCCAGGGCAAGGCCTACGAGGTCACCACGCTGCGTGCCGATATCGAAACCGACGGCCGGCGCGCCAAAGTGTCGTTCGGCCGCGACTGGAAAGCCGACGCTGAGCGGCGCGATTTCACCATCAATGCACTCTATGCGGAAGCCGATGGAACGGTCGTCGATCTGGTCGGCGGTATCGCCGATATCGAGGCGCGGCGGCTGCGCTTCATCGGCGATCCGGAAGCGCGTATCCGCGAGGATTATCTGCGCATCCTGCGTTTCTTCCGTTTCTTCGCCTGGTATGGCGACGGCAGGCCGGATGCCGAAGGGTTAAAGGCTTGCGCCCGGCTGAAGCAGGGCCTCGACCAGCTCTCGGTCGAGCGCGTCTGGTGGGAATTGAAGAAATTGCTGTCGGCGCCGGATCCCTCGCGGGCGCTGCTGTGGATGCGCCAAGCCGGCGTTCTGACCGCCGTTTTGCCGGAAAGCGAGAAATGGGGCATCGATGCCATTCACGGGCTGACCAAGACGGAGAAGGACCTGGCCTGGGCGCCGGACCCGCTGCTCAGGCTGGAAGCCGTCGTGCCGCCGGATGCCGCGCGCATGAAGACGCTTGCCGAGAGATTGAGGCTTTCCGTGAGCGAGGCAAGCCGTCTGCGGAATTGGGCGATCACGGCTGCCGTCGATCCGAAAACGACCGAAGGAGAGTTGGCGAAAGGGCTTTATTTTGGCGACCGCCAAGGCTTTGTCGATCGGTTGCGGCTGTTGCTTGCTTCCGCTCGAGCCCGCGCAGTCGAAGACAGTGACGCACTGCTCGAAGCCGGCGGCTTCTCGCGCCTGCTTGCCTTCGCCGAAAAATGGCAAAACCCTGTTTTTCCGCTCAAGGGCGCCGATCTGACGACACTTGGCGCGTCACCGGGGCCAAAGCTTGGTGCAACGTTGAAGAACCTCGAAAAGGAATGGGTCGAGTCCGGTTTTGCTCTCGATCGCGGCGCGCTGCTCAAGCGCGCCGCAGAGGCACTCGAATCCTGACCGTCACGCTGCGTCGCGGACCTTTTCGATGCGCGAGCGGATCGCCTCGATCATCGTCTCGCGAATCACCGTCTCGCCATGCGTCTCGCGCAGATGCTCGACGGCACGGCGCATGACCTCAGCCTCCTCCTCGGCGCGTGTGTGCCACTCGCAGCCGGGTACGAGCGACCCGCAATGGAATTCCTTCATCGGCTTCTCCTCATCTCCTCCTTGGAGCACCGCGCACTGACACGGAAGCTCCAGACCTTTGATTGCGCGATCCGGAAACCGCGTCCGGTATCCGGGCTACACGCTGGCCAGGTTAGCATAACACGATCGAATGGTTTTGGTTGCCTTAGAGTGCCGTGCGTCCAAGCCGACACGCGGTGATCGGGTTGCGAAAAGGCGGAGCATCGCTGCTCCGCCCTCTTACGCTACCCAGGAGTAAGACCTCGTCTTGCTCCAGCGGGCAGGACATCACTTCACGATCTTGACTGCCTCGGCAATTTTATCCTTGCCGTTCATATCCCACGTGACGCGGACCTTTTCGCCGACCTTCAGGCCAGGATCCTTGAAGGTCTGGGGCAACGTAAAGGTGGCTCCGTTATCCAGAACCAGGCTCATCGCCGTTCCATCAAAGCTTTTGATCGTGCCGGTGGTGTGCTTGCCCGCAGCGAATGCGGCAGTACCAGAGGCGAGAACGGCAGCGGCGGCTGCAGTCATAATAAGCTTGCGCATGGCATGCTCTCCTGGAAAATGCGGGCACCGCTTGGGAAAGGTGCCCCATTCAATCATGGGCCGTCCGGTCACGTCGGGTCGCGGCTCTCGGGAGTAAAGAACCGCCGGCGTTTCCCGGCCCCACGCGACAAATAGCCCAATCTTTACAATGGTATATTAGACGAAAAAGATATTTTTTGGCACGCCTTGCGCCACATTCGCCGTCAAATTTCGGGGATTTGGACCCGATTGCGGCTCACCTCGTGCTCACCGAGATTTTACGGCCATTTCACTTCTGGCGGCAGGCTGGACAGGATCGAGGCGACATTGCCGCCGGTCTTCAGCCCGAAGATGGTGCCGCGATCGTGAAGCAAGTTGAATTCGACATAACGGCCGCGGCGGATGAGCTGCTCGTCACGGTCGCCATCGGTCCAGTTGTCATTGAAGTTGGCGCGCACGAGATGTCCGTAGACGACGAGAAAAGATCGCCCGACGTCCTGGACGAAGTTGAAATCGGCGTCCCAGCCGCCTTTGTCCTCATCCGAATGCAGCCAGTCGAAGAAGATACCGCCGGTACCGCGTGGCTCGTCGCGGTGCGGCAGGTAGAAGTACTCGTCGCACCAGGCTTTGAATTTCACGTAGTCGGCGATCGCCGCGTTCTTCTCGCAGGCAAATTGCATCGCTCTGTGGAAGGCGATCGTGTCGGGGTCGTCCTGGCTGCGGCGGCGGTCGAGCACCGGTGTCAGGTCGGCGCCGCCGCCGAACCACTGGCGTGAGGTGACGACCATGCGCGTGTTCATATGCACGGCCGGCACGTTGGGGTTCCACGGATGGGCGATGAGCGAAATGCCGCTTGCCCAGAAGGACGGGTCCTCTTCGGCGCCCGGCATCTGCTTCCTGAATTCGGGCGAGAACTCGCCATGGACGGTGGAGGTGTGGACGCCAACCTTCTCGAAGACGCGGCCGTGCATCATCGACATGATGCCGCCGCCGCCCTTGCCGGCATCGCGTTGCCACGGCGTCTTTTCGAAGCGGCCGGGCGACCAGCTGGCCTGCGGCCCCCGCAGGTCCTGCTCGATCTGCTCGAAGCTGGCGCAGATGCGCTCACGCAACGTCTCGAACCACAGCCGTGCCTTCGTCTTCTTCTGTTCGATGTCGGCTGGCAGCCCCGCCGGTATTTCGGGTCGTTGCAAATCCTGTCTCCGGTTGCGGGCGTACCCCGACAAATGACTCGTCTTTTCCGGCCGCGATCCCTAATCTCTTAGGTGCAAGGGTCAAGTGTGAATGGAGGTCTTTCGTGCGCACCCCGGCAAGACCGCCGCTGGATGGCCTGAAGAAGAGGCTCGACCGTTCACGCGCCGAGAACGCGCGCATGCCGCGCGACGGTTTCCTGCGCGAGACCTTCGTGCTGCCGCGTTCCGACGCTCGTCTCAAGGCGAAGGAATGGTTCGAGCGCTTTCCCAAGCAGGCCTATTGGACCGAGATCGAGAGCTGGTTCGAGCGGCCGGGCGACGTCATCGAATTCACGATCAGGCGGCTGCCGGCGGCGGATTAACGCTCGATCAGCAAGCGCCTCGCGCCGGGCCCTCGGATGCTCAGCCGGTCGCCCTTATTCCGCAGCGGGCATTTGTCGATCGACATGCAGCCGCAGCCGATACAGTCGGTCAACCCGTCGCGCAGCTTCTTGAGCTGACTAATCTTCTGGTCGAGCTCGTCGCGCCAAGCCGTCGAAAGCAGGTTCCAATCCTCGCGGGTCGGCGTTCGTCCTTCGGGCAGCGATCGAAGGGCTGTGCCGATCTCGGCCAGCGAAATGCCGACCTCCTGCGCTACCTTGATGATCGTCACACGTCGCAGCACGTCGCGGCCGTAACGCCGTTGGTTGCCTGATGTGCGGTGGCTGCGGATCAGCCCGCGCGCTTCGTAGAAATGCAGCGCCGACACCGCCACGCCACTGCGCGTCGCCACTTGGCCGACCGTCAATTCCGTTGCCGCAGCCATCTCCGATTTTCCGCTTGACCTCAAGTTAAGTTGAGCTTGTAGCGAAGAAGCCTCGAAGATGCAAACGGCAGGGGATGGCGATGGGCGTCTGGATTAGAATGACCGGAGAGGACGCAGTGTTGCGTGAGGACGATGCCTTGGTCGCTGCGGCCGGCGATCGCGTTCACGTCCTAGCGAAGCTGCCGGATCGCCTCGCCCACCACCATCGCAACGGAAAGCGCGACGTTGATGCTGCGCGCCCGGGCTGCATCGGGATGGTCAGGCACGCA
Organism: Mesorhizobium sp. M0174; assembly: GCF_040322275.1. Taxonomy (NCBI): domain Bacteria; kingdom Pseudomonadati; phylum Pseudomonadota; class Alphaproteobacteria; order Hyphomicrobiales; family Phyllobacteriaceae; genus Mesorhizobium; species Mesorhizobium sp. M0174. Next base: position 447,903 of record NZ_JAMYTB010000001.1, read on the forward strand.
TCCACCGCCTCGTGGACGGCATCCGGCACGCCTGCGGATTCGCGGCCGAACAGGAGAATGTCGTCGCCGGTAAAGGCGAAATCCGTGTAGGCGGCAGCTGCTTTGGTCGACAGCAGCACGAGCCGCCGCTTGGCAAGCTTGCGCCAGTCCTCGAAGGCGTGCCAGTCGACATGCCGGGTGAGCGCCGCCATTTCGAGGTAGTCCATGCCGGCCCGTTTCAGCGCCCGGTCACCGAGCGGGAAGCCCGCCGGTTCGATGATGTCGACGCCGAGACCGAGGCAAGCGGCGAAGCGCAGGATTGTCCCGGTGTTGCCGGCGATATCAGGCTGGTAGAGCGCGATGCGGAGACGGTCGTTCATTTCCGCGTCTTTCTAATAAGTGGCAGATCAGCCACAGAGCTCTCGCGGTTTTGGAAATTCCTGGACTGGCGGGTGGTCATTTTCTGCGAAGTCGGTTATACGGCCAGCATTGTCAACCCGAACCGATGGAGGGGTAATTCATGATGGCCATGCACATCCACCACCTCTCTCGTGGGCTTACCAGCCCGACGGCGGTTTCGGTACGACGATTCTCCTGACCTTCTAGACTTCTAATCGCACCGATTCCCGCCGAAACCTTTTTCGGCCTTTGAAGGAATCCTGCGATGTTTTTCAAGCTGTGCAAGGGGCTGAACGCCCCGCCTGAACACAATTCGAGCGATGTCACCTTTGCCGCACCGCGCATGCCCGCGGCCTGGGTTGGCTCACCCTTCTATCTGCATCTTCAAGTGGAGGACGGACCGATGTTCGATCCCTGTAGAATACCCGGCTCAAGAAGCCTGCACGAGCGCAAGACTGCGACCTGGGCACTTTTGATCGGCGAGACCCACTCGTCGGCGGTTCACGCCGAGACCCGCCGGCGTCCGCATCGCGGCATGCTGCCGGACGTCGATTTCTCGCGCGCCGTTCCGGACTATAGCCGGCCGTCGCTGGTGCGCCGGATCATCAGGCTGATCCGGCCTGGTGCAAAAACCGGCGCGAAAATCCGGATTGTCAAAACGTCGTCAGCATCGTCAAGCGAGACTGTCGGCGAAAGGCCCGCGACAACCTATATAGCGCGAAGCAGGGCCGGCGAGGCGGACGATACCGTATCGCCGGTCCTTGACGCCATGCGGTCTGGGGACCTCGTCCGTTCGCGTGCCGCGTGAGCGGGAAATTGTGAGCATCACTATGTTTAGCTGGTTTGAAAAAAGGCTCGATCCGTTCCCTGCCAAGGAGCCGGTCGAGCCGCCGCGGACACTGATCGCCTTCTGCGTGCATTACACGCGCGGCGCATGGCCCTACATCGCTCTCGATGCGGTACTGGTGACGGCCATCGCTCTTGCCGAGGTGTGGATGTTCGGCTTCATGGGCCGGATCGTCGACTGGCTGTCCGGACAGAATCGCGAGACGTTCCTGCAGACCGAAGGCTTGAAGCTGGCCGGCATGGCCTTCATCGTGGTTTTCGCGCTGCCGGCAACGGTCTGGTTCCATTCGCTGCTCAACCAGCAGACGCTGATGGGTAATTATCCGATGCGTATCCGCTGGCAGGTGCATCGGTATCTGCTCAAGCAGTCGATGAGCTTCTATCAGGACGAGTTTGCCGGGCGCATCGCGACCAAGCTGATGCAGACAGCGCTCGCCGTGCGCGAGTGCGTCATCAAGCTCATCGATGTGCTCAATTATATCGTCGTCTATTTTCTCGGCATGCTGTTCATTGTCGGCTCGGCAGACTGGCGGCTGGCTGCGCCGCTTGCCGTCTGGCTTGCCGGCTATGTCCTGCTGTTGCGCTATTTCATCCCGCGACTGGGCAAGGTCGGCGAGGAGCAGGCCAATGCGCGCTCGACCATGACTGGCCGTGTCGTCGACAGCTACTCCAATATCCAGACGGTCAAGCTGTTTTCGCATGCGCGGCGCGAGGCATCCTTCGCCAAGGACGGTATGGCCGGCTTTCTCGACACCGTTTACCGATCGATGCGGTTGGTGACGCAGCTCTACGGCCTGCTCTATGTCCTGAATTCGCTGCTGTTGTTTTCGGTCGCCTCGATCTCGCTATGGCTGTGGCTCGGCCAAGCCGTGACGATCGGCGCTGTCGCCCTGGTCATCGGCCTCGTGCTGCGGCTCTGGGGCATGTCGCAATGGATCATGTGGGAGATGTCCACGCTGTTCGAGAATATCGGCACGGTGCAGGACGGCATCGCCTCGATCTCGCTGCCGCGCCTCGTCGAAGACCGGCCTGGCGCCAAGGATATTGCCGTGACCAAGGGCGAGATCCGTTTTGAGGACATCCGCTTCCACTACGGCAAGCAGAAGGGTGTGATCGAAAGCCTGTCGCTGACGGTGAAGCCGGGCGAGAAGGTCGGCATTGTCGGTCGTTCGGGTGCCGGCAAGTCGACGCTGGTCAATCTTCTGTTGCGCTTCTACGACCTCGAAAGCGGCAAGGTCCTGATCGACGGCCAGGACATTGCGGCAGTGACGCAGGACTCGCTGCGCGCCCAGATTGGCATGGTCACGCAGGACACCTCGCTGCTGCATCGCTCGGTACGCGAGAACATCCTCTATGGCAGGCCGGACGCCAGCAACGAGATGCTGATCGAGGCGGCGCGGCGCGCCGAGGCGCTGGATTTCATTGCCGGCTTGTCGGACTCGAACGGCCGTAAGGGTTTCGACGCGCATGTCGGCGATCGCGGCGTCAAATTGTCCGGCGGCCAGCGGCAACGCATCGCCATAGCCCGTGTCATGCTGAAGGACGCGCCGATCCTCATTCTCGACGAGGCGACCTCTGCCCTCGATTCCGAGGCCGAGGCGGCCATCCAGGAGAATCTCTACAGACTGATGCAAGGCAAGACCGTCATCGCCATTGCGCACCGGCTGTCGACGATCGCGGCCATGGACCGGCTCGTGGTCATGGACAAGGGCCGAGTCATCGAGGAAGGTTCGCATGAGGAACTCGTTGCCAAAGGCGGGCTCTACGCCCAGCTCTGGCAACGTCAGTCGGGCGGATTCCTGCTCGACGACGGCCCTTCTTCCAACGATGCAGCCGCCAACGATGCAATCGCCAAGGGTGAAGCCGCCGAATGATGACTGCCATCTACCGCTGGTTCGAGAACTGGGTCTATCCATTCCGGGAGCCAGCGGACCTTCGGCCACCTGCTGGCGTCAGGGGTTTCCTCTGGCATTATGTCGGGCAGGCGAAGATCGCCTTCTTCGCCATGCTGGTGATCGGCGGCATCGCGCCGCTGGTCGAAGCCGGACTGTTCTATTTCGTCGGGCGGCTGGTCGACATCCTCGACCAGCTTCCCGGCGAACGCAGCTGGCACGCGCTGTGGACTGCCGCCGGCCCGGAGCTTGTCTTCATGATCGCGGTGGTGCTGGTCATCCGCACCATTGTCGTCGGCCTGTCGGCCCTGGTCGACGAGCAGACGATCACGCCGGGTTTCTATAATCTGGTGCGCTGGCAGGCGCATCGCCATGTCTCGCGCCAATCCTACGCCTTCTTTCAGAACGACTTTGCCGGGCGTATCGCGACCAAGGTCTGGCAGGCGGGACAGGCGACCGGCGATCTGATGGAAAGCTTCATCGAGGTCGTCTGGTTCATGGTCGTCTATACGGTGACGACGCTGGCGCTGGTCGCCGGGCTCGATCTCCGGCTGGCGGTGCTGGTGGTGATCTGGATTACCGCCTTCGGCTTGCTGGCCAGGCGCTATTTGCCGGCAATCCGCAAACATGCCGAAGCGACCGCCGAAGCCGGCTCGATGATCACCGGCCGCCTTGTCGATTCCTATTCGAACGTGCAGACGCTGAAACTGTTCTCGGCCGATGGCGACGACCACTACATCAGGAACGGCTTCGACATCTATCTCGACGCGCTGCGCCCGTTCACCCGCCGGCTGACAGGCGTGCGCATGGCGCTGACGATGCTGTCGGGCATCATGATAACGGCGATCGCCTGCTTTGCCGTTTACCTCTGGGTCGAGGGTTCGATCACAGTCGGCGCCGTGGCTTTCACGCTGTCTTTGGTGCTGCGGCTGAACATGCTGCTCGGCCGGCTGATGATGCAGCTCAACGGCATCTTGCGGAATCTCGGCGTGCTGGAAAATTCCAAGGCGCTGATCTCGCAGCCGCTCGGCCTGACCGATGCGCCGGACGCGAAAGAGCTTGTCGTCGGCGGCGGGCGCATCGACGTCAGCAATGTCGAGTTCCACTACGGCAAGGGGTCCGGCGTGCTCAACGGCATCGACGTCGTCGTGCGGCCGGGCGAAAAGGTCGGCCTGGTCGGCCCGTCCGGCGCCGGCAAGACGACCTTGGTCAATCTGATCCTTCGCCTCTACGACCTCGAGAGCGGCAAGATCACCATTGACGGGCAGGACGTCTCCAGGGTCACGCAGAATTCGCTGCGCGCCAATATCGGCGTCGTCAGCCAGGATACGGCACTTTTCCACCGCTCGCTGCGCGACAACATCAAGCTCGGCATGCCGGAAGCGACCGACGCCGAGGTGGTCGCGGCAGCGAAGAAGGCCGAGGCGCACGAGTTCATCCTCGGTCTGCGCGACAATCGCGATCGTATCGGCTACGAGGCCTATGTCGGCGAGCGCGGCGTCAAGCTCTCCGGCGGCCAGCGCCAGCGCGTGGCGATCGCCCGCGTCTTCCTCAAGGATGCACCGATCCTGGTGCTCGACGAAGCGACCTCGGCGCTCGATTCCGACATCGAGGCGGCGATCCAGGAAAATCTGGCAAGGCTGATGGAAGGCAAGACGGTCATCGCCATCGCGCATCGGCTGTCGACCATTGCGGCACTCGACCGGCTGGTGGTGCTCGACGAGGGCCGCATCGTCGAGCAAGGCACGCATGACGAGCTGGTCGGGCTCGACGGGCTCTATGCCAGGCTGTGGAAGCGGCAGTCCGGCGGCTTCCTATTCAACGAGGAGAGCGCGCTGGCCGAGACCCGGCCGGCGGAGTAGTTTCGAAAAACCGGAGTAGACCATGGCGGTGAGAATGCCCTCGAATTTCGGACGGTCCGGCGCGCAGGAGAGCGCGTTGGACCTGCTTGGCCATGAAATCCTCGGCGAGAAGGCGGCCGCGCTCGGCCGCGCCGGCCGGCGCGTCGAGGAAACATTGACGAGGCTGCGCGAGAATTGCGACAGTGTCGACCGTGCCCGGCTGCTCAGGGATGCAGCCGAAGCGGTGCACGGGTATTTCATCCAGCGCGAACTCTGCGGCCTGCGCAAGCACGACGCGGTGATCCGGGAATACAACATCCCCAAGGCCGTGCTGGCCAGGCTCGGCGCCAGCGCATGATCCGAACCGGAACTGGTTTGGATAGTGTTATTCCAGCCACTCGGTGATGAAGCTGCCGTTCTCGTGTATGTCGGTGGTTTCCAGCGGGCCTGGCCCGAGATTGGTGAATTTGTGCGGCGTGTTCGGCGGTACGACCAGGATCTGGCCGGCTGTGGCCTCGATCTGCCGGTCGCCGACGGTGAACAGACCGGTCCCGGTTCGGATGATGAAAATCTCGCAATAGGGATGGCTGTGCAGCCTCGGGCCGCCGCCGGTCTCCGGCAGGTAGTTAAAGATCAGGCAACTGCTGGAACCGTAAGGCCCGCATTGCAACTCGCCTTGCCAGTGGTCGGGCAACTGGTCGGGCGCTTTGGCCCATTTGTCGCGGTCGATGACATGCGCCATGGGGCGAGGATAAACCGGGCGAGCGTCCGCTGTCGAGGTGAACGCAGCCGTTTGGTTTTGCTGCTGTTTTCCAATCGTTCCGCTGGGCAAATTACGCCCCCGCGACAATCTGCCCTTGTGCCTTCGCCCGTCTGGACAAAAACAGGCTTCACGCATAAACCCAAGTCCCAAATGCCGGAGGAATTCGCTAGCCTGTTCGCCATGCGCTGTCGGGCCGGCGCGATTGAGCGGGGAACAAGCTCGGCCGCCGGCACGGAAGAGGCGAAAGGATCAGGCACCCGTGAGCGCAACCGACACCCAGGATCCCAACCGTCGTGATTTTCTCTACGTCGCCACCGGCATGGCCGCAGTGGTCGGCGCGGGCGCCGTTGCTTGGCCGTTCATCGACCAGATGCGTCCGGATGCCTCGACGCTGGCGCTTGCCTCGGTCGAGGTCGACGTTTCGTCGCTGACGCCAGGAATGTCGCTCGTCGTGAAGTGGCGCGGCAAGCCGGTGGTCGTGCGCAACCGCACCGAAAAAGAGATGAAGGACGCCGAGGCGGTCAATCTCGCCGAGCTCAAGGATCCAATCGCCCGCAATGCCAACCTGCCGGCCGACGCGCCGGCGACCGACGCCAATCGAACCACGCCGGGCAAGGAAGCCTGGATGGTGATGGTCCAGGTCTGCACCCATCTCGGCTGCATCCCGCTCGGCCAGGAAGGCGATTTCGGCGGTTGGTTCTGCCCATGCCACGGTTCCGTATACGATACCGCCGGCCGCATCCGGAAGGGGCCGGCGCCGGAGAACATGGCGGTACCGGTGTTCCAATTCGTTTCCGACACCAAGATCCGTATCGGCTGAGGCAGGGGATATTTCCATGAGCGAGGGACACTCGACCTATACGCCCAAGTCCGGCATCGGACGCTGGTTCGATTCGCGCATGCCGCTGCCGCGGCTGGTCTATGACAGCTTCATCGCCTATCCGGTGCCGCGCAACCTGAACTATGCCTGGACCTTCGGCGGCATCCTTGCGCTTATGCTGGCGGCGCAGATCCTGACCGGTATCGTGCTGGCCATGCACTATGCAGCCGACAGCACTCTCGCCTTCGATTCGGTCGAGAAGATCATGCGCGACGTGAATTCGGGCTGGCTGCTGCGCTATCTCCATTCCAACGGCGCGTCATTCTTCTTCGTCGCCGTCTACATCCATATTTTCCGTGGCCTCTACTACGGCTCCTACAAGGCGCCGCGTGAGCTGCTGTGGATCCTCGGCTGCATCATCTACCTGCTGATGATGGCGACCGGGTTCATGGGCTATGTGCTGCCCTGGGGCCAGATGAGCTTCTGGGGCGCCACCGTCATCACCGGCTTCTTCACCGCCATTCCGCTGGTCGGCGACTGGATCCAGCAGCTTCTTCTCGGTGGCTTCGCGGTCGACAATCCGACGCTGAACCGCTTCTTTGCGCTGCACTACCTTTTGCCGTTCATGATTGCCGGCGTCGTCGTGCTGCACATCTGGGCGCTTCACGTCGTCGGCCAGAACAATCCGACCGGCATCGAGGTCAAATCGAAGACCGACACGCTCGCCTTCACGCCTTACGCGACCATAAAGGACGGGTTCGGCATGATCGTGTTCCTGTTCGTCTTCGCCTATTTCGTGTTCTACCTGCCGAATTATCTCGGCCATCCCGACAATTACACCGTGGCCAACCCGCTGAAGACGCCGGCCCACATCGTGCCGGAATGGTACTTCCTGCCGTTCTACGCGATCCTGCGCGCCATCACCTTCAATATCGGGCCCATCAACTCCAAGCTCGGGGGCGTGCTCTGCATGTTCGGCGCGATTGTCATGCTGTTCCTGGTGCCGTGGCTCGACACCTCGAAGGTGCGCTCGGCAGTCTACCGGCCCTGGTACAAGCTGTTCTTCTGGCTGTTCGTGGCCGACGCCATCCTGCTCGGCTGGCTGGGCTCGCAGCCGGCCGAGGGCAGCTATGTATTCATGGCGCAGATGGCGACGCTGTTCTATTTCGCCTTCTTCCTGGTAGCGCTGCCGGTGCTCGGGCTGATCGAAAAGCCGCGACGGCTGCCGAATTCGATCACCGAGGCGGTGCTCGAGAAGAACAAGGGCGGCGGCGGACATCCTGCTGGCGCCATGACCGCCCCGGAAACCAAGGGCTGAGCATGATCCCGAAAAGTGGAAACCGGTACTCGGACAAGGTCATGCTCGAGACGATGACAGCGCGTCAGAGAATCTCAAGGGGAATTGGCATGAAAAAGATTCTCTCCTCGCTGGCGCTGCTTGGCCTTGTGGCCGCGGGCATGGGTGCCGCAAGCACTGGAGCCAGCGCCCAGGAAGAGGCGCACAATGAGGCGGCGCCGACGCATTTCCCGATACACGAACCGAAGGAAATGGACTGGAGCTTCGCCGGGCCATTCGGCACCTACGACAAGGCCCAGCTGCAGCGCGGGCTGAAGGTCTACAAGGAAGTCTGCTCGGCCTGCCATTCGATGAATTTGGTGGCGTTCCGTACGCTGGAAGGCCTTGGCTATTCGGATGCGCAGATCAAGACGCTGGCGGCCGAATATACGATCCACGACGGACCGAACGATGCCGGCGACATGTTCGATCGCCCCGGCAAGCCGTCCGACCATTTCCCGGCGCCGTTCCCCAATGTGGAAGCAGCGGCGGCGGCAAATGGCGGCGCAGCACCGCCCGACATGTCGCTGCTGGCCAAGGCGCGCGGCGTCGAGCGCGGCTTCCCGCGCTTCGTGTTCGACATCTTTACGCAATATGCGCAGGGCGGCCCCGACTACATCCACTCGCTGCTGACCGGCTACGACCAGCAGCCGCCGGCTGGCATGGTCATACCGGAAGGCACGCACTACAATCCGTACTTCCTGTCCGGCGTGTCGCTGAAGATGCCGAAGCCGCTCTCCGACGGCCAGGTTACCTATGATGACGGCGCGCCGCAGACGGTCGACCAGTACTCGCGCGACGTGTCGGCCTTTCTGATGTGGGCGGCCGAGCCGCACCTCGAGGACCGCAAGAAGACCGGCTTTCGCGTGCTGGTCTTCCTGCTGCTGTTCGGTGCGCTGGTCTACCTGACCAAGCGCAAGGTGTGGGCCGGCGTGGCGCACTGAGCCTTGCGATATACGAGAATGCGAGGGCGTCGAAAGGCGCCCTTTTCATTGCAGGCATGTCGATTGATCGTAGCCGACGCTGAGCAAGGCCCTTTGCCGGACAATTTTCCGTCAGGCATCACATGGCGGTAGCCGGACTTGGCGGCGCCGGGTTACGATTGGCCCATTCCTTTCACGCCTTCAGCCGAATCTGAATAGCCCGGAGAGCCGCTCGATGAAATCCTCGCTCGAAGAGACGCTGCTTGCCGCGATCCGCACCATTCCGGATTATCCCAAGCCGGGCATCCTGTTTCGCGACATCACCACGCTGCTCGGCAATGCGCGGGCCTTCCGCCGCGCCATCGACGAACTGGTGCATCCCTATGCCGGCCTGAAGATCGACAAGATCGCCGGCATCGAGGCGCGCGGCTTCATCCTCGGCGGCGCCATCGCCCACCAGCTCTCGGCCGGCTTCGTGCCGATCCGTAAAAAAGGCAAGCTGCCTTACGAGACGGTGCGGGTCGCCTACAGCCTGGAATACGGGCTGGACGAGATGGAGATGCACAAGGACGGTGTTTCTCCAGGCGAGAAGGTAATCCTCGTCGATGATTTGATCGCCACCGGCGGCACGGCCGAGGCGGCCGTCAAGCTATTGCGGCAGATCGGCGCCGATATCCTCGCCGCCTGCTTCGTCATCGACCTGCCGGACCTTGGCGGCCGAGAGAGGTTAGAGGCGCTCGACGTACCGGTGAGGACGCTGATCGGGTTTGAGGGGCATTGAGCGGTTCTTCCTTCTTCCCTGGGGGAGAGGGGAAGAACTCCGCTCACTCCACCTTCACCAGCACGGCACTTTCGAATTCGATGACCTTGTCGCCGGTCGAATCGAAGGCCTCTGAGCGGAGCGTCAGCAGCCGCCAGCCCGGTCGCGAGGCGATGGGGCGATGGGCCAGCGCGGTGCGGGTGAAAGTCACGGTTTCCCCGGCATAGACAGGTTTGGGCCATTTGAGGTTCTTGAAGCCGGGCGAGGGACCGAATTCCGGCACCGGCCCGGGGCCGGGCCAGCGGGCGACCTCTGCCTCCATGCCAGCCTGGAGGTTCAATTTCATCCAGGTGGCGGCGGTGTGCCAGCCCGAGGCGCAGAGCCCGCCGAATATGCTGTTCCTCGCCGCCTCTTCGTCGACATGGAATATCTGCGGGTCGTATTTGCGGGCGAACGCCTTGATCGCCTCCGGTTCGAATCGATGTGAACCGAGCGTGACGGTGATACCGATGCAGAAGAATTCGTCGAGGCTCACGCACTGCCCTCGCGGGTGAGGAACATGACGGTGTTTTCGAGCTCGAAAACACCTTCGCCGCGCTGGTTGAACAACTCGCTGCGCATGGTCACCAGGCCAAGGCGGGGCTTCGATCTGGACAGTCGCTTGGCAAGGACGGTGGTGCTGCCGCTCAACAGGTCACCGGCCAGGACCGGCCGTTTCCATTTGACCTGGTCGACGCCTGGCGCGCCCTGGGAGGTCGAGTCGAGCAGGAAGGCATCGCACAGCATGCGCATGAACATGGCGCAGGTGTGCCAGCCCGAAGCCGCCAGCCCGCCGAGGATGCTGGCCTTGCCCGCGGCCTCGTCGAGATGCATCGGCTGGGCATCGAACTCGTCGGCGAATTCTATGATTTCAGCGGCGCTTACCAGCTTGGTGCCGAGGTCGAGCGAAGCGCCCTCGACAAAATCCTCATAAGCCCAGGTCTTTGTGGTCATGGTCTGGAATCCTGTTCAGGATTGTACAATCGCTACGCGTCGGGTCCCGGATGCAGGCAGGGCGGCATTTGGTCAAGCAATTTCTGGTGCGCCAGCCTGCTGTGCCCAAGCCGTAGCGCGCATTGACAACCCTATAGCCAGCCGCGACGGCGGAAATACCAGAAGGGCAGGATTGCCGAAAGCACCATCATGCCGATGGCGAAGGGATAGCCAAAGTGCCATTTGAGCTCAGGGATGATGTCGAAATTCATGCCGTAGATTGAAGCGACAAGCGTCGGCGGCAGGAAGATGACAGCGGCGACGGAGAAGATCTTGATGATGGCGTTCTGCTCGATCGAGATCATGCCCAGCGTCGCGTCGAGCAGGAAGCTGATCTTCTGCGACAGGAAGGTGGCGTGGTCGGCAAGCGACAGCACGTCGCGCGACAACGTTTTGATGCGGGCGCGGGTATCCTTGCTCATCCTGCTTTGCGTGGAGGCATGGGCGAGGAAGCCGGCAAGGCGCTGCAGCGAGATCAGGCTGTCGCGGACCGAGGAGGCGAGGTCCTCCTTGCGGCCAATGCCTTTCAACAGTTCCTGGAAGTCACGGTTGCGCTTGGAAACCTTGGTCGAGCGTGCCTCGAAGATGTCGCGCGAGATCGCCTCGACGTCGCGGCCGGCGCGCTCCAGAATGTCGGCGAGGCGGTCGACGATCGCCTCCAGCAAGCCAATCAGGATGGTGTCGCCGCTGGTGCAGCCGGTCGCCACCTTCTCGGCGCGCAGCGGAAAGGTCTTGAACGCCTTCGGCTCGTGGTAACGCACGGTGATCAGCCTGCTGCCGGCGAGCACGAAGGTAACCGGCGACATCAACGGATCGTTCACCTCGGTCTGCGCAGGCAGAATGGCGGTCATGAAGTAGGCGCCGTCCTCGACGTAGAGACGGCTCGAGATCTCGATCTCCTCCATCTCTTCCCGGGTCGGAACGGCAATGCCGAGCCAGGTCTCGATCGTGGTCTCTTCTTCCTTTGTCGGGCTGAGAAGGTCGACCCAGACGACAGCATCGCTGTTTTGCAGGAGATCGTCGACAGGGCGCAGGCGATCATTGTCGACGATGAAGGCCTTGATCATCGCCGGTCTCCCTTGCTGTTGCTAAAGAGGGTTTCGTTCGGAAGGGGCGCGTCAGTCAGATCGCACTGATATGGCCATGTGAGGCTCGAGACCAGCGCAGAGGCCCCTTAGACCGGGCGTGACGTGCCGTCAAGCAGCGGCAGACGCCGCCGCGATGCCTGTTATGAAGTTGTGATCGAGCAACAGCCATTGTGGAGGCCGGGCGCGTCTCGCCGGGTCAGGTGTTGAACTTGAACAGCATGATGTCGCCGTCCTGGACGACATACTCCTTGCCTTCGTCGCGCGCCTTGCCGGCCTCCTTGGCCGCCACTTCGCCGCCCAGCCTGACGAAGTCGTCATAGGCGATGGTCTGGGCGCGGATGAAGCCGCGCTCGAAATCGGTGTGGATGACGCCTGCCGCCTGCGGCGCCTTGGCACCCTTGTGCACGGTCCAGGCGCGCGTCTCCTTGGGGCCAACGGTAAAGTAGGTGATGAGCTGGAGCAGCTCGTAGCCGGCGCGGATGACCTTGTTCAGGCCGGGTTCGTCCAGACCGAGCGTTGCCAGGAATTCCATTTCCTCTTCGTCCGAGAGCTGGGCGACCTCGGCCTCGATCGCCGCGGAAATCACAACGGTGCGGGCACCTTGCGCGGCGGCCATCTTCTCGACCGCCCTGGTATGCGCGTTGCCGGTGGCGGCATCGGCTTCCGCGACGTTGCAGACGTAAAGCACCGGGTGTGAGGTCAAGAGATTCAGCCCCTGCAGGATGCGCAGATCCTCAGCCGAGATGCCGTTGAGCAGGATGCGGGCGGGCTTGCCGGCCTGCAGCAGTTCAAGCGCCGCTTCCATCATCGGAAGTACGGTCGCTGCTTCCTTGTCCTTGCCGGCGGCACGCTTGCGGATCTGCACGATGCGGCGCTCAAGGCTGTCGAGGTCGGCAAGCATCAATTCGGTTTCGACGGTCTCGGCATCAGCGACAGGATCGATGCGGCCCTCGACATGGGTAATGTCGTCATCCTCGAAGCAGCGCAGCACATGGACGATGGCGTCGACCTCACGGATGTTGGCGAGGAATTGGTTGCCAAGCCCTTCGCCTTTGGAGGCGCCACGCACTAGGCCGGCAATGTCGACGAACGAGATGCGGGTCGGGATGATCTCCTTCGACTTGCCGATCGCGGCGATCTTCTGCAGGCGCGGGTCGGGCACCGCCACCTCGCCGGTATTCGGTTCGATGGTGCAGAACGGATAATTGGCGGCCTGCGCCGCCGCCGTCCTGGTCAACGCATTGAAGAGCGTCGACTTGCCGACATTGGGCAAGCCAACGATGCCGCATTTGAAACCCATTTTTGTCTGGTCCTATCGGGAAATCGAAATTTGATCAGGGCTATGGGCGAAAGCGCCGATGATCGTCAAGCCCTGAGCACTCATGCCCGCGGCGCTGACGGCGCCATGGCTCAGTCCTTGCCGCCAAAAAGCTTCTTCAGCATGGCCGCCATCGGGCCGGTTTCGGGCAGCTTGGCCGCCGGCTGCTGCGGCCGCGCCTGGCGGACGTGGCTTTGTGCCTTTGGCGCCTTGGGCGGCGGGCGGTCGTCGTCGCCCGTCGGCGTGAGCTTGTCGCGCAGGGCCAGCGTCACGCGGTTCATGAAGGAATTGTCGTCGCCCTCGGCAAGCAATCCGGCACCGTCGGCGATTGCGTCGAGCAGCACGTCCAGCCATTCGCGGTCGGCCTTGGCGAAATCGCCGAGCACATGGCCATGCACCATTTCCTTGACGCCGGGGTGGCCGACGCCGATGCGCACACGGCGAAAATCCTTGCCGACGTGCTGGTCGAGCGAGCGGATACCGTTGTGGCCGCCGGAACCGCCACCGACCTTGACACGCACCTTGCCGGCAGCAAGGTCGATCTCGTCATAAAAGACAGTCAGCGCCGAAGGGCCGAGCTTATAGAAGCGCAAGGCTTCGCCGACCGACTGGCCGGACAGGTTCATGAAGGTCTGCGGCTTGATCAGGATCACCTTTTCGGCGGCAAGCGTGCCTTCGGCGATCAGACCCTGGAATTTCTTCGACCAGGGTGAAAAGGAATGGCGGCGGGCGATCGCGTCCGCCGCCATGAAGCCGACATTGTGCCGGTTGCTGGCGTATTTCGCGCCCGGATTGCCGAGGCCTGCAAAGACAAGCATCGTCGCCTCCGGGCGGGAAGGAGTTACTTCTCTTCGGCGGCAGGAGCCGCTTCGGGCGCAGCCGCTCCAGTCGTCTCTTCTACCGCCTCCGGCTTCATCGCCGAGGAACCGGCAATGGTCGCGATGGTGAAGTCGCGGTCGAAGATCACCGGCTTGACGCCGGCCGGCAAGGTGACGGCCGAAATGTGGATCGAATCTCCGATATCGGTGCCGGTGAGATCGATGGTGATGAAATCCGGGATCGCATTCGCCGGGCAGTGGAACTCGACCTCGTGGCGCACGATGTTGAGCACGCCGCCGCGCTTGATGCCGGGCGACTTGTCTTCATTGATGAAGTGCACGGGCACGTCGACATTGACTTCGGTGTCCTTGCCGATGCGCAGGAAATCGACATGGACCGGAAAATCCTTGACCGGGTCGAGCTGAAAATCCTTGGGCAGAACCTGGATCTTGTTGCCGTCGACGTCGATCGTGGCGACCGTGGTCAGAAACCCGCCGCCATGGATCTTGTAGTAGATGTCCTTATAGGTCAGCGCAATCGCCAGGGGAGGCTGCTTGTCGCCGTAAATCACTGCAGGCACTTTACCGTTGCGGCGAACTGCACGGGCGGACCCCTTACCGACCTGTTCGCGCGCTTCGGCCTTGAGCTCGTAAGTATCGTGGCTCATGGCATTTCCTTTCGCGTTGTTCTGGAGCGTTCGCGGCCAGCGTGGCTGGGCCGTAAACGTCGAAAGCCGCCGGGCCTGCATATCCGAAAGCGGCAGCCGCATAAGCAAGCGGACCTTTGTTCGGGATCACAAGGGAAGGCAGCCTTCCGCCGCGTTGCCTCCAAGGGTGTCTACGCGGGTGGCGGCTCTATAGCCGAAGGCGGGAAAGGGTGCAAGTCATGGCAGGCAAGGTCATGGCAGGCAGGTCTACAAGGGTTTCCCATGGCATGGCGATCACCCATGCCGGTGTCATCAGCGCCGACCTGCTGGCCTTCTTCAGGCCTTTAAGAACGTGACAAAAAACTGCCTTCTGGCGAGTGTCTTTTTTTGTCACGTCGTGCCGATGTCAGGCGATGCTCAAGCCGCCATCGATCAGCATTTCCGCTCCGACCATGAACGGGCATTCGTCCGAAGCAAGAAAAACCACTGCATTGGCAATTTCCTCGGCGGTTCCGAAACGACGGGCAGGCACCAGGCCGACCACAGCTTTCGCGCGCGCCTTCGCCGCTTCGGGGGCCAGCCCAAGTTTGTCGTTTAGCGGCGTGTCGATCGGACCCGGGCTGATCACATTGGCGCGAATACCCCGTTCTATCAGTTCGCCCGAGAGCGTCCGGGCGAGCGAAATCATGCCGGCCTTGGCCAGCGCATAGACGTGCGTTCCAGCCATTCCCATATGTGCGTTGACCGAGCCGCTGAGGATGATCGACGACGGGTTCGAAAACAGCGGAACGAGCGCCTTGACCAGGAAGTAGGGCCCCTTGAGGTCGACATCGATGCTCCTGTCAAACGCGGCCTCGGTCCAGTCGCCAAGCGGGCGCAGGTCGGCGATACCGGCATTGAGGAAGAGAATGTCGAGCTTGCCGAAGGTTTCCTCGATCCGCCGCGCTATGTCGTTCTGGGCAGCGGCATCTCCGGCGTCAGCGGCAATGACAAGTACGTCACTGCCGAGGGTGGTGCGCGCCTCCTCGAGACGGCTCGCATTGGTTCCGGTGATAGCGACGCGCGCACCTTCCTCGATGAAACGTTGTGCCGTCACTAGGCCGATGCCGCTGGTGCCGCCGGTAATCAATGCGGCCTTGCCTTTTAGTCTGGACATAAGCGAATTGCCTTTCCTGGCGCGGAGCGCTGCGCAGCATCAGGGGTAAGCCCGGTATGTTCAACTTGGAAGCGTTGCTGACCACAATTTTGCCTTCAGGGGTGACCCTCTCTGACAGGCTTTTCACCCGGCGTATGGTGAAAGAATCATCAAGGGCGCGGCAACTGCCACGCCCTCCTATCAATTCCGAAAGATGCACTGATGTTTAGCTGGCCGCCGCCTCCAGCTTCCTCGCTGCCTTCATGTTAGGCAGGAGGACCGTCAGTAGCCCGAGCAGCGGCAAATACGAGCAGACCTGGAAGACGAAATCGATGCCTTTCAGGTCGGCGACGACGCCAAGCACGGCGGCGGCGATGCCGCCCATGCCGAAGGCGAAGCCGAAGAAGATGCCGGCGATCATGCCGACGCGGCCGGGCACCAGTTCCTGGGCGAAGACGACGATGTTCGAGAAGGCCGAGGACAGGATCAGGCCGATCAGCACGGTGAGAACCATCGTCCACTCGAAATTGGCGTAGGGCAGGGCCAGCGTGAAGGGCAGCACGCCGACGATCGAGAACCAGATCATCGCCTTCTGCCCGTAGCGGTCGCCGAACGGGCCGCCGAGCAGGATGCCCAGGGCAGAGGCGCCGAGGAACAGGAACAGCATGACTTGCGACATCTGCACCGAAACACCGAACTTATGAATGGAATAGAAGGTGTAGTAGCTGGCAAGGCTGGAAATATAGGCGTTCTTGGTCAGTACCAGCAGCGTCAGCACCAGCAGCGCTCCCATCACCTTGCGGCGCGGGAAGGGCGAGACGAAGCTTGCCGCCTTGCGGGCGCCCTGCGCGGCACGCAGCCGGCTGTACCAGCCGCCGACCTGCCACAGCACGATGATGCCGATCAGCGAGCCGCCGGCGAACCAGGCGATGCTGGTCTGGCCGAAGGGCACGACGATGAAGGCTGCCAGCAGCGGCCCCATAGCCTGGCCGAAATTGCCGCCGACCTGGAACAGCGACTGCGCAAGACCGAACCGGCCGCCGGAGGCGAAGCGGGCGATGCGCGAGGATTCCGGATGGAAGATCGCCGAGCCGATACCGATCAGCGAGGCGCCGATGAGGAGCAGGAAATAGTGTCCGGCGTAGGCCAGCACGACCAGTCCGATCAACGAGGAGGCCATGCCGTAGGGCAGCGAATAAGGCATCGGCCGCTTGTCGGTGATCATGCCGATCACCGGCTGCAGCAAGGATGCCGTCACCTGGAAAGTGAAAGTCAAGAGGCCGATCTGCCAGAAATCGAGACCGTAATTGGCCTTCAGCAGCGGATAGATCGCCGACAGCAGCGACTGCATGATGTCGTTGATGCAATGACAGAAGCTCACCGCCAGGATGACGGTGAAGGCCGTCGCCTGAGCTGAGATGTGGCCGGCCGCTGCCGGCTCGCCCTCGGCGATTGCTGTGGTATCTGTCAAGGCATGCTCCGTGGTCTTTTTGGCGGGCACTTCCGCACGCGGTCTTATGGGGCCGCCTGCCTTATACGTCGCTTGTCACGCGACTTCTTTCGTGGTTTGGTCCAATAGTTTCGCAAGTGGGCCATAGCTGATGCCGCATGGCAAGGAAATGTTCAAGGCGGGCGACGCTGATCTCGGGCTGCTGCATGAGCGTCGCTGGCAATGGCTGGAGCAGGCCGTAGGGCCGGCAGTGGCGCTGCCGACCGAATATCCGGACGGCTACCATGTGCCACGGCACCATCACAGCCGCAGCCAGTTGCTGCACGCGCTGGTCGGGGTCGTGCTGGTAACGACGCGGCATGGGCGCTGGATGGTGCCTCCGGACCACGCGATGTGGATCCCCGCCGGCACCGAACATTCCGTCGAGATGCTGGGCGACGTCAGCATGCGGTCCGTCTATGTGATGCCGGAGGCCATTCCCGGCCTACCGGACGGGTTGCGTGTCGTGGGCATCACCGACCTGATGCACAGCCTGATCGTGGAATCGGAAAAGCTGCCGCAGGGCGCCGAGCTGGAGGGCCGGGGCGGACTGATCATGAAGCTCCTGCTGCACGAAATCCCGAACCTGCCGGAACGGCCGCTCGGCCTGCCGTTCCCGTCCGATGCAAGGCTGGCGACGCTGTGCCGGCGCTTCGTCTCGGCACCGTCACCGCATGCGACGATCGACCAATGGGCCGCTATCGTTGGCATGAGTCGCCGCTCTTTCACCCGCGCGTTCCACCGCCAGACGGGATTGTCGCTGTCGACCTGGCGTCAGCAGGCCTGCCTGTTCGCGGCGCTGCCACGGCTGGCCGACGGCGAGCCGATCACAAGGGTGGCGCTCGATCTCGGCTATGACAGCGTGCCGGCGTTCATCACCATGTTCAAGCGCATGCTGGGAGCCTCGCCACGCGGTTACATGCGCGGCGCCCGTGATGCTGGCGAAGGTGCGGCGAACAAGCGGTCCGGCTCGGCCTGAGTCGCAGCCCTGAAGGCGTCGCGTTCGACCCGCCTCATGCGATGCGCTTTAGGTTCTTGTTTTTATGCATGTCGTTATCGGAAAACCGCTGCACAGTTTTGCGCGACACGCATTAATCGAACAGGCTCGACACCGATTCCTCGGTCGCCGTGCGTGAGATCGCCTCGCCCATCAGTTCGGCGATGGAGATGACGCGGATATTGGCGGCGTCGAGCACTGCCTGGGTCGGCTGGATGGAATCGGTGATGACCAGTTCCTGCAGTTTCGAGGCGCCGATGCGGGCGATGGCGCCGCCGGACAAAACGCCATGAGTAGTATAAGCGGTGACGCTGGTGGCGCCGTCGGCAAGCAGCGCATCGGCTGCATTGCACAGTGTTCCGCCCGAATCGATGATGTCGTCGATCAACAGGCAATCCTTGCCGCGCACGTCACCGATGACGTTCATGACTTCCGATTCGCCGGGGCGCTCGCGGCGCTTGTCGACGATGGCGAGCTGGGCATCGATGCGCTTGGCGAGGGCGCGGGCGCGGACCACGCCGCCGACATCCGGCGAAACCACCATGACATTGGCAAGCTGCTTGTATTTCGCCTTTACGTCGCGGGCCATGACCGGCACGGAAAACAGATTGTCGGTCGGGATGTCGAAGAAGCCTTGAATCTGGCCGGCATGGAGATCCAGGGTCAGCACCCTGTCGACGCCCGCCCTCGTGATCATGTTGGCGACCAGTTTGGCCGAGATGGGTGTGCGGCCCGAGGCGCGGCGATCCTGCCTGGCATAGCCGAAATAAGGAATAACCGCAGTGATGCGCTTGGCCGAAGAGCGCATGAAGGCGTCGATCATGATGAGCAGTTCCATCAGATGATCGTTGGTCGGGAACGAGGTGGACTGCAGGATGAAGACGTCCTCGCCACGCACATTCTCCTGGATCTCGACGAAGATTTCCTGGTCGGCGAAGCGCCTGACGCTGGCCTTGCCCAGCGGAATGTTGAGGTAGCGGGCGACTGATTCGGCCAGCACCCTGTTGGAATTGCCCGCGAAGAGCTTCATGCACCGTTCCTGGCGAAGGATTGAGAGACTCCGATAGCACTCCAGCCTCTTAGTCGGGCTTTTAGCGGCCCGCGCCGGTATTGCAAGCGTCGTGAATGGGAATCCGCCGGCTAATCTCAATAAACGCTTACGGCTTGACGATGCGGCGATAGGTCCACTGCGATGCCGACGGAATCGGGGATAGCTCTATCTTTCAGTCTGAGCATGATCTCTTCCGAAAACCGGATTCCATTTTCGGAAATCATGCTCCAGGTCAGCCGGCGCCGCCGCCAAGCCAGGTGGCGAACTGGTCGATTGTCTGGTCGGCAATTGCCTGCATGGTCGCCGGCGCCACCGCCGCCCAGCCTTCACCGCCGCCGACGGAGGGTGCCTTCTGCTGGCCATTGATGCGATGCAGCCGGTTGCCGGCCGGGTCATAGATGTCCCAGACGTAGATGACGGTGGTGTCCTTGCCTTCCGTCATGGTCGAGAAATAGCCCTTGAGCACATGCGTTGGGGTCTGGTCGGTGCTGCCGGCCAAGGTGATGCCGCGCTGCCTGGCGCGTGTCTGAAGCTCGGCGGTCAGCGGTGTCGCGGCTTCTACCGAGGCGCCGACGATCGGCGCCACCTGCAGCCGGGTCCGCGCAATGGCAGCCGCGCTTTTGGCGGGCGGCACGGCTACTGCAGCCGAAGGCTGCGCTGTATCTGCAGTTTGCGCGGTGCCGGCAGGCCGAGCCGGAGTTGCGGGGGGCGTTGCGGCACTTCCGGCTCCGGAGAGCGATTGCGTCGATTGCGGGGCAATGGCCGACGGTTCGAGAACGTCCTTCGCATTGGTGCAGGCCGCCAGCGCCAGCGCCACGAGCAATGACACGGTCGTCACATGCGATCGTCTCATTAGCCTGAAAACTCCTTGGCGATGAACGCCCCTCACACTCTTTGCATTATGGATTCACTGCACGATCAAGTCGAGATCATGGCGGGACAGCGGCTTCGGCTGGGATTCGGTCGTCAGATAGGTGCGGCCAAGCGTCATCGCGGTTTCGGTTTCGGAGTCCATGATGATCATATGGGCGAACAGCGTCATGTTCGGCGCAATCGGTTCGGGATTACCCTGATAGAACATCGGCATATCCATCCAGGACGGGGTGAAGCGGGCGCCGAGCGAATAGCCGCAGGCATTAAGCCGGTGCTTGGTCAAATTGTGGACTTCGAGGGTGCGGGCATGGGCGTCGAACACGTCGCCGAACGTATTACCGGGCGTCATCGCCTTCTCGACTGCAAGTAGCGCGGCGCGGGCGGCATCGAACAATTCCTGGTGGCGTTTCGATACCTTGCCGGTCAACACCGTGCGCATCATTGCCGCATGGTAGTGGTGGAAGACACCGGCCCATTCGAGCGTCAGCTGGTCGTTCTTGGTGAGCTTGCGGCGGCCGGCTTTGTAGCGGCAAAGCAGGGCGTCGACGCCGGAGCCGATGATGAACTCGTTGGCCGGATAATCGCCGCCGCCGGCAAAGATGGCACCTTGCATGGCGGCGAGGATCAGCGCCTCATCGCCGCCCTGCTTGATCAGCGGCAGTGCTGCGTCCAGCGCGTCGTCGGCCAGATTTGCGGCTTTTTCCGCCTTGGCGATTTCTGCCGGGCTCTTGAACAGCCGTAGCCGGCTGACAATGCCGGAGGCATCCGCGATCTGCCCGAAGGTCTGCAACTGCTCGTCGAGGCGCCGGCCATTATAGGCGGTCAGGCCGTGGGTGTCGTATTCGACGCCGATGCGGGCACCGAGCAGGTCGAGTTCGTTGAGCAGGTTGCGCAGGTCTACCGCCGGATTGGCGCCGTTGCGGTCCGTCCACAAAACGATGTTGTCGATGATCGAGGTGTGGCGCGCCTGGCGCAAGTCGGCCGAACGCGTCAGCAGCACCATCGAGCCGTCGGCCTTGACCACCAGGCACTGGAAAAAGCAGAAGCCGAAGGTATCGTAGCCGGTTAGCCAATACATGCTTTCCTGGGCAAACAGCAGGACGGCGTCGAGCTTCTTTTCGGCGATCTCGATCATCAGTCGATCGCGCCGCGCGTCGAATTCCGAGCGTTCGAAATGCAGCGCCATCAGTCAGCCTCCAAAACGATTGCCGAAACCTGCCGCCCGTAGTCGGGCTCGTTGCGATGCGTGCTGCGCCGATAGGAGTAGAAAAGCTCTTCCTCGGCATAGGTGCAGCGGCCAAGTCCTTCGGCGTTGACGCCAGCCTTGGTCAGCCGGTCGACCGTGTAGCGGTTGAGATCGAACATCGCGTGTCCGGCATTTGCTGAAGGCGCGAAATAGCGAGCATTGCAGGCATCGGCGTCGACGAAACGGGCGACGAATTCCGGTCCGACTTCGTAATTCCGTGGGCCGATCGAAGGACCGAGCACTGCGACGATGCAGTCGCGCCGGGCGCCGAGGCTTTCCATTGCCGCGATGGTGTTTTCCAGCACTCCGGTGAAAGCGCCTTTCCAGCCGGCATGGGCGGCGCCGATAATGCGCGCCTCGGCGTCGGCGAAGAGGACCGGTCCGCAGTCGGCGGTCGAGGCACCGACGGCAATGCCCGGCCGGTCGGTGACAATGGCGTCGGCCTTGGGCCGCTCGCCGGCAAAAGGCTCCCTGGCAATGACGACGTCCGGCGAATGAACCTGGTGAGCGGTCAGCAGATGGTTTGCGGGCACGCCCATCCATTCGGCGACCCGGCGGCGATTTTCGCGCACCAGCGTCTGGTCATCGTTCGAACCGGCCCCGATGTTGAGGCCCCGGTAGATGCCGCTGGAAATGCCGCCGACTCGCGTGAAGTAGCCGTGGCGGATGCCTTGCGCCGTTTCCAGCAAGGGCGACCGAACGGGATCCGGTTTGGTCTGATTCAGCATGGCGGCTTTGTTGTCCGTATGGGCGATTTCGTCAAGCGAGTTGAAGGGGCGCAGTTGAAGGCTGGTCGGTTGAAGGCTGGCGAAGTTGATGTCGGGCGCTAGTCGGAGACGGGAGAGTGAGAGAGGCGGCAGCGAAAAGTCAATCCGTGCTTGGAAACGGCGGAACGGCAATGCCGGCAGGGAGGACGGCAAGCACCTTGAAGAGTTCGCCCATGGCCTGCGGGCCGGCGAGGCGCTCGACGTCGGCCGCGATCTTTTCGCGAGCTGCCTCATCGGCGTTGGCGCCGAGCCGGCCAGCCCGTTCGAGAAGCCCCATCTTGAGCAGGAATTCACCTTGCGTTGAGAGGTGGGCATCGAGGCCGTGTGCCCGAACGGTTGCCGCGAGGGGAGCGAAATCGACATGGGCTGTGAGATCGGCCTGCCCCGGATTGGCCAGCACGTCCTCATGACCGTGCTTGCGCAAGGCCTGCAAGGTGTCGCCGATCCCGGGCTGGAGATGACCGTAGTCGAGAAACAGGCCGGCTCCGCCAAATCCGGCAAGTCGCCCGGCGATGGCCGCCATCAGGGCGGCGCGGGCTGGCGCCACCTCGACGATGGCACCTTGCGTCGCATTCTCGGCACCCTCCGGCAGCAGCATCGGGTCAAGCGAGCCGGCGCCGACGAAAAAGCGCAGCCGGTTCGCGTCGTCGAGACTGATCATCCGTTCGCTCCAGCCGGCTCCAGCGCGGACGAACTGGCGGATGGGCACGGCGTCAAACAGCTCGTTACCAACAATCAGAAGCGGCCCCTGCGGCAGCGTGTCGACGGCCTCATGCCAGGCGATGGTGGCCGACGTCCCGGCAAGCGTCCGTTTCTGGACCTCGGTCAACCGCGGACTGGCCTCGATCAAGGCGAACGATGCGCTGGCGGTAAGCGTCGGATCGAGCCGCGAAAGCGTGCGCAGCATATCTCTCATCAGCGTGCCGCGGCCGGGGCCGATTTCGGCGATGGCGACCGGCGTCGGCCGGTCGATCGCCAGCCACGCCTGGTAGAGCCAGATGGCGACCAGCTCGCCAAACATCTGGCTGATCTCCGGCGCGGTGACGAAGTCGCCGGCGGCGCCAAACGGCTCGCGTGTCGTATAATAGCCGTCCTGCGGATCGAACAGGCAGAGCGCCATGTATTCGCTGATGGGGATCGGTCCTACCGCACCGATCAGCTCGGCGATGCGGGTCTTCAGCCGCGTCATGCCGGCTGCGGTTTTGTCACCGGCTTGGCTGTAGCCATCGCCCAGATGCCGGCCAGCACAATCGGCAGTGACAGCACCATTCCCATGGTCAGCCAGCTCGTGCCAAGGAGGTAGCCAAGCTGCTGGTCGGGCTCGCGGAAGAATTCGACGAAGATGCGCGAGGCGCCATAGCCGGCGATGAAGGCGCCGCCGACGAAGCGCGGCGTCTTCAGCTTGAGCCTGGAATGGGTGAGGAAGCGCAGGACCAGGAACAGCACCAAACCTTCGAGCAGCGCCTCATAGATCTGGCTCGGATGGCGTGCAAATGGGCCGCCATTGGGGAATTCGAATGCCCATGGCACGTCGGTCGGCCGGCCCCATAGTTCGGAATTGATGAAGTTTGCCAGGCGAACGAGGCCAAGCCCTACCGGCACGCCGGCGGCAACCACGTCGAACAGCGACCATGTGCGGATGCCGCGGGACCAGGAAAACAGCGTCATGGCGAGAATGACGCCGAGTAGGCCGCCATGAAACGACATGCCGCCCTGCCAGACGGCGACGATATCGAGCGGATTGGCAATGTAGCGCGGCAGGTCGTAGAACAGCACGTAGCCGGTGCGTCCGCCGAGCACCACACCGATGGCTGCCCAGACGATGAAGTCGTCGAGGTCGATGGGCTTCATCGGCAGGATGCCGTCGGGCCAAAGTTTGGGGTTGGTGACGAGGCGTTTGGCATACCACCAGGCGAACAGAATGCCGACGATATAGCCGACGCCGTACCAATGCACCGCCAGTGGTCCGATCCGGACGATGACCGGGTCGATGTTGGGAAAGGGCAGGGCGGCCAGCGGCAGCAAATATTCGCTCAACAGGGTCTCCGGGTTCCAATCAGGTTCGGGCGCGGACCATGCGGCAGGCTTTTGGCGCGGTCAAGGCAAGCATATGCTTGCATTCCGAATGGTGCGCCACTACGTCAATTCAACCAAGCGAGGATTTGCCATGGCGACCGGACCGAACCGCATTCTCGATGAATTCGCCAAGCTGATGACCGATGCAGCCGGTGCCGCGCAGGGCGTGCGGCGCGAGGTGGAGACCGCCTTCAGGGGCCAGGCCGAGCGCATACTCAACTCCATGGACGTGGTGCAGCGCGAGGAATTCGACGCTGCTCGCGACATGGCGGCGAAGGCCAGGGAAGAAAACATCCGGCTTGCCGCTCGCATCGAGGCGCTCGAGGCCAGGCTTGCCGAATTGACCGGTCAAGCAGCGCCTGTGGCTGCGGCAAAGCCGCGTGCAAAAAAATAATCAGAAATAAATCGTTAAACTTTTCCACAAAGCCGGATCGTAAAAAGCGCTTTGTCGTGAATCGCTTACCGGTACTGCGTGAATCTTTGTGACATCGCCTTTCCACATGCGAATGACGCAGTGCGAAAAATTTGGCTGGTCACGCGACTCCCGATCAATAGACTGAATTTGTTGCATGATTCGGAGCAGGGTCATGCGCCGGGCGGTGGGGTCCGGTCCGGGGTCTTTGCGTTGACGAAGTCCTGGCCGTCCGAGTTCTAGGCAGAATTGTTCGAGTGTGCCTGTGTGGTGGCGCTCCCAGAACGACAGGAAGCATTTCATGGAACTTCTCGAACTCGAATTCTCCCGCGAAATCCATCCGGTGGATGTTATCGAGCAGGTGGCGCACAACAACGACTGGTCCTTCGAACGGGCCGGCGACGACGAGATCTCGATTTCGGTTGCCGGGAGCTGGACCGACTACCACGTTTCATTCTCCTGGATGGAGGACTACGAGGCGCTGCACCTGGCCTGCGCCTTCGACATCAAAGTCCCGGAGGCGCGCGCGCTCGAGGTGATGCGGCTGCTTTCGCTGATCAACGAGCAGATGCTGTTTGGCCATTTCGATCTCTGGGAGCAGGAAGGCGCCATCATGTTCCGCCAGTCGCTGCTGCTGGCCGGTGGGGTCGAGCCGTCAAGCCAGCAGGTCGAGGTGCTGCTGTCGTCGGCGCTGGAAGCCTGCGAATGCTATTTCCAGGCGTTCCAGTTCGTCGTCTGGTCGGGGACTTCGGCCAAGGATGCGTTGGCCGGCGTGCTGTTCGAAACCTACGGAAACGCCTGACCGTCGATGAGTTCGAGCAACACGCGAAAACCCGAGATCAGCTTTGCCAATTTCGACCGTATCGACATCCGCGCCGGCACGATCGTAGAGGCCGAGCCTTTTCCCGAGGCGCGCAAGCCGGCGATTAAGTTGAAAATCGATTTTGGTCCCGAGATCGGGGTGAAGAAATCCTCGGCCCAGATCACAAAATACTATACGCCCGAAACCCTGATCGGCCGGCAGGTGTTCGCTGTAGTCAATTTCCCGCCGCGCCAGATCGGGCCATTCATGTCGGAAGTGCTGACGCTAGGCTTTCCCGATGAAGAGGGCGCCGTCGTGCTTGGCGCGATCGAGCGCAAGGTGCCGGACGGAGGCAGGTTGTTCTAGCTGCGCTGTTGCTCACGCAGCCAGTTTACGCGTGGTGCCCAGCGCCTCTTCAACCGTTTCCATGAACATTTCCGCGCAGGCCTTCCAGCTGTAGCGCATCGCGCGTTGCCGCGCCTCGGCGCGGTCGACGTGAAGGGCGGCGAGCGCTGCTTGCCGCAGGTCGTCCGATACCGCGCCGCCGATGCCGTCTCCGACGATGTCGATCGGTCCGGTGACGGGATAGGCTGCGACCGGCGTGCCACTGGCCAGCGCCTCGATGATGACGTTGCCGAATGTGTCGGTGCGGCTGGGGAAGACGAAGGCATCGGCCGAGGCGTAGATCTCGGCCAGCTCGTCATTCGGACGATGGCCGAGGAAATGGGCATCGGGATATCTGGCCTTCAGCTTCGCTAGTTCCGGCCCTTCGCCTACGACCACCTTGCTGCCCGGCAGGTCGAGGTCGAGAAAGGCCGGCAGGTTCTTTTCGATCGCGACGCGGCCGACGCAGAGGAAGATCGGTCCGGGAAATCCCAGGTCCTTTCTTTTATCCGGCCGAAAATGATCGGTGTCGACGCCGCGCGTCCACGGCCGGAGCTTGGTGAAGCCGCGCGCCGCAAGATCGTCGGCAAGCGACTGGGTGGCGACCAGCGTTCCCTGTCCTGAATTATGGAAATCGCGCAGCCAGCGATAGGCCCATGCTTCAGGCACCGGTAGGCGTGCGCTCAGATATTCCGGAAAACGTGTGTGATAGCTGGTCGTGAACGGGCGGCCGGCGTTGCGGCAGTAGCGCCGGGCCATAATGCCGAGCGGTCCTTCGGTGACGATATGAACGTGGTCCACCTTGCGCGCCTCGATCAGCCGCGCCACGCGGTGCGGCGTCGTCAGCGCCAGCCTGATATCGGGATAGGTCGGCAGAGGCAGGGTGCGAAAGATGTTGGGCGTCAGGAAATCCGTCTCGACATCGAAGGATTTCAGGGTCTCCGAGAGGCGCTCCAGCGTGTGGACGACGCCGTTGACTTGCGGGCGCCAGGCGTCGGTGACCATCAGGATGCGCATGGCGGTCCCTTGGCGGCAAGCTTGATTGGCTTGCCGCGATGCCTGAGCGGCGACCACGCCGCAGCTCTGGCGTCGCACCGGCGCACCCGGGCAGGCGCGGGGTCGAAATGAGGCCGCAGGGCCGAATCAATCAGGATCGCGCGCTTCATTGGCGCTCTTCACCATGGTTTCATGACGGGCGAATGAAGGCCGGGTCTTGCTGCCGTCAAGCCGGAACCTTGATCACCGCCCGCAAGCCGCCGAGCGGGCTGCGTTCGAGGACGATGTCGCCGCCATGACTGCGGGCAATGTCGCGTGCGATGGAGAGGCCAAGGCCGGTGCCGCTGGCGTCGAGGTTGCGGGCCTCGTCGAGCCGCACGAACGGCTTGAATACATCCTCCCGCTTTTCGGGCGGAATGCCCGGACCGTCGTCGTCGATGGTGACGAGCAGCGAACCGCGTCCATGATTGGCGTTGATCTCCACCGTCTTGGCATAGCGGAATGCATTGCCGACGACATTGGAGAGCAGCCGGGCAAAGGCATTGGGGCGCACGTGGACGTGCGGATCGCCGGTAAGTACGGTCGACAGCTTGCGCTTGCGGAGCGCGGCTTCCTCGCGAAGCTTGTCGAAGAAGGCTTCGAGGTCGAACCGGCCGGCATCTTCCGATGCTTCGCCGCGTGCAAAGGCAAGGTAACCTTCCAGCATCGACTGCATGTCGTCGATGTCCTGGTCGAGTGCCTGGGTGTCGGCCGCCTTGGTCCCGGCCAGTGCCAATTGCAGCTTGAAGCGGGTGAGGATGGTCCTCAGATCGTGGCTGACGCCGCTCAGCATGGCGGTGCGCTGCTCGAGCTGGCGTTCGATGCGTTCGCGCATCTGGATGAAGGCAAAGCCGGCGCGGCGGACTTCCTCGGCGCCGCGCGGGCGAAAATCGCGCGGCATCGGCCGGCCTTTGCCAAAGCTCTCGGCCGCCTCGGCCAGCGTCAGAATCGGCCGGATCTGGTTGCGCAGGAAGGGAATGGCGATCATCAGCAGCACCAGCGAGGTGCCGACCATCCAGATCAGGAAAATATGGGTGTTCGACGCATAGGCCTGGCTGCGGCGCACGAAGACCCGCAGCACCTTGTTCTCAAGCTGGACGCGGACCTCGACGATATTGGAATTGCCGACCGTATCGATCCAGAACGGACGGTTGATCTGGCGGGTGATCTCGGACGAAAGGATCTCGTCGAGGATCGAGAAGAACGGCTTTGGCCCGGGTGGCGGCAGCGGGTCGGGGGGGAGGAGGTCGACCTTCAGCTGCATGCGATCCTGGGCGATGCGGATGACGTTCGCGTAGTCGGCGTCATGCGGATAGGTCTCTATCAGGTCGATGATGGCGGCGATGTCGCGCACCGTGGCCTGTGACAGGCGTTGCGTCACGGTCTGCCAATGGCGCTCCATGAAGACAAAGGCGACGACCGACTGCAGCATGATCATTGGCGCTATGACGATGATCAGCGAGCGGGCATAGAGCCGCTTCGGCATGTAAAGCGACACCAGGCGCCAGAAACGGTTCCAGGCGCGCGGCACGGCCTTCAGCGCCCGCGTCGCGCGGGCGCCGAAGCCGCCATCTCCCGGCCGTTCGAGTTGCGTGGTCGCCATTCGTCTTTTCGCTCACCGGGACCCGGCAAAGGGCCGCTGTCGGCGGCATTCTATTCCACGCTGAGCCGATACCCAATACCGCGCACGGTCTGCAGCCAGACCGGATTGGACGGATCGCGTTCGATCTTGCGGCGCAGCCGGTTGATCTGGACGTCGATCGTGCGCTCGCCGACCTCGGATTCGTCGCCGACAAGCTCATGCCGCGGTATCGTCTCGCCGGCACGGGCAGCGAAGATCGCCAGGATTTCCTGCTCGCGGTCGGTCAGCTTGAGCGCCTCTCCGCCGCGCTTCAGCTCACGCCTGGCGATCTGGAACGTATAGGGACCGAAGACCAGCTGTTCGACCTTGGGCGTCGTCGCGGGGCCGCCGCGGCGCAGGATATTGTTGATACGCAGGATCAGCTCACGCGGGTCGAACGGTTTAGGCAGATAGTCGTCGGCGCCGGCCTCGAGCCCGGTGATCCGGCTGTCGGTTTCGGACAGTGCGGTGAGCATCAGGATCGGTACGTTTTTCTCCGCCCGCAGCGCCTTGGTGAGATCGACGCCGCTTTCACCCGGCATCATGACATCGAGCACGATCAGATCGAAGTCGAGGCCGGCGAGCTTTCGGCGCGCCTCGCCGGAATTTCCGGCGACGGTGACGCGAAAGCCGTTTTCGGTCAGATACTGTTTCAGAAGATTGCGGATACGGGTGTCGTCGTCGACCACCAGCAGATGCGGCGCGTCGTCTTCCGGTGCTGTCGGATGATCAACCCTCTCAATGGTCTCCATGGCTTTTCCCTGACATCTTTGCGGGCACAATGTCGATCTGCGCCCTTAGTTCCGGATTGACCATCGCTTCAAGGAACCGTTCGATAACGGCGCGTTCGGTGGCTCCGGAATCTTCCAATGCAGCATGGATGCGGCGCGACTGTGGCCGCGCCAGCGCCAGCGCCAGCGCACGGCCCTTGGCCGTCGGATAAAGCTCGCGCTGGCGGCGGTCGCGGGGGCCCTGCAATTGCACGATATGGTCGGTGTCAATCAGTTGCTTGAGCACGCGCGCCAGGCTCTGCTTGGTGATCTTGAGCACGTCGAGGAGCTCGGCGACCGTCAGGCCGGGCCGGCGATTGACGAAATGCAACACCCGATGATGGGCGCGGCCAAAACCGTAATCGGCCAGGATCTGGTCCGGATCGGAGGTAAAGTCGCGATAGGCGAAGAAGAACAACTCGATGATGGCGAAATCGATGCCGTCCTCGTCGGTGATCGCCGTCCTGATCGGCTCTGCGGCTGCGTGGCTCGTCATCTTTTCTCCGTGTGAAGCAGGAAATTATGTCAGCACTATTGACGTATTTTCCGCGCGATGGTAATTTTTGGCAAGCTTTTCGGCGGATTGCGAACGAAAAGGCAAGCGAAGCCGTTTTTTCCGGAACTTCCGGAGTTTGCCAGACCTTAAATATCCGCCTACGCTTTGAGACAATGGCCGCCCGCAGCGGCCGAGGCGAAACACGCAACGACACTGTGCGGGCTGCCGCCCGCGGGAGGTTACCATGGCATCCGTTCCCTTCGACCAACTGGACGGCTTTATCTGGATGAACGGCCAATTCGTCAAATGGGCCGACGCCAAGATCCACGTCTTGACCCACGGGCTGCACTACGCCAGCGCGGTATTTGAGGGCGAGCGCGCTTATGGGGGCGAAATTTTCAAGCTGACCGACCACACCGAACGCCTGCATGAATCGGCGCGCCTGCTTGGCTTCAAGATACCCTACTCGGTCGCCGAGATCGACGACGCCTGCCGTACGCTGTTGAAGAAGCAAGGTTTCCAGGACGCCTATGTCCGGCCGATCGCGTGGCGCGGCAGCGAACAGATGGGCGTTTCCGCACAGAACAGTCGGATCAACTGCGCCATCGCCATCTGGCAGTGGCCGAGCTATTTCGACCCGGCGCAGAAGCTCAAGGGCATCCGCCTCGACATGGCCGAATGGCGCCGCCCCGACCCGCGCACCGCACCGTCGAAATCGAAGGCGGCCGGCCTCTATATGATCTGCACCATGTCCAAGCATGCCGCCGAGGCCAAGGGCTATGCCGACGCTATGATGCTCGACTGGCGGGGCCAGGTGGCGGAAGCGACAGGCGCCAACATCTTCTTCGTCAAGGACGGCAAGATCCATACGCCCAAGCCCGATTGCTTCCTCGACGGCATCACCCGCCGCACGGTCATCGGCCTTGCCAAGGACCGCGGTGTGGAGGTGATCGAGCGCGCCATCATGCCGGAAGAGCTTGAAGGCTTCCAGCAGTGCTTCCTCACCGGGACGGCAGCCGAGGTGACGCCGGTTTCGGAGATCGGTCCATACCGATTCGAGGTCGGCGAAATCGCCAAGACGCTGATGAATGACTATTCTGCTGCCGTTCAGCCCAAGCACGCAATCGCTGCAGAATAACGAAAGTCACAGCTTTTTTAACTAGTAAGGGCGGTTTTCGGGCCGCCCTTTTTATTTAAGCGCTTCTGCATTTGACTTTCACACAATTCGGCGTCTCATGATGGGGTCGGCCCGGGAGGCTGGCAGCTATGGAGGGACTGGAAATATGGATATGAACACGCTTCTTCCGATCATTATTCAGTGATTACGGGTATCATCGGTGGTCAGGCGGTTGGCGCGGCTATCAAGACGGCGGCGATGGGGCAGCTTACCAAAATCCTGGGCGGCGCTGTTGGCGGCGTCGGCGGTGCGGCCATCCTCAACAGTCTGCTGGGTGGCGCGGTCGATCCGACAGCCGCGGCCACGGCGGCAGGGGCAGGCAGCGCGTTGAACATTTCGAATATCGTTGGCGGTGCCGGCGGCGGCGCCATCCTGACCGGCATCATCGGTGCGGTCATGAACGCGATGAAGAAATAAGCTTTGACGTTTCAGGGTTTTAAATGGGCGGCTTCGGCCGCCCATTTCGTTTTCCGTTTTGCGTTTTTCCGTTTGCCGTTTTTTTGTGGAGCGGTGGACGCCGTTCGCGTGTGTCTCTACATCAGGGTAAGGTTAGGGCTTTCCTGACGCGTTCGAGGGGGCGCGCAGCGCTCCGACAGCGTGAAAGGACGAATATGGGTCAGCTCAACGCCGGCATCGTGCCGGTCACGCCGTTCCAGCAGAACTGCACCATTCTCTTCGACATGGACGACAGGCAAGGCGTTGTCGTCGATCCGGGCGGCGACATCGACAAGGTGCTGGCGGCGCTCGAGGACAATGCGATCACAGCCGGCGCGATCTGGATCACGCATGGCCATATCGACCATGCCGGCGGGGCCATGGAGCTGAAGGAGGCGCTCGGTATCGAGATCATCGGCCCGCATGCCGCCGACCGGCCGCTGCTCGCCAATCTCGAGAACCAGGCGAAGCGCTACGGCATCACCGATCCCGTGCGCAACTGTGTCCCCGACCGGTTCCTTGCCGAAGGCGAGACCGTTTCGTTCGGCTCACACGTGTTCGAGGTGCTCCATTGTCCGGGCCACGCACCCGGCCACGTCGTCTACTATAACCGGGCGGCGAAGTTCGCGCATGTCGGCGACGTGCTGTTCCGCGGTTCGGTCGGCCGCACCGACCTGCCGGGCGGCGACCACGCCGCGCTGATCGCCTCGATCAAGGAGAAGCTTTTGCCGTTGGGCGACGACATCGGCTTCATCTGCGGCCACGGTCCCGGCGGCCGTTTTGGTGAGGAGCGGCGGAGCAATCCGTTCCTGATCTGAACCGCTTGCCGGAAACAAAAAAGCGCGGCCTGTGCGACCGCGCTTTTTTTCCGGCAGGAAACTGCCTCCGTTAATTGGCGGTGCAGAAATGCTGTTCGCCGTCATAGCCTGTGAACGTGCCGGTACGCGCGTTGAAGCTCCGGTAGCGGTCCGAGCAGTATTCGTACCAGCCGCGGGTCCAGGGCTCCGCATAGCTTTCGGCATAGGCCACTCGCGGCTGCACGTAATAACGGCGCACCGGGGCAGGCCGGTAGTATTCATCATCATAGGCCGGGTCGTAATAGCGGGGCTGCGGGCTGGCGAGCGCACCGCCGATCAGGGCACCGGCCGCAAGGCCGAGCACGCCTGCCGCAACGGCGTCGCCGTTGCCGTGGTGCCGGCGGTGATGGCGCCATTCATCGGCACTGGCCGCGGGCAAGGTCGCAAGCGTGGTCGCAACGACCGCGGCGGACAGGATGGCAGTCTTGAAAATTCGGTTCATGTCGGTCTCCTTCGTGCCGGCCCGGGTCGTTTTCGGGGATGCGGTCCGGCTTTAACGAAGATTAATATGGGACCGTGGCTGAACGGGGGCTGAACGAAATTTGGCCAGGCGGGTTCATCCAACCGGACGATTCAAGCGTGCGGCAAACACCGCAGGCCAGACCGGCCCACGTCCATTCTGTTCAGGGCCGGTTCAGCCGATCGACAGGTTGACGGCTTTCGGACCCTTGCCGCGCTTGTCCGGCTCGGTGTCGAATGTCACTTTCTGCCCATCCTCAAGACCGGGAAGACCCGACGCCTGCACGGCCGAAATATGGACGAAGACATCCTTTGCCCCGTCGTCCGGCGTGATGAAGCCGAAGCCCTTGGCGTGATTGAAGAATTTGACGGTGCCGGTCTGCGGCATGGGAAGCTCCTTTGATCCCACAAGTCCAGTCTCGGGCCGGCAAATGCCCGGACGGAAATTTGTCCTTTATTTTAGTGCCATCGGCAAGAGAAAGTTTTGCGGGTGCCGGCAAGCATCCCAGAACACAAAAGGCGCGACGAAAACCGCCGCGCCTTTATAAAATTCACGTCACACCAAGCCTTGCAGCATCCTCACACCCGAAAGGACGCGCGGCACGCCGCCGTTCAGGCGGCGCGGAGATTGACCGCTTTCGGACCCTTGCCCATACGGTCGGGCTCGACATCGAAGGTGACCTTCTGACCGTCGACGAGCGTGCGCAGCCCGGAAGCCTCGATCGCCGAGATGTGGACGAACACATCCTTGGCGCCGCCATCGGGCGTGATAAAGCCGAAGCCTTTGGTAGCGTTGAAGAATTTAACGGTGCCGGTCTGGGCCATTGGGGAAACTCCTTCACCCGTGTCAGTCTTGGTGGTTCCGCCCGCCGCCTGGCGCCGTGGGCAAGTCCCGGTGGTTGCTTCGGCAGTCATGCACTGGCGCATGGTAAAACCCCCCGCCGAAAACGGGGCTGTCAGAGATTCACAGTATCGGGGAAAGGTCGTCCAAAACGTTCCGCTCTCCGGGTCGCAAATGCCCGAACACAAAATTTATCGCACGGAAACGTGATGCTTGCAAGATAGAGCCGCGGGCGGCCCAACAGGCGCATCCCGACGCATCGCAGCGATAGTCCCGGTTCTCCGCGCGGTCATCGGCCAGACGCAGCCCAGGCATGGTCCAGCAAGCGGGGCCGGTGCTGTTTTGCCTTTGCGCCGGCATATCGCCTTGGTTCGCCATGCCGCCCGTTGCAAACAGGGGTTGCATTTGGCGGCGGGATGACGAGGATCGGCCGGACGCAGGCACCATTTGTGCAGGCACGAGCTTCGAGGGAGGGAACATTCATGCGGTTTCTTGCGGCAATCTTCTCGCGGCAGGGTTTTTCCATCCTGTTCCTGTCGGCAATTCTCGCGGCCTGCACCGTCGTGGTCGATGAGGGGCCGGGGCCGCGCCCGCCATGGCCGGGACCGCAATTCTGCACCAGGCAATATGACCCGGTCTGCGCCAGGCGCGGCGGCGACCGCCAGACCTTCGCCAACGCCTGCCTTGCCGAACGCGCCGGATACCGCATCATCCGTGAAGGCGAGTGCCGTCGCGGTGGTGGCGGCGGGGAGCAGACATTCTGTACCCGCGAATACCGCCCGGTCTGTGCCCGTCGCCATGGCGAACTGCGCACGTTCCCCAATGAATGCGAGGCCCGCGCGGCTGATTATAGGGTCGTCGATGATGGGCCGTGCTAGCGCACCGGCCTCACTGTTCGTCCGGATAGGCACCATCGGCGGGGCCGACGTAGAGCTCGGCGCCGTCCTCGTTGGAGATGCGCAGGCGATCGGGGATCTGCGGCATCATCAGCGTGTGAAGCAGCGTGGCGGCGCCTTGCAGGGCGGCGCGCAGGTTCGGCGCCTCCAACGACACCCGGTCGAGTGTCGCTTCGTCGGCGTCGCGCGAGCGGTAGAACTCGATGACGAAGTTCAAGCACGCCTCCAGCAGATTGTCTGCGATCGACCCTAGCCTTTGGACTTGGGTTTCGTACCGGTCTCCGCCTGCTTGACCGCCGAGCCGAACGGCGAGGCCGGCTTTGCAGCCACCTTGTCCTTCTTGGGCTTGCGTGTCTCGCGGTTGCTTCGCTGTTGACCCTTGGCCATTTCTGATCCCTCGTGCGTGGGTGGTAATGTCGAGAGTGCTATCGCTCAGCCGGCCGGGTTGTCGACCGGTTCGAGATTGTCTTCCGTGGTGACCCGCTCGTGGGTCTCCTGCTCGCTGCGGATGCGGTATTGCGGAGAGCCGTCCTTGACCGGCAGCCGGCTCTTGATCTGGAACAGCTCCGCGGTCTTTTGGACAAGGCCGATGCGGCTCTTCATGCGGACGGTCTGGCCGACGGTGAAGATATGCGACGGCGTATCCGTGCGCCGCGCACTCTGCTGGAAGCGGATCATGTAACATTCTCCTGATCGTGCCGAAGCGCTGCTTCGAGTTCGGCGTGGTCGACGGCGACAAGCTGGCTGGTCGGGCTTTTCACCGTCCTTGACGGCAGGTGGATGAAAGTGGCGACGCGGCGCCAGGCAAGCCACGACATGCCGTCGATCAGTTCCTCGTCGTGGTCGATGTCATACTCGCCGGCCGGCTGTACGCCATCTAGCCCGCCAAGCACGAAAGGTGCCGCGAAATGCGCGATGGAATGAGTGGTGCGGGCAGACATTCCTGTGCCTTGAAGTTTCTTTCCGGCCTGGCCCTGAAAACGGGGCCTGCATTGCGGTACCGGGTATCGGCGATTTGTATGAGTTTTGACGGGCCGAGAACCCCTGACGCCGCGAGGGGACCAAGCACGGCCCAAAAACGGTTCCATACCAATATTCTGAAAATGCGGCTTATTCAAGAAGATTCCGGCTTTTTGCCGCTACCAACGTAAAATTACTTTTCTATGGTTATTTGCGAAACGATGATACGGTGCCCAGAACCTCAAAAAATGTTTGAAGAAGTTCCGGAAGAGTTCCTCCGGCATTTGTGTTTATTTAGGTATGAAGGGAATAGAGTCATGAGTTCCGCAAGAACACCGGATGTCCCGACAGTTGCAGTCGATCCTGTCGTCAAGCCGACAAAGGT
The DNA here is from genome assembly GCF_040322275.1 of Mesorhizobium sp. M0174. Classification (NCBI taxonomy): domain Bacteria; kingdom Pseudomonadati; phylum Pseudomonadota; class Alphaproteobacteria; order Hyphomicrobiales; family Phyllobacteriaceae; genus Mesorhizobium; species Mesorhizobium sp. M0174. Next base: position 483,529 of record NZ_JAMYTB010000001.1, read on the forward strand.
CATGTCGCCGCGCCTCACGATAAGAAGCGACGAGGCGGCAAGGCGAAGGATTGCCGACACCGACGGCACGGTGCGGCGGGCGCGCCAGCTTGCCGAAAGCAACCGCCTTATTTGACGCGCAAGCCATGACACTCAATTTTCCCAATCCCAGCCGCTCCTACGACGCTGCGGCCAAGCGCGTTCGTTTCGTCGGGCATGACGGCATGTTCGAAGTCCCGTTCTTTATCGAGGTTACGGCACTTTCGACGGTAAACCCGGCTGCAAGCGGAGCCGAAGCCGAATTCCTCAGTGCCTTCGACGCCAAGCGTTCGTCGATCCACGATATTGCGCGCGAAGCCTACTCGCACGGCCGCAAGAACATGTATGTGCTGACGCCGGCCGACTTTCGGTAAGTTCCCCGGGTTCGGAGGTTTGCTTCGTAGCGACCGCCGTCTGCTCTTGCACGTGCCGCAGCGATGGCCTAGATCGCGGCAGGCGGACAACACGGCAGGTTTCCCATCAACAGAGATCCGAGACAACCGGCAGGCGCACGTTACGGCTCAGGCGGACAGCCGCCGCTGGGGCTTGACCAGTACGTGCAGCGGGCGCTGCAGCTGCACCAGGCGGGGCGCCGGCAGGAAGCCGAGGCGCTTTACCGTCAGGTGCTGGCGCAAAAGGCCAACCACCCGGCTGCTGCGCATTTCCTCGGGCTTCTGCTGCACCAGACCGGGCGCAGCGCCGAGGGGCTGGCGCTGATCGAACAATCGGTGCGTCTGCAGCCGAACAATCCGGATTTCCTCAACAATCTCGGCACCGTGCTGCGCGACCTCGGCCGGGTAGCGGCCGCGGCCGATCTCTTCCGCAAGGTGGTGGCGATTCGGCCGGACCAGTTGGCGGCGCGCGACAATCTCGGCTCGTCGCTGAAGCAGCTCGGCCAATTCGAAGGCGCCGAAGATATTTATCGCGGCACGATCGGCCGCAACCCGTTCCATGTCCGCGCCCGCGTCGGGCTTGCCGAAACGCTGCAGGAAGCGGGCCGGCTGGATGAGGCACTGGCTGTTTTTCGCGAGGCGCTGACGATCCGGCCGAAGGATGCCGATCTTTTGCACGGCCTGGGCGTCGGGCTGATGGAAAAGGGCAATCTCGACGAGGCTGCGGATCTTTTCAGGCAGGCGCTGGCCGTGGACCCCGGCATGGCCAGGGCCTGGCTGATGCTCACGCAGGTCAAGCGCCAGAAGGAGCGCGACGCCGAGCTTGCCCGCATGGAGGCGGAGCACGCCAAGGCGCCGCAAGGCAGCCTGGCGCGCATGCAGCTTTCCTTCGGCCTCGGCAAGGCCAACGACGACCTCAGGGATTATGGCCGCGCTTTCGACTATTTCGCCGAAGGCAACGCGATCCGCCGCCAGGGCATCGACTACGATGCCGGCAAGACGCGCGGCGAGTTCGAGGCGATGAAGGCCGTATTCGACAAGACCTTTTTTGAAAAACACAGGCCGGGCGGGATCGCCGACGACACGCCGATCTTCGTTGTCGGCATGCCGCGATCCGGCACCACGCTGGTCGAGCAGATCATCGCCAGCCATCCGCAGGTCTATGGCGCCGGCGAGCTCAGCATATTGAAGACGGCGGTCGGTAAGCAGTTTCCGCTCAGCATGAAGGGCGGCTTTCCCTGGGGCATCGCCGACATGTCCGACAAGGCCTATGCCGAGGCCGGCCAGGCCTATCTCGATATGCTGCACGCCCGCTATCCAGGTTTTCGGCACGTCACCGACAAGATACCCGGCAATTTCCTCTTGGTCGGCTTTATCCATATGATGCTGCCGAAGGCCAAGATCATCCATTGCGCGCGCGATGCGGCGGCGACCTGCCTGTCGATCTACAAAGTGCATTTCCGCGGCGACAGCCACCGCTACGGCTACGATCTCGACGAGCTCGCCGATTTCCACAACCTCTACACCGATATCATGGCGCACTGGCACGCCGTGCTGCCTGATGTCGTGCACGACGTTCGCTACGAGGATTTCGTCGCCGACCAGGAAGGCCAGTCGCGGGCGCTGATCGCCCATCTCGGCCTCCCGTGGGACGACGCCGTGCTGTCGTTTCACCAGACCGACCGGCCGGTGCGCACGGCGTCGGCCGCGCAAGTGCGCCAGCCGATGTATCAGGGCTCGGTCGATCTGTGGAAGCGCTATGGCGACCGGCTGAAGCCGCTGCTCAATAAACTTGATCGAGGGGCGCCTACAGCTCGATGAAGGGCTGAAAACCGCCAAAGATCATGCGCTTTCCGTCGAACGGCATGGTCTCCCAGTCCGGCTTGAGGCGCGGATCGGCCATCACCTTGGCCATCACCGCATCACGATGCTGCCTGGATTCATAGACGACCCAGGAGAAGACGACGACCTCGTCTTCCTTGGCCTGCACGGCGCGCGGGAACGAGGTGAGCTCGCCATGGGGTACGTCGTCGCCAATGCATTCGACATAGGCCAACGCGCCATGCTCCTTCCAGACGGCGCCGGCCGTCTGCGCCATTTTCTTGTAGGCATCGAGATTTGCCTTGGGCACGGCCAGTACGAAACCGTCGACATAGGACATCTGACTTCCTCCATGTGATCGTTTTCCTCTCCCTTTAGAGCGGGGAGAGGTGATTTCAGACACAGCCTGTGTTGGATGTTAAGCTGCTTTCACCGGTGCGTTCATTGCCCATTCGACGCCGAACGGATCACGCATATTGCCCCAGCGGTCGCCCCAGAACATCACCTGCAACGGCACGACTTCCTCGCAACCCGCCTCGATGGCCCGCTTCCACCAGGCGTCGATGTCGTCGCTGCCGAGATGGAGCTGCATGGTGTAGCCCTGCGGCTTCACAGCGGCCATTCCATGCTCAGGATAGAAGTCGGAAAGCATCAGGGTCGAACCGTTGATGTGCAGATGGATATGCATGGTGCGGCCCTGTTCATCCGGCGGATAGGCAAAGACCTGCTCGGCACCGAAGGCCTTTTGGTAAAATTCTGCGGCTTTGAAAGCGCCGTCCAGCTGAAGGTAGGGCGTCAATCCGCCAAGCACTTTGGCGGCGGACTGGGTCTGCGGCTGATCATTCATGTCATGCTCCTCTTTGCGTCTGGTTGGCCTTTGCGAACCACAGGACGAACGGAACGGCGAAGATCCTACACGGCCGATGGTTTTTGGATTCGAAATGGCGCCTGCCGCGACGGCCAACTGCCACCTTTCAACCTTCGATGCGAATCCGCGGGCTGTTTTGCGCGTCGACGACGATTTCCGGCCAGCCGATATCTTTGCGCAACTCGATCGGCAATGAAAGGATGGCGCGTTCGCTGCGATAACGGGCGCGAGCCGCCGAGTAACGCGTCACGGCGTGACCTATGGATGACAGAATAGACATGATGCTTTCTCCTCGATTGGCGCCGGCATCACCGTGTCGGCGTCCCAAGGACGTGGCATGCGATCATCATCCGACAGAGCGCCGGATTTTTTTCCGCAATTTTTCAACCGCCCGCTTCGGCTACCTCCTGGAAGAAAGCTTCCGGGCTATCGATCTCGGTCAGCCGCCGTTTCTCGATCAGCCAGAAGCGGTTGCCAACCGCGCGGATGAAGGAGCGGTCGTGCGAGGCAAGCAGGCAGCTCGCCTGACGTTCCAGCAATTCCGCTTCCAGCGCTTCCTGGCCATCGATATCGAGATGATTGGTCGGCTCGTCGAGCAAATAGAAATTGGGATTGGCGAGCCTGAGCGCCAGCATCATCAGCCGCGCCATCTGTCCGCCCGACAGCACGCCGATCCGGCGCTCCTGCATGTCGATGCTGACGCCGACGCCCGCCAGCAACGAGCGGGCGCGCTGCTCGCCGACATCGAATCTGCGCGAGAGCATCGCCAGCGGCGTGTCATCGCCGCTGATGCCCGACAATGCCTGGTCGCTATAGCCGAGCACGGTCGACGGCGTCACCTTCACGCTTTGCGCCACCGTTTCCGGCTCGACGATGGCGTTCCGGATCAGGCCGATCAGCCGTGATTTGCCGACACCGTTACGGCCGAGCAGGACGATGCGGTCGCCTTGGCAGATATGGCGCTTGCCGGTGCTGAACAGAACCGTGCCGTCAGGTGTTCCGACCACCAAGTCGTCGAGCGTGATCAGCACCTTGGCATGGCTGCCGCGATTGGCGAGCTTGATCGCGCCCGCCGATCTTTCGCGGTGTGCCGGCGCTGCCGCTTCTTCCAGTCGCTCTGCCCGCTGGTTGAGCTGCTTGGTCTTGACCGTCAAAAGGTCGCTGCCGGAATTGATGCCGATATTGTTGAGCTTGGCCGCCTGCCGGCGCAGCTGCTGCGCCACTTTCATGTCGCGCTGGAATTTGCGCTCGGTCGAGGCGTCGACCTCGTCCAGCGTAAGCCTCGCCCGCGAATAGGGCAGCGAAAACACCGGCGATTGTTCGGGGCGTAGAAACAGCGTGCGGTTGGTCGTCGCGTCGAGGAACGCCCTGTCATGGCTGGCGATCACAATCGGCACCTCGCGCGGCAGCGCGTTCAACCAGGTTTCGAGTTGGCTGATCTTGCCGAGATCGAGATGGTTGGTCGGCTCGTCGAGCAGCAGGACGTCGGGATCGGTGACCCAGACGCGGGCGATCAGTGCCAATCGCTGCCAGCCGCCGCTCAAGGCCCGCATCGGCCGCACGCGCATTGGCTGCGGCACGTCGAGCGAGTCGAGAACCACATCGATGCGCCATTGTTCGCTTTCGGCCTGCTCGGCCGGCAAGACGTCGGCCACCACTTCATGAAAGCTGCGCCCGGCCAGCGCTGCGGGGATGATTTGCTCGACATAGCCGACGCGCAGGCCGCGCGTGCGGGTGATGTCGCCTGATGTCGGCTCCATGTCGCCGGTCAGGCACTTCAACAAAGTGGATTTGCCGCGACCATTGGCGGCGACGATGCCGAGCCGATCGCCGGTGCCGATGGTGAGGTCGAGATTGGAGAAGAGCGGCGCACTCATAGTGACGCCGAGGGACTTGAGGCTGATCAGGGCCATGTCGATTTCTCTGGTCTGTCCGGAGTGAGCTCCGGTTGATGCACTTTGACGGTGCGCAGGCTGGCCATCAGGCTCGGCGTTGCAGCACCACGAAGGGCAGACCAAGAAAATCGAAGCGGGAGAACCCGGACCGTCTCTGGTCAGCCCTGCAAGCAAGCTCGCAGGGCAGAGACAGGGCCGCGCTGACGGTGGTGAGAAAATAACACGCAGCCCTCCTTTCAAGACGTTCAAGTTGTAGAAACTGGCTACACCAAGGGTAGCGCCGATGGCAAGTGGCTAGGCTCCCCCTTCTCCCCTTGCTTGGTGGGAGAAGATGGCCGCGAAGCGGTCGGATGAGGGGCGCTCCAGCTTGGCACCGACGGCGATCCGTCCAGCACCCTCAACCGTCTCGGCGCTGCGCGCCGATCCACCTTCTCCACAAGGGGAGCAGGGAAGCTCGCTACCGTCCCGGCCGACCCGTCTTGCCCGGCCGGCGCTTTTCACGGCGGGCGTCGGCGGGGTCTTCGTAGGAGCCGATGCCAGCGCGCTGGCGGACGATGGGTTTGGCTGAAACGTGGCGTTCCTTCGCGCCCCCCTCTACCCTGCCACCACTTGGCATCTCCCCCACGAGGGGGGAGATTGGCTGTGGTTTCGCCGGCGCTTTTCCCTCGACCGGCTTCTCGGTCCGCCGCACCGTCATCTCGTCCAGTGAGTTCTTCCTGAACAGTGGCTTGGTCGGTTCACCCGGTATACCGAAATCCGAACCGTGCGCTTCCTGCGCCGACTGTTTCTTGAACAGCGAACGGGAGACCGCGCCTGACGGCGTCGGCATGTCGGTCCCAGGTCCCATATCGTCCAGCGAAGGTTTCGCAAACAGCGGCTTCTTGACCGGCACGGCGCCGTCGGCGCCCATTTCGTCGAGCTCCGGCTTGCGGAAGAGGTTGGGCCGGGCAGCCTTGGCCGCCTCTTCGGCGGCATGTGCCTCGTCGAGCTTCCGGAAACGCTCCTGTTCCTCTGCTGTACGATGTTTGGCCACGCCCTTGTTGTGCTTGCCCTTTTCGCGGCCCGAAACCGGGCTTTCCATGTCGGCATATTTGGCCAGCGGGTCGTCCGAGATGGACAGTTCCATCTCGCGCAGCCGCTTGATCTCGTCGCGGATGCGGGCCGCTTTTTCGAAATCGAGGTTGGCGGCGGCGTCGCGCATCTGCTTTTCCAGGGCGTCGAGATGCGCCTTCAGATTGTTGCCCATCATGGCGCCGGCGCTGTCGGTGAACTGCGAAATGTCGGCGCGGACATGATCTTTCTCGTAGACCGAATCGAGAATGTCGGAGATGCGCGACTTGACCGATTCCGGAGTGATGCCGTTGGCCGCGTTCCATTCCATCTGCTTTTCGCGGCGGCGATTGGTCTCGGCCATCGCCCGCTCCATCGAGCCGGTGACCTGGTCGGCATAGAGGATCACCTTGCCGTCGACGTTTCTGGCGGCGCGGCCGATGGTCTGGATCAGCGATGTCTCGGAGCGCAGGAAGCCTTCCTTGTCGGCGTCGAGAATGGCGACGAAGCCGCATTCGGGAATGTCGAGGCCTTCGCGCAGCAAATTGATGCCGACCAGCACGTCGAAGGCGCCGAGGCGCAGATCGCGCAGGATTTCGATGCGCTCCAGCGTGTCGATGTCGGAGTGCATGTAGCGGACGCGAATGCCTTGCTCATGCAGATATTCGGTCAAATCCTCGGCCATGCGCTTGGTCAGCACGGTGACCAGCGTGCGGTAGCCGGCCCTCGTGGTCTCGCGGATTTCGCCGACGACGTCGTCGACCTGTGTCTTGGCCGGGCGCACTTCAACCGGCGGGTCGATCAGGCCGGTCGGGCGGATGACCTGCTCGGCGAAGACGCCGCCGGACTGCTCCATCTCCCAGGCGCCGGGCGTCGCCGAAACCGCGACGGAAAGCGGCCGCATGGCGTCCCACTCCTCGAAGCGCAGCGGCCGGTTGTCCATGCAGGACGGCAGGCGGAAACCATACTCGGCCAGCGTCGCCTTACGGCGAAAGTCGCCGCGATACATGCCGCCGATCTGCGGTATGGTGACATGGCTTTCGTCGATGAAGACCAGCGCATTGTCGGGAATGTATTCGAACAAGGTCGGCGGCGGATCGCCCGGCTTGCGGCCGGTCAGATAACGCGAGTAATTCTCGATGCCGGCGCAGGAACCGGTCGCCTCCAGCATCTCCAGGTCGAAGCGGGTGCGCTGCTCAAGCCGCTGCGCCTCAAGCAGGCGGCCAGCCTTTTCAAGCTCTTGCAGCCGATATTTAAGTTCTTCCTTGATAGACTTGATGGCTTGATTCAAGGTCGGGCGCGGCGTGACGTAGTGCGAATTGGCGTAGATCTTGACGCTCTTCAGCTCGCCGGTTTTCTGGCCGGTCAGCGGATCGAATTCGGTGATCGCTTCGATCTCGTCGCCGAACAGCGAGATGCGCCAGGCGCGGTCTTCCAAGTGGGCCGGGAAGATCTCGATCGTATCGCCGCGCACCCGGAACGAGCCGCGGACGAAGTTGATGTCCTGGCGCTTGTATTGCTGGGCGACGAGGTCGGCGAGCAGCGCGCGCTGGTCGAGCCGGTCGCCGATCTGCATCTGGAAGGTCATCGCCGTATAGGTCTCGACCGAGCCGATACCGTAGATGCAGGACACCGAGGCGACGATGATGACGTCGTCGCGCTCGAGCAGCGAGCGCGTCGCCGAATGGCGCATGCGGTCGATCTGCTCGTTGATCGAGGATTCCTTCTCGATGTAGGTGTCGGTCCGGGGCACATAGGCCTCGGGCTGGTAGTAGTCGTAGTAGGAGACGAAATACTCGACGGCGTTTTCCGGGAAGAATTTCTTGAACTCGGAATAGAGCTGCGCGGCCAGCGTCTTGTTGGGCGCCAGGATCAGAGCAGGGCGTTGCGTCTCCTCGATCACCTTGGCCATGGTAAAGGTCTTGCCCGAGCCGGTGACGCCGAGCAGCACCTGAGTGCGGTCGTTGCTGTTGACGCCCTCGACGAGATCCTTGATCGCGGTCGGCTGGTCGCCGGCCGGCTCGAAATCCGAGACCATCTTGATGGCGATGCCGCCTTCGGACTTCTCCGGCCGGGCAGGGCGGTGCGGCGTCCACAGCACGCCGTCCTTGTGCAGCGGATTGCCGGATTCGATCAGCGCCGACAGCGCCGCGACGGTGGCGGTGACGCCGCCCGAGGCCATGGTCTCGGCGTCCTCCAGCGAAATGTCGAGGCCCGCGACAGGGTTGAGACCGGCCGCAGTGCGCTCCCGCGCCGAAGCCGCGCCGCCCATCGAGGTGCCGCGTGCCGTCCGGCCGGGGGAAGAGGAGCGCTCGGGGATTTTCTTCGCCGGTTTCGGCGATTTGCCGCCGACTTTGCCGGAAACGCGCCCTTCCTTCTCGGCTTCCTGCTCGATCTGCTCGGCCCAGTCGGCGATCGAGCCGGTCAGCGCCGCGCCGGTGAACTCGGCCTGCGGCGCCTCGGCAAAGCCGCTCTTGTACAGGGGCTCCGAGGCATCGAGGAAATCGGTCAGCGGACTGCGCCGCTTGGGCGGCGAAGCGCGCTCGTCATTCGCCGGCGGCGGCGTTTTCTTGTCGGAGAGTCTGGCCATGGCCCGAATATGGGAGGTATCGGCCAAAATGGAAAGAGCGGAGTGGCGGGTGGCGCGAGGGGCAATTTGGCTGCTGACAGCAGGCTGTCAGGAATAGCGTCGACGCACTCCCTCAATTGAACCAAAGCGCGAACGTCAGAAACCCGGCGCCGCCGAACTGGCGCTGGATCTGGTTGAACTCCTCGCTGGTGAGAATCTTGCCGTGTTCGAGATAGGGCGCGATGGCCGGGCCGGTGATCGACAGCACCAGGTCGAAGGGCTTCGGCTCGTCGAAGAAGCGCTTCATGTTGATGCCTTTGTCGGCGATGCGGAAATGCGGCAGCAAGGTGCGGCCTTCCAGAAGATCCTCGGCCATATCAAGGGCGGCGAGCCAGGCCTGTACCTGCTGCTGGCCGACTTCGAGACCGGTCAGCGGGCTGGCGCCTTTCTGCTGCGGCCCGGGCAGCCATTCGCGGTCATTGTCGGTTTCGGCGCGGATGGCTTTCCAGTCCTCGCGCGACAGCCGGATCATTTCCATCAGATGGCGGCGCGCCGCTTGCCGGCGCTCAGGCTCGACCACTTGCCAGTTGACGAGATGCACCAGGGAGATGAAGTCGGCGAGGCGCCATTCGGACGTTAGGATGCCACCATTCATGCCACCGTCCAGCGGCACGAGCGTATCCTGCAGCGGCAGTTTTGCGCGCGGGAACAGCATGTGGAAGGAGCCGTCGAACGTGTTCCTGAAATCATGCGCCAGCCAGAAGTCGGCCTGCGCCATCAGGAACTCGGCATAGCCCTGCAGCCAATAGCCGTCGGCGCGGTCGAAGCGGAAGGTGAGGGCGGGTGCGGCCGCGTCTGGCACACCGCCGCCGCGTGACAGAGACGCCATGATCGCGGCGGCACTTTCGTCCGGCGCGATCTGGCCATCCTCGTTGAGATCGATGCCGAGGCGGGTGAGGTCGATGACCATGCCGATGTCCGCGTCGGCGGGTACCGAACCCAGCGTGGCTGCGGATTTCTCCAGCCGGTCGCGGAAGGCGACGAGAATGGCGCGGAATTGTCCGTAGGTCAGCGGCTCGGGATCGGGGTTGTCCGGCACCGGCAGCCGCATCAGCGGCAGCATGAAGGATTGCGGGCTTTCGAAACCGTGGCGATGCAGGCCGCCGGCCAGGATCTCCAGCGCGGTGAAGAATTCGCCGGCGCCGGCGGCGTAGGCGGCTGCCGGATCGCCTGGCGCGGCGGTTTCAAGAGCGGCAAGAGCGCCGTTACGCTCAGTCACGGTTTTTGCCTCGAACAGTGCCGCGGCATCCCGCACTGCGGCGCCGGCCGAAGACAGCGGCAGGAAAAGAACGATGGCGCACGCCACCAGCCTGGAAAAACGCGTCATCGTGATCACCCCTTTTGTCGCTCCGCAATGGATCATACACGCATTTGGTTCGCGCGCCTGTAGCCCTGTGGTTCAACGACAACAGTCAGCGCTTCAATCAATCCGGCTGGCGGTCTACACAAGGCAAACCATTGGGCCGTCGCGTGTCGAATTATCCGCTTTCCTACAAACTGTCCTGGCTGCCACGCTTCCTCCGGCCTTCGCTCAATGGCGACGCGCGCGGCTTTGCTCCGGCGGCCGCAGCCCTGCTCGACCCGCCGCCGGCGCGCACGGTGCGGCTGGCTTTCGTCGGCGATATCTCGGCGGTGGCCAATCGCAGCCCGCCGGACTGCGATCCGGCGATTGCGGCACTGCTTGCCTCGGCCGATCTGGTGGTCGGCAATTGCGAAAGCCCGGTGGTGGAACGGCCGAGCGCTGTTTTGGGTACGAGGTTTGGCACGCACCACGCGATGAACGAGCGGTTCCTTGCCGAGGCGCTGGCCGCTGCCGGCATTTCGCGCGAAAAACTGGTGCTGTCGCTGGCCAACAACCATGTGCTCGACCAGGGCATCGCCGGCTTCGACGAGACGGTCGCCGTGCTGGAGCAATTAGGCATCCGCACGATCGGCACTGCGGCTCCGGTCGAGCGGTTTGCGGTTGGTTCGCTGACCATAGGCCTTGCCGCCTTTACCTTGTGGCGCAATGCCGACGCGGCTCAGTTCGCGGGCCGAGTCTCGATGGAAAGCAATCCGACGCAATGGCCGCGCGATGCCGCTTCGGGTGTCGACCTCCTCTGCGCGGTGCCGCATTGGGATTGGGAATTCCGGCATTTTCCACGTGCGAGGACGCGGGCACTGGCGCGGCTTCTGGCCGAACACGGCGTCGGCCTGGTCGCCGGACATCATGCTCATGTCGTGCAGCCGATCGAGCGGATCGGCAAGACGCTCGTCGCCTATGGACTCGGCGATTTCTTCGGCACCGCCTTCGCGCGCCAGCCTTGGCCTGGCCGCATCGGTGCCATTTTCGTCGTCGACATCAGCGCCGATTCCGGCACGCGCGGCGCCATTGCCGCCTACCGGCTGCATGCCTTCATGCGGCTGCGCGCCGGCGATCACGAGCGGCTGGTGCCGGTTGAAATGTTGAGGGGAAAATCAAGGCAAAGGGTTCTGGCCCGCCTCGATGCGATCTTCAGTGCCGGGCGGTGACGGCTGCGCTGACGCGGTCCGCCAAACCGGCTATCATGCCCAACGCGGGCAGGCTTGTGGCGGCGGTGGGTGATGGAAACTGCGGATTTCATGCCGAGCGAAGCGGTGATCGCCGGCCTCAGGAAGAACATCGAGGCCTATGAGGCCGAAAGAGCTTCGGCCCATCGCCGGACGCGCTGGCGGGTCCCACTTTTCATCGGGCTGGTGCTGGCGTTCGTGGTGTTTGTGGCCTGGCTCTTCAACGGGGTTGCCGACCCGAACGAGCAGTGGGTCTCGACCCCGCATGTGTTCCTCTATGTCGGCGGACTCCTGGCAGCGATCTTGCTCTATTTCCGGGCGATCAAGCCAGCGAGCAAATTGCAGCAGTCGTTTCGCAGCACGCTGTTGCCGATCATCTTCGGTTTCATCGAGGACATGCGGTATCGGCACAACGTCAAGCCGAATTCGTTCGACCGGCTGCCGCGTGAGACGCTTGGTTCGTTCAACCGACAGTCTTTCGACGATGTTTTCTCCGGCCGCTACGAAGGGTTTCCATTCGAGCTGTACGAAGCAGATCTACGGGAAGGGACGGGCAAGAGCACGACGGCAGTGTTCAAGGGCGTGATCGTCGCCTTCGAGACGATCGTGCCGTTCCCCGGCACGTTGGTGGCCGCGCGCCGGACCAACAAGGTCGTCGGCTTTCTCCGCGGCATCTTCGGCAGCAAGATGCAGGAACTATCCAGCGGCGTGCCGGAGCTCGATGCCGCCTATGAGTTCCGCACCGACAATATCGAGGCGGCGCGGCCGCTGGTGACGGGCCGGCTGGCGCAGGCGCTGCAATGGCTCGGCGAGACCCGGCCGAACGATCCGGCACGCGTCGCGCTCAACGGCAGCGACGGCTTCCTCCTGCTGCCGCAGGAAAGGAATTTCTTCGAGCTCCCGGATAGCTCCACGCGCCTCGACTACACCAAGCATGTCGCGCCGATGATCGCCGACATGGGCGCGATGCTGACGACGGCGGCTTTGGTGCGCAAGATCGGGGCGAGGGACGAGGAGGCGGGGTAGTCCGGCTGGGCGGTCAGCAATCGAAGCCGCGTTGGCTACGCATGTAGTCGACTTCTTCCTTCGGCATCGACTTGAACATCACACAGACGGTGAAACTGCCAACCTGGTGACCGTTTTTGGTATATCCCCAGTCGGAAATATCGTCTCGGTTGAATTCTACATACTGGCCAGCCACGACGTTGTGGACGCTATGTGGCTCATTCGCCAATATCCCCACGAATCCGGTTTCGTTCCGCTGGAACGGGATGACCCAGAAGTGTTCGGTCACATGTCCGTCCTTGATCATCACCTTCAGTTTGAATGTGTCCGTTCCAGGTGGCGGTGTCTGGGATAATGCCAGGAATGCATCCAGGGTGGCACGTGCCTGTGCAGTCGCCGCCGCCATATCTGGATCGTCAGGCGCGACTGCGACGACGCTGTCGTCGCCCTGACTGGAGTCGTGAGCCTCGGCGCATATCGGAGCAAGCTCTAGCATCAGGGACAGTATCGCGCGGGACACGAGCTTCATGGAATGGGCGCCCATACAATGGTCAGCATCATCATAGATCCGTTCGGATCTTCAATCATAGCGCGAAGCATACCTTAATTGCAACCATAAGAAAATGCTCCTGATGCCGCAACTGCCGCTAGTTCTGCTACGCACTCCGGCTCTGGTTTTTGCCGGAAACCCGCGCTATCCCTGAGGCAGCGAGGGGTATCATGTTCGAAGAACGCAAGGGGTTTCGCCTGTCGCGGCGGCTGCTGCTGGGTGCGGCGGTGGTCGGCGGCGCGATGGTCTGGGGCGGGACGACAGTGGCGCGGCTGGCGCGCGGTCCGTCGGGGCAGAAGAATTCCGGGCGCATCGCCGACATTGACGGCATCGATCTGGCGCAGAAGCCGCTGGAGGGCCCGCCAGCCTACGATCCGTCGCTGCCATGGCTGACCAAGGGCGGCGACATCAACGATGCCAGCGGCCTGTCGATGACGCCGGTCTACGGCGTTGTCGAAGTCAGCGAGGAAGACCACATTGCGAGCGCGCTGGCCTTTGCCCGCACCAATGGCCTGAAGGTCTCGGTCGCGGCGGTGCGCCATTCGATGGGCGGACACGCTTTCGACGACAACGCACTGGTCCTCGACATGCGCAAATTCAACAGGGTCAGCATCGACCCGGCTGCGAAGAGGATGACCTTGCAGCCGGGCGCGCGCTGGCACGACATCCAGAACCTTTTGCACCCGCGCTTTGCGGTAAAGGCGATGCAGTCGACCGACATCTTTTCGGTCGGCGGCTCGCTGTCGGTCAACGCGCATGGCATGGACCACCAGGCCGGCTCGGTCGCCGGCTCGATCCGATCGATGCGGGTGATGCTGGCGGACGGTTCGGTGACAACCTGCTCACCGGCCGAAAACACCGAGCTGTTCCGCCACGTCGTCGGCGGCTACGGCCTGTTCGGCGTGGTGCTGGAGGCGACGCTCGACATTGTCGACAACGACGTCTACCGGACCTCGCGCGAGATCATCAAATCGGACGACTTTCCAAGGTTTTTCGCCGAGGGGCTGGAGCCAAACAGGGCGATCGGTCTGTTTTATGGGCACCTGTCGACAGCGCCGGGTAATTTCCTCGAGGATATGATCGTCTACCGCTATGACAAGGTGGCCAACCAGCCGCCGGCCGACCAGCCGGCAATCGGCGAACCGGGTTCAGTCGGGCTCAAACGGGTGATCATCAACCTGGCGAAATGGGGAAGCCTGTTCCAGGAACTGAAATGGTTCACCGAAAAGACGCTGGAGCCGCAATTCGAGAGCTGCACGGTGGCGCGCACGACGGCAATGGCCGAAGGCGAGGCCTGCCTCGTCACCCGCAACAATCCGATGCATGATTCAGTGCCCTATCTGTTCAACGATCTGCTCGATGAGACCGACATCCTGCACGAGTATTTCATCCCGCGCGCCGCCTATAACCCGTTTATCGCCGAAGCGCGCGAGATCCTGCGCAACCAGAGCCTGCCGGTGCTCAACGCGTCGGTGCGCGTCGTCCACAAAGAGGATGTGGCGCTGAATTATGCGCCGGAGCCGGCCTATTCGCTGGTGCTCTACATCAATCAGCCGACCGACGCCGACGGCAATGCCAGGATGCGGGCGCTGACAAGGGCGCTGATCGATGTGACGATCAAGCATGGCGGGCGTTTCTTCCTGCCCTACCAGCTCCACTACACGGGCAAGGAACTGCTTGCGTCCTATCCGGAACTGCCGTCCTTCCTGGCGAAGAAGCGGCAATACGATCCGGATGAGCTGTTTTCGTCGACTTTTTATCGCGCCATCAGGGCATTGATCGGCACGGCCTGAGCGTCGGTTACAGACCGTCAGGCAGTTTCGCCGCCAGCCAGTTCGCCGAGCGCTTGGCGATGCCGATCGTTGCCGCTGCGGCGCGGCCGAGATCGGTCTTGACCACGGCGTAACCCGCCTTCGTGCGGTAGAGCACCGCGCGGCCGCCATCGACCGCCGCTTCATAGGCGACTGGCCGGACGGTTTCCGTTTCCGTCGCCGTTGCCTGCGTTCCGACGGCAGCACTGGGCCGATGGCTCAGTTCCGGTGGCAGCGGGTCTGTCGCGGCGGTGCTGGCCGTCGTCAATTCGGGCTCCGAAGCGGTCGCCGCGAGCTGAGATGACGAGTTCTGTGTCCGGCAGATGCCGGAGACCAGCGGATAGTCAAAATTGCGCTCGTGCAGCATCTGGCTTTTCATCGCCGCTTCGCATTCGGCGATGGTCGACCATTTGGCGGGCGTCTCGCCGATATATTCGCAAAGCCTGGCGTCGCAATCGCAGCCGACGATGGTCATGGCGACAAGGGCGGTCTTGATCACAATCTTGTCCCTCCGAGTTGCCTGGCGATGTGCGCAAGACAAAGTGCTGCGGGGTCATCAATCGTTGCGGAACAAGGCGGGATTTGGCCGCGATTGTGGAATGAGCGTGGCGGAGCATCACGCAACGTCTTGCCGGGGCCGGCTGTGGCCGAAAGGCCTCAGTAATCGTAGACGTGCTCGAGCCTGGCGCCCGCCGTCATCAGCGCCGGCAGCACGATGTGCAGCTTGCGCACGGCGACGGTCAGGCCGGTGCGTCGCGTCGAAGGTTCCGCCGGAAGCGGGTAGCTGAACAAGGTGCGTGCACCTTCGGGAACATTGATTTCGTCGTTGGAAAGCATGGTGACCATGATCTCGTCATTGCCGCCGATCTCGACGAAGGAGATGCCCTTGCCGATCAGGCGCGGGATCATGTCGGTGAACACCTGATAGCGCCTTGTCACGAAGACCATGCCATCGGCGCCGAGATCGCGCTCCAGCAAGGTGTCGGGCTCGTTGCGCGTCACCTCGCTGACCGGACCCTTGGCCCAGACGTGAATGTCGAGCAAGGCCGGGTCGGTGGTGGCGGCGAGCGCCGACTTGATCAGATCGGCGTAGCCTTGCTTGATGGTGTCGGCGAGGCCGAAGGCGAGCTTGCGTTCGCTGGTGCGGAAGGCGCTGTCGTCCGCTGCCGGCTGAACGGCGAACAGGCCGGCACGCTTTTCGGCATAGGGAAACTGGTACCACGGCACCTGGTCGAGAAAACCGGCATAGTCCGCCGCCACCTTGGCCTGGTAGATATCGACGGCGGTGCGCTTGCCGGCGGTCGCTTCAGTGACGCGGCCGACCGTATTTTCATAGGCCCACTGGATGGCGTGCTCGATCGTGTGGCTGGTGCCGATGATCACCAGCATCTGGTGGTTGTCGAGGTTGAACTTGTAGGCGGAGCTGGCGCGGATGACCGTCGCATAGTCCTGCCAGAAACGGCCGATATAGGAGAGATAGGGAAAACCGCTCGGCTGGTTCTTGTCGACGAAGCCGGCATATTCGCGGGCGGCGTAGACGATGGCCCATTCCGGATAGGTGAGAAAGGTCGATTCCTCCGTCCGCTGGTAGCCGGGGATTTCGGCACGGATCTTGTCGGCCAGCGCCTTCGGCGGGGCACCCTCAGCGACGCCCGACAATGGCGTTGTGTCCAGCGACGGCGTCGTGAGAAAGCCGTAGGCCAGCCCGGCGATCGGGATCAACACGACAATGACGACGAGCCAGAGGATCGCCTTGATGATGCGCTTCAGCCAGCGGAACAGGAACATGGCCGGTCAGGCCGTGGCGAAATGGTCGTACACACGTTTCGACAGCCAGAACCCGACATAGACGGCGAAGCCGCCGATGACGATGTGCGGCAGGTTGGCGAAGAAGCGGGCCGGGAATTCGATGTCGTTCAAGGAGCGGAAGCCGTTGATGAAAATGCCGCCATCGAGGCAACCGGAACCGGTGACCAGGCCGAGCACGCCGTCGAACAGATAGACCGAGCCGAACAGCTTGAAATAGAACACGGCCTGGCGGTGCGAGATGAAGGCGGCCGCCAGCGCCCAGACGCCGGAGAAGGCGTGCAACAAATCATCATACCATTGCAGCGAGAACAGGCCGAACAGATTGCCGCCGGCATCGTTGAAGGCCGGCACATAGCCGATGGCAACAACGCCGAAGAACAGGAAAGCATAGGCAACAGCAAGCTTCTGGATGAGCGTCATGAAATGTCCCCCTGCCGTCAGCCCTTTTAAGCGGCCCCCGACGGCAAATGGATAGTAGCTGATTTTGGCGCAGGGTGAAGCGTCGCCGACAAAATCGTCAGGCGGGGCCACAAAGACAGTCGGCGCCGGGATTTCTCCCAGCGCCTCCCTGTCAGATCAGGACACGGTCGCGGCAGCAACTCCCGAAAGGTGTCGCGCCATGCCGGCCTTGATTTTGACGGTCCTGCCAGTCGCCACCCGAGGGTAGCGTCCGTTCCGGACCACGCCGGTCTCCGCTCTTGCGAGCTTTGCCCAGCGCGCCATCGAAGGTTTTTGCCGTCCTTCATGGCAGCATCGGTCCGCCGTCGGCGTTCGCACGCTTTCCGCGGCCCCGTAGCTCTCGGCTTCCATCCCTCCAACAGGCAAGCCTGTTCTCGTTCAGGGCCGTACGGGCCTCAGGAAATCTGCCGTTCCGCTTTGCCTTTCGGCGTCGCGATCGGTAGCCGCCTGAGATGGGTTTAATGTATGTCGGATAAGTGTTTGGCGGAACTGCCGCATGCCTGTGGATAGCGGGATTATCGGGGACTGACCCTGCCAAAACAGCGACTGCCGCCGCCGGTCGGGATTTTGCCGCCTCGAAGCCGAAACCGCATTGTCGGACATTCGATCTTGCCCCGCGGGCCGGCGCGGGCTTCAATGCCGGCAAATGATTGGAAGGCGTGTTCGATGGCCTTGGGGAGGCGGGCTTGAAGGTCGCGGTGGTTCTCAATCCGATCGCCGGCGGCGGCAGGCTCAAGCGGCATTGGCCCGAGGTTGCGGCGTCGCTGAAAAGACATTTCGGCGATTTCGAGCTGCGTGAAACGCAGGCCGAGGGCGATGCCGAACGGCTGGCGCTCGACCTTGCCGCCATCGGCTTCGAGCTGGTGATCGCGGCCGGCGGCGACGGCACCGCCAGCGAGGTCGCCGACGGGCTGCTGAAAGCTTTCCGGGAAAGCGGCCGGACGGCCGAGCTTGGGCTGCTGCCGTGCGGCGCCGGCATCGACTTCGCGCGCGGGCTCGGCCTGTCGAACAATGTCGACCTGACACTGAAGCGGATTGCCGAGGCCAAAGGCCGCAAGGTGGATGCCGGGTGCATTAGCTATGTCGACGACCACGGCGCGCTTGCCAGCCGCCATTTCATCAACATCGCCAGCCTCGGGCTCTCCGGCGCCACCGACCGGGCCGTCAACGCCGACAAGCGCAAGGGCAAGGTTTCCGCCAAGGCGATGTTCTACTGGCGCACGGTCTGGGAGTTCCTCCGCTACCGCTTCCAGGACGTCGCAATCACCATCGACGACGGTGCCCCGGTCGAGGCGCGCATGGCACTGGTGGCGGTGGCCAACGGCAAATTCTTCGGCGGCGGCATGATGATCGCGCCCGACGCCGAGCTTAACGACGGCGAGTTCGACATCGTCATTCTGCGTGCGGCCGGCAAGCTGAAGCTGATCTGGGACATCCGCCTGCTCTATGGCGGGCGGCACCGCAACCATCCGGCGATCACCATCCTGCGCGGCAAGAAAGTGGTTGTCGAGCCGCTCGGCGATGTGCAAAAGAACGCCGCGCTGATCGACATAGACGGCGAATCGCCGGGTCGCATACCGGCGACCTTCGAGATCCTGCCCGGCGCCTTGACGCTAAGATATTGAATCAAGGCATTGAGGGGTTGATTCAAGTTCTTTCGGCGGTGATTCCGGCGATCCGGCCAATGTGCTGAAATCGCGTGAGAATTGCCTGATGTCAGGCCTCGAGCTTGGCCGGGAAACCAGGCGCGCGAAGATCGGTTCCGATCGCATCTTCCAGAAGCCTGACGATCATGGTCGACCAATTCCTTGAAACAGTGATTTTGGCAGGTGGCGGCCCATCGGCAGCGAACGTCGGTCGTTCCTGTCGGTGGTAAATCGCAAACCCTGGAGATTGGCCGAATCCCCCCCAACTTCGTCATCCCAGGGCGAAGCAGGAGCGAAGCTCCATCGCGGAGACCCTGGGATCCATGCCGTAACCTTGATCAAAGAGTGCAGCGGAGCAGAATTTTGCACCGCAGCAGCGCTCTGAAGTCGCGGCATGGATCCCGGGGTCTGCGCCGCGTCGCTCCGCTCCTTGCTCCGCCCCAGGATGACGAAGCGATGGGCGTTTGCGCTAATCGCCAAGGCATGCGGTCCGTCAACGCAAGCGACCCGTCAAGTCCTCTGTGCCGAGGAACCAGGCGCCGGGCCGCGGTCGTAGACGGCGACGGCAAAAGCCGTTGCGGATCAGGCTGGCGCTCACGGCATCAGCGGGGTCTGCATCATCTGCAAATGCAGGTCCTTGCCGGTCCAGGGATGCGCTTCGCAAACGGCTTCATCGAGTTCGACGCCGAGGCCGGGCTCCTTCGACGGGATGACATTGCCGTCCTGCCATTCGATCTTCTTCTTGAGCAGCTTCTCGTGAAATCCGCCCCACTGCTTCAGCGATTCCAGAATGAGGAAGTTGGGCAGCGTCACCGCGAGCTGGATGTTGGCGGCGCCGACGATCGGCCCGCAATAGCAGTGCGGCGCGATCTGGATGTGATAGGCTTCGGCCATGGCGGCGATCTTCTTGGTTTCGAGAATGCCGCCGGAGCGGCCGAGGTCCGGCTGCAGAATGGTCGCCGCGCGGTTCTCGATCACACGCGCGAATTCGAACTTGGTCGTCAGCCGCTCGCCGGTGGCAATCGGGATCGAGGTCGCGCGGGCGACCTGCGCCATCACCTCGGGCATGTCGGGCGGCACCGGCTCCTCGAACCACAGCGGGTCATAAGGCTCGATGGCGCGCGCGAGGCGCAGCGCACCCGAAGCTGTGAACTGGCCGTGCGTGCCGAACAGGATATCGGCGCGGGTGCCGACCGCCTCGCGGATCGCCTTGACCATACGGGCGGAGAGATCGATGTCGACGAGGCGCGGCTGGTGGCCGTCGAAGGCGGTGTAGGGGCCGGCTGGGTCGAGCTTGACCGCGTTGAAACCCTGCTCGACATATTCGAGCGCGCAGGCGGCGGCCAGATCGGGGTCGTTGTAGACGTTCTTGCCGCGGGCGTCCTCGGAGTGGACGCTGCCGCTGTGCGGGTAGAGGTAGGTATAGGAACGCAGCGTTTCGTGCACCTGGCCACCAAGCAACTTGTAGACCGGCTTGCCGGCCTCCTTGCCGATGATGTCCCAGCAGGCGATTTCGAGCGCCGAGAAACAGCCCATGCCCGACACGTCGGGGCGCTGGGTGAAGCCTGACGAATAGGCGCGGCGGAAGAAGTTTTCGACGTCGTGCGGATCGCGGCCGACGAGATAGCGCTCTGCCATGTCCTCGACCATTTTTGCGGTGACATGGGCCGAGAAGGTGGCGTTGTAAGCTTCGCCATAGCCGACGACGCCGCCATCGGTGGTGAGCTTGACGAAGATGAAATACTTGCCGCCGATGCCGGGCGGCGGATTGCCGACCACCCAGGTCTTGACGTCGGTGATTTTCATTGCTGATCCTCCAGAACCAGTTCGGCGCCCTTCCATCCGGTCATGATCGCGGCGGCGTTGGTGTTGCCGGTGATGTTGTCGGGAAAGATCGAGGCGTCGATGACGCGCAGGGCTTCGATGCCGTGCACCCGCAGGCGCGGGTCGACGACGGCGCGCGCGGCGTCAGGCCCCATGCGGCAGGTCGAGACCGGATGATAGACGGTGCCCGAGCGCTTCCTGAAATCCTGGATGAGATCTGCATCGGAGGTGATCGAGGGACCGGGCAAAACCTCCTCCTCGATGATCTCGGCCATCGCCGGCATCGATGCGATCTTTCTGACGAATTTCACCGCTGCCAGCATTTCGGCGACGTCTGCCTCGGTTGAAAACGCGTTGGCGACGATTTTGGGATAATCGCGCGGATTGGCGGAGCGGATCATGATTTCACCGCGGCTCGACGGACGGCAGTTGGACAGCCCGATGGAAAAGCCGGGCCACGGATCGGGCGT
Organism: Mesorhizobium sp. M0174; assembly: GCF_040322275.1. Classification (NCBI taxonomy): domain Bacteria; kingdom Pseudomonadati; phylum Pseudomonadota; class Alphaproteobacteria; order Hyphomicrobiales; family Phyllobacteriaceae; genus Mesorhizobium; species Mesorhizobium sp. M0174. Next base: position 504,305 of record NZ_JAMYTB010000001.1, read on the forward strand.
CAGGATCGGCCGCTCGCCGCTCTTCGGAATGACGGTCGAGAAGGCCTGGAAATAGAGCTGCATGTTGGGCCGTGCCGCGGCCGGATCGGTGCGGAAGAAGCCGCCGGCATTGTTCATCGACAGCGACAGCGGGCCTGAGCGCAAAAACACGTACTGCATGCCGACCAGCAGCTTGCCCCACCACGGGCGCAGGACCTGGTTGAGCGTCGGCAGCCTGCCCTTGAAGGTGTAGTTGATGCCGACATGGTCCTGCAGGTTTGCCCCGACATTCTCGTTGGCGTGAACGACAGGAATGCCGAGCGCGCCAAGCAGCGCCGACGGGCCGATGCCGGAGAGCTGGAGAAGTTGGGGCGAATTGACCGAACCCCCCGACAGGATGATTTCGCGGCCGGCGCGGGCGGTTTTCGTGGCACCATTCTGGAGATACTCGACGCCGATGGCGCGCTTGCCCTCGAAAAGGATTTTGGTCGCCAGCGCGTTGATCTCGACGCGGACGTTTTTGCGCTTCATCGCCGGGCGCAGGAAGGCGCGCGCCGCCGACATGCGGCGGCCGTTCCTGGTGGTGATCTGGTAGACGCCGACGCCTTCCTGCGAGGCGCCGTTGAAATCCGGGTTGAGCGGCATGCCGGCTTGATTGGCGGCCGCGAGATAGCGCTTGGTGAGCGGATGGACGGAGGTCGAGCAGTCGGTGATATGCAGCGGCCCACCGACGCCGCGCCATTGGTCGGCGCCGGCCTGGTTGTCCTCCAGCGCCTTGAAGGCGGGCAGCAGGTCGTCGAAGCCCCAGCCGGGATTGCCGGCGTCCCGCCAGGCGTCGAAATCCTCGCGCGCGCCCCTTATCCAGACCATGGCGTTGATCGAGCTCGAACCGCCGAGCAGCTTGCCGCGCGGCCAGTGGTCGACATTGCCGGCGAGACCCGGGTCCGGCTCGGCCTTGTAGTTCCAGTTGACTGCCGGATCGAAGAAGGTCTTGCCATAGCCGAGCGGCATCTGCACGTAGAAGCGGCGGTCGCTGCCGCCGGCCTCGAGCACCAGCACCGAGAAGCGGCCGGAAGCCGACAACCTTTCGGCCAGGACCGAGCCGGCCGAGCCGGAACCGACGATGATGAAGTCATAGGTCTGCATGGTGGATAAAGATGGCCCTGAATTTCGCCCAGCCTAGACGCCGCGGACCGCCGCCATCACGGAGCTTCCGGCATCGCTTGTGAAAAAAGCGACTGGCGCGCGCTGCTCACGCTATGACGCGACTGCTTTGCGGAAGGCGCGGCTGGAAATTGAAATCGTGTTATCGCATGGGTCATGGGCGTTGGCGAAAACATAGCCGCCCGCCTCATGCAGGGCGCCGAATAGCAGGCCGTCGCTGGCGCGTTGCGCAGGAAACGCCTGGACGTCCTCGACATCGAAACCAGTTTAACGGTCGATTTGTCCCGACCGCTGTCCTTTGCCAGCCTGGTGGAGCATCAGGCGTGTGCCTCCGGCTGGACTGACCAATTCGATAATACGGTCACCGTCCTCTCGATGCGCTTTGAAACCGAAATGCTTTTCGTAGAAGGCGACTGTCGCTTCCAGGTTCTTGGCGTAGAGAACAATTCGATTGAGCGCTAAAGCCAATTGTTCCTCCACCAACCGATCCGAGCATCACAGGCGATGATCGGCAATCTGCTTGAAATCATAGCGCATGATCGGGCGGGCCGGGGTCCTGCGGGCGACGACCCTGAACCCGGCGCGCGCGAAGGTGGAGGCATATCCGCTGCCGGAAGCGCTCGGCGATACGTCTGCGTCGAAAGGATAGGCTTCGAGCGCCGGAGCATTTGCGTGCCTTGCGACTTCCAGGGCCTGTGCAATCAGCTGGGATGTTACGCCCCGCCGGCGGTATTGTCTTCGCACGTAGAGGCAGGACAGGGACCAGACCGGCCTGTCATCCACGCGCTTGAGCCGAAATAGCCGATCGAGCCAGGGCAGAGCATCTCGCGGTGTCACCTGGCACCAGCCGATAGCCATGTCGCCGTCGAAAGCAAGCAAACCCGGAGGCGGACCATGCTGGACGGCTTGCCGGAACGCTGCCTTGTTTTCCTCACCGGATCGTTTTCGATAAGAACGACCGATCCGCCCGTACATACACCAACAACGACTGCAGACGGCGCTGTCACCGAACAGGTCCTCGAGTGCCGGCCACAGATCGGGCGTCAGTGGGCGAAAGGTAAGCTTCATGTCAGCCGTCATCCGCTACCTATCTTGCCCAGTCTAGCCTGCACTGCGCGCTAGCGCATCATAGATTGCAGTTCATGCGGGTGATGTTCGAAAAGGGGATTTCGCTCAGCATCCCCGCCGTTCTCCGGCTCGGCGCAGAAAATTGATTGCTGCCTAATCTGCAGCAGTTAACTGCATCCCATCGCTATTCCCGCTGTTTATGAGGCGCATTATTGATGTCGCAAGGAGTTCGCCGTGAACAGCGCCGACCCGCCCGAAGGTCTTCCATTTCCATGGAGTGGTCCGAGCGGTCGGCATCCGCCCTGCGGCGATCCCGTACCCTGCGCCCAGCTTTCAGCTGCAATTCGAAAGACAAGACCATGAATATCAACCGTCGAACGTTCGGTATCGGCACCTTTAGTGCCGGCGCCCTGCTACTTCCCCCGATCAGCCTCTTTGGGAGCAACGCTGCGGCTATCGCCGCCCCGTCTCCGGCTTCGCTTGCGAGCGCCCACAGGTTCATGCTCGGCGACCTCGAGATCACAGCACTGAGCGACGGCTACCTCAATCTCGGCCTCGAACTCTTCCCTTCCGCAGATACCGCTGCCGCCGAAGCGCTGCTGGCAAAGGCATTCCTGCCAAAACCACTCCCGACCTCGGTCAATGCTTACCTTGTCACCAAAGGCGACAGACGGGTACTGATCGATACCGGCACGGCATCGGCGCTGGGGCCCATACTGGGACATATACCCGAGGCGCTCGCCGCCGCTGGCGTCGGGCCGGAAGAAATCGACACGATAATCATCACCCACCTCCATCCCGACCATGCCAACGGCCTTGTCGGTATTGGCGGCACGGCCGCCTTCCCGGCAGCGGAGGTCGTGGTTGCCGCGCCGGAATTCGCTTTCTGGCACGATGACGGGATACGGTTCAAGGCGCCCGACCAGATGAAGCCGTACTTCGAAATAGCGCGCAAATCGCTGCTGCCTTACCATGGCAAGGTCCGGAAGATCAAAGGCGAGGTCGAGATCGCGCCCGGGATCAGCGCGTTGCCTGCGCCTGGACACACGCCGGGGCATCTCGCGCTTCGAATTGGCTCTGGTGATGCCAACCTGCTGCTCTTGACTGACGTAATCCACGCCTCCGCGCTGCAATTTGCGCATCCGGAATGGGCAATCGCCTTCGACGTGGACCAGGAGGCCGCAATCGCCACGCGCAAGAAGGTGCTCGACATGGTGTCGGCGGATGGCCTGCTCGTCGCGGGTATGCACCTGCCCTTCCCAGGCATCGGTCATGTCATCCGCGACGGCAACGCCTACGCCTACGTCCCGACACCCTGGCCCGCTTTGTGAAGCACGGCTATCGGCGAGGGCTTGGTTCTGTCGCGCCATCGGGCGCGCCAGCCTTCTCACCTCGGCCATAGAATGCAATCCTACTGGTTGGGCTCGTCTAGCTGCGCACAGCATCCTTTCAACACCGTCGACCGATACCCGAACTGCAGGCCGCGACACCATTCAATGGCGTTGACCTGTCCGTGCCGCGACGGTACGGGGTCTGGGCGATCGGTTCGAGAGGATTGGCCAATGGTGCATTATGCGGACGGGCGGCCGATCGGCGATCTTACGCTCAGGACGCTGGCTATGCCTTCGGACGCCAATGCGGCAGGCGACATTTTTGGCGGCTGGGTGATGGCGCAGATGGATCTCGCCTGCGGCATCCGCGCCGCCGAGCGCGCCAAGGGCCGCGTGGTGACGGCGGCGGTGAAGGAAATGTCCTTCGCCAAACCGATGAAGATCGGCGACACGCTGTGCATCTATACGCATGTCGAACGCGTCGGCCGCACCTCGATGACGCTCAAGGTCGAGGCCTGGGCGCAGCGCTATCTCTCCGACCTGATGGAGAAGGTCACCCATGCCGACTTCGTCATGGTGGCGCTGGACGGCGAAGGCAAGCCGAAGGCGGTTCCGGCCGAAGGCTGACCCGGCCTGATTCCAGAAGACGGATTTAGACAGCAGTCTCTCCCGCGCGGGGGATGCGGACAGCGATCCCGCGTGGTCTTTGACCGACGGGTTCCCGCATGCGCGCCTGCAGCGCGACCGACGGGATCTTGGGAGGAAAGACAATGCGTCAACACATGCTGAACGCTGCCCTGGCGAGTGCCTTTGCAGCCTTGCTCTGCCTGTCGTCAGCAAGCGCCTTTGCCGAGGTCAAAAAAGGCGATCCAGGCGCCACCTGCACGTCGGAAAATCGCACAATCAACGGGCAGGCGGCCAAGTGCGAGATCTGCTCGGCGACGAAATGCGACACCAGCGGCACGACGGTGAGCAATTGCCGCAAGGAGACGACCACGACCTGCACGATTGGCGGCAAGGTGGTCAGTCCCAACCCGAAATGGAACCGGATCGAGAAGCTGCCGAAGAGCAAGATGCAGTTACAGCAGTAGGGCTCGTCCGGAGCATCCCCGACAGCTTCAAACCCTTGCAGCGCAAGGGTTCAGCTGTGCATGGCGTCGAATTTTTCTCGCGCGGCCTTGACGCGCTCCGTGTTCTTGCGTGCCCATTCGCCGAGCGCATCGACCGGCACCAGCAGCTCGTAGCCAAGATCGGTCAATTCGTAGTCGACCCGCGGCGGGATGGTCGGGAATACGGTGCGGGTGACGAAGCCGTCGCGCTCGAGCCCGCGCAAGGTGGTGGTCAGCATCTTTTGCGAAATGCCGCCGACCGCGCTGCGCAACTCGTTGAAACGCAGCGGCCCGTTGCCGAGTTTGCCAACGACGAGCACAGTCCATTTGTCACCGACGCGCTGCAGGATTTCCGAGACGGCGCGGCAGTCCTCGGTGCGGTGCGGGTGCCTTGGTAACAAAAAAGTGCCTCCTTGCACATTGAGCGGCCGGTTACTCATATAGCTCAGGTATCTAAACGATACCAGTATTGCTGTAAGGAGAGCCCCTCTATGTCAAAACCCAAAATCGCCATCGTCATTGGTTCGACCCGCGCCGCGCGCTTTGCCGACGTCCCGGCCCAATGGATTGCCAGGATCGCCAAGTCGCATGCCGATATCGACGTCGAAGTCGTCGACCTGCGCGATTTCCCGCTGCCGTTCTTCGATGAGGTCGCATCCTCCGCCTGGGCGCCGTCGCAGAACGAAGTGGCGCAGCGCTGGCAAAAGAAGGTCGCCGGATTCGACGGCTTCATCTTCACCGCCGCCGAATACAATCATGGCCCGACGGCCGTTCTGAAGAACGCCATCGACTACGCCGCCAACGAGTGGAACAAGAAGCCGGCCGGCTTCGTCGGGTATGGCAGCGTCGGTGGCGCGCGCGCGGTCGAGCAGCTGAGGCTGCATGCGGTCGAGTTGCAGATGGCGCCGGTGAAGTCCGCCGTACACATCTCCTGGGCCGATTTCCTTGCGGTCAAGCAAGGCGACAAGAAGCTCGACGAGTTCGAGCACCTCAACCAGGCGGCAACCGCGCTGGTCAACGACATTGCATGGTGGGCGAGGGTGCTGAAGACGGCGCGTCAGGCCGATGCCGTCGCCGAGGAAGTCAAGGCGGCCTGAGCATAGGTTCGAACAGTCCTCCCAAGGATTAATTCTCCCAAGCATTGGGGCGGCGCATGCGCCGCCCCTTTTGTTTCACACGGCATGGGCGTCCTGCGCTTGCCGTGGCCTGATGATGCAATCGGCAAGGCGGTCCATCTCGTTCAGCTCGTCGGCGTGATGCTGGCCCCACTTGCAAAGTGCCAGCAGGATCGGCTCGAGGCTGAGGCCGAGCCGCGTCGCCGAATACTCGACGCGCGAGGGGATCTCGGCAAAGATCTCGCGGCGGACGAGGCCGTGCTCTTCCATTTCGCGAAGCTGCTGGATCAGCACTTTCTGGGTAATGCCGGGCATCAGCGCCTGCAGCGCCGACAGCCGCCGGGGCCTGTCGAAGAGATGGTACAGGATGACGGCCTTCCAGCGGCCCGAAATCACTTTCAGCGCGCGCTCCGCCGGCAGCATCGGCAGCCTCTTGATCAGCTTGGTCATGGTCACCTCCCGGTCAGCAGCGGACAAATCGGTGTGTAGTCGAAGCCAGGCAGATAGTGGCAAACAGCGGCCGATGCCAACAGCAATCGGTGCCTGCGATGAGAGCTATTCAACTGAACCGTTTCGGCGAGGCCGACGTTCTCGAGATAGTCGCGGTGCCGAAGCCTGAGCCGCAAGCCGGCGAGGTCCTGGTCCGCGTTCATGCGGCCGGGGTGAATTTCTTCGAAGTGCTGATGCGCGCGGATCGCTATGCGGTGACGCCGCAGCTGCCGATGATCCCTGGTGTCGAGGCCGCCGGGATCGTGGAGGCGCTTGGGCATGGGGTGGAGGCTTCCTTGCTCGGCATGCGCGTCGCTGCGCCGTTGTTCGCCTCAAGCCAGCCGTTTGGCGGCTATGCCGAGTATGTGACGATCAACGCAAGCCTGGCCGTGCCGCTGCCGGATGCGCTCTCGTTCGAAGACGCGACGGCATTGATGGTGCAAGGGCTGACGGCGCTGCATCTATCGCGGCAAAGCCGGCCGGCCGGCAAATCGGTGCTGGTCGCCGCTGCCGCGGGTGGCGTCGGTTCGTTGCTCGTCCAGCTTGCCAAGCGCGCCGGCGCGAGCCGTGTCATCGCGGCAGCCGGCAGCAAGGCCAAGCTCGATCTTGCTTTGTCGCTGGGAGCCGATGCCGCCGTCGACTACAGCAACGCGGATTGGCCCGAGCACGCCCGGGCAGCGACAGGTGGCGCTGGCGTCGACATCATCTACGACATCGTCGGCGGCCCGCTGACGGCGGCCGCGCTCGAGGCCCTGGCGCCTTGCGGAGAGCTGGTGTTTGCCGCCCTTGGCAGATACGCGCTCGGCGCCCCGGAGATGGAGGCGATGATCGGCCGCAACCAGTCGCTGAGGGGTTTTGCCCTGCTTCCGTTGCTGTCTACGGACGGGCTCCGTGACGGCCTTTTGGAACTTTTCGATCTGGCCGCTGGTGGTCAGCTTGTGGTGACCAAAGGTGGCCGCTTCCCACTCGACCAGGCCAGCCACGCACACCGCCTGCTGGAGGAGCGCGGCGCAACCGGCAAGGTCGTCTTGATACCTTAGCAGGTGGTCGGCAAGGAGCCGAGGATCCGGGCTTGTGCCGTACAGGCCGTCAGCGAACCCGGTAGAACGGATTAGGCAGCAGGAACAGCTTCTCGGCATGCCCCCCGAACAGGTCGGATGGCTGGTCACCGACATTGGCAATTATCGTGTAGCCGGCCTTTTCGATTTCGGCCCTTATGGGTGCCTTGAAATCTGCTGCGGAGCCGTATTTGGCCCCAGGCTGGACCATGTAAAGGTGCTCATAGCCGGCATAGCCGGCCGACTGCAGGTTCTGTTCGGTTGCCTGACGTTGGTCCTCCGGACGTCCGGTGATGAAGAACACCGCGACTTTCGCCGTTCGCGCCTGCCGGAAAACCTCCAGCACAGGGTCGATAGCCGGATCCTTCGCAAGCTGATCCCAGGCGGCCCAGCCACAGGGGCCGTCGATTGCGATGTCGCAGGCGCCGCCGATCGGGCGGCCGAAATTGTCACGTGTGATCACTTCCCAGTTGGCCAACGCCGTCTCGTCGATGTCGAGCACCAGTGCGGGGCGAGGCACCTCCATTGCGCGCTTGACGACCCAGTCGCCTGCCTGCTTCGCCACAGCGGCAAGGTCGCGATCATAGTCGCCGGAATCATGATAATTGGCAGCCGCCAGCATCGCATCGCCGACATTGGCTGGCTGGGACGGGCTTGTGAGAAGGAGCGAGTCGGAACGCGCCGGCCCAGGAACATTTGTGCCGATCATCAGCACGATTGCCCCGACACGCGCAATTCTATTCCAACCAATCGCCCGCATCACGAGACTTTGCAGTCACGAGAAGTCGGCTGTCAAGCGAGGTCTTCCACAGGTCCTCGAGACTGCGACGCTGAATTGGACATTCCAGATGCCGAATGTCTCTATGGGTTGCTGCACGCTACACGATTTCCGCCGTCGCGGTCTTTGCCCCCGACAGGTGACGCACCGCCGGAACCGCCGGTCGAAATGCGTCACCCGAAAAATCATGCCGTTACGCGCTTTGCCGTGCCTACGCCGCCTGAACGATCTCGACCAGTTCAACGTCGAACACCAGATCCCGTCCCGCCAAAGGATGATTGCCGTCGAGCTTGACGCTGGTGTCGTCCACGCCGACGACTGTTACCGGCATCGGGCGCCCCTCTGCGGTTCTGACCTGCAATCGAGTGCCGATATCGACGTTGATGTTGTCTGGCACGCGGGCGCGGTCGACGGTCATCACCGCTTCGGGGCGGTGGGGGCCATAGGCGGCGTCGGCGGGAATGGTGACGGTGCTTTTCGCGCCCACCTCCATACCCTCGACATGGGTTTCGAGACCGGCGATCACTTGTCCTTCACCCAACGTGAATTGCAGCGGTTCGTTGCCGGAAGAATCGAACTGAGTGCCGTCAGCCAGGCGGCCATTGTAATTGATGCGCACGGTGTCGCCATTCTTGGCCTGTGTCATGATAGCCATCCTTTGAAAGTTTCGAGGGGCCGGCCAGAGCTCACAGTCCCGTCCTCGATCATCCACGCACTCGGGTGCGCGGCGCGAAACGCTAAAACTAGGGACCTGGCTGCCGATGTAAACCCCGATTGGGCTACGCCGGCATGATCCGCCAGCGTTCGTCGCCTTCGGCAGGAGTGCGCCGGACTAGCGGGTCATGCCGACTCAACCCATTCAGGCGGCGTGCAAATGGCGGCTAGATCAGGTTATGGCCGCCATCGATGCGGATTGTCTCGCCGGTCGTGAACTCGCTTTCCATGAGGTAGACATAGGCGGCGGCGACGTCCGCAGCGGTCGGAATTTTTCTCGACGGCAACCGGGCAGCCATGTCGGCAAAGAAGCTGGATTTGGCTTCTCCAACAATGTCCCACATCGGTGTGTCGACCCATCCGGGAGACACGACATTGACGCGCGTCGGGGCCAGTTCGAGCGCCAGGGCGCGGGCGAAGTAGCTGAATGAGCCGGCAATCGCTGAGACGACCGAGCCTCCCGGCACTGGCGGCTTGTCCTTGTTGATGCCCGAGGTGAAGGTCATGGAGCCACCGGCCTTCAGGGTGCGCACAGCGTGCTTGGAGAGCATGACGGCCCCAATCAGCTTGTTGTCGACGAAGCCTCGCACAGCCTCCATGTCGGTACTGCCGATCGGATCGCCGGGCGGCAGTGTTCCGGCGGTCGATACCAGGTGGTCGAAGGGACCGATCTCCTCGAACAGGCGAGCGACGTCCGCTTCGTCGGTCATATCGGCAACCAAGCTGGTCACGTGCCCCGTATTGAGCGTCCGTTCGGCCGCCTGCAGTTTCGCGGGCGACCGGCTGACGATCACGACCTTCGCTCCGCAATTGAGAGCAGCTTCCGCGACGCCGAGACCGATGCCGGAGCTGCCGCCGATGACGATGACTTTCCTGTCCACGAGCGATGTCATGGGAGGTCTCCATTCGTTTGCGATTTCGGTGAGGGTCAAGCTTTGCCGTCGTAGGCGGCTTCGAGGTCGGCGATGATGATCTTGCGCATCCCGTACATCGCCTGCCGGACGCGGTTGGCCTTTTCGCGGTCCGGGTCGGCGCTGAGCCGCGGCAGGATTTCCGGGATGACCTGCCAGTAGACGCCGAACTTGTCGGTGAGCCAGCCGCAGGGTTGTTCCCTGCCGCCGCCGGCGGTGAGCGCCTCATAGTAGTAGTCTGTCTCGGCCTGGTCCCTGGTCTCGATGTAGAGTGAGAGCCGCTCGTTGAAAGGCGGCTGCGGCCCGGCATTGAGCGCTGTAAGGTGCAGACCCTCGAGCTCGAAATCGAAGGTGGCATGCGGGACCGTCTTGTTGGTTCCGGACACCCAGTCGGTGTATTCGAGCGTCTGGAGCGCTTTGCTGTTCTTGAAGACCGAGAGGTAGAAATCGCGGGCCTCCTTGGCGTCGGTGTTGAACCAGAGGAATGGGTGGATGGTGGCCATGTCCGTTCTCCGTTAATTCCTTGCGGCAGCGATTTTTGGCGAAGAGCCTGTCCGCTGTTGCTTTCATTCAGGCTTAGCGGTAGTCCGACGGCCGATAGACCGAGCCGTCCCAGTCGCGGGCAAACCCGAGGTCTTCGAGCCGGCGGGTCGAGAAGCGTGCAATCTGCCGCTCGGTCCGGCGCCGGCTGCTCGAGGCGAGGATGCGGCCGGCCATGCCGGTCAGGACGTCGACGATGGGTTCAACTCGTTTGGCGTTCATGGTGCTCTCCCAGAGTGGCGGCAGTTTTGGTTTCAGCAGTTGCCCCGCGACTTTCGTCAGCGAGAGTATAAGTCACATCAAATCGCCTTTTGCAGCGGCGGTGAATGACTGAATACGCGAGCAAACATGCCGTCTTCCGGCCTGGACGACAAACGACTTATCGGCGACAATGTGTGAGCATCGCTCACATATAGGTATCGATCCATGCCCCGGAAGCTGCCTCCCCTCACCACCTTGCCGAGCTTCGAAGCGGCGGCGCGCCTGTTGAGTTTCTCCAAGGCGGCAGAGGAACTTCATGTCACCCACGGTGCGATCAGCCGGGCGATCAAGAACCTTGAGGATCAGCTCGGTGTGCAGTTGTTCGAGCGCGGTACGCGTTCGGTGAGCCTGACCGCCGTCGGCGAGCCCTATGCGCGGGCGGTGCGCGAGGTGCTCGACCAGTTGGCCGCCGCCACTGCTGCGGCAACGGCCCGCTATTCGAGCTCGACACTGAACGTCAGCACCTCCGATGGCTTCGCGGGGAGATGGCTGGTGCCACGCCTCTACCGCTTTCACCGTGCGCATGGCGACATCGATGTACGGGTTTCGACGAGCGGGAAGCTGACCAACTTCCTCGGCGACGGCATCGATGTCGCCGTCCGTTATGGCAGCGGAAACTATCCGGGGCTCACGTCGGAGTTCCTCACCGGCGAGGAGGTGTTTCCAGTGTGCAGCCCAAAGCTTCTTGAGGGTGCGCATCCGCTGCGCACGCCTCAGGACCTCAGACACCACACGCTGATCCGTGACAGCTTTCCGATCGACTGGGCGACCTGGCTGGCGAGCGCCGGGGTCGAGGGCGTGGACCCGCAGAGCGGGATTACCTTCGACTCTGCCACCTTTGCCATGGAGTCGGCTGCACAAGGCGAGGGGGTGGTGCTGGGTCGGACCATGCTCGTTGCGGCCGACCTCGCCGCCGGGCGGCTTGTCCGCCCCTTCGGCCACGCCCTGAAATCCCCTTCCAGCTTCTATCTCGTCTACCCGCCGGAGGCGATCCGTCAGCGCAAGGTCAAGGCTTTCAGGGATTGGCTGCTTTCAGAAGTCACGCCGCAAATGGACTGACAGGAAGGCCGAGAGAACAGGATCGTCTACGGGTCAATCGCCCGGTGACTGTCGGCTCGCCCGAACTGCGGTGATGATCCAGGCGCGCGAGTCGAAAAGCACACCGTCCGCGGTCAAGTGCGCGTCGAGCAGATCGCGCAACCGCCGTAGCGCCGCGTCGACATCCACATCCGCGCGGGCGAGCGGATCCTTGACCAGTTGCAGGCCAAGCAAAGCGTCATAGGCCGCATCGACGTCCTGGCCGTAGAAGACCGGCTCACGCACTTCGGCAAAGTCGACCGAAACAAAACCGGATGCACGCAAGATCTCCGCGGTGATGGCGGGGTCGCCAAGCGAAAACGGGGTGGCGGCGCCCGCCGATATGGCGGTCCCCGGCGCAATTGCCCCCTGAATGGCAGTTGCCCACTCATTACGGTCCTGGCATTGCCATACCATCCACACAAGACGTGCCCCTGGTCGCATCGCCCGGCCGATATTAGCGAACGCCGCCGCCGGATCGGCAAAGAACATCACGCCAAATCGACTGATGCACAGATCGAAGCCGGCAGGCGGAAATACCAGCAATTGCGCATCGCCGCGCTCAAAGGCGACGTTTCGCAATCCTTCTTCGGCGCTACGGCTCCGGGCGATCTCGAGCATCTGCGCCGATACATCCACGCCGAGCACGCTCCCTTCCACCGCGACACGGGCGGCATCACGAGAGGATTGTCCCGAACCGCATCCGATATCGAGCACGCAATCGCGCGTTCCCGCCTTGACCGCAGCCCTGAATACCTCGTTGTGCCGCCGCAGTTCGGCGTCGTAAAACTCAGCGCAGTTCAACACCATCGCACGCCTGTCTGGAGGTGGGCCGGCAGCATTTCCGGCCGCTCTGCCCTGATCTTTTCGCGTCGGGCTAACCCCGAACTGTCAGCCGCGCCGCGCCGCCTCGATCGCTGCAACGTCGATCTTTTTCATCTCCATCATCGCTTCAAATGCGCGCTTTGCTTCATCGCCGCCGGCGGCCATCGCTTCGGTCAGCACGCGCGGCGTGATTTGCCAGGAGATGCCCCATTTGTCCTTGCACCAGCCGCAGGCACTTTCCTGGCCGCCATTGCCGACGATGGCGTTCCAATAGCGGTCGGTCTCCTGCTGATCGTCGGTGGCGATCTGGAAGGAGAAGGCTTCGTTGTGCTTAAACGCGGGCCCGCCATTGAGGCCGAGACAGGGGATGCCGGCGACCGTGAACTCGACCGTCAGCACGTCGCCTGCCTTGCCGGACGGGTAGTCGCTGGGAGCGCGGTGGACGGATTTCACCGAACTGTCGGGAAAAATCTCGGAATAGAAGCGGGCCGCAGCCTCGGCGTCCTTGTCGTACCAAAGGCAGATCGTGTTCTTGGCGATTGTCATTGCTGGTCCCTTTGCTTTCGAAATCAATCGGGGCTTTTGAAATCAACCCGGGTTTTTCACAGCTGGCCTCGGCGTTGCACCGGACATGGAAATGCGCTCGTGCCATCGACGTTCCGGCAGCAGCAGCTGCCCGGAATCAAGGTACCACGGCTGGTGCTTTCAGGACCAGATGCGGGCAGTGACTCGAACCGGCGATGGTCCGCCTGGTCCGACCGGCGGCCTCACTCTTTGCGTAGGGCAGCGCCGCTTTGCTCAAGGTCGCGCTGGCTTTCCGTTGGCGCGCCGTTGCCTCAGAAGGCGCATGAGCAAGTTCCGTCTGTCCTTGCGCGGGACGAGTTCGATATCGCTGACAAGTTTTGCGCCGCCCTTGTGCCGCTCCAATGTGATCTTGCGGCTGTGGAAGGCCTCCAGCTCGGCGCGGTGCGCTACGCTTATGATGGTGACCTTCGGCAATTCGCGAATAATCATCTCCATCATCTTGTCCTGGCTCTTCTCATCGAGTGCCGACGTTGCCTCGTCCAGCACGATGATATCGGGGCGGTGCAGCAGAAGACGCGCAAAGGCGAGGCGCTGCTTTTCGCCACCCGACAAGGTCTGGTCCCATGGCGCGTCCTCCTCGATCCGGTCGTTGAGGTAGTCGAGCCCCACCTTGTCGAGGGCAGCCTTGATCTTATCCAGCGTCCAGTTGTCGGCGGCGCCTGGATAGGCGACAGCGCGGCGAAGCGTCCCGGTCGGGATGTAGGGCCGTTGCGGCAACATGAACAACCGTCTGTCGGCGCGGATGTTGACGCTGCCGCTACCCCATGGCCACAGACCCGCGACGGCCCGCACCAGCGTACTCTTGCCCGAGCCGGATTCGCCGGCGACGAGCACCCGCTCGCCTGGTTCGATCACGACCTCGGTTTCCTTGACCACGGCGGTGCCGTCGTCGAGCGACACGGAGAGATTGTTCAGGCTGAGCATCGCATCGCCGCCGGTCTCGCCGCGCTTTATGCGTCCCAGCGTGTTGCTCTGTTCCGCCCGCTCGAGCCCGTCGAGCGACATCATCAGCGAGGCGATGCGCCGTGCACAGGCGTTCCAATCGGCGAGACGGGGATAGTTGTCGACCAGCCATCCGAACGCGCCCTGCACGATGGCAAAGGCCGAGGCAGCCTGCATGACCTGTCCAAGTGTCATGCTGCCTTCGAGGAACTTTGGAGCGCAAAGCAAGACCGGCACGACAGGCGCAAACAGGCTCGACCCCTGAGACACCAGTGCCGTGCGCATGTGCTGGCCTGCAAGGAGCGCCCATTGCCTGAGCACATGGGCAAATGTCTTGTCCATGCCGCTGCGCTCCTCCTCCTCGCCGCCGAGCAATGCGATGCTCTCGCCGTTTTCCCGCACGCGCGTCAGCGTGTAGCGGAACTCGGCTTCCGCCTGATTTTTTTCCTCGGAGAGGTGGACGAAATGGCGGCCAATGACCGCCATCGAAGTGGACGTGATCGCGGAATAGAGCACTGCGGTGATGACCAGGAAGCCGGGAATGGTGACGGTCGAACCTGCAATCGTCAGGGTCAGGGCGCCGCCGATCGTCCAGAGCACCACGATGAAGGTCGAGGCCGACAGAAATGCGACGATGACACCGGCGATGAAATCGACGGGCGATTCGGTGGCAATCCGCAAATCCTCGGCGATGCGGGCTTCGGGGTTGCTATGATCGCCGCCGACGAGGTTCAGCTGATAGTAGCGGCCGCTTGCCAGCCAGCGCGCGATGACCGCGGTGGTGAGCCAGGACCGCCAGCGGCGCTGTATCCTCATGCGAAAGAAGACTTGTGCCACCACAAGGCTGGCGCTTCCGATCACGAGTGGCAGGAATACGGCGCTCAGCCAATATACGGTGTGGGCATTGCGTTGCTCAATGGCGTCGAAAATTGCGCGATTCCAGACATTGATCCCATACTGGAAGCCGACATTGGCGACGATCAGGACCAACAGCCCGATCGTCAACGGCCAGGCGACCCTGTCGCCACTGCCGCTCCAGTAACCGCTCGCGCTGATCCAGAAGCGCTTAAGCAGGTATCTCTTGCGCGCCCGCTCTGCCTCTTCAGGTGTCAGCTCAGGATCGGGTTCGGTGACATCCGGCGGCGGCGCGGGCTGGCCGACGACCTCTGACGCGACTTCGACAGTCGATTGTTTCTCGCGGCGCGACTTCTCGGCATCGCGCGTTCGGGCGCCGTCAACCGATTTCAGCTTAAATTTAGCCTCGGGCATCCGGCGATAACGGCTTAAAAATCAGAAGGTTTCATAGCGTCCGCTCGAGATCCGAGATGCCAACAACGCCAAGGCTTCGCAGCTGTTCCGGTGCTCGCAGCAGCCTATGGTCGTTCTCGATGACAGGCTTTGATCGTTGCGGGGCAGAATTCGCTCAGGCTCTCAAGATTTGTCCGCATGCTGCATTCGAAGAGGCTGGACGCAAGCGGCGCGAAAAGTGCCATCGGCCCGAGTCAACAGGATCGAGGAGGAGAGATCATCTCGATTGCGATTGCGAGCATTTGCTGCCCAGCCGGACCGCGCCAGCCCCGAATTCCGGAACAAGGGTGCGATTTTGCCGTTGAGCCAGAAACCGGAAGCGACCCGCATGTCCGAATTGCCGAATGAAGAGATCGAAGGGCGGCTGAACGCCCAGCGCGAGACTCTGGCGCTGGTCGTTGCGCTGCTTGCCAGCAAGGATACGGCACCCGAGCGAATATGGGCCGAACTGGAGGCCCGTTTTCAGTTTCAGAACAGTCAGGAGGACCCTGGCGTCCTGCCAAGCCGCGCATTTGCCATCGAAGCTACGAAGATGCGGGAGTTCAAGCTGATCGCCGAAGAGGCGCAGGCGCGCAATGCGGAATGGAACGGCAGGGACAAGCCACAGGGCGCCAGCTGAAACCCCGGAGAGTGGATGCAGGACCGGCCATTTTACGATGACTGAGCAAGCGTCAGCTTTGCTGCAAAAGTGTACGTGCCAACTCTTGCCATTCCTCGTCAAGCGTTAAGGTCGACGGCGCCGCGTTGCTGCGGCGATACCAATATTCCGCATTCGACTGGTCGCCTTCCTTGCGGTGGAGATAGGCATGCACGTGCATGCCCGCCGTATTGTCGCGCTGCTGCGCGCACTCGTGCGCCTTAGTCCAATCGCCCTTTGCATCCCACCACAACGCCTGCAGGGCAGGGCTCAAGCCGGCTGGCGGCTGTGGTTTTGCAATCGAATCCCTGAAGGTTTGCAGATCCATTTTTCCACCATAGCGACGTTCAGGGCGCCGATAATACCCGCACCGGCAGCCGACCGGAAGCGTGCTTTGGGCGGGACGACCGGAATGGGGGGACGTCCGATAACCGAACGGCCAGACGGTTGATTCGATGACGTGCATGAAATAGTGCGCACCACAACACCATGACGCCTGAGACAGCGAGGATGAGCCGATGACAGCCCCCGACAAGCCGCGCCAATTCTACCACGGCACCCGGGCCGACCTTAAACCGGGAGACCTGATCGAAGCCGGTTACAGCTCCAATTACGGGGCGCGAAAGCAGGCAGCCTGGGTCTATCTAACCGGCACTCTGGATGCCGCTATCTGGGGTGCAGAACTGGCCGCCGGTGACGGACGCGAAAGGATCTACATCGTGGAACCAACCGGCCCGGTCATGGACGACCCCAATCTTACGGACAAGAAATTTCTCGGCAATCCGACGCAGTCCTATCGCTGCCGCGAGCCGCTCAGGATCACGGGCGAGGTCACCGAATGGCAGGGCCACTCCCCCGAGCGGCTGAAAGAGATGAAGGACCATCTCGAACGGCTGAAGGCACAAGGCATCGAGGCGATCGATTGAATTGCCAAGTTTGGCCCTAGCCTACGGTCGGCAGCAGTCCCCGCGAAATACGGCTCCACGTCCGCAATGGGTCCGCGAGTTGTCGTTGCTTGCAGGGCTGGAGAGCGGATGCTCCTTTTCATCTCGTCGCGAACGTGATGATCTCTGGGCTCGAAGGGCCAAGTGGGCTGCCGTCAAAGCCGCCGAATTGCTGTTCGATCCGTAGCCCCGCGTTCCCCAGCAGGCTCGATAAGGCGTCCGTCTCGAGGAATCGCAAGGTGCTGCGACTAACTTGCGGAAGGCTCGGATGCTTTCCGCCGAACCTGTGGGTGAATGTCACCGTCTGTCCATCGAACGGCATGATCACCTCTGTTGTGATCTGCACCAGCGACCCGTCAGGCAGCTCAACGACGACCGCATTTTCGGGTGTCCAGTGCTCCCACGCCCGCACCGAAGGGTTCCGCGTTTCGAACGCGAAGCATCCGCCTGGCACAAGGGCGTGTCGGACAGCCGCCATGAAATCCCTCAGGTCTTCGTCGCTGACAAGGGCCTGGAATGCGTGCCCCGTCATCACAATGAGATCAAACTCAGCTGTCCAGCCGGCCGATTGGAGATCGCCGAGAACCCATTCGATATCCGCGCGTGTTCGTGCGCGATTCAACACGCCGGGTGCCGGGTCGATGCCGCAGAGCCGCCCTGAATGTCCGGCCAGGCGTGCCTCGTGAAGGAGGGTGCCCGTTCCACATCCGACATCAAGCACCGCGTCTGCTGTTAGAATGCGGGGCAGGTAGAAATCATAGTCGTCGCGCGCAGATCTCGGGTGCCAGGCATCGTAGACGGCAGCGAGATATGGGTCGGCGAAAAGGTGGTCGACCATAGGCGGTATTCCCAATCAACTTTGACTGTGCGAGCGGTGTCGCCGCGAGCATATAGCCCATAAGTCGCGTCGATCGTTTACCGCACGACCTCGCGGTGGCGGCCGGGCAGGCGGGTGGCGATGAGCTTGTCGATGCGGCGGCCGTCGAGGTCGACGACCTCGAAGCGCCAGCCTTGCGCGTCGACACATTCGCCGGTCGCCGGCAGATGGTGCAAATGCGACAGCACATAGCCGGCGACGGTTTCGTAGTCGCGGTTCTCGGGCAGGTCGATGCCGAGGACCTCCGCCATCTCGTCGGCCTGCATGTAGCCGGCAAGCAGCCATGAGCCGTCCTCGCGCTTGACGGCGTTTTCCTCTTCGCCGGCATCGAGATCCGAACGGAAGACGCCGGTAATCGCTTCCAGTATGTCGGCCGGGGTGACGATGCCTTCGAAATGGCCGTATTCGTCATGTACCAGCGCCATCGGCACGTCGGATTCCTTCAGCGTCGCAAGCACGTCCAGCGCATCGGCCTGGTCATGCACGATTGGGGCCGTGCGCACGTGCCGGCGCGGGTCGAGAGCGCGGCCGCCGAGCATCGCCGCCAGCACGTCGCGGGTCTGGACGACGCCGATCATGGCGTCGACGCCGCCGTCGCCGGCCGGCAGGCGCGAATGCTGGGTGTCCATCAGCAGCTTCCTGATGGCCGCCTCGTCGGATTGCAGATTGATCCAGTCGACCTCGGTGCGCGGCGTCATCACCGCGCGCACGGCACGGTCGCCGAGCCGCATGACGCCGGCGATCATCCGCCGTTCGTCGGATTCGATGGTGCCGTGGTGCTCGGCTTCGGCGACCAGCATCTTGATCTCCTCGTCGGTGACCTTGTCCTCGCTCTGGCCGCGCTGGCCAAGCAGCCACAGGAGGGCGCGGCCGGAAAAATCGAGCAGGAAGACCAGCGGCGCCGAGACGCTGGCGAGGATGGTCATTGCCGGGGCGACCCTGACGGCTACCCGTTCGGGGTCGCGCAATGCGATCTGCTTGGGCACCAGTTCGCCGATGATCAGCGAGCCATAGGTGATGAGGGCGACGACGATGCCGACGCCGAGCGGATCGGCGAGGCTTTCGCGGATGCCGGCCGACGCCAGGGAGGTGGCCAGCCGCTCGCCGAGCGTGGCGCCGGAAAAGGCACCGGACAAGACGCCGACCAAAGTGATGCCGATCTGCACCGAGGACAGGAATTTTCCCGGATTGGCGCCGAGCGCCAGGGCCCGGCCGGCGCCCTTGACGTTGCGGTCGATCATCGTCTTGAGGCGCGCCGGCCGCGACGAGACGATGGCGAGTTCGGACATCGACAGAAGGCCGTTCACGCAGATGAGGACGACCACGATGGCAATTTCAGCATAAAGCATGCCGGGTCCATAGCATTGCCGCGCGGTTTTCGAAAATAGGACGGTCGCGCTTTTTAAATTTAGCGAGCCGGGCAATCAGGCGGCATCCATGCCGCATCCCAGGGCGGCGCGGAAAAATGCTCGATCAGGGCGTCGACGACGACGCGCACCTTTGGCGCGAGATTGCGTGTTACCGGCCAGATGGCATGCACCACGGTGTTTTCGACAAGACAGTCCGACAGAACCATTTCGAGCTCGCCGCGCCTGATGCTGTCGGCCGTCAGCCATGTCGGCAGATAGACGATGCCGCAGCCGGCCAGTACCGCATCGAGCATCGGTTCGCCGTGGCCGAGCACCAGCCGCGCCTTGGGCGCGAATTTTTCGAGACGGCCGTCGACATGCCTGACGGTCCAGGGGTGGACCGTGCCGTCGCGGCCGTAGCCGATGAGGCTGTGCCTGGCCAGGTCCTCGATCGATAGCGGCCTGCCATGGGCGTCGAGATAGGCGGGGGCGGCGCAGATGGCCGAACGTTGGGCATAGATGCGGCGCGCGGCGATCGACAAGCTGTCGTCGAGGTCGCCCATACGCA
The DNA here is from genome assembly GCF_040322275.1 of Mesorhizobium sp. M0174. Classification (NCBI taxonomy): domain Bacteria; kingdom Pseudomonadati; phylum Pseudomonadota; class Alphaproteobacteria; order Hyphomicrobiales; family Phyllobacteriaceae; genus Mesorhizobium; species Mesorhizobium sp. M0174. The sequence continues at coordinate 523,934 of NZ_JAMYTB010000001.1, forward strand.
CCGCCAGGTCGATGCCTTCCTCGATCAGGTCGACGCGCCGGTCGTTGAACGAGATTTCCATCGTCAGGTCCGGGAATTTTTTGGAAATGTCGAACAGAACCGGGGCGACGCACCGCCGGCCGAAGGCCAAAGGCAGGTCGACGCGCAGCCGCCCGGAAGGCACCTGCTTGCGCGAAGCCAGCAGTGACTGCGCGGCTTCGATCTCGGCCAGTGCCCTGACGCAGGCTTCGTAATAGCTCAGGCCCTCGCTGGTCGGGCTGAGGCTGCGGGTGGTGCGGTTGAGCAGGCGGACGCCCAATCGCTGTTCCAGCTGCGCGATCGACTTGCCGACCGCCGATTTCGTGACATGCAGCCGCGCGCCGGCGCCGGTGAAGCTGCCGGCCTCCACCGCGTGAACGAATGCGACGATGCCTTGCAAATTGGCCGATTCCAATGAAGCGCTCCTATTGTAGAGTTTTGCTCCTTAATCTGTCGCAGAATATGCCACATGGAAGCACTTTTCTCCATAGTGAAACGGCATAAATGTCTCGCCCACCATCAACCACGGAGCGCGAACCAATGAGCACCCAAAACAGATCCTGGCAGATGACCGGTTTCGGCCTGTCCAGTTTGAAGCCGGCCGAGGGAAAGCTGCCCCGACCCGGGCCGCATGATCTTCTGGTACGCGTCACAGCGGTATCGCTGAATTACAAGGACAGGATGATCGTCGATGGCGTGCTGATACCGGACCTCAGCTTGCCGTTCGTGCCGACATCGGACGCGGTTGGCGAAGTTGTCGCCACCGGCAGCGAAGTCAGCCGCTTCGGAATCGGGCAGCGGGTGCTCGGCCAGGTGATCGCCGACTGGCCGGACGGCAACGCCCCGCCGGTGCTGCACAAGCATACGCTTGGTTCGTCACTGCCCGGCATGCTGTCCGAGCATGTGCTCTTTCACGAGGATGCCGCCGTGGCGGCGCCGCCGTCGCTCAGCGATGTCGAGGCATCGACGCTGCCGATCGCGGCGCTGACGGCGTGGTTCGCGCTGGTCGAGGCGGCCAAGCCTATCCCGGGTGAGACCGTTCTCATCCAGGGCACCGGCGGCGTGTCGCTGTTTGCGCTGCAGTTCGCCGCCGCTTTCGGCCTGCGCGCCATCGTCACCTCGAGCCGCGACGAGAAACTCGAGCGGGCAAAAGCGCTCGGCGCCTGGAAGGGGATCAATTATCACAGCCATCCGGCATGGGACGAGGTCGCCCGCGAGCTGACAGACGGCGCCGGCGTCAGGCACGTGCTGGAAATGGTCGGCGGCGACAACGCGCGGCGCTCGCTCAATGCGCTGGGCGCCGACGGCAGGCTGTCGCTCATCGGCCTTCTCGGCAGCATGGAGCTCAGTTTCCCGATCATTCCGTTCCTGCGCAACCGGATCGTCGTGCAGGGCATATCGATCGGCCACCGCCGCGCCTTCGAACGAATGAACCAGGCGATCGAGACGCTCGCGATCAGGCCGGTGATCGACAGGGTGTTTGGCTTCGACGAGGTGCCGCAGGCATTCGAGCGTCTGGAGACCGGACCGTTCGGCAAGATCGTGATCACCGTCCCCTGAGCCCATCGGGCGAAATGGCTGTCAGACGGGCCGATCGCGCGCCTACGGCAGTTGCAGCAGTACGCCGATGATGGCCTTGCCGTCGGTGAAATAGGGATCGCCTTCGCCGTTGCGCCCGGTCCTTGTGGCGCCGACGCCTGGTATCTCGCTGGTCGAGATCAGCATGCCGGCGGCGGAGAGGTCGTGCATCAGCCCATCGCGCTCGGCGTCGATGTCGGGGCCGATGTGATGAGTGATCGCGCCGGTGTCATGGCTGAGGCCGACGCCGCGGTCAAAGCTTGCCGAGCCAAGCCAAAGCGGCCGGCCGTCGTCTCCGGTCGCAGCGGTCTGCCAGAAGCGGACGTGGTGGCGCCGGTCGGCGCTGTCGCCGACCGGCTTTTCGAAGGCTAGGTCCTGGGCGCGGCCTTCGAACAGCAGCCGGCTGACCGGCGCGTCGGGATAGGGGCGCTCAAACAGCACGCTTTCGCCGATCTCGATCGCCGTCTTCAGCGAGACCGCGTCTGCCGTATCCCAGCCGGCGACGGCAAAAGCATGGACAAGCTCCTTCTTGGTGCCGACAAGGCCGACATTGATCGGATCGCCCGGAATGCCTTGCGGCGTGTGCGTCACCATCTCGAATTGCTGATTGCGAAAATTGCGGTCCCGTAACGTCCAGAACTCAGGCGCGGCGAAATAGGCGAGCGAAAGATAAGCGGCACAGCATGCCACCAGCCAGGTCGTTGCACGTCGTCGAAGGCTTCGTTGGCTCATGCATTGGCTCGAACTGGCAGGCCCGTCGGGCCGTCGAAATCCTTGGCAAGCGGCGCGCAACCGGTCTATCCTCATATTTTAGCATGAAATGGCGTAGAACCGGCTAGCACGAATGAGGGCGTGATGGAGGGTAAACCGGCGCGCGGCACTGCCATGGCGTTGACCGCCGACTTTATCGCGCTGGTCGAACGGGTCGAGCCGGATCCCGGCCCCGAGCCGGGGACGACCGAGCATAGCGACGCGGAGTTCGATGATCTTGTCGAGCAGCTGCTTCTGGAATACCGGCGCCAAAGCGCTCTGGGTCTTTGCCTACGGCTCGCTGATCTGGACGCAGACGCTGGCGCGGGCAGCCGGACATTGGGGTTCGTCCGCGCAGTATCTGTTCCGCGCCGTCAGCATGCTTGAGGAAAGCGGAATCCGCGACGAAACTTGTGGCACGGCCAGGATCTGGTGGCGCAGCACGTCATGGCTTTCACCGGCGACACACAGCGCGGCTGATCCAGGCGCTGTTGCACGAAATGACTTGTCGCATTTCATCTGAAAACCCGAATGGTCAGCGGCAGGCGCGATAGCCGTTCTTGCGGTTCTTGATGTCGAAATGGAAATGGTTGCGGTGGTCGTAATTATAGCCGGGGCCGAGCACGGTGGTGAAATACTGGCAGCCATCGGCCCGCACATTGTTGAGGAAGCCGCGCGTGCGGAAGGCGAACAGGCCGGGCTTGCGGACGTCGATGTCGTCGCCATTGTTAAGCTCGATGCTCATCACGTCGAGCGCATTGCCCTTGCCGTGTTCCGACAAAACACCTTCGCCGGCGATCCTGCGGCAGGAATAGCTCGAGCCCTGGTGGATGGTCTTGACGCCTGAAAAATAGCGCCAGCGGGCCGACGGGACGAGTTCATTCCTGGTCCAGCCGGCAAAGCTGGCGGCCATGTCGCAAGTCAGCGTCGCGGCCGGCTTCATCGCGACGCTGCCGATGGCCGAGACCCTGACCGGATAATCGATGCCGCATTGGCCTTCATGGATCGGCGCGACGTCGGTGTAGACGACGCCGAGGCGTTTCAGCTCCTTGCGGCAATCGATCTCTGCGGCCGGCATCTGTTCGGCCGGCGACATCGGATTGTCCATGCGCGGATAGGCGGCCGTCATATAGGGGTTGGATGGGACGAGGCGCTGCATGCCGGAATATTCTGGGCCGGAATCTTGCTGGCCGGAATAGGGCGGAACGGCAGCGGTCTGGCTGCCGACGTCGACGGCCGGCTGCAGCGACAGCACGCTGCCGGTGTTGCAGGCGGAGACCGCCGCAATGGCAAGCACGACGGCAAGCCTGCCGGCCATGCGCGCGCGTCCTGTGTGCCGCGCAGCGACAAGCGCAGCGCGAATTAGCCCGGCCATCGGAAGGGTTCCTGTCCCAGATGGGACAGACTCTAAACCTGAAGAGTAAAGGAAAAATCAGCGGCGCCGTTCACGTCTGCGGCCAAATTGCGGCGCCCATCATCGCGGCCGGCGTCATTGGCAAAACGTGCCGCCATTGCGGCGCGGTTCGAGATCGAAATGGAGATGCTGCGAATGATCGGCATCGCTGCCGGGGCCAAGCACGGTCTTGAACGGCCCGCAGGCTGCCTTGCGCACTGCGTCCAGGAATTTCGCGTCCTTTTCCGGCGGCGCCGGGCCGACATCGATCTCCTTCCCGTCCGAAAGCTTGAAGCTGGCGATATCGAGCGCATTGCCGAAGGCGTGCTCCGACAATTTGCCGCCACCATTGCGCGACCGGCAGACAAAGGCGGAGGCCTGGCCAATCGATTTGAGGTCCTCGCCAAACTCCGCCTTTGCAGCAGGCTGGATGACCGAAGCAGCAAAGCGTGCGGCGGCCTCGGCCATCTGGCAATTCAGCTCGGGCTCCGGACCGATGGCGATGGATTTGCCGAGCGTCTTCAGCACGATCGGGTAGGGGATCGAGCAACCGACCGCCGCATCGCGCTCGGGCTTGCGCTCCACGAAATCGACGCCCATCGATTTCAGCCGCCTGCGGCAGGCCCATTCCTCGGCCGGCATTTCTTTCTCGGCAATGGCGACCGATCGAGGATCGGGAAGGATTTCTTGCTCCGTCTTTTTGTCTGCCTCGGCCGGGTTTCGTGGCGCGACCGATGAGTTTGCCGGCGGCTCGGCCTGCGCCGGCTTTTCAGGCGGCTGTGGTGCGATCGCCGGCGGTCTCGGCTGCTCGGTCCTGGACTGGCCATTTTGGGGCTGATCGTTTTGAGGCTGACCGTTTTTGGGCCGCTCAGCCTCCGGAGCGGGGCGTGGTTCGGGGACCGGGATCTCGGTTGGTGCTGGCGGAGTGACTTGCTGGTTGAGTTGCGGAACCGGTGCGGTTGGCGGCAGCTCGGGGGCCTTGGCTGAAACGGGTCCCGCCAGCGGCGTAGCCGCAACGGCCAGCAGCAATCTGCCCAATCTGAAAAAGCCAAACGCCGCCATTGTATCGCAACGGCCAGAATGCAGCGAAGTTGCCTTGGGCGAGGGGGGCTGGCGATCACAATCGGTAACCGCGCTGTTACGCGCCGATCGCTTCCAGCCCCTCCTCGAGCCAGTCCGCCAGCAGCGGCATGCCGAGTAGATATTTTGCCGTGCGCTTGTTGGCGCGCTCGCGGGCGGCGGTCAGCGCGTCCGTCCATTCCGTCGCGTCATAGTCCCCGCGGCCAACCCAGGCCAACGCAATCAGTTCGGCCGCTTCGTCGACATTGAGATCGTCGATCAGCTCGCGCAGTTCTTCCTCGGTGAGATCTTCGGAGCTTTCCTCGGCAAGGCCGTCATGATGGTGGTTGTCGTGCGCGTTGCCGTCGAGCTCTACCTCGTGCTCGGCGCCGTCGGCATAGTCTTCGTTGACGGCGGCGCTGAGCGCCTTCGCCTTCAGGATGAACAGGCGCACGGTGTCGGGACCGATCGAAAGCTCCCAGTCTCGTTCAACGCGTTGCTGCACCGGCCGTCTCCCTGCTTCGTGCTCGGTCGGCCCGATGATAGCGGATTTGCAGCGCTCGTCACGTTCTCTTGCGCGTGGGCGTTAGTCGCGAACCATGATTATGATGCCCTCTCTTCCCGGAATAAGATGGCCTTGCTGGGAGAGATCGCGGTTTTGAGATAGGATGACATTTTCCGGGACGAAACGGCTTTGGCCCGGCGTTAGTGTTGCATTGTCAGGTTCAAAGGAGAGTGTAATGCGCAGACGATTGCTGATTTACGCCATGGCCATTGCCGCCCTGCCGCTGATTGCGGCTCCGGCGTTTTCGGCTGGTGAAGGCGGGGGAGGTGGTGGCGGCGGCGGCCAGAGCCAGTGCAAGAAGGGGGAGGCCTGGGACAAGAAGCAGAAGAAATGTGTCTCGCCCAAGCAAGGTATGCTGGATGACGACAGCATCTATGATGCCGGTCGCGCGCTGGCGATGGATGGACGCTATGACGAGGCGATCGCCGTGCTCAGCCTCGCCGCCAACAAGCAGGACCCACGCATCCTCAACTATCTCGGCTATTCGCACCGCCATTCCGGCCGCGTCACCGTCGGCCTCGGCTATTACGAGGAAGCGCTGCGCATCGACCCGAACTACACGCTGGTACGCGAATATCTCGGCGAGGCGCACCTGCAGATCGGCGATCTTGCCGGCGCCCAGGAGCAGCTCCGCGAAATCGAGAAGCGCACGGGCAAGGGATCTCGCGAATACGGCATGCTGTCGGAGCAGATCGATCATTTCATGAGGAGCTGATCCGACCTCCGGACGCTGCTCATACCGGCTGCGGCGATCGCAGCCGGTTTTTTGCTGTGCTCACATGCTGCTCCGAACTGGAATTTGGCATCACGGTACACGTGATGCGCTCCTTGACGTTAGGTCAGCCGCGCAATCGGTGGATGATTTTTCAAAATCCGACTTTTTGGACGTGAAAAACCCGCGAAGATTGCTATATCTTGCAAAGATTGTGGTGAGACGGTTCCGTTAGCGAGGCTGCCGGACCGTTTTCTTTTTGTACCATCGACAAGGTCGCTCCCGATTGCGGGGGCGGCGGCAGGAAAGGTCAGGCATTATGAACAAGGTCCCGATGACAGGCGAGGGGTTCGCGTCATTGAAGGAAGAACTGCGCTGGCGCCAGCAACAGGAGCGGCCGCGTATCATCGAGGCGATTTCCGAAGCGCGCTCGCATGGCGACCTCTCCGAAAATGCCGAATATCACGCGGCAAAAGAGGCACAGAGCCTCAATGAGGGCCGGGTCAACGAACTCGAGGACCTGATCGCGCGGGCCGAGGTGATCGACGTCACCAAGCTCAGCGGCGACAAGGTCAAGTTCGGTGCCACCGTGGTGCTGGTCGACGAGGATACCGAGGAGAAAAAGACCTACCAGATCGTCGGCGACCAGGAGGCCGACGTGAAGTCCGGCCGCATCTCGATCTCCTCGCCGATCGCGCGCGCCCTGATCGGCAAGGAAGTGGGCGATGCTATCGAGGTCAACGCACCGGGCGGCGCCAGGGGTTATGAGATCGTCCAGGTGCAATTCATTTAGAACCTTTTGATAATTCTACTCTGGCGGCCGACTAGCGCGGTTTTCTGCCCTTCCGGTGCTCACGTACTTTAAGTACGCTCCGCTCCGGTTCTCGAAAACCACGCTATTCGACTCGCCAGAGCGAATTCTGAAAAGGTCCTATGCAGAGCCTTGTAATTTAAGCGCCAGCAATCTCTCTGCTTCCGCCATCACCTCCGGCGGCGTGACGCTGCGGCCAGGCGCGGCCAGTAGCGTCGATGCGAACGGCCCGCGCGGGCCGGTCAGGCCGGGCTCCGTCGCCAGGAATACAGCCACCGTCGGCACGCCGAAGGCGCTGGCGAGATGGGTCAGGCCGGTGTCGGCACCGATGACCAGCGTCGAGCCGCCGATGACGGCGGCGATCTCGGCAAGCGGCGATCTGGGAACCACCACGGTTTGCGAAACGGCGCGGGCGATCGCTTCGGCAACCGCCTGTTCCCGGTCGTTCGACCAGGTGGTGACCGGGGTCATCTCTCGTGCCACGAGAAGCCTGGCGATTTCGATCCAGTCCGCAACCGGCCATTTCTTGTCCTCGCGGCTGGTGCCGTGCAGCAGGAAGGCAGTTTGGCCGGCGATCGAGGCCGAGCCGTCGGCTGGCGGCACTATGCCGGAATCGAGGTTGGAGAGATCGGGCTGGTAACCTAGCGCCAGCCCGAACAACCGCCGCGTCCGTTCGATGGCGTGCAGGTCGCGCGGCACCGAGTATCGCCGGTCGTAGAACATTGTCGCCGACGGTTCGCGTGCGCTCGAGCGGTCGAAGCCGGCAATTGGTGCTGCCGCCAGCCGCGCCACCAGCGCCGATTTCAGCAGCCCCTGCGCGTCGATGACGAGGTCGTAATGGCCTACCCGCAAGGCGCGGCGCAAGCCAGCCGCCTCGCGCCAGATGCCGGCGTCGAACAGGTTCTGCTTGCGCCAGCGCCGGATGGCGATCGTCTGAATCCAAGCGATCGCCGGGTGCAGCGCCACGATGCCAGCAAAGGCCTCTTCCACGCACCAGTGGAAGGAAATATCCGGGCGGGCGCGGCGCGCGTCCTCCACTGCGGGAAAGGTGTGGATGACGTCGCCCATCGACGACGTCTTGACGATCAGCACCTTCATGCGGCGGCCGGCATTTCCAGCAGCCGCTCCGCCGCCGCCACGACGCGTTCGACCTCCAGCGTCTTCAGGCAGTTGAGATGACCGAGTGGGCAGATTTTTTTGTGGCAGGGCGAACAGGACAGGCCGAGCCAGACCAGTTCGCGGCGTTCGGCGAGCGGCGGCGTGTTGTCGGGCGAGGTCGAGCCGTAGACGGCGACGACCGGCGTGCCGACGGCGGCGGCGACATGCATCAGCCCGCTGTCGTTGGAGACGGCGAACCTCGCCGCGGCGATCAGGTCGATGGCATCCTCCAGCCGCGTCTGGCCGGCAAGGTCGGAGGCGCCCGGCGCCAGCGCCGCGATTTCAGCCGTCACCTCGGCGTCGTTCTTCGATCCGAACAGCGCGACGCCAAACCCTTTCGCCATCATCTCGCGGGCAAGGCCGGCATAGTGTTCGCTTGGCCAGCGCTTGGCCGGGCCGAATTCTGCGCCGGGCATCAGCGCCACGAATTTCCCCGCCGTCAGCCCGAAACGGCTGAGCAGTGCCGCCTGGCTGGCTTGATCGACAGCGAGCTTCGGTGCCTGGAAGGCGCCGCCGCGGGCAAGGCTGAAATAGGCCTGCGCGGTGCGCCGTTTCAGGCGATCGGGCAACGGCACGATGTCGGTCAGCAGCCCGTAGCGCATTTCCTTGAGATGGCCGACACGGCGCGGAATGCCGGCAAAGAACGGGATCAGCGCCGACTTCCAGCTTCCCGGTAGGACAAAGGCCATGTCGTAGCGGCCGCGCAGCAGGCGGCCGAAGCGCCTTCGGACGCGGAATTCGAACGCGCCGGATGGCAGCGGCAGGTCGATCTGCTGGCGGATTTCGGGCATGCGCTTGACCAGCGGTGCTGCCCACGCCGGCGCCAGCACGTCGATGGCGGCGTTCGGATGAAGCTCCCTCAGCGCCTGGAACAGGCACTGCGCCATCACCATGTCGCCCACCCAGCGTGGGCCGATCACGAGGATCGTTGGGCTTTCAGCCATTCGACATAGTCTCTGACGCCGGTTTCCACTGTGCGGAACTGGCCATTGTAACCGGCTGCGCGCAAGCGGGACATATCAGCTTGCGTAAAGCTCTGGTAGCTGCCCTTGAGGTGGTCGGGAAACTCGATGAATTCGATCTGGCCCTTGCCGAGCGTATCGATCACCGTTTCGGCAATGGCGCGAAACGGCTGGGCCTTGCCGGTACCGCAGTTGAAGATGCCGCTAGAACCGCGTTTCCACAGCCACAGATTGACGTCGGCGACATCGCCGACATGGATGAAGTCGCGGCTCTGCTCGCCGGGCCCGAAACCGCCATAGGCGCCGAACAGCTTGGGGTTTTCGCCGCGTTCGACCTGGTTGAACAAATGCAAGGCGACAGAGGCCATGGCGCCCTTATGTGCCTCGCGCGGTCCGTAGACGTTGAAATAACGCAGGCCCGCGACCGGCGAATGGTCGGTATCGAAAACGGTGCGGCGGACATAGTCGTCGAACAGCTTTTTCGAATAGGCATAGACGTTCAGCGGCCGCTCGCATTCCGGCTCCTCGCGAAACTCGGCGCCGCCGCCATAGACCGAAGCGGACGAGGCATAGAGGAAGGGTACGCGCAAGGCCAGGCAGGCGTGCAGCAGGTGCTTCGAATAGGTGTAGTTGACCTCCATCATGAACTTGCCGTTCCATTCGGTGGTGGTCGAGCAGGCACCCTGGTGGAAAACCGCCTCGATGCGGCCGAGGTCACCGGCCTCCATCCGCGCCAGAAAGTCGTCCTTGTCGAGATAGTCGGCGATCTCGAGGTCGGCGAGATTGGCGATCTTGTGGCCGTCGGTGAGGTCGTCGACGACGAGGATGTCGCTGAAACCGTCGGCGTTGAGCGCGGCGACGATGTTGGAACCGATCATGCCGGCGCCGCCCGTGACGATGATCATATTAGTACGCCCTGACTTGCCGTTGCTTGCCGATTCCGGCCCTTATAGGGGAGGCCGGCAGGCCTGTCGATAAAGCAGGTGGCGGGGCGGCTGGATGAGCGCCACAGTGCCGCCGCAAACGTCACGTTTCAGTCGGCCTGCCGGCCAACCGGCGACAGGAGCAAGGTAATGCCGTCAACCGAACTGCTTGTCGCCTTTTTCGCCACCACGGCGATCTTCGCCTATATCCCCGGCCCCGCCATGCTCTATGCCGCTGCGCAAACCATGGCGCGCGGCCGCTGGTCGGGCCTGATGGCGGCGCTCGGCATCCATCTTGGCGGCTACGTTCATGTCTTCGCCGCCGCTGTCGGCCTGTCGGTGCTGTTCCATGCCGTGCCGGTGCTTTACATGGCGGTCAAGCTGGTCGGTGCGCTGTATCTGATCTGGCTCGGTGTTTCGCTGTTTCGCGCCAAGGCGCAAAGCGACGTTGTCTTGCCGGGAATTCAGCCGAAATCCGCCCGCCGCGCCTTTTTCGAGAGCGTTGCCGTCGAGGTGCTCAACCCCAAGACGGCGATTTTCTTCATGGCGTTCCTGCCGCAGTTCATCGATGCCTCGGCGGCGTTTCCGGTGTGGCTGCAGTTCGTCGTGCTTGGAACGATCGTCAATTTGATGTTCTCGTCGGCCGACATTGTTTGCGTGGTGCTGGCCGGCGCAGTGATCGCCAGGCTGCGGCAGTCGAGCCGGGCGCAGCGCCTGATGCGGCGGGCCGGCGGTGCGGTGCTTGTCGGACTGGGCGTGCATGTCGCGTTGCAGAAAAGCTGACGCATTGCCTCGCCGCCGTCATCGGTCGAAGGCCTGCCGTTGCGTCGGCTGAAATTGCGGTATATCGGCATCGCCATGAACGGCCGGCCCTGCCAATCGAATTCCCCGTCACCGAAAATCGGCTCTCCCACGCATTGACATGATCAAGCTGCCCTCTCCCGAACCTCTTCACCGCGCCATTTCGCGCTTCGGCAGCGCCACCGTGCTGGTGGTCGGCGATTTCATCCTCGACCGTTTCGTCAACGGCGTGATCGAGCGCATTTCGCCGGAAGCGCCGATCCCCGTGCTGCACGGGCGCGGCGAAACGCTGGCGATGGGGGGCGCCGGTAATGTCGTGGCCAACATCGTTTCGCTCGGCGCTGCCGTCATACCGGTCTCGGTGATCGGCGTTGACGAGGCCGGCAAGAACCTCATGCGCATGCTCGGCGAATTTGGCGTCGACACCGGCGGGCTGGTGCAGGATGCCGATCGCATGACGTCGTCCAAAAGCCGCTTCAGCGCGCTCAACCAGCAGGTGCTGCGTTTCGACGAAGAGGAAATCAAGCCGCTGGGCGATGCCGAGCGCGCGACATTGGTCGAGCATTTTCGCGAAGCGCTGGCACGCGCCGACATCGTCATCCTGTCCGACTATGGCAAGGGCGTGCTACTCGACGGCGTCGCGGGCGAGCTGATCTCGATCTGCCGGCAAGCGGGCAAGCCGGTGCTGGTCGACCCGAAGGGCCGCGACTATGCGCGTTATGCCGGCGCGACGGCAATCACGCCCAACCGCAAGGAACTCGGCGAGGCGGTCGGCCACGCAGTGTTTGCCGATGACCAGATCGAGGCGGCGGCGCGCCAGCTGATTTCGGCGCACGGTTTCGATTTCGTCGTCGCGACGCGCAGCGAAAAGGGCATGAGCGTCGTCGGTGCGGACGACGCCCGCCATATCGCCACGCAGGCGCGCGAAGTGTTCGACGTTTCGGGCGCCGGCGACACGGTAATCGCGACCTTCGCGCTGGCTCTTGCAGCAGGGGCTGATCGTGTCTTGGCCGGATCGATCGCCAACGCCGCCGGCGGCGTCGTCGTCGGCAAACGCGGCACCGCGCGGCTGACGATCGAGGAACTCACCGGTGCGCTGTTTCGCTCGCATGGTCCGGTCGCCCACAAGGATGCCATCCTCGATGCCGCGGCCGCGGCGCGGCTGGTGGCAGCGTGGAAGGACGAGGGCTTGAGCGTCGGCTTCACCAATGGCTGTTTCGATATCCTGCATGCCGGCCATGTCAGCCTGTTGCATGCGGCGCGCAGCCAGTGCGACCGGCTGGTGCTCGGTCTCAACAGCGATGCCTCGGTGCGCCGGCTGAAAGGGCCGGGGCGCCCGGTCAACGACCAGCATGACAGGGCCTGCGTCCTTGCAGCACTTGCCTCGGTCGACGCCGTCGTCATCTTCGAGGAGGATACGCCGCTTTCACTGATCGAGGCGCTGAGCCCGGACATACTGGTCAAGGGCGCCGACTATACTGTCGATCAGGTGGTTGGCGCCGATGTCGTGCAGAAGGCCGGCGGGCGCGTCGTGCTGGTCGATCTCGTCGCCGGCAAGAGCACGACCGGCACCATCGGCAGATTGCGCGCCGGGAACTGAGGGTTTCATGTCCGAACTGAACGATTACCTGGCCCGCTCGGCGGCCGCGATTTCGGCGATGGTCGAGCGCGACCTGACCAGCGAGATGGAGCGGGCGGTCAGCGCCGTCGTCGCCGCGCTTTCGCAGGGCAAGGCCCTGCTGATCGCAGGCAATGGCGGCTCGGCCAGCGACGCCATCCATATCGCCGGCGAGCTGGTCGGCCGCTTCCTCAGGGAGCGCAAGGCCTATAACGTCATCGCGCTGCCGGCCAACGCGGCGGTGCTGACCGCCTGGGGCAATGATTACGGCTTCGACACGGTGTTTGCGCGCCAGGTTGAGGCGCATGGTTCGGCAGGCGCCGTGCTGCTCGCCATCTCGACCAGCGGCAATTCGCCAAGCATCCTCGCCGCCGCCCAGCAAGCGCGCATGATGGGCATGACGGTGGTCAGCCTGACCGGCGACACCGGCGGCAAGCTGAAGCCGCTCTCCGACATCCTGCTCAACGTACCCTCGACCTCGACGCCGATCATCCAGCAGGGGCATTTGTGCCTTTACCACCATCTCTGCGAACTGGTCGAAACGCGCCTCTGCGACGCAGGGTGATTGCGCCAGGCCGGTAGAGGCCGTCAATTGTCAACGGGGAGAAGTAGCCGCAACGCTGGCGACCCCTCTCCCCGTCCTTCACGGGGAAGGTAAGGTGAGGCCAGCGCCAGTCTGTATTATTTGACGCATAGCCACATTTTGTTCTTGCTTTGTGCCGGCAGCTATGCTACTAATTCAACTACGGTGATGATTCCCACCGACGATCCGCCCGCCGAGGCGGGTTTTTTGTTTCCGGGTTTTGTTTCTCCGGGGCTTTGCCTGGTCTCAAGCCGAAAACGCCACCAACCCTTCGTCCTTGACCCGGCGGATGGTCAGCGCGGTTCGCACCGTATCGACATTGGGGGCCGAGGCCAGTTCCTCGATGACGAAGGTCTGGAAGGTGCCGAGATCGCTCGCCACGCAGTGCAGCAGGAAATCGGATTCGCCCGACACCATCCAGGCATCGCGCACGATCGGCCAGCCGCGGGTGCGCTCGGCGAAGGTCTTGAGCTCGGCGTCGGCCTGGTGGTGTAGGCCGATCAGGCAGAAGGCGACGACGTCGAGGCCGAGTGCCGGAGCGTTGAGCAGGGCACGGTAGCCGCGGATGATGCCGGCCTCTTCCAGCCGCCGGACGCGGCGCAGGCACGGCGGCGCCGAAATGCCGACGCGGCTCGACAGTTCGACATTGGTCATGCGTCCGTCCTGCTGAAGCTCGCGCAGGATCTTCCAGTCGATGGCATCGAGATCGGCCTTGATCGGCATGGCGGCTTCCGTGGTGACGCGAAAGAATCTTTCGCGACTTTGTAGTTAAACGACTTTGCTGTCTATTCCATCCGCTGGATCGAGGATTTTCGCAGCATCTTGCTGCGGTTGCTTGTCGCCGTCGCCGGCGCCGAAGCTTTCCGGGGACGAACGGCAACTTGCCTTGCTGGCGTCGCAGGCAACACTTACATTACGCGCAACAATCGACGAGAGTTCATGCCACAATCCATGGCTGCTCCCCGCAGAGGCTTTTCATGATCACCAAGCACGCGCCTGTTCTCATCATCGGCTCCGGCCCCGCCGGCTATACGGCGGCAATCTATGCCGCCCGCGCCATGCTCAAGCCAATGCTGGTCGCCGGCCTGCAGCAGGGCGGGCAACTGATGATCACCACCGACGTCGAAAACTATCCGGGCTTCGCCGAACCGATCCAGGGTCCATGGCTGATGAGCGAAATGCTCAGGCAGGCCGAGCATGTCGGCACCGACATCGTCAACGACATCATCACCGAGGTCGACCTGAACGTGCGGCCGTTCCGCGCCAAGGGCGATTCCGGCACGATCTATACCGCCGACGCGCTGATCATCGCCACCGGCGCGCAGGCGAAATGGCTGGGCATTCCGAGCGAACAGACCTTCATGGGTTTTGGCGTCTCCGCCTGCGCCACCTGCGACGGCTTCTTCTATCGCGGCAAGGATGTCGCGGTGATCGGCGGCGGCAATTCGGCTGTGGAGGAAGCGCTCTATCTCTCCAACCTGGCCAAGAGCGTCACCGTTATCCACAGGCGCAGCGATTTCCGCGCCGAGCGCATCCTGCGCGAGCGGCTGCTGCAGAAAGACAATGTCCGCATCATCTGGGACACGGTGGTCGACGAGATCACCGGCAGGCCCGGCAAGGCGCCGCTGCCGCCGTCGGTCGAAGGGCTGAAGCTGCGCAACGTGGTGACCGGGCAGGAGATGCATCTGGTGGTCGACGGCGTGTTCGTGGCGATCGGCCACGCGCCGGCGGTCGAGCTGTTTGCCGGCAAGCTGAAGCAGAAGCCGAACGGCTATCTGTGGACGGCGCCGGATTCGACCCGCACCGATATGCCGGGTGTGTTCGCCGCCGGCGATGTGACCGACGACATCTACCGCCAGGCGGTGACGGCGGCCGGTCTCGGCTGCATGGCCGCGCTCGAGGCGGAAAAATATTTGGCGGGGATCGAGGTTCACCGCGAAGCGGCGGAGTGATTGTTGAACAAGCGGCTGAGACAAGCCGCGCAAAAGCCTGATTTTTCATTCAGACGCCAAAACAGGCGGACGCCAGAAAACAGGACGAGGGGAAATCATGGCGTTGGATTGGGACAAGCTACGCGTGTTTCACGCCGCGGCGGAAGCGGGGTCGTTCACCCATGCCGCGGAAACACTGCATTTGTCGCAATCGGCGATCTCGCGGCAGGTCAGCGCGCTCGAGCATGACGTCGGCGTGCCGCTGTTCAATCGCCATGCCCGCGGCCTGGTGCTGACCGAGCAGGGCGAGATGCTGTTCCGCACGGCACACGACGTGCTGATGAAGCTCGAAACCATCAAATCACGATTGACCGAAACCAAGGACCGGCCCTCCGGCGTGCTCAGGGTGACGACCACGGTCGGCCTCGGCGCCGGCTGGCTGACCGAGCGCGTGCAGGAATTCATCGAGCTCTATCCCGAGGTCAGCCTGCAGCTCATCCTGGCCAATGAGGAGCTCGATCTCACCATGCGCCAGGCCGACTGCGCCATCAGGCTGCGCCAGCCGCAGCAGCCGGACCTCATCCAGCGCCGCCTGTTCACCGTGCATTTCCATCTCTACGCGGCGCCCTCCTATGTGAACAAATACGGCAAGCCGAATTCGATCGCCGAGCTGAAGGCCCATCGCATCGTCACCTTCGGCGTGCCGGTGCCGGCGCATCTGTCGGAACTGAACTGGCTGGAGACGGTCGGCGATTTCGAAGGTGGGCAAAGGGTGCCGACGCTGCAGATCAACGACATCCTGTCGATCAAGCGAGCGGTGCAGGGCGGCGCCGGCATCGCCATGCTGCCGGATTATGTGGTCAGCAAGGATTCCGGGCTGGTGCAGTTGTTGCCCGAAACCGAAGTGCCGTCCTTCGATACCTATTTCGCCTATCCCGACGCGATGAAGAACCAGGCGAAGCTGCATGTCTTCCGCGATTTCATCATCGCCAAGGCGCGCAGCTGGTCGTTTTAGTTACCAGTGCCGCTCGTCGACTTCTGAGCAACGTCGGGCGATGGCGAAGGCTTCGGCGAATTCGTCCTTCTTCCCGTCACTATACGTGGAGAAGATGGCGGCAGCCAGATAAGGGGCAGCGCCAGCCTTTGTCGCACTTGCCCTTCGATGGGCAGTCCTGATGCCCCCTCATCGCCCTGCCGGGCACTTCTCCCCGTATGGTGACGGGGAGAAGGAGCTGTCTCACCGGTTTCGCCAATTGTCGGCGTCCAGAAATTAGCCGCGCCAAGGCGTCAGCCGGGGCAGCCAGCCTGGTACGGCCCGGCGGTAGGCTTCGTATTCGGCGCCGTAGCGGCGGGCAAGCGTCGGTTCCTCATATAGTTTCACGAAGGAGATCATGGCGGCCGCGGCGATGACTAGATAGGCGGCGACCGTCCCGCTCGAAAACAGCAGTGCCTGGCCGAGGACGATCGACAGCACGGCGACGTACATCGGGTTGCGGACATGGCGATAAATGCCGCCGACGACCAGCCTCTCGGTCGGCGCGACCGGGGCTGGCGTACCCAGGCCCTCCAGGGCAAAACGGGCAAAGGCGTGCAGCAGCACGATTGTGCCGGCCACAATCAGCAGCCAGCCCACAGGAACGAAACCGGGCAGTCTCGACCAGGGCAGGCGATAGCGATCGGTCAGCAGCCAAGGCAGCAGTCCGGCGACCACGCCGGGCGCTGCCGCAAGGAAGATGACGCTGCCGGCGATCGCCGAAGTGGCTCGCATATAGCTCTCCTTACGGGTGCGGCCTTGAACGGTCTCCTGCAAAGCGCTTCAGGTCTTGTCCGGCATGTAACCCAAACCGCTACACCCTCAGGTCAAGCTCGATGGCGGGCTTTTTGGGCGGCATGCACCAGCAAGGTCTGGCTGCCGAAAAAACAAACGCGTGCTGCACGATTCCACGTCATTCTGCGTTTTTCGACTTTCCGAGCAGGAATCGCTGCTGATTCGCGGCTGCGGATCGATTTTTGCCTTGCCGCACGCTGTATTTCAGCGATTCAACTGGTCCTATTGCGCTTCGGGACGGATTAGACCACAGCCGGCGCCTTTTTGCATGTGAGTGTTGCAAAATAGATGCTTGTTTCTTGGGCATGAAGAGCACATATATAGATCATCTCCTGAGCGCGTTCTCCTCCCATTAGCGCTCTCGAGTGTTCCCCTCTGGAGGTTAGCCTTAACAGGCACTTCCAATCAAACTCAGCCGGGTCTTCATTGATCCGGCTTTTTTGTTGCCCGAAACCAACACTTCGCCGGAAAATCGGCCGGAACTGGCGCGTAACAGTGACATGTAACCTCGGGTAACATGCGTTGGCACGCCAAATCGGGTAAGCAGAGCATAGGACGCGGTGTGGCTCGTCCGGGGGATGGGGGCATCACTCGGACGACCCGGGCTCAGGCAGCTACCGCGTCCGAACCATCCTCCGCCGCCAGACACCGGCGGCAAGCATGCGGCGGACCTGCCGTTTCGCCTCCCACGAAGTCGGTCCGCAACGAAACGGCGCCCGAATGATCCGGGCGCCGTTTCCTTGTTTGCTTCCTTGTGTTCTGGCCGCCGCAAGCTGCTGTTCAGGCGGCCTTGCCGTTGGCGTTCAGCGCTTCGTCGGCCAACCGCCCGGTGAGTTCGGCCATGTGGTCGAAGACGGCCCGATAGCTGGCGACACCAGCCGTGGCCGAGCGCAGCTCGATGATGAGGTCGCCGATCTCGGCCTGCGGCATGGTCGCCTCAACCACGTCCCATCCCGGCCAGTCGGGCCGTGCGTCGTAGCCGAGGATCTGGCCGCGCCGCTGCGGGATCAGCGCGATGATCTTCGACGTCGCATCGGACGGCGTGACGATCTCGACCTTCATCACCGGTTCGAGCAGCACCGGCGAGCAGGCGGCCATGCCTTCCTTCATCGCCAGCTTCGCCGCCATCTGGAAGGCCATGTCGGAGGAATCCACCGCATGGTAGGAGCCGTCGGAAAGGTTGACGGCAACATCGACGACCGGAAAGCCGAGCGGGCCGGATTTCAGGTAATCGCGCACGCCGGTCTCGACCGACTGGATATAGGTCTTCGGCACGACGCCGCCGGTGATCGTATCGGTGAACTGGAAACCGGACCCGCGCGGCAGCGGCTTGATCTCCAGCACTACGTCGCCGAACTGGCCGTGACCGCCCGACTGTTTCTTGTGGCGGCCGCGCTGCTGCGTCGCTTTGCGGATCGTCTCGCGATAGGGCACGGCCGGCACATGGCCTTCGACCGGGATCTGGTTCTTGCCTTCCAGCCGCTCGCGCACGACGCGCAGATGCATCTCGCCATGACCGGACAGTACGGTTTCGGCTGAATCCTGGTTGTGATGCAGACTGAGCGAGGGATCTTCCTCGGCCAGGCGCTGGATGGCCGCCGACATCTTGACCTCGTCCTTGCGCTCTTTCGGCCGCAGCGCGAAGGCGAAGACCGGTTGCGGCGGGGTCAGCGTGACCAGCGGCTTGATGCCGCCCTTGGTCGAGTTAAGCGTCTGGCCGGTCCTGACGGCGTCCAGCTTACCGAGCGCCACCGTGTCGCCGGCCTTGGCCGAAGTCAGCTTGACCTGGTCCTTGCCGAGCATCTTGTAGATGCCGGAGACCTTTGCCGTCTCGCCGCTGGGAAGGAACAGCTCGGCGGCGTCGGCGACCTGACCGGACAGGATGCGCGAGACCGACAGCTTGCCGCCATGCGCGGTGTGGATGGTCTTCATCACCTGGACCACGGTGGCATTGCCGTCGGGAGCGCCGAGACGCTGGCGCGTCGCCGCGATATCGGGTGCGTCGTGACGGATCGCCTTCAACAGGCGCAGCACACCGTTGCCCTTCTCGGCGGTGCCGATCAGCACCGGCGTCACCGTGCCGTCGCGCAGATCCGCGGCGAGGTCATCGAAGATCGCGTCCTTTGGCGGTTCGATCTCATCCAGCAATTGCTCCATCAGGCGGTCGTCATGGTCGGCGAGCGTCTCCAGCATGGAAAAGCGCGCCTCGAGCTCGCGCGCCTTGTCGTCGCTCGGGATCTGGGCGACCTCGCTCTCGGCATATTCGCGATAGATGTAGGCACGCTCCAGAGCGAGGTCGATCGAGCCGATGACGACGCCGTCCTTGCGCAGCGGGATCTGGCGCAGCAGCAATGGCACCGAGCTTGCCGGCTGCAGCATCTTCAGCGTGTCGCGCACGCCTGATATCGCCTTGTCGACCTTGTTCACGAACAGCATACGCGGCACGCCGAGATCGTCGAGCTTGCGCATGATCAGCTGCAGGGCAGGGATCTTCTTCTCGTCAGCCTCGGCGACGACCACGGCGACGTCGCAGGCAGCCAGCACCGGCTCGGCTTCGAAGGAGAATTCGATGGAGCCGGGACAATCGACGAAGGTGAACGGCTCGCCCATGAAATCGGTGGTGGCGAAGGTCGCCTCGACGCTCATGCCGTGAGCGCGCGCTT
This sequence comes from Mesorhizobium sp. M0174, assembly GCF_040322275.1. Lineage (NCBI taxonomy): Bacteria > Pseudomonadati > Pseudomonadota > Alphaproteobacteria > Hyphomicrobiales > Phyllobacteriaceae > Mesorhizobium > Mesorhizobium sp. M0174. Next base: position 543,287 of record NZ_JAMYTB010000001.1, read on the forward strand.
CGGGCGAATGATCGGAAACGGTATTTCCGGACGAAACGGGATTCTGGCGGGGAATGGCGCCCGTACGGGCGAGTATGGCTTCGAGAAGTGTCGTCTTACCGCTTGCGAAGGGACCGACTATGGCAATGCATTTCGGTCCCGTGCGTCGTCCTCCGGCGCGAGTACCCATGGCTGACCTCCACTCAGGCGTTTCCCTGTGAGCGGCGGCCGGCCTGTCGGCCGTCGCGGGCGAGGCTTTTTTCAATTTGCCACCTACCCAAAGGGCATCGTCCCACGGGCAGGCCGGGAGGGCAAGGGATTTGAGGTTGAAGGGATTTGAAGTTGGGGCCGGTTCAGCCGGTGCCGGTTCGGCGCGACGCCAGTGGCGTTGCGTCGACGCGCTGTACTGCCACCGTCTCGGCAAAGCGCGCGAGCAACGGGTTGAACAGGTCCGCACGCTCCCAAAAAGGCGCATGCCCGGCACCGGGAATGATGTGGCAATGCTCCCACAGCGAGCCGCAGGCGAGCGTTTCAAAATAACCGAGCCGGACGAACGGATCGTTCTCGCCATTGACGATAGCGACCGGAAACGCGGCTTGCTCGACCACTTGTCTCTGGTCGGCGCCCTTGCCGGTGAGCATGCCGCGCGTCACCGCGGCGCGCAGCCGGCCGTCGGTGCGCAGGATGGTTTTGCGAAAGGACGGGTCGGCGGTATCGCCGAAGCAGAGCGTTTCGAAGCGCTCGGCATCGCGTTCGGAATACGTCTTTTTTGACGCCAGCAGCATGTCCCAATGCGCGTGGAAGCCGCGCAGCATGCCGAAAGGGCCCTTCGATACCGGCGGCGCGCCGGTCAGCATCAGCCCGCCGACGGCGCGGTGAAAACTCGCGAGCTCGATTGCCACGTGCCCGCCAAGAGACCAGCCGAAGACAACGGCGCGACCGATGCCCAAGGCATCGAGGAGCTGAGCCGCCGATTGGGCAAGGCCGGCGATGGTATAGTCCGTCGCCGGATCGCGGGCGTCCGACGATTCGCCATGGCCGGGCAGGTCGAAAGCAATCAGCCGATGGGCGGCGGCCAACGGGCTGTCGAACTGGCGGGCGAATACGGTGCGCGAACTGCCCGAGCCGTGGATCAGGACAAGCGGGATGCCGGGTCCCGACGACTGGCTGAGGCGCAAATCCGCTTGCGGCGTGCGGATCGTGCGGTGGGAAACGGCCATATCCGGTTGGACCTTCGAATTGTCTCGAGGTCAACATCGCATGCTGAGGTCACCATGTTGTTTAGAACGGTGGTTAAGAAATGATTTCTCGGTTTCTGCCGGCTATGATGGCCGAATCCACCACAGCTAACCCCCGGAGCCTGATGATGGAATCCACGCTCGACCTTCTCCTCTCGATCAGCAGCATCGCGACGCTCGGCCAATATGCCTGGTCGATGCGCGGGCATTTCCAGTCGCCGAGCATGTCTCAAGGCGCCATGATCATTTCGGCCGTCGTGGTCGGCACGGCGCTGTTCTTTCTGGCGCTGCTGTGGATCGAGCGGCAACCGGTTGCAGCGAAGATCGGCGGGTTTGCCGTCGAACTGGCAAGCTCGGCGCTGTTCTGGTGGGCGATCTCGGTTTCGCGCAAGGCGCGGCTGCGTTTCGCGTTTGATCCGGACAATCCCGACAGCCTGGTGACCGAAGGCCCTTATAGCCATGTCCGTCATCCGTTCTACACATCCTACATCATCTTCTGGATCGGATGGGGTATCGCGACCTGGTCGGTGTGGGCGGTCGTGCCGGTCGCCGGCATCGTTGCGATCTATGTGATCGCGGCCTTGGACGAAGAGCGAAAATTTTCACGTACAAGGTTGGCCGGTGCCTACCAGGCCTATAGCGGACGTGCCGGCCTGTTCTGGCCGCGTTTTGCCCGCAGCCGGCAGGAGATGCAGCCGGCATCGGACGAAAGTGGTAGTCTCTAAGACACTGGATTGGATCGAGGATTTGCGACGATGAAGATTATTGGCTGTGGCAGCGTGCCGACGATTGTTGCGCCGGAAAAATACTTCACTGGCCGGGTTTTGCAGACGCCGATCATCGGGAAGGAGGCACCGGCGCGGCTACGCGCCACACTGGTCAGTTTCGAGCCCGGCGCCCGGACCCACTGGCATACGCATCCGCTCGGCCAGACGCTCTACGTCACGTCCGGTGCCGGTCTCGCGCAAAGCTGGGGCGGGCCGATCCAGGAGATCAGGGCCGGCGACGTCGTCTCCTTTGCGCCCGGCGAAAAGCACTGGCACGGCGCCGCGCCGAAATCGGCGATGACGCACATCGCCATGCAGGAGGCGCTGGAGGGCGTGCATGCCGACTGGCTGGAGAAGGTCAGCGACGAGCAGTATGGCGGCTGAAACGTCTCAGACCAGCGCGGCGGTGAAGCGCTGGATGCGCGTGCAGGCTTCTTCGAGCAGAGCCTCCGACGTGGCGTAGGAGATGCGGAAGTTCGGGCCGAGGCCAAAGGCCGAGCCGAAAACAACCGCCACGCCCTCGGCCTCGAGCAGTTCCGAGCAAAAGGTTTCGTCACTGTCGATCACCTTGCCGCTCTTGGTCGTCTTGCCGATCAGCTGGGCACAGGAGGGATAGACGTAGAACGCACCCTCCGGCGATGGGCAGGTGATGCCGCGTGCCTGGTTGAGCATCGAGACGACGAGATCGCGCCGGCCCTGGAAGATCGCCTTGTTCTTCGGGATGAAATCCTGCGGCCCGTTCAGCGCTTCGACCGCCGCCCATTGGGCGATGGTGCAGGCGCCGGAGGTCTGCTGGCCCTGGATCATGTCCATCGCCTTGATCAGCGGCACCGGGCCTGCTGCATAGCCGATGCGCCAGCCGGTCATGGCATAGGCTTTCGACACGCCGTTCATGGTCAGCGTGCGCTCATAGAGCTTAGGCTCGACGTCGGCGATGGTCTTGAAGACGAAGTCGCCATAGGTCAGGTGCTCGTACATGTCGTCGGTCAGCACCCAGACGTGGGGATGCTTCAACAGTACGTCGGCCAGGCTCTTGAGCTCCGCTTCGGTATAGGCGGCGCCCGAGGGGTTCGACGGCGAGTTCATCAACAGCCATTTGGTGCGCGGCGCGATCGCCTTTTCCAGCACGGCCGCCGTCAGCTTGAAGCCGTTGTCGATCGAGGTGTCGGCAAAAGTCGAGGTGCCGCCGCAGATCGCCACCATTTCGGGATAGCTCACCCAGTAAGGCCGCGGGATGATCACCTCGTCGCCGGGGTTCAGCGTCGCCATGAAGGCGTTGAACAGGATCTGCTTGCCGCCGGTGCCGACGATGGTCTGCTCCGGCCGGTAGTCAAGATTGTTCTCGCGCTTGAATTTTTTCGCGATCGCCTCGCGCAGCGGCACGATGCCGGAGACCGGCGGATATTTAGTTTCGCCGCGGCGGATGGCCTCGATCGCGGCGCTCTTGATGTTGTCGGGGGTGTCGAAGTCCGGCTCGCCGGCGCCCAGCCCGATCACGTCGCGGCCGGCGTTTTTCAGCTCGCGCGCCTTCTGCGTCACCGCGATGGTCGCGGAAGGCTTTACGCGGGAAAGGGCGTCGGCAAGAAAGGCCATGACAGATATCTCCAGGAAGGACCGGCGCGGCGAAGGCGCCGCGGCGCCTCTCATGTCGCATCATCTGGTCAAGCGCAAGCCCAGCGCAGGCATTGTCGAATGAGCCAGCGCGCAATGCTGGCAACAATAAATTCATCAACGATCGGTAAAAGCTTGAACGGCAGGGACCGTAGCCGGTCCGCCTGTCTCGCATAGCGAGGAACCGTGACGCGCAGCATCGAGCTTGCCCATATCGTCCGCCATGATGACGGCACCGCCAGCGGTGTCTGGGGGGTCTATACGCTGCAAAGCGCTTTCCAGCCGATCTTCGCCTTCAACAAGGGCAAGCTTTCCGTCGTCGCGTTCGAGGGGCTGATCCGGCCGTTCCGCGACGGCGAGCCGCAGCCGCCAATGAGTTTCTTCAACAGCTGTCCGGCGGTCGACCGCCTGCACATCGAGGCGCTGACACGGACGCTGCACCTTCTGAACGCCGGCGCCTGCCTGCCGCGAGACGCCTCCATCTTCATCAACTTCGATCCATCGGTGTTCACCGATCGCAGCATCGCCGACAAGGCGCTGCGCGACATGCGGCTGGTGCTGCACGAGGCCGACATCGATCCGCGCCGCGTCGTCTGCGAGGTCACCGAGCAGAAATCGGCGTCGCAGGAAACGCTCTACAATTTCGTCGAGGCGCTCAGGGGCAATGGTTTGCGCATTGCGGTCGACGATTACGGCGCCGACGAATCCGACATCAATCGCATCAAGGAACTCAGGCCAGACATCGTCAAGTTCGACGCCGACTGGATCATGACGCTGATGGAGTCCGGTGCCGGCTTCGCCTTGCTGACCGCCATGGTGACAAGCTTCGAAGAGCAAGGCATCCGTACGGTGTTCGAGGGCATCGAGACGGGCTGGCAGCTCGAGCTTGCCGAAAAGTCGGGCGCCTCGATGGTGCAGGGCTATGTGCTGGCGCGCCCCGAGCTTGCGCCAACCAGCTTCCACGTCTTCGACAAGAGCGGGCAGGCGGCCGCGGTGCCGGCCGATGCTGAGAAGGTTTCTGCGGCCGTTTCGCCATCGCGGCGGCCGATGCGGGCCTTTGGCCGCAGGGTGACATCGTGACCGGGCGGGCCGACATGCGGCGCAAGGTCGGCGAGGCGATCTTTGCCGACGAGGTCGGCATCGAATATGGCGTCTACGGCGCATTCCGGCTGAGGAGCGCCTACCAGCCGGTCTTCGCGCCGCGCGGCAGGTTTCTCGCCGCCGTCGCGGTCGAGGGACTGATCGAGCCGCATCGTGCAGGCAGGCCGGTGGCGCCTCAAATCTTCTTCGAAGGTGTGCCGGCAGCGGATCGGCTGTTTGTCGAAACCATGTGCCGGGTGCTGCATTTGCGCAACTTCCGCAACATCGGCGTCGACGGGCTCGACCTGTTTTTCAACTACAATCCGCTGATCAACGATGACCCCGCACGGGCGCTGGCCGAAATCAGGCTGATGACCAGGCATCTGGCGGATTTCGGCCTGCATCCCGGCATGCTGGTCTGCGAGATCACCGAGCAGGCTGCCGGCGACAAGGTGCTTGTCAGCCTGGCGCGCGAGATGCGGCGCGACGGCGTCCGCATTGCCATCGACGATTTCGGCACAGGGCATTCTACCGAAGAAAGGGTCGCCCTCGTGCAGCCCGACATCGTCAAGATCGACGGCACCTGGTTCGCCGAATTCTGCCGCCATGCCGCCGCCGAGCGGTTTTTCCGGCCGCTGGTTTCGACGCTGCACGATCGCGGCGCCAAGGTGCTGGTCGAAGGCGTCGAGAACGCCACGCATCTGCGCGTCGCGCTGGATGGCGGCGTCGACCTGCTGCAGGGCTTTTACCTTGCCCGGCCGGCGCTGGCCGGAACGCTGTTCGACGAGGAGCCGCTGTCGATCGACAGGCTGCTTGGCAGGGACAGCAACGTCATCCCCTTGTTCGGCTAGGATATGCCGATATTCAAGTGATGCCGGCCTGCGAACGGGGGGTCCTGCGCTTCCAGTGCTCACGTACCCAAACAGTACGCTCCGGTTCTCGGAACCCGCCCTTCTCGGCTCGGCCTGACTTGAATCTCGACATATCCTGTAATGCATCAGCGGCGCTGATGGTTACGCCAAAACAAATCACTGGATGAAGCCGCCGCTGCCGCGATAGAGGCTGGATCAAGCCTTGAGACGGGTGGTTGCGAGCAAGGGGAGCATCGATGATACTCTATGGAATGATCGACAGCGGCAATTGCTACAAGCCGCGCCTGTTGATGGCCAAGCTCGGCATCCCTTTCACCAATGTCGAGGTCAGCTCGCATACCGGCGAGACGCGCAAGCCCGACTATGTCGCCAAGAACCCGAACGCCATGGTGCCGCTGCTCGAACTCGACGACGGCCGGCGGCTGGCCGAATCCAACGCCATCCTGCTCTACCTCGCCGAAGGCACGCGGTTTCTGCCGGCGGACAGATACGAACGCGCGCTGGCCTATCAGTGGCTGTTCTTCGAGCAATACAGCCACGAGCCTTATATCGCGGTGCGCAGAGCGCTGCTCACCTTTCCAGAACGCGCGAAAGACGCGACACCCGAGCGGCTGGCGGTGACGCTGGAGCGCGGCAACAAGGCGCTCGGCGTCATGGACCAGCACCTGGCCGGGAGCAGCTTCTTCGCGGGCAGTGCGCTCAGCGTCGCCGACATCGCGCTCTATGCCTATACGCATACGGCCGAGACGGGCGGGTTTCAGCTCGACGCCTATCCGGCGGTTGCCGCCTGGCTGCAACGGGTCGAGGCCGATCCGGGGCATGTGCCGCTGGACTGGTTGCCTTAGTCATGCTTGTCGCCGCTTCGCGGCTCGCTCCGGGCGTTGGGCTTGTGGCCTTCGGCCAGTGGCGTGAATGCTCGCACGCCTTTGCTCAACGAGGGCAGTTTTGCGTAGGCCTCCCAAAACGAGGGAGTGGCAAAATGATTCACAGAGGCCGGGTCCGGCCGGCGCGATGATCAGCCAAGGCCTGCTCGGCAAGCTTGTCCAGCCTGCCGCCCTTGGCGTCGGCTTCGATCTCCCGGTCCCACATGTCGGCTTGCAGCGCCTCGAACCATGCGGCAAACGCCTTGAGCTCTTCGGGGCCTTAGTTCGGCGACGGATTTCTCAATCTGTTCAAGCTTGCTCATGGTCGATGGTACAATGACCGGGGTAAAAACAACCACAAAGTGGTCCCATAGGACCAAGGCGACGGTTCACCGGATTTCAGACAGCAAAAAGGCGGGACAAAATCCCGCCTTCCCATGCTTGGTAGCCTGATCGGGAGCGTTTTGGCCGGGCCGGCAGCAATCTGCTGCTTCGGCTTGTCGGGTCTTTCGCTCCGGCGCGCTTCTCGCGCGACCGCCAGTACATCCGTGACTTGCCGCGCGCCCCGGGCTATCGCCCGGCGCGCGCCATTTTCAAGATCAGGCCGCCTTGCTCAGAGATCCAGCGGACGACTTGCCAGTGCGGCGGTCCTGCTCGATCTCGAAGTTGATCTTCTGGCCTTCGACCAGGGTCGACAGTCCAGCACGCTCGACTGCGGAGATGTGGACGAAAACGTCCGCGCCGCCGCTATCAGGCTGAATGAAGCCGAAACCCTTGGTGGAATTAAACCACTTGACCGTACCTGTTGCCATTTCGATAGTCCTTACGTTTGCTTTAGTTTGACTGGACCGAAACCCAGCCGGTTTGTATCGAGATTTTGGAGATAGAACGTCAGCAAACGCGAATATCGCGAGGCCCGGATCGATCGGCCGAAATATCAATGGACCGCATATAATATGCCTTCGCGCAAAAAACAAGACGGGGCGGAAAATGGCACGGCGGCAACGCTGCCCAACGGCCGCCCCAATCGCGTGAGAGCGTCGTCGTTGCGCGCCTGACGCGGGAGGATCGCGCCGGCTTCGGGCGCGACTGGGTTTTGGGGAGAGGGACATGAAAATCGTTCTGCTTGCCGCTTGCCTGACGCTGGTGGCCGCCGAGGCGCAGGCGGTCTCGCGCTACGACCCGACCCGCATGAGCTGCGGCAAGGTGCAGGCGACGATCGCGCGCGAGGGGGCGGTCATCCTGCGCTACAGATCGACGCGCGTGCCGGGCCTGGCGCTCTACGACCGCTATGTGCGGAGCCAGCAATTCTGCGACATCGGCGAGGTCAGGGCGCGGGCCTCGGTGCCGAGTGCCGATACGAATTCGTGCACCGTCTACAAGTGCAAGCGGGTGGAGATCGACCGGCGCTTCCGCCGGCGCCTGCTTCCGGATTAGGCTGGTCGAGATGGTGCGCGGGGTGCCGGCCTCACCTGAATATCAGCACAAATATCAGCACAGCTAAAACCCGAACGACACCTGCGCTGGGGGCGGCGGGCCGACGCGTACGCCTTCCATTGCCAGCATCTTTTCCTTGGTGGCCGAGCCGCCGGGCGCGGAAAATCCGCCGATCTTGCCGCCGGCGGCAAGGATGCGATGGCAAGGGATGACCAGCGGCACCGGGTTGGCGCCGAGCGCCGCGCCTGTCTCACGCGCCAGCCCGGCATGGCCGGCGCGTTTGGCCAGTTCGCCATAGGTGGTGGTTTCGCCGAAGGCGAGCTTTCGCGCCGCGTCATAGATCGCCAGGCGGAACTCGTCGACGCCGCTGAGATCGACCGGCACGCCGGAGAAATCGATAACCTCGCCGGCGGCATAGGCCTTGATCGACGCGATCAGCTCGGCAACCCATTGCGGCTCGGGCTTCACGGCTTGTTCGACGTCGGAGGCATGGCGCAGCAGCCGGCGCTCTACCGCGTCCTGGTTGCGCTGCGACAGGCAGAGCCGGGTTAGCCCGGCTTCGCTCCAGGCGATGCCCATGAAGCCGAGCACGGTTTCGAAGACCGCGTGGCCAGCGGTGGCATGAGAGGCGTCCATGGCGTGCTCCTTTCCGGAATCCTTCGAAGTACAAATCCAGAACAATATCGCATTTCCCGGCCCGGATCGCCACCCGAAAACCACCGTCTACCGCGGATTGCCCGGGGAAAGATGCTGGTGTAAGGACTTCTTAACACCCGACGAACCGGACCCGAGCGCCGCTTGCCAGCAAAATTCCTCTTTCCCGTCCTAGCGGCGGTGTTGGCCGTGGCCGCTCTCAGCGGCTGCACCTCGACTTCGCCGGTGACCCCGGCCCCTGCCTTCACGGAAAACTCGGCCAACACCGATGCTGGCTTCACGCTGGCGCTGCCCGACACTGTTTCGGTCCTGCCGGAACCGTCCGGCGTCGCCCAGACAGCAGCACTGCCGGTCGAGCCTGCGGCCGCCTTTGCCGGGCCGACGCCGCTGCCGGCAACGACCCCGGCCGTCATGACCACCAATGCCCAGCCAGCCACCGCGGTGGCTGCCGTCGCCATGCCAGTCACCGGCCAGACTGCCGCCATGCCCGGCGTTCAGCCGGTCGCCTACACGGTGCCGCAAAACCCGGCCGTTCTGGCCGCGACCGACCCGGCGGAGGGCCAGTCGAACGCCGGCGCCCGCAGCGAGATCGAGCGGCTGATCGAGAAATATTCCGCGCTTTACCAGGTGCCGGTCGATCTGGTGCGCAGCGTCGTCAACCGCGAGAGCACCTTCAACCCGAAAGCCTACAATCAGGGGCATTGGGGGCTGATGCAGATCAAGCACGCGACGGCGCGCGGCATGGGCTATGACGGGCCGGCGAGCGGCCTGTTCGACGCCGAGACCAACCTGAAATATGCGGTGAAATATCTGCGCGGCGCCTGGCTGGTGTCGGGCGGCAATCCCAAGCGCGCCGACCGGCTCTACCAGAGCGGCTACTACTATGACGCCAAACGCAAGGGGATGCTGGGCGAAACCGGCCTCGGCAGCGACAGCCTGCGCCGCCGCATGCAGCCCGATGCCTGAGCCGCGCCCACCGGCGCCGAACGACATAAGACTGCGCAAGATCCTCGACGACACGCTTCTGGCGCCGCGCTGGCCGGAAGGTTTTTTCATGCGCGGCTTCGAAGCCGCCGATGCGCTCGCTTTGCATGCACTTTTGACCGCGGTGTTCGACGACGGCGCCGATGGGCCGTTCGACGAATGGTGGCCCCGCATTTCGGGCGACGCGGAATTCGATCCCGCTTTGTGTTTCCTGGTCATCGACGGCAAGGGGCGGTTGGCGGGCGCGGCGCTCTGCTGGGCGACGGGGTTCGTCAAGGATCTTGCCGTTCATCCCGAGGCGCGCGGCAAGGGCATAGCCGAGGCGCTGATGCGCTACGCGTTTGCGGTGTTTCAGGCAAGGGGTGCGGCGCATGTTGATCTCAAGACCAATACCGTCGAGAACGCGGCCGCGGTCAGGCTCTATCAGCGGCTGGGGATGATCGAGGTGGATTGGGCGGGGTGAGGAGCGCCGTTCGTCCTTTTTGAAGGCGGCAGCCCGGGTTCTTGTCGCCACGGCGCCTGCGCAAAAATGTCGGAACCGTTTCGCGCGATGCGTCCTTGGGAGGCAAGGCGCGTTGCCACGAACGGCGCGCCGCCAAAAAGCACGGCAGATGGAGATGACGATGATCAGCTTTCCCAATGAATCCCAGGAATATCGCGCCGCCCGCGAAAAACTGCTGCAGCAGGAGATCGAGCTGCGCCGCGCCATGGAGGATGTGGCGGTCGCCCGCCGCGCGCTGCCGACGGGCGGGCTGGTGCCGCAGGATTATGTGTTCGACGGGCTCGGCACGGACGGCAAGCCGGCCAGGATCAAGCTTTCGGAACTGTTTGCGCCGGGCAAGGACACGCTGATCGTCTATTCGATGATGTTTCCGCGCCATCCGCAGGAGACGCGCGACGTGGCGACGAGCGGCGGCACGGCGAAGCTGCCCAGACCGGACCAGCCTTGCCCGTCCTGCACGGCGCTGCTCGATCAGTTCGACGGCGCCATTGGCCACCTCGAGGCCGCCGGCTACAATTTCGCTGTCGTGGCCAAGACCGCGCTGGAAAACCTGCTGACGCTCGGCCGCGACCGCGGCTGGAAAAATATGCGGCTGGTCTCGTCGGCCGGCAACAGCTTCAAGCGCGACTATCACGCCGAGGCCGAGGATGGCGCGCAGCTCCCCGTGCTGTCGGTGTTCCACCGCGACGGCGACGGCATCCGCCACTTCTGGAGCTCCGAACTCGGCTTCGCGCCGCCCGAACCCGGCCAGGATCCGCGCGCCATAGGCACCTGCGAGATCCTGTGGAACCTCATGGATTTCACGCCGGAGGGCAGGGCGCAGAGCTGGCAGGAGCAGCTGCAGTATGGGGAAGGATGCTGCCACTAGCGTCGCTCGGCGCCGCCCTCATCTGCCTGCCGGCATCTTCTCCTCGTAGAGGGACGGGAGAAGGGGGCTGGCGGCAAACTCAGCTCACTTTCTTCAACTCTGGAGATTGGCGAAATGCGTGGCGACGGCATCCTTTCTCCCCGTCACTATACGGGGAGAAATGCCCGGCAGGACAATGAGGGGCGGCGCAGACCCTATGTGATTTGACGCTGCGGCGCGCTGACCTACCCTCTAATGCCGGAACCGAGGAGACGAGCGATGCTGTCACCTTTCATTCGGGGCGCCACGCTGGCAGCGGCGGTGATGCTTGCCGCCGGCACCGCAGCCTATGCCCATCACGGCTGGTCGTGGACGCAGGACGGGTTTTTCGAACTCAGGGGCAGGATCACGGCCATCTATATCGGCAACCCGCACGCCCACGCTCGATGTTGACGCGAAGGGAGAGGCCTGGCGGGTGGAGATGGCGCCGCCGTCGCGCACGATCGCCGCCGGCTTCACCGAGGAGGTCGCCAAGGTCGGCGACGAGGTGACCGCGATCGGCCACCGCTCGCGCGACGAGAGCGAAAAGCGCATGAAGGCAGTGCGCGTCATCGTCGGCGGCAAGCCCTATGACGTCTATCCCGACCGCGTGCCGCCGGCCTGAATGGACGGGTTTTTCGCCGGCATCGAGCAACTCGCCTTGGTGCGGGGACTGAAGGCCTCCTTCGTGGCCTACCCCATCGTCAATGCGCTGCACATCATGTCGATCGGCGCGCTGCTGACCAGCGTCTGGCTCATGGACCTCAGGATCCTGGGCGCCTTCCGCTCGCTGCCGCAGGCGCCGTTCGTCGCGCTGCTGCGCCGGGTGGCCTTATGTGCGTTTGGTGGGGCGCTTGTCACCGGCGCGCTGCTGTTTTCCATCAGGGCGAGGGAGTATGCGGCGATGCCGATCTTCCTCGCCAAGATGGGGCTGATCCTGTTCGCTGGTGTCAACTTCCTCGTCTTCATGCGCCGGGCAAAGGGTGGTGGCGACCCGGCCGGTGGGGTCACGGCCGTGCTGGTTGTGCTGTCGCTGGTGTTGTGGACGTCCGTGCTGTTTGCGGGGCGGTTTATCGGGTTTCTCGGCTGAGGCGAGCGAGGCGCTGGCGTTCGCAACGTGCGAGATGGTTCGTGGCTCGAAACGCAGACCGAGGCGTGGCTGAAAGGCGCTGAAACATTGCCTCGAAGCGGCCGGCACCTCGTTGGAAAACATAGTCATGGTGCGCATCTACGCCGTCAATTCCGGCTTCTACAAACCATCAACCGCGTCTATGCGAAGTATTTTTCGACGAACTCGCCGGCGCGGAGTTTTGTGCCGGTGGCCTCGTGGCCGATGGAGTTTGATATCCAGATCGAGTGCGTGGCGGTGGCGTGAAGCGTCAACTTCTGCCCTTCCAGGATAATTTCCGCTTGTCTTTAAAGTAAAGTCGTCCCCAAATCCATCTGGGGATAGGGAGGGCGAGTCATGAACAAGCTGCCGAAAAAATTCGTCGCTTCAGCTTGTCGAAAATGAAGTGATCAAACGCGACACAATTGACGGCGACAAGGCGAAGGAAGCTGTAACCAGGATGCGCAAGGCTGCAAGCAAGTTGGAGAGAACAAAGAACAAAATCGTGAAGGAAGCCGTCGTCGATGTTGTGGATTAGCCTACGAAAGTACCAGACATTTTTATGGATCAGGCTGCCGCTGGCGATGTTCGTCGCTTTTATGGCGTTGCCTCAACCCGCCACTGCAAAATGCGCCGATATTCCCATGGCGGTGGTCGGTCCTATGACCGGCGATTGGGCGTACGACGGTGAGGAGATGCGGCGGGGCGCTCAACTTGCAGTAGACGACATTAATGCCAAGGGCGGGGTACGAGGATGCAAGATAGTACTCACCGTGCTCGATGATCAGTATACAACAGCCACCGCGATAGCCCTCGCCAAGAGATTGGCAAAAGAGGGGGTTCGCTTTGTTATCGGCCATTTCAACTCAGGCAGTTCTGTCCCTGCCGCGATGATCTATGCCAAGAACAACACTTTGATGGTCAGCCCCGCGTCGACAAATCCCGCTCTTACCGAATTCAAACTTTGGAATGTCATTCGCACGGTCGGTCGTGACGATGTTCAGGGGATGTTTGCCGGCGAGTATATGGCCGATCATTTCTCAGCACAAAATCTTGCCATCGTTAGCGATGGTACGCCCTATGGTGATGGCTTAGCGAACAAGGCAAGAAAAGCGCTGCGAGCAAAGGGACATCCTGAAAAGCTGGCCAAAAAGATCAAACCCGGCCAAGGCGATTTTGCAGACCTCATCAGCAAACTTAAATCGATGAAGATCGAAGTTCTCTTCTTCGCGGGGCTTGCCGATGATTTTGGTCCGCTCGTTCGCCAAACCAAGGAAGCTGGGCTGAAGGTTCAGTTCATCTCCGGAGATGGGGCTCTAGTTCACGATCTGCCCGGGAAAGCGGGGCCCGCCTTGGAAGGCGTGCTAATAGCATTTTCGCTTGAGGACCGGAGCAATCCCGCCGCAGCCGACGTTGTCGCGCGCTTTCGTTCTCAAGGATTCGAGCCGGCAGACTACACGCTGAAGTCCTATGCGGCAGTCCAAGTGGCGGCCAAGGGTATCGAAATGGCAGGTGGTCAGGCGCCAAGGGCTGTTGCGGCTTCTATAAAATCCGGCCAGCCAATTCCGACCGTGTTGGGGAACCTGACCTTCGACGCGAAGGGAGATCGAAATCAGCGTGACGTAACAATGTACGTCTGGAAAAGGCGGGGAGGCGGCACACTCATGATGGATTTCCAATCCCCATAGCTTACGCAAAATACTCCTGCAGCGGCCGCACCTCTAGGCTCCCCGCCCGCAGCGCCGCAATCGCTTCCGCCACCGCAGCCGCGCCCGAAAGCGTCGTGTAATAGGGCACCTTTTGCATCAGCGTCGCTCTGCGCAGCGACTTCGAGTCCGAGACCGCCTTCTGGCCGTCCGTGGTGTTGAAGACGATCTGCACCTGGCGGTTGCGGATGGCGTCCTCGATGTGCGGGCGGCCTTCCAGCACCTTGTTGATTTTCTCTGCGGCGACGCCGTTCTCGGCGAGGAAGCGGGCGGTGCCGGAGGTGGCCAGCACCTTGAAACCCTGGCCGGCGAGGCGCTTCACCGCCGGCAGGATGCCCTTCTTATCCTCGTCGCGCACCGAGACGAACAGCGCGCCCGCGCGGGGGAGATCGACACCCGCCCCCAGCTGGCTCTTGGCGAAGGCGAGTGCGAAGTCGCGGTCGAGGCCCATGACCTCGCCAGTCGAGCGCATTTCCGGGCCGAGCAAGATGTCGACGCCGGGGAAGCGGGCGAAGGGGAATACCGCTTCCTTGACCGCGATGTGGCCGGGATTGCGGGGGTCGGGCATGGCGCCGTAATGGGCGAAGGCGTCTTCCAGGCTCTCGCCGGCCATGATGCGGGCGGCAATCTTGGCAATGGGACGGCCGATGGTCTTGGCGACGAAGGGCACGGTGCGCGACGCGCGCGGGTTGACCTCGAGCACATAGACCGTGCCGTCCTTGATCGCATATTGCACGTTCATCAGACCGCCGACATTGAGCGCGCGGGCAAGTGCTGCCGTCTGGCGCTCCAGCTCGTCGACAAGCTCCGAGGGCAGCGAGTGCACCGGCAGCGAGCAGGCACTGTCGCCCGAATGGATGCCGGCCTCCTCGATGTGCTCCAATATGCCCGAGACGTAGGTCGACTTTCCGTCGCAGAGACAGTCGACGTCGACCTCGATGGCGCCCGACAGATAGGTATCGAACAGCAGCGGGTTCTTGCCAAGCAGCGTGTTGATCTGGCCGGTCTTGTCGTTCGGGTATTTCTGCTTGATGTCTTCCGGCACCAGGCCGGGCACGGTGTCGAGCAGGTAGGATTGCAGCATGCTCTCGTCGTGGATGATCTGCATGGCGCGGCCACCCAGCACATAGGACGGGCGCACCACCAGCGGGAAGCCGAGCTCGCCGGCGACGAGGCGGGCCTGCTCGACGGAATAGGCGATGCCGTTCTTCGGCTGGCTGAGGCCGAGCTTGTGCAGCAGCTTCTGGAAGCGGTCGCGGTCCTCGGCCAGATCGATCATGTCGGGCGAAGTGCCGAGGATCGGGATGCCGGCCTTCTCCAGCGCATCGGCGAGCTTCAGCGGCGTCTGGCCGCCGAACTGGACGATGACGCCGACCAGCTCGCCCGAGGCCTGTTCGGTGCGCAGGATCTCCAACACATCCTCCGGCGTCAGCGGCTCGAAATAGAGCCGGTCGGAGGTGTCGTAGTCGGTCGAGACGGTCTCCGGGTTGCAGTTGATCATGATCGCCTCGAAGCCGGCGTCGCGCAGCGCAAAGGCCGCATGGCAGCAGCAATAGTCGAACTCGATGCCTTGGCCGATGCGGTTGGGGCCGCCGCCGAGGATGACGACCTTTTTGCGCGATGAGACCTGTGCCTCGTTGGCCAAGGCGCCGGCAAAGGGAACCTCATAGGTCGAATACATGTAGGCGGTGGGCGAGGCGAACTCGGCGGCACAGGTGTCGATGCGCTTGTAGACCGGATGAACGTCGAGCTTGTCGCGAATCTTCTGGACTTCTTCGACGTCTTTCCTGACCAGGGAGGCGAGGCGGGCGTCGGAGAAACCCATCGCCTTCAGCATGCGCAGATTGGCGGCGTCCTCAGGAATGCCGTGCTCGCGGATGCGATCCTCCATGGCGAGGATGCCGGCGATCTGCTCAAGGAACCACGGGTCGATCTTGCACATTGCGTGCACGTCTTCCAGCGAGGTGCCCATGCGGATCGCCTGCGCCACCATGCGCAGCCGGTCCGGTGTCGGCGTGCCCAATGCCGCGCGAATGGCGTTGCGGTCGTCGACGTGGCTGGCGGGCGCGCTGCCGTGGCCGATGCCTGGGATCTCGATCTCGTCCAGACCGGTCAGGCCGGTTTCGAGCCCGCGCAAAGCCTTCTGCAGCGATTCCTGGAAGGTGCGACCGATGGCCATGACCTCGCCAACCGACTTCATCGAGGTGGTCAGCACCGGCTCGGCGCCGGGAAACTTCTCGAAAGCAAAGCGCGGGATCTTGGTGACAACATAATCGATGCTCGGCTCGAACGACGCCGGTGTCGCCCCGCCGGTGATGTCGTTCTCCAACTCGTCCAGCGTGTAGCCGACGGCGAGCTTGGCGGCGATCTTGGCGATCGGAAAACCGGTCGCCTTGGAGGCCAGCGCAGACGAACGCGAGACGCGCGGGTTCATCTCAATGACCACCAGACGGCCATCGGCCGGGTTGACGGCGAACTGCACGTTGGAGCCGCCGGTCTCGACGCCGATTTCGCGGAGCACCGCGATCGAGGCGTTGCGCATCATCTGGTATTCTTTGTCGGTCAAGGTCAGGGCAGGGGCGACGGTGATCGAATCGCCGGTGTGCACACCCATCGGGTCGATGTTCTCGATCGAGCAGACGATGATGCAATTGTCCGCCTTGTCGCGGACGACCTCCATCTCGTACTCTTTCCAGCCGAGCACGCTCTCCTCGATCAGCACTTCGGTGGTCGGCGAGGCGTCGAGGCCGGACTGGACGATCTCGAAGAATTCGGCCCGGTTGTAGGCAATGCCGCCGCCGGTGCCGCCCATGGTGAAGGAGGGGCGGATAATTGCGGGCAGGCCGACATGGTCGAGCGCTTGTGCTGCAATCGCCATAGCATGGCTGATATAGCGCTGCTTGCGGTCGCCCTCGCCTAGGTTCCAGCGGGTTTCCAACGCGTCGAGCGCGGCGTCGAGGTTTTCCGGCTTCTCGGCCTTCAGCGCGGCGCGCTCGGCCTCGTGCGTCTTGCGGTCGGCATTCTTGACGTCGGTGGCGTTGGCCAGCATCGACTTCGGCGTTTCCAGGCCGATCTTGCTCATCGCCTCGCGAAACAGTGCACGGTCCTCGGCCTTGTCGATTGCGGTGGCGTCGGCGCCGATCATTTCGACCTGATAGCGGTCGAGCACGCCCATGCGGCGCAGCGACAAAGCGGTGTTGAGGGCGGTCTGGCCGCCCATGGTCGGCAGCAGCGCGTCGGGCCGCTCCTTGGCGATGATCTTGGCCACCACTTCCGGCGTGATCGGCTCGATGTACGTGGCGTCGGCCAGCTCCGGATCGGTCATAATGGTGGCCGGATTGGAGTTGACCAGGATGACGCGAAAACCCTCTTCCTTCAGCGCCTTGCAGGCCTGGGTGCCGGAATAGTCGAACTCGCAGGCCTGGCCGATGACGATGGGGCCGGCCCCGATGATCAGGATCGACTTGATGTCGGTGCGTCTTGGCATATCGAAGGTCCGTTCGGCAGGCGGCTTGCACGAAAAACCGGACGGGAAGACCCGGCCGGTTGTGCTCGCGATTCTGGTATCAGGCTAGGAGGGCCTTATAGGGAAGAGTTTTGCCGGATGTAACCCCGAAAATGAGGCAGTAGGGCAGTAGGGCAGTAGGGCAGTAGGGCAGAGGTTGAGCGCCCTTTAAACATATTGCCCTACTGCCCTACTGCCTTATTCCCCTTACCACTATCCCCCAGCGCCAGTTGATCCGTAATCTCGAAGCGTTCGGACGCGCCGACGCGGATCATGTTGAGGCTGCCTTCGCGCGTGAAGCGGAATTCGCCCGGCCCATTCGAACCGGCCGGCTTGCCGGCGTAGAAGCTGATGATGCGCGTGCCGCCGTCGGGCCAGGTCACGGTCACGTCGGTTTTGTCGCCGGTGCGCGCGACGCCTGCCTTGCAGTTGGTCATCGGCTGGCCGAGATAGCGCGCGCAAGGAATGACGTTGCCGGCACCTGGGAATGGTGTCCCCGGCGGCTGTAGCCGTGCAACGGTCTGTGCGTCGGGCGGAGGCGCCGCATTGGTCGCGCCGAAATTCTGGACGGGATCCACTGCCGCGGGCGCCGATCCATCAACCTGTCCAGTCGAGGGATTGCCAGCGGCCAGGGCCAGGCGGTAAGCGTCCTCGATAGCCACCCTGCCGATTGCGTCAGCGGAGTTCAGCGACGTTTCGGGAGCAGTTGCGCCGAGGCGCGTTGTCAGATCGGGCAGCGGTTGAGAGGCAGGGCTCTCCGCATTGGCCGCCGCCTGGGGTGTCACTTGCCGGGGATTGATGGGGTCGAGGTAGCGTGCGGGTGCCCATCCGCTCAGCTTCGGGTCGTCAATGTCTTCGACCTTGCACCACTTGTAGCCGCTGACCTCGCCACAGCCGAGATTTTTCACGCTCGATCCACTCGGCAACCGCGCCTCGATCTTGCCCATGGCCGACGCCGTGGCGCGCACGTTCAGAAGGTCATCGGGAGCGAGACCCGTCACAATCGAGATGATGGGCTCCGGCTCCTGGCCGTTGGCCGGCAGCTCCGCCAGCATCAGCGGAGCGGCCACCACCGCAAGCAGCGTCGTCGGGAGTGTTACTGTGCGCCTAATCATCTGCCATGGGCGGTAAGTTCAATTGCCGAAGGCGCGGCCAGGCACGAAAGCGCCGCCGCACGCCAGCCGGTTTTTATAGGCGACGAGGCGGCGCTGTGTAAGCCCGAAAAGGCGCCGCGTGTTGAATCGCGACCAGGCCGCTTCCGTAAACTAACAGCCGGCAAAATATTGCACATTTCATGTAAATATGCACTCTCTCAAGTAAGGTTGAGGAGGGCAATATGGTCGACCTTGAAATATTCGCGCAAGTGGAAAACATAGTTCGCCAGCGTATCAAGAAAACGCGCGCCGAAATTGAGGCTTCACTTGGTCACATCGCCAACGGCAATCCGCTGGCCGCCGAACAGACCCTCTCCAGGCGCCTCGACAGGTTGCAGGTAAAGGCGTCGCTCAGCCGCACCGAAGCGGAGATGATATCGGCAGCAATCGACATGAGATCTGCCGGGGAAAGAAAGGCCGCCGCCAAACAGCCAGGACCGGAGGCAGTTCTCGGCCCAACGCTCGATTTCATCGGGGTCGCATTTCTGGAGCGTGGGCGCCGTGCTGCCGACGCGGTCGGGCGCGTTGCCTTTCTCAACGGCAATCCGCAAGGATCGGGTTTTCTGGTCGGGCCAAGGCTGTTCCTCACAAACAACCATGTGATTTCGTCGCCGGCGGATTCCCGGCGCTTCCAGGTCCAGTTCGATTATGAGCAGGACGGTGCAAATGCCGTGCGCACGCCGACGACGTTCCTGTTCGATCCTGAATCCTGTTTCGTGACCGATAGCATAGAAGGTCTGGATTACACGCTGATCGGGGTCGGCGAGCGGCGTTCCGGCCCAAAGGAACTGGGGGAGTTCGGTTTTATCTCGCTGTCGGACGCGCGCGACAAGCATATGCTCGGCGAAATTGCCAACATCGTCCAGCATCCCGATGGCCGCTTCAAGGAACTGGTGCTGCGTGAAAACCGGCTGGTGGCCCGCGACGAAACGGTTCAAGTGCTGCACTATGTTGCCGATACCGAACAGGGTTCGTCCGGTTCACCGGTCTTCAACAACGAATGGGAGCCCATTGCCCTACACCATTGGGCCGGCCCGTTCCACGAGGTGACGGGCATAGCTGGCTACGCGCTTGCGCGCGAGATCAACGAAGGCATACGGATCAGCGCCATCGTTGACGATCTGGGCGCTAGAAAGTCCAGGTTGCCGGGCTCATCGGCATCGGCGGTTTCGGAAGCTCTGGCGATTTGGTCCGGCACGCCGCGCATGATGGATGAGACAGTTCGGCTGAACGCCGACAGTCGCGGAGACGTGCCGGACAAGCCGGAGCAGCGGCCTGAACCGGATCGCGGCCCGCCGGCGACGAGACATAATGCCGATGGCTCGGTCACGTGGACTTTTCCCGTCGAGATAAATGTCCGGGCGCCGTTGATCGACCGCGACGGAGGCGATGCAAGACGAAACGACGGCAAAGGTCCAGCAAGCGAACCCGCCAAGGTCATGGCCATCGCCGAGGCCGCGGGTTGGAAAACAGAGGATTTCGACGATCGTGGAGGGTATGAACCCGGCTTCATACCGGGCTTTGTCCTGCCAATGCCGACGGTTGCCAATTCACCCTACCGGTTGGCCAAAAACCTTCTTGCCAAACCGGGCGAGGACCCACACGAATTGCGCTACCATCATTTTTCGATCTTGATGAACGCCGATCGCAGGCTTGCCTTCGTCACCGCCTGCAATATCGATGGATCCCGTACCAAGGCGGTCGATCGTGAGGACAAGACGGTCATCGACAACCCGTCGCTTGTCGACTTGGGGGTGGAGTCGATTTCCGGTTCGGAAGCCAGCGATGCTTTCCGGCCCGATCGCCGCATCGACCTTGGCGAGCAGATGACCCAGGAATTCTATTCGAGCCAGAATGTGCCCGGATTTCCCGTCGCAAAATCCAAGGAACGAATCGCTCGAATGTTCCAGAAGGGCCATATTACACTTCGCGGCGACCCCGCATGGGGCGTCGATCAGGAGGCGGTCGCGGCAGAACGCGACACGTTCTTTTATACCAATGCTGCGCCGCAAGTCGGCTTCTTCAATCAGGGAAGCTCGCTTGACCATCCCGGCTCCAAGGGGAAGCTGAGATGGCGCGCGGTGGAAACCTATGTGCTGCGCAACGCTTATACGACGCGAGGCCGGGTCACGGTGTTTGCCGGGCCAGTGTTCCGCGAGGACGATCCTCCCTACCGCTTCGACAGCCATGTTCCGCTGAAGTTCTGGAAGATCGCGCTGTGGTCCGATCAAGGTGGCCTGCGCGCCATCGCGCTGCTGGCCGACCAGAAGCCGGTTTTGGAAGTGATGCCCGAAGCGTTCGGCGAGCGTGCCGAGGCATTCGACGACCCGCTTGAAATTGCCAGGGTATCGGAGTTTCTTTCGACGGTGGCCGAGATCGAACAGCTGACCGGCCTGAACTTTGGCCAGCAGGTGCGCGACGCCGACATTCGGGCCGGTTCCGAATCGGCTCCAGCACAGACTTTCAACCCAAGGCATCTAACGCCCAGTACGTCACGGCCAAAGGCTTCATCGCCCAAGACTTCGACGCCCAAGGCTTCGGCGACCAAGACTTCGACGTCCAAGACTTCGGCGGCCAGCGCCCGACGTCCTGCCAGGCGATCGAAGCGATCCGCGTCCGACGACTGAAGATTGCGGCTTCTGCCGGTCGAAGGCGGTCATCCGTTCAGCTAGGCATGAGCAAGCTCAGCCTGGCATGAGCAAGCTCAGCCTGGGATGAGCAAGCTCAGCCCGGCGGCATGAACGCGTTCCGCGTTCAGCCGGACATAAATCCGGTGCGCAGCGCGTGAGCCCATTCGGGCCGTCCCGCCTGCTCGGCCTGATACGCCGCCGCCTCATGGTCATAGTCGACGGCGATGGATTCGAAACGATCGGGGTGCAAGTCGACGATGCCATAGCGGGCGTGTGGCGAGCCTTGCTCCGAGACATGCGCCGGTGGGGTCGAATCGTCATAGGCCGGGCAGCCGATGCTGCCCGGATTGAAAATGACCGGACCGCCGGGAATGCGGATCAGCTCGCTGCGGTGGCTGTGGCCGCAAAGCATGATGCGGCAGGCGGGATCGACCGCGCCGAGCCGCCGCTCGATTGCGGCCAGCGGCGCGCGCACCAGCCGGCCCTCGACGATCGCGTCAGTCAGGTATTTTTCGTCGTGGTCGGGCCGGGCATGGAAGGCGATCACGCCGGGCGCCACCTCCAGCGTGACGGGCAGCACTTGCAGCGCCTCGCGTTGGCCTGCCGTCAGCCGTTCCTGCGCGTAGCGGTCGGACGGCCACATGGTCTCGTCGGCAGTGTCGCGGGCAACGCGGCGGTCGTGATTGCCGCGTACCGTCGGCAGGTCGAGCGCCTCGAGCCGCTCCATGGTCTCGCGCGGCCACAGCGGGCCGGAAACGCAATCGCCGAGATTGACGATGAGGTCGGCGCCGCCGCGCTGCCGCAGATCGTCGAGCACGGCGTCGAGCGCCAGGACGTTGCCGTGGATGTCGGCGAGGACGGCAATGCGCATGGCAGGCTCCGTTAATTGGAATGGCTGGACGGCAGGTGAAGCTACTTTGCTCGTCTCGCGAAGCGGGCGAGAGCGGAACCCAGCTTCGCGCCCGTCAGGCGCGGACTTCGATCTCGTGGCCGCCGACCGCCGGTAACGACGCGTCGTCGCCGGCCGCGGCAATAACGCTGTCGAGCAAGCCCGGGAAGCGGCGGTCGAGATCGTCACGGCGCAGCGTGATCAATCGGCTGGTGCCAACCGCCTCGGTGCGGGTGACGCCGGCCTCACGCAGCTTGGCCAAATGGTAACTCAGATTGGTCTTCGAGGCGAAGTCGAGGAACCGGCTGCAATTCAGCGGCACGCCCTCTTTGCTGGCGAGATAGCGCACGATGGCCAACCGCGTCGGGTCGCCGAGCACAGCAAGCACGTTCGGCAGGCTGATCTGGTCGGCGGTGGGATGGGGCAAGGTCATGCCCAGGAATTAAGCACATTCGGAGCCGATTTCAACGCATCTCCTCTCGTGGTTAATGGACACATAGTTTCGTCCCGCCGCCCCGTCCTCACACCGGGCTGTCAGGATGGTTCGGCTATTTTGCAGCGGCTTTATTGACATCATGCCCTGTTATGTCCAATTGTTCAATAACCTTTGAACTAAGGAAATTGCCATGGATAAGCGCCTCACCTGGCTTGCGCTCGGATCGTTCACGATTTCGACCGAAGGTTTCGTCATCTCCAGCCTTTTGCCCGATATTGCAAAGGATGCCGCCATCTCCGTTCCGCTAGCCGGCACGCTGATCACCGCGTTTGCGCTCGCCTATGCGATCGGCACGCCGATCCTGGCAACGCTGACCGGCGAATGGGACCGTCGCCGCGTCATCCTGTGGACGCTGGTGTTCTTCGTGTTGGGCAACGTCGCCGCGGCGCTGAGCTCCTCCTTCGAATTGCTGTTGATCGCGCGCATCGTCATGGCGCTGTCGTCAGGCCTGTTTGCGGCGACCGCACAGGGAACGGCCGTTGCGCTTGTCGACGATCATCACCGCGCCCGCGCCATCGCCGTGGTCGTCGGCGGCACTACGGTTGCGGTCGCGGTCGGAGCACCGCTCGGCGCGCTCGTTGCGACGGTTGCCGGCTGGCGCGGCACCTTCTTTGCCATTGCCGGCCTTGGCGCGCTCGCCGGCGCGATCCTGTGGTACCGGCTGCCGCGTGGCATCGTCGGCACAAGGCTGCCGCTCCGGATGCGGCTGGCAGCGGCACTTCGCCCCGGCGTCATGCCTATCCTGGTGACGACCATCCTGGCCCTGATCGGCGCCTTCACCGTCTTTGCCTTTGTCGCGCCGCTCGCGATCGAAGGCGGCGGACTGAACCCGATCGCGCTTCCCGGAATGCTGCTCGCTTTCGGCGTTGGCGCGGTCATCGGCAATATCGGCGGCGGTCAGGCCGCCGACCGTTTCGGCGCGACGCGCACCGTCTGTTGGTCGCTGGCGCTGAGTGCCGCCATGCTGGTCACGTTTTCGTTGATCCCGATGTTCCTGCCGCGCGAGATCGCCGGGCCGGCGCTCATGGCCATGATGGTGCCGTGGGGCATCGTCGGCTGGGCGTTCCCGCCGGCGCAGGCCAGCCGCATCATCAAGCTGGCGCCCGATGCCGCGCCAATCGTGCTGTCGCTGAACGCTTCGGCGCTCTATCTCGGCGTCGCACTGGGTGCCGTGGTCGGCGCCGCGGTGCTGCGCTATGGCGCACCGGCCGACCTCGGCGTGGTCGCGGCGGCATTCCCGATCATCGGTCTGGGCGTAGTGCTGGCGGGCCACCTGGCGGCGCGACCGGTGGCGATGCCGGCCGAATAGGGCTGTTAGCGGAGCTTGTCTGCCGGCCGCCGATAATTCAACTCGCGGCCGGCGGTACGTCGAAATCAAGTGCGGCGATTTCGTCCAGCGCCGCTCGCAGGCTTGCGGCCTGTTTTTTTCCAAACATCTCCTCGAAGCGCTGCTGAGCGACTTGCCACAGCTTCAGAGCTTCTTCGAGCTTGATCCGGCCCTGCGATGTCAGCCTGACGCGCCTGATGCGGCGGTCGGCAGGGTCGGCGAAGGTCTCGATATAACCGTCCCTGATCAGCGGCTTCAGCGTATGACCGAGGGCCGACAGGTCCATGACGAGGGCCGCGGCAATGGCACCCATCGTCGGTTCGTCGCCGATGTGGATCTGGTAGAGCAGGCCCTGCTGCGTGGCCTTCAGACCCGATGGGGCCAGCACATCGTCATAGAACTGGCCCAGTTTCCGCGTCGCGCGGCGCAGCATGGCGTTGTTGCAAAGCGCCAGGCCGGGCAGGGTGGTTTGGGACATTGGCGGATTTCCGATGAGGGACCGGAAGGGCCCCTCGATGCAAACCAGAAATAGTCCTTGCTCCCCCGATTGACAAGATGGTGGCATATGCCTACGTTCCAATGGTGGCATATGCCAATAATTCGTGTGCCAGTCGAAGCAGGGTGTTGCCCTGCGGCACCGGCATTTGGAATCGAACCAGAAGGAACAAGACAATGAGCAATCAGGACAAAGGTACTGCGGTCGTCACCGGCGCCTCGTCCGGCATCGGTGCGATCTATGCCGACCGGCTCGCCGGCCAAGGTTATGATCTGGTGCTGGTGGCGCGGCGCGCCGATCGGTTGGAGGAATTGGCGGAGAGGCTCCGCTTCGCGTATGGCATAAAGGTCAGCGTCATCGGCGCCGACTTGTCCGACGACGGCGATCTGCGACGGGTCGAGCAGGCGATATCAACCGACGACAGCGTGACGCTGCTGGTCAACAATGCCGGCCTTGGCGGCGCGCAGGTGGTGGCAACGGCTGAAGCCGATGTCGCCGAGCGCATGATCAAGGTCAATGTCGTGGCGCTGACTCGGCTGACGCGCGCGGTGCTGCCGGGGCTGCTGTCGCGCAACCGCGGCGCCATCGTCAACATCGCCTCGGTCCTTGCCTTCGATACCTCGTTCGGCGGCATCTACAGCGGCACCAAAGCCTACGTCGTCAACTTCACCGAGGCCTTGCAGCGGGAAGTCGCGGGCACGAAGGTCGCCGTGCAGGTGGTCTTGCCGGGGGCCACGCGGACAGAATTCTGGGAAGTTGCGGGAAGCGATATTGCCAATGTGCCGCAAGAGATCGTGATGACGGCCGACGATCTGGTCGATGCAGCGCTGGTTGGCCTGGCAAAGGGTGAAGCGTTCACGGCACCGGGTCTTGCCGATGTTGCCGGGGTGGATGCCTTTCTTGGCGTTCGGCAAGGCTTCTTCGGCAGTCTTCTGGCCGGCAAGCCGGCGGCGCGTTACACTGCCTGACATAGCTAAAGACTAACCTTACGCTGTCCGCCACATCGGAATGATCGAGGCGGCCAGCAGCAGGCCAAGCACGGCGTTGAGCATGCGCCACTGCCGCTCGGTTCGCAGCAACCGGGCGAGCAGCGTGCCCGCCACGCACCATGCCGCCAAGGATAGAGCCGCTGCAAGGCCGAAGACGGCGCCGAGCAGCAAGGCGAGCTGCAGCGGCCCTTTGGCGAGCGCGGCAAAAGATGCCGCCGCTCCCAGCCCCATGGCCCAGCCCTTTGGGTTCATCCATTGCAGGCCGGCGCCGCCCAAAAAGCTGTTCGGCTTTGCCATGGCCACGTCCAGACTGGGCGGACCGCTGCGGCCGATCTTGAGCGCAAGCCATACCAGATAGAGGGTACCAGCCATTTTCATTGCTAGTTGCAGCGAAGGAGCGGCGGCCAGCAGACCAGCGAGCCCGGCAGCACCTGCCGCAGCCACTGTGGCCAGGCCGGCCGCACTTCCGGCCATCAGCGGGATAGAGCGGCGGAAGCCGAACTGCGCGCCGGACGCCGTCGACAAGGTCGTGGCGATGCCGGGCGTTAAGGTAGAGACCAGCGCGAACAGGACGAGGGGAAGGACGGTTTCAAACATGCTGCTTCCTTTGAAGCCTGCACGGTAGCCTGTTTGGCTCATCAGTAAATGCAATGTTTGCTATGACATGCATTAGCAAATATAATGGCTTGATGCTCCGCAACCTCGACACTGCCCTGATCCGAACCTTTGTCACCGTTGCCGACAGGGCCAGCATGACGGCGGCGGCCAACGCGCTGCATTTGACGCAAGGTGCCGTCAGCCAGCAGGTCAAGCGTTTGGAAGAGGTTCTCGGCTGCAGGCTGTTCGAGCGCGATCGGAGCGGATTGCGGCTGACCCGCTCCGGCGAGCGGCTGTTCGGCAAGGGCAAGCGCCTGCTTTCGCTCAATGACGAGATCCTGGCGGAGATGGCGGGCGATGCAGTTGCCGGTCAGGTGCGGCTTGGCGTGCCGTACGACCTTGTCGGCACCTTGCTTGCGCCGGTGCTCAAGGCCTATGCCGAGGCGTATCCGCAGGTCGAGATCTCGCTTGTCTGCGCCTCGTCGCCGGAGCTGGCTGCGGCCTTGGCGGCCGGCACGATAGAGCTCGCGGTGATCGAGGAACCGGTCGGTCGGTCGGCCGGCGAATGCCTTGTTGTCGACCGGCTGGTCTGGGTCGGCGCCAAAGGCGGCGGCGCCCGCAGCAAACGCCCCTTGCCGGTTTCGATGGTCGCCGAGACCTGCGCGTTCCGTCCGGTTGTACTGGAGGCGCTTAACGAGCACGGGCTGGCATGGCGCACCGTATTCGAAAACGGCAGCATCGACGCGACGACGGCAACAGTGCGTTCGGACTTGGCCGTCACCACCTGGTTGGCGTCGACCGTACCTGCGGACCTTGATATTTTGGCCAACGATCCGGATTTGCCGTCATTGCCGAATTTTGCAATCAATCTGCATTTGCCGAAGCACAGCGTTGCGCCTGCCGTACTGGCATTCGCAGGCCACCTCCGCGATGGATTGGCACGGCGACGAGAGGCGGCTTAAAAACAGCAAAAAGGACGGCCAGTGTTCAGCCGTCCTGGATCGCCCTACGGCATCTACTTCCAGTTTTTGCGCCGCTCGATCTCGGCTTCGGAAGGCTGTTCCGGAACAAAGGACCCGGTCTTGATCTCGCCGGAGCGCTCATAGCTCGCCATGAGGACGCCGGTGGTCGATGCCTGCGAACGGGTCAGCTTGAAGGCGGCAGGTATTGTGCCGCTGCCGAACAGTTTTTTGCCCTTGCCCAGCACCAGCGGGAAAATCTGCAGGCTGATCTCGTCGATCAGGTCATTGGCGAGCAAGGTCTGGATCAGCTCGCTCGACCCCTGGATGAGCAGATCCGGGCCGTCCTCCTGCTTCATCCGGCGCAATCTCGCCACGACGTCGCTGCCGAGCGGCTGGCTGTTTTGCCAGGACAGCGTATCTGGCCTGTGCGTCGCCACATATTTGGTGACGGCGTTGAAGCTGTCGGCGATCGGGTCATTCTTCTGGTAAGGCCAGTGGGCGGCGAAGATGTCGTAAGTCTTGCGGCCGAGAAGCAGCGCGAACGGTTTTGAAAACGTCTCGCCCATGGCGGCGCCCATCACATCGTCCCAGTAGTGGAACGTCCAGCCGCCGAATTTGAAGCCGCCGACCGGGTCCTCTTGCGGACCGCCGGGCGCTTGCATGACGCCGTCGAGGCTGACGAATGTTGCGGCGATGATCTTCCTCATTGGAGCTCCCTTTCCCTGATCCGTGCCGTGATGGCCGGACTTCGAGCCAAGGACGGGCGAACGGACATTTGTCCGACAGCGGCCGGCAAAATTCCAGGGCTGGAAGGGCGGATGACTGCCGGCCTTGTTGCGTCGGTTTGGAGCAGACGCTCAGCCTAAACCAACGACCGTATCGTAGAGCAGCTTGAAGTTGAGCACCAGGATGAGGGCGGCAACCACCCAGGCCAGCACGGCGACGGCGCGGGAAATGGCGAAGTTGCCCATTTTGCGCTTGTCCGAGACGAACTGCACCAGCGGGACGACCGCGAAGGGAAGCTGCATCGACAGGATCACCTGGCTGAAGACCAGCAACTGGCCGGTGCCCTTCTCGCCATAGAGGGCGGTGACGACCACCACCGGGATGATGGCGATGCCGCGCGTCAGCAGGCGGCGCGCCCATTGCGGGATGCGCAGCCGCAAGAAGCCTTCCATCACGATCTGGCCGGCCAGTGTCGCGGTGACCGTCGAGTTCAGGCCGGAGGCAAGCAGGGCCACGGCAAACAGGATCGAAGCGATGCCGAGGCCGAGGAGCGGCGACAGAAGCTCGAAGGCCTGGCCGATCTCGGCAACGTCATGATGACCGGTGCCGTGGAACGCCACCGCCGACACGATCAGGATGGAAGCATTGACGAACAACGCAAGTATCAGCGCGATGGTCGAGTCGGTCGTCGCCCATTTGATGGCGTCGCGCTTGCCGCGATCGGTGCGCTCGTAGGCGCGGGTCTGCACGATCGAGGAGTGCAGATAGAGATTGTGCGGCATCACCGTGGCGCCGATGATGCCGATGGCGATGTAAAGCATCGCTGGATTGGTGACGATCTCGGACGACGGCACGAACATGGCGTGCAGGATGGAGCCGACCGGCGGCGCGGCGGCAAAGATCTGAATGGCGAAGCAGCCGAAGATGACAATCAAAAGTGCTATGATGAAGGCCTCGAGGAAACGGAAGCCCTTGTTCATCAGCAGCAGCAGCAGGAAGGCATCGAGCGCGGTGATAATGGCGCCGCCGATCAGCGGAATGCCGAACAGCAGTTGCAAGGCGATTGCCGTGCCAATGACCTCGGCCAGGTCGCAGGCGATGATGGCCAATTCGCAAGCGACCCAGAGCATGAAATTGACCGGTCGCGGATAATAGGCGCGGCACGCCTGCGCAAGGTCGCGGCCGGTGGCGATGCCGAGCCGGGCGGCGAGCGCCTGCAGCAGGATCGCCATCAGGTTCGACAACATGATGATGAAAAGCAGCGTGTAGCCGAACTGGGCTCCGCCGGCGAGGTCGGTCGCCCAATTGCCCGGATCCATATAGCCGACCGAAACCATGTAGCCCGGCCCCATGAAGGCGAACAGCCGGCGAAGCCAGATCCCCGAGTGCGGCACCGCGATCGTTGCGTTGACTTCGCGCAGGCTGAGCTGCTCGTCGTCCTCCGGGCGGGCAAATCGCCACATGGACCGGGGGGCTGAGGTGGCTTCGGCTTCCGACATGAAATGGCTTTCCACTGGAACGATCGATGTTCTCTCCTTATCTATGCCACGGCTGAACATTATGCAATATGCTATATTTCATTGTCGGAGCTTTTTCGTGTAGCCGCTTGGCCGTGCGGCCGGACCGCAGTGACCGCCGGTTGCGCCGGCCACCGAATGGAAATAAACGGCCAGAACAAATAGGGTTCCGTGTTATGACTGCAATGTCGATTCAAACTGCCGGGAGGAGCGCGTATTGGCGCTGAAGAAAAGACCGGTTCCTCGCGAAAAGCCGCTGCCTGATGCAGAAATCCACTCGGAAGGCTTCAGGCAGACGCGTGAAGCGCGCCGCAGCGCGCTGGTCGAGGATTATGTCGAGCTCATCGCCGACCTGATCGAGGATGGCAACGAGGCGCGCCAGGTCGATATCGCGGCACGGCTCGGCGTCGCTCAGCCGACGGTGGCGAAAATGCTGACGCGGCTGTGCGCCGACGGGCTGGTCTCCCGGAAGCCTTATCGCGGCGTGTTCCTGACCGAGGCCGGCCGCAAGGTTGCGGAAGAGAGCCGCATTCGCCACCAGACGGTCGAGGCCTTCCTGCGCTCGCTCGGCGTCAGTGCCGAGACGGCGCGCATCGACGCCGAAGGCATCGAGCATCATGTCAGCGCCGAGACGCTCGAAGCCTTTCGCAAGGCAATAATCGCCGCCCGCTGAAAAGCACGTGGCGCGACTCGCTTCCCACGAGCAGGGCGAACGCCACAGACCTTGCGATGTTTCGGCCAGAGCAAACAAGCGTCAGCAAGCATTGCTTGTTCGCACGAAAAATACTGTGACTTGGCGTAACCGTTGAGATAATTGTGGTCGTGTCCCATCGAACCGGGACGCGGCCCGATCGGCCGGAAGAAATTGCGTCATGGGGGTTGCCATGCTCTGGAAGGGCCGTCGTCAGAGTGACAATGTCGAGGACGAGCGCGGCCAGAGCGGCGGGTTTGGCGGTGGGCCGGGGCAGTTTCGCATCCCGATCGGCGGTCGCGCCGGCGGCGGCGGCATGTCGGGCATCATTATCGTAGGGTTGATTTTCCTGGCAGGGTGGTATTTCGGCTTCGACCCGAGCCAGATCCTCGATGACAGCGGCTTGCAGCCCGGTGGCGGCGGCCAGATCACCGACAATAGCGGCGGCCAGGGCGGCGGCACCGGTGCGCCCGCGTCCGACGAAATGAAGCAGTTCGTGTCGACCGTGCTGGCCGAGACCGAGGATACCTGGACCGGTATTTTCCAGTCCGAGGGCCTGACCTATCAGGATCCAAAGCTGGTCCTGTTCAGCGGCCGGATCGGCTCTGCTTGCGGTTCTGCCTCATCGGCGGCCGGACCATTCTACTGTCCCAATGATCGCAAGGTCTATCTCGACACCACCTTCTTCCAGCAGCTCGATCAGCAGTTCGGTGCCTCCGGCGATTTCGCACAGGCCTATGTGATCGCGCATGAGGTCGGCCACCACGTGCAGAACCTCGTCGGCATCCTGCCCAAATTCAACCAGATGCGGCAGAATATGAGCGAAGCCGACGCCAACCACATGTCGGTGCAGGTCGAGTTGCAGGCCGACTGCTTTGCCGGCATCTGGGCACATTTCACCGGTCAGAAGGGCATCTTGGAACAGGGCGACATGGCGGAGGCACTGAACGCCGCCAAACAGATCGGCGACGACACGCTGCAGAAGAAGATGCAGGGCTACGTCGTGCCGGAAAGCTTCAACCACGGCACGTCGCAGCAGCGGCAGACCTGGCTGGCGCGAGGTTTCCAGAACGGCAAGCTTTCGGACTGCGACACGTTCAACAACCCGATCTGAGCCGACAGTTTTCTCGTAGTTATCTGAGAGACTGCATCGCAGTCAGGGGATGTCAGGATGAAAACACTCTGCCCGTTCCCTCATTGTTCCCGGCGATGTGCTCGCCTATAAGGTGTGTCCCCGTTCGCTCGGGCGGCCCGAGGAGATACCATCATGATAGACCCAAAAACCGCCAGGCGGGGCCTTGCGCTTGTTTTCACCACCCTGCTGCTCGACGTCATCGGCTTCGGCATTATTATGCCGGTGCTGCCGGCCTATCTCAGGGAATTGACCGGCGTCGGCATCAGCGAGGCGGCTATCGAGGGCGGCTGGCTGTTCTTCGTCTATGCGGCGATGCAGTTCGTTTTCGCACCAGTGATGGGCGGGTTGAGCGACCGGTTCGGGCGGCGGCCTATCCTGCTCGCCTCGGTGCTGACGTTCGCTATCGACAATCTGATCTGCGCTATCGCCTGGTCCTATCCGATGCTGTTCATCGGCCGCGTGCTGGCCGGCATTTCCGGCGCCAGTTATTCCACGACATCGGCATTCATCGCCGATATCTCGACCGACGAAAATCGTGCGAAGAATTTTGGGCTGCTCGGCATTGCTTTCGGCGTCGGCTTCGTCATCGGGCCGGTTCTGGGCGGGTTGCTCGGCACGTTCGGGCCGCGTGTGCCGTTCTATTTCGCTGCAGGGCTTGCGTTCGCAAACTTTCTGATCGCGCTGTTTCTGTTGCCGGAAACACTTGATAACAAGCACCGTCGCCGCTTCGAGTGGAAACGCGCCAACCCGGTCGGCACGCTCGTCCAGATGCGCAACTACGAAGGTATCGGCTGGATCGGACTTGTCTTCTTTCTGATGACGCTGGGGCACATGATGTATCCTGCGGTCTGGTCGTTCGTCTCCAGTTATCGCTATGGCTGGAGCGAACAACAGATCGGCTTCTCGCTCGGCGCTTTCGGCCTGTGCGGGGCGATCGTCATGGCGACTGTCCTGCCGCGCGTGATCCCTAAACTTGGCGAGTGGAAGACGGCGGTAATCGGTCTGGCATTTACCGCACTCAGCGCCTTCGGCTACGCCTTCGCGTCACAAGGCTGGATGATCTATGCAGTGATCGTCGTCGGATGTCTCGAGGCGTTGGCCGACCCGCCGCTCAGAAGCCTTGCGGCCGCCAAGGTGCCACCTTCCGCCCAGGGCGAACTCCAGGGCGCAATGACCTCGATCTTCTCGATCACCTCGATCATCACACCGCTGCTTTATACGGCGATCTTTTCCTGGTTCACGGGGCCGAACGCGCCCGTGGTTTTCGGCGGTGCCCCGTATCTGCTCGGCGCGATTTTCCTCACGCTGGCGCTCGTCGTCTTCGTCACCAGGGTGGCCAAGCCGACGCCGAAGGAAGTCAGACGCATGCACGCGCAGGAAGCGGTGACGGACGGGGCTTGATTGGCGCCGGGAACCCGGCCGGCGCCCGTCAGTCGAATCCGTTTTTACGCAATGCGCTAAACACGCTCGGCCAGTGCCGGCTCGCCGCGCTTTTCGCGGATCAGGTTGACGAAGCGGCGAAACAGATAGTGCGAATCCTGCGGCCCGGGCGAGGCTTCGGGATGATGCTGGACCGAGAAGACCGGTCTGCCGGTGAGCGCAATGCCGCAATTCGAACCGTCGAACAGCGAGACATGGGTTTCCTCGACGCCGCTCGGCAACGAGTCGGCGTCGACGGCAAAGCCATGGTTCATCGAGACGATCTCGACCTTGCCGGTGGTGTGGTCCTTGACCGGATGATTTGCGCCGTGGTGGCCCTGATGCATTTTCGCAGTCTTGCCGCCCAGCGCCAGCGCCAGCATCTGGTGGCCGAGGCAGATGCCGAACAGTGGGATATCGGACTTCAAAAGATCCTGAATGACCGGCACGGCGTAGTCGCCGGTTGCTTCCGGATCGCCAGGGCCGTTGGATAGAAAAATGCCGTCGGGCCGCATCGCCAGGATCTCCTCGGCGCCGGTTTTTGCCGGCACCACGGTGACCTTGGCGCCGAGGCCGGCCAGCAGGCGCAATATGTTGCGCTTGACCCCGTAGTCGACGGCAACGACGTGCATCGACGGATCAGCCTGTTCGCCAAAGCCCTCGTTCCAGACCCAGGGCGTCTCGCGCCAGACCGAGGATTGACCGGAGGTGACCTCCTTGGCCAGATCAAGCCCGATAAGCCCCGACCATGCGGCGGCGCGGCGCTTGAGATCATCGACGTCGAAGATACCGTCGGGCGCGTGCGCGATGACGGCGTTTGGCATGCCCTTTTCGCGGATCAGCGCGGTCAGCGCCCGCGTGTCGATGCCTGAAAGTGCGACGATGCCGCGCTTCTTCAGCCACTGGTCGAGACCGGTTCCGGCGCGATAATTCGACGGGTTGGTGACGTCGGCCTTGAACACGGCGCCGACGGCACCGGCGCGGGCCAGCGGGTTGAGGTCCTCGATATCTTCGTCGTTTGTGCCGATATTGCCGATATGCGGAAAGGTGAAAGTGACGATCTGGCCGGCATAGGATGGGTCGGTGAGGATCTCCTGATAGCCGGTCAGCGCAGTGTTGAAGCAGACCTCGGCGACGGCGGAGCCGGCGGCGCCCAGACCGCGACCCTCGATGACGGTGCCGTCGGCCAGCACCAGCAGAGCAGTCGGCTTGTCGGTGGCCCAAGGGGGGGGCGATGCGGCGGTCATCGTTGCCACGGCGGCACTCCTAAAGGTGCGCCCTCAGTCGGCGCAACAAAAAGCGCGAAGCGGCGATCTCACAGCCTCGGCGCGCTAAGTTTTCACGTGTGCATGTCGTTGCCCAAAACAGCTACGCACTTTTGGGCGACGTGCACTAGAATTCAGTTCATGCAAGGCCCAGTACATAGGGGAAGGCGCCAAGGCGGTCAATGATGCCAGGAAGTGCGAGCCCGGATTTATTTCGTCGAACAATATCAGGGATTTGCCCGTAGTGTCGCATTTGCGTTGGGCTTTCGGCACGGCTATTGTCCGCCGCATTCGAAGGAGAAAGCACTATGCGAGGCAAAATCGCCGAATCCCTGAAGAGCGCGATGAAGGCGCAGGACAAGCGCCGGCTGCCGACATTGCGGCTGATCCAGGCGGCCATTCACGACCGCGACATCGCCAATCGCGGCGCCGGCAAGGAGCCGGCGAGCGACGACGAAATCCTGCAGATACTGGCCAAGATGGTGAAGCAGCGCGAGGAATCGGCCAAGGCGTTCGATGACGGCAAGCGGCCGGAGCTTGCGGCGCAGGAGCGCGACGAGATGGCCATCATCCGCGACTTCCTGCCGACGCAACTGGGCCAGGTTGAGACGGAAAGCGCCGTCCGTTCCGCGATTGCCGAGACCGGCGCCAGCGGCGTCAAGGACATGGGCAAGGTGATGGCGGCGCTCAAGGAGAAATACGCCGGTCAGATGGATTTCTCCAAGGCGAGCGGCATCGTCAAGAGCCTGCTTCAGTAAGCTGCCGAAGGCCCTTGCCGTCGCGCCCGTGATCGAACTCGTCAAACCGGCGCTTGAACACCTGCCGTCCTACAAGGCGGCCCTCGAGCGTGGCTGGTCGCCGGACAATGTGCGGCTACTCGACGCGACGCGCGAGCAGCTTGCGGCAATCGAAAAGGATCCAGCGACTTTCCTTGGCGATCTCGACGATTCCGATGGCAAGGGACCGCCGATCACCTTGCCCGACGGTTCGACGGTGCCGCGGCTGCCCGGATTCCGGCGCTGGATCTGGGACGGGGAAGTCGCAGGCTCAATCGGCTTGCGCTGGCAGCACGGCACCGCGGCGCTGCCGTCGCATGTGCTCGGCCACATCGGCTATGCGGTGGTGCCGTGGAAACGGGGACGCGGCTATGCGACCGAGGCGCTGCGGCTGATGCTGGTGGAGGCGAGGGCTGTTGGCCTGCCCTTCGTCGAAATCACCTGCAAGCCTCACAATGTGCCCTCGCAGAAGGTCGCTCTGGCCAATGGCGGCCGGCTCGTCGGGCGTTTCTTCGAGGACGCCGCCTATGGCGGCGCGGAAAGCCTGCGCTACCGGATCGATCTGTAGCCCTATTCGGCGGCAGCCGGCAGCGGCGGCGCAGCCCGGCTTCGCCATTCCCAGACATGCGAGGCAAGCGCAACCGCGACCGCGACCAGCATGGCGACCGCGCCAACCACCGGCAGGCTGCGATAGCCATAGCCGGCATTGAGCATGGCCGCGCCGAGCGATGCGGCGAGCGCGATGCCGACATTGAAGCCCGACGGAATGAGCGACGAGGCAAGATTGGAGGCGTCCGCGGTCCAGGTCAGTATGCGGGTCTGGATCGGCGTGCCGATGGCGAAGTTGAGGCCGCCCCAGACGAAGATCGCTATCACCATCGGCAGTGGGTAAGAACTGACGGCATAGATCAAGGCGAGCATCACCGCCTGCAGGAAAAGCATGGCGATGAGCGACGACATTAGCTTCCAGTCGGCGAGCCGCCCGCCGACGAAGACGCCGATCGTTGCGCCGACCCCGTTGAGCAAGAGCACCCAAGGTATCCATTTCTCGTCGAGGCCTGTGACCTCAAGCAGCGTCGGCGTGATATAGGTGAACAGGCCGAACTGGCCGATCATCAGCATCAGCATGATAATGAGCGAGGTCCAGACCTGCTGACGTGCGAGCACGCGGACCTCGCTTCCAAGGCTCACTGACGGGCTCGACGATCCCGTCTTGCGCGGCAGCAGAGCGCCGATTGCCGCGAAGGCCACCACACCGAGCGCGCACATCACCCAGAATGTTGCACGCCATCCCCAGACGTTGCCGATTGCCGTGCCGGCCGGAACGCCGATGACGTTCGATACGGTGAGGCCGGACAGGATCAGCGCCACCGCCATGCCGCGCTGGTCTTCGCGCACGAGGCCGACGGCCACCACCATGGCAACGCCGAAATAGGCGCCATGCGCCACGGCCACCGCTATCCGCAACAGCAGCATCGAGGCGAAGTCGGGCGCCAGCGCGCAGGCGGCCTGGCCGATGGTGAAGGCTGCAGTCAGTCCAAGCAGCAGGGCCTTGCGGGAGAACCTTTTGGTGGCGAGCGCCAGCAGCGGGCCGCCGACTGCAATGCCGCCGGCATAGCCGGAAACGAGATAGCCGGCGGTCGGAATCGCGACGCCAAGGCCATCCGCCACCTGCGGCAGCACGCCGGCGATGACGAATTCGGTGGTGCCGAAGGCGAAGGCAGCTATGAACAGGGCAATGAGGGGCAGCATGGCGCGAAGGAGATCCTCGGACAAGCTGGCCTCAAACCACGGATGAGGGCGGCGGGCAATCCAGAAATTGGCGACGCCGCTTTAGCTTTTCTTGATCGCCGGTCTGGCGCCCGCCGCGGAGGCAAGAGCTAGGCGGCTGCCTTCCTCCCGTAAGGAATTTTCAGCCACGCCCGTTCGTGAAGATAATAGAGCAGCGACTTGGTGACGACCTCGGTCAGGCCGATGGCCGCGGCGAGCTTGATGCTTCCGGTCACGACGAGCGAGATGATCATTGTGTCGATGGTGCCGGTGACGCGCCAGGAAAGCGCCTTGGCGAAACTGCGAGAATGGGTGTCCATCGACTTTCCTCCCGGTAGATATGGGACGATCCTTTAGCCGACAGACGGGAAAACGCGCAAAGATAATTTTTGCGCATTGGCCCACAGCAATTTTCATAGGCGATGTTCTGAAGCTACCTGGCCTGTGGACGCAATCTATCCAGCCTTCAGCCGTGAACCGGTGAGCAGACCGCGCTCCTCAAGCACGGGATAGGCCATCGAGGCGAGCAGCGAGTTGATCTGCTTGAGGTCCCGAATGGTGTCGAGATGGATGGAACTGGTCTCGACACTCTTGGCGGTGCCGTCGCGCAGCCGCACGAAATGGCTCTGGCTGGTTTCCTTCTCGCGGTCGCGCAGCCGGTCCTTTTCCAGCACCAACTGGCGAGCGGTCTCCGGATCGCGAGACACCAGCACGTTGAAGGCAAGCCTGGCATTGGCAAGCACCAAGGCATGGAAGGCGCAAAGCTCACGCCATCCTTCCGGCGTGAACTCCAGCCCGCGCTCGAATTTCTTCTTCACGTGGACCAGCATGTTGCGCACGATGATGTCGCCGACCTGCTCCAGCTTGACGCAGGCGCCGATCAGCTCCTGGCAACGCAGGGCCTCGTCCTCGCTCAGCGGGTTCTTGGTGACCCTGGCCAGATAGAGCTTGATCGCCGCGTGCTTTCTGTCGACACGGTCGTCGAGTGCGGCCAGCGCGCCAATCTTGTCGGCATCGGCGCTCTCATAGAGCTCGATGATCCGTTTCAGCATGATCTCGACCGTTTCGCAGACCCGCACCACCTCGCGGGTGGCGTTGGCTAATGCCTGGCTCGGCACGTCGAGCGCACTTTCGTTGAGCGCGGAAAGCTCAACGACGTCGAGCGCGTCGGCGGGCTGCGGCTTGGTGCCCAGCGCCACGATCTTTTCCGAGGCGCGATAGACCAGGCGCGCCAGCGGCACGCCGGCGATCAGGATCAAGATGTTGAAGGCGATGTGGGCATTGACGATCTGCTCGGGCACGGTGCTGCCCAAGAAGGCGACCCGCGGCTTGAACGTCAGGAACAGGATCAGCATGATCAGCGAACCCATACCGCGCATCAGGAGATTCCCGATCGGCACGATGCGAACGCCGGGCTCTGCGTTGCGGGTTAGAAGCGGCGCGATGATCGAAGAGCCGAGATTGACGCCGAGCACCAGCACGATGCCGAGTTCGGGCGGGATGAAACCGCGACCGGCGAGCGTCACCATCAGCAGCACCGCGGCGATCGAGGAATGGAACAGCCAGGTGACCAACGCCGCCAGAAGATAGGCGGTGACCGGATCGCCGGAGAAGTAATCGACGATGAGCGGCATCAGCGTGCTCTGGCGCAGCGGCTCCGACGCCTGGCCGATCATCTCCAGCGACAGAAGCAGCAGGCCGATGCCGACCAGGATGCGGCCGAACTGGCGCCAGTCGCGCCGCTCTGTGGCCATGAACATGACCGTGCCGGCGACCAGGCAGACCGGCACCAGCAGCGACAGATCGAAGGTAAGCAGCTTGACCACCAGCGCCGAGCCGATCTCGGCACCGCGCACCGCAAGCTGGCCCGACATGCCGCTGACAATACCGGAGCCGGCGAATGAGCCGACCAGCAAGGTGACGGCGGTCGAGCTTTGCAGTGCGACAGCCAGGCCGCAGCCGGCCAGAACCGCCATGAAGGGATTGCGCATGGTGGCGCGCAGTTTGTGGCGCAGCACATCGCCGTAGGCGCGCTCGACGCCGGTCTTCACCAGACGGGTGGCAAACAGCATCAGTGCCACCGCACCGGCAAGGTGCAGCAAAACGACGGAGCCACTCATGCCCGACTCCGCAACCCGACCGGTATCAGCGACGCGGGCGCCGTGACGTCAAGGGTGCAAAAGTGGGCGCGAATCGTGGACATTGCAGAGGTTGATATTACTCCGATTTATTTTAGCCGAATAATAAATTTTGCCCGGTTCGGACGCATGTTGGCACGCGACGGGGCGTGTCGGAAATGGATGGCTGACAAAATGGTTGCATTGCCCGCGGAGTTGCGGAGGGTCACGCGTCCATGCTCGGACGGCCGCTTTAAAGGTAGCGCTGAATTAGGCGTTCTAACTGTAGGAAATCATTACGAAAACGTAATATCTGTGTTCAGTGTCGGTTCATCCTTCCGGCTCTAATCCGTAGGCATCGACAACCAAGGAGTACCCGCTATGAAACGCATCGTTCTTTCCGCGATTGCCTTCTCGATGCTGGCTGCAACCGCCTTGCAGGGCCAGGCTGCACCACTGACCACACCAAACGCGCCGCAGTCGAACTACAGCCAGGTCGACTGGCAAAGGCCCGGCAGGCATGTCGACGTGAACAAGCATATCGACGTAAACAAGCGCGTCGTAGTGAAGAAGAAGATCGTCGTGAAGCGCAGCCATTGGCGCAACGGCCAGAGATATTCCAGCTGGAAGCGTCACCAGCCGATCCGCGACTATCGGCACTATGGCCTGCGCCGTCCGGGTCCCGGGCAGGAATGGATCCGGGTCGGCAACGACTATCTGCTGGTCAGCGTTCTCTCCGGCCTGATCTTCGGCGCCATCGCCGCGCAGTGAGCCCGGAACGGCTGACCGCGCTGCGTCGGTTTAGATCGAGAAGGCGGCCCGCGGGCCGCCTTCTCTTTTTGGCCTGTGAAAACCGGGTATGATCGCCATTAGGAGTCGTCGGGCTTCGACCGTGTGATTATATGGAGGCCAAACGAGCTGTCCCCCATGCGCTTTCCGCCTGCTTTCCTCGACGAGATCCGCGACCGCGTGCCGATTTCTTCGGTGATCGGCCAGCGCGTCGCGTGGGACAGGAAGAAGACTAACGCCCCGCGCGGCGACTATTGGGCGTGCTGTCCCTTCCATGGCGAGAAGAGCCCGTCCTTCCACTGCGAGGACAAGAAGGGCCGCTACCATTGCTTCGGCTGCTCGGTTTCGGGCGACCATTTCAAGTTCCTGACCGAACTTGACGGGATGAGCTTTCCTGAAGCGGTCGGGAAGATCGCCGACATGGCCGGCGTGCCGATGCCGGTTCGCGATGCCCAGGAGGAGCGGCGCGAAAAGGAACGCGCCAGCCTGACTGACGTCATGGAGATGGCGACGGCGTTCTTCCAGGAACGGCTGCAGGGACCGGAAGGGGCAAAGGCCCGCGCCTATCTGCGCGACCGAGGGCTGACACCGGCGACGCAGCAGTCTTTCCGCCTCGGCTATGCCCCCGACAGCCGCAATGCGCTGAAGGAGCATCTTGCCGCCAGGGGTGTCCCCAAGGCCGACATCGAGGCGTGCGGGCTGGTGCGCCATGGCGACGACGTCCCGGTTTCCTACGATTGGTTCCGCGACCGCATCATGTTCCCGATCCCGGATTCCAGGGGCAAGATCATCGCCTTCGGAGGGCGGGCACTGGCGCCGGATGCGCTGGCCAAATATATGAACTCGCCCGATACGGAGCTCTTCCACAAGGGCAACGTGCTCTACAATTTCGCCCGTGCGCGGCAAGCACTGGGAAAGGGGGCGCTGGCCAAGGGCGGCACCGTCATTGCCGTCGAAGGCTACATGGATGTGATCGCGCTGGCGCAGGCCGGCTTCGAAAACGTGGTGGCGCCGCTCGGCACCGCGTTGACTGAAAACCAGCTCGAACTTCTATGGCGCATGGCTGGCGAGCCGGTGCTGTGCTTCGACGGCGACCAGGCCGGGTTGAAGGCAGCGTGGCGCGCCGCCGACATGGCGCTGCCGGCGGTCCAGGCAGGCCGCTCCGTGCGCTTCGCCCTGCTGCCGGAGGGCAAGGATCCCGACGATCTGGTCAAGGGTGACGGGCCGGATGCGTTCCGCGCCGTGCTTTCCGAGGCACGGCCGCTGGCCGACCTCTTGTGGATGCGCGAGACCGCCGGCGGCATCTTCGACACGCCGGAACGGCGGGCGGAGCTCGAAAAGACGCTACGCGAACTGACCAGCCGCATCCGCGACGAGAGCCTTCGCTATCACTACCAACAGGAAATGCGCGAGCGCGTGCAGAGCTTCTTCGGTGCCCAGCGCGGACGCCAGGGACGTCAGGACGGACGGCCCGGTGAGCGCTTCCCGGGCAGGGTCTCAGCACCCGGCGGACAGTTTGCACGTGGCGGCAATGCCGGTGGGCGCACCGCGATCACCGAAAGCCTCGGCCGCTCGGCGCTGGTCAAACGCGGCGGCGAGGGCATGTCGGTGCGCGAGGCGACGATCATTGCGGCCCTCGTCAACCATCCCGTGCTGATCGACGAGAATTTCGCCCATGTCGAGTTCCTCGATCTCGCCAATTCCGATCTGAAGCGGCTGCATGCGGCCATCCTCGACGCCATGGCGCACGATATGGCCAACAACCGCGAGGCTGTAATCGCGACGATCGAGCGGGCCGGCTGCGGTGAGATCTGGCAGCGCGCGGTGGCGCTGATCAAACGTGCGCGGCAATGGCCGGCGCTGGAAACGGCAGCACTCGACGATGCTCGCGATGCGTTCAGCCAAGCTCTCCACTTGCAGCGCAGCGCGCGCACCTTACATAAGGAGCTGAAGCAGGCGGAAGCAGCGCTCGCCAGCGATCCCACGGACGAAAATTACCGGCACCTGGTCGAAATCCAGGCGCAATTTCGTGATGTGCAGGCAACGGAAGCGCTGATCGAAGGGTTTGGCGTATCGTCGGGCAGAGCTGGGCGCGTTTAGATCGAAGCCTCCAGAAGACTGAAATGTAAGGACGTGCTTGCGCGTTGAATAATGTAAGGACGTGCTTGCGCGTTGAATCAAGCGTGCGGTGCTCTAAGTCGGGTAATTGATTCGCTTTTTTCATGCGAATCATGCGAGAGGCGCTTGACCTTCCGCCAGAATGGCGGAATCAGGTCGATTCGAAACGTTAACCCGTCCCGGCATCGACGGGAATGCAGCGATGTAAGGTACTGATCACTGGACAGGCAGTCAGCTTGCCACAGATATCAGGGTTAATCTGGACTTAACGAGAGATGCAGTTACTGGCCCGGTAAAGCGCGTTCTGGAAGGAGCGCATCCAATTTGACCGGACCGGCAGCTTACGCGGCTTTGATACTCAGCCGCTTGGAGAAAATAAAGACTATGGCGACAAAAGAAAAGGAAGAAGTCGAGACCGAACGCGAGGCCGCGACCGATGGCCCTCTGCTCGACCTTTCCGACGATGCTGTCAAGAAGATGATCAAGGCCGCCAAGAAGCGCGGTTATGTCACCATGGACGAGCTGAATTCGGTGCTGCCCTCGGAGGAAGTGACCTCCGAGCAGATCGAGGACACGATGGCCATGCTTTCCGACATGGGCATCAACGTGGTCGAGGACGACGAGCAGGGCGAGGAGCCCGAAGCCGCCGATACCGCCGCTGACGCCGAGGAAGACGCCAACGAGCTGGCCGAGCAGACCGGCACTGCCGTCGCCGCCACCACGACCAAGAAAGAGCCGACCGACCGAACCGACGATCCGGTCCGCATGTATCTGCGCGAGATGGGCTCAGTCGAGCTTCTGTCGCGCGAGGGCGAAATCGCGATCGCCAAGCGCATCGAGGCCGGCCGCGAGACGATGATCGCGGGCCTGTGCGAAAGCCCGCTGACTTTCCAGGCCATCATCATCTGGCGTGACGAGCTCAACGAATCGAAGATCCTGCTGCGCGAGATCATCGACCTCGAGGCGACCTATGCCGGGCCGGAGGCCAAGCAGGCGCCGGTTGTCGAGCGTATC
Organism: Mesorhizobium sp. M0174; assembly: GCF_040322275.1. Taxonomy (NCBI): domain Bacteria; kingdom Pseudomonadati; phylum Pseudomonadota; class Alphaproteobacteria; order Hyphomicrobiales; family Phyllobacteriaceae; genus Mesorhizobium; species Mesorhizobium sp. M0174. The sequence goes on from NZ_JAMYTB010000001.1 coordinate 585,356, forward strand.
GAGGAAGCCAAGACCGAGGAAAAGTCGCGCCGTTCGCGCGAGGACGAGGACGACATCACCAATGTCGGCGGCGACACGCGTGGCCTGGTGGACGATGACGAGGAAGACGATGACGAGGCGAGCCTGTCGCTGGCGGCCATGGAAGCGGAACTGCGCCCGCAGGTGATGGAGACGCTCGACGTCATTGCCGACACCTACAAGAAACTGCGCAAGCTGCAGGACCAGCAGGTCGAGAACCGGCTGGCTGCCGCGGGCACGCTGTCGCCCAGCCAGGACCGCCGGCTGAAGGAATTGAAGGACCAGCTGATCAAGGCGGTGAAGTCGCTGTCCTTGAACACGGCGCGCATCGAGGCGCTGGTCGAGCAGCTCTACGACATCAACAAGCGACTGGTGCAGAACGAAGGCAAGCTGCTCAGGCTGGCCGAAAGCTATGGCGTGCGCCGCGAGGAATTCCTCAAGGAATATCAGGGCTCGGAGCTCGATCCGAACTGGACCCGCTCGATCGGCAATTTGACTTCGCGCGGCTGGAAGGAATTCACCAAGAACGAGAAGGACGCCATCCGCGACCTGCGCGCCGAGATCCAGAACCTCGCCACCGAGACGGCGATTTCGATCCAGGAATTCCGCAAGATCGTCAACCAGGTGCAGAAGGGCGAGCGCGAAGCCGCGATCGCCAAGAAGGAAATGGTCGAGGCCAATCTGCGCCTCGTCATCTCCATCGCCAAGAAATACACCAATCGCGGCCTGCAGTTCCTCGACCTGATCCAGGAAGGCAATATCGGCCTGATGAAGGCGGTCGACAAATTCGAATACCGCCGCGGCTACAAGTTCTCGACCTACGCGACGTGGTGGATCCGGCAGGCGATCACCCGTTCGATCGCCGACCAGGCGCGCACCATCCGCATTCCGGTGCACATGATCGAAACGATCAACAAGATCGTGCGCACCTCGCGCCAGATGCTGCATGAGATCGGCCGTGAGCCAACGCCGGAAGAACTGGCGGAAAAGCTCGCCATGCCGCTGGAAAAAGTGCGCAAGGTGCTGAAGATCGCCAAGGAGCCGATCTCGCTCGAAACGCCGGTCGGCGACGAGGAGGATTCGCATCTTGGCGACTTCATCGAGGACAAGATGGCGATCCTGCCGATCGACGCAGCGATCCAGGCCAATTTGCGCGAGACGACGACGCGCGTATTGGCCTCGCTGACGCCGCGCGAAGAGCGCGTGCTCAGAATGCGCTTCGGCATCGGCATGAACACCGACCACACGCTTGAAGAGGTCGGCCAGCAATTCTCGGTCACCCGCGAGCGCATCCGCCAGATCGAAGCCAAGGCGCTGCGCAAGCTCAAGCACCCGAGCCGGTCGCGCAAGCTCAGAAGCTTCCTCGACAGCTGAGGCCGGGTGACGGATAAGCAGTTTCAAGGGCGCCGGTGGCGCCCTTTCCGTTTGGGCACAGGCGATCACGATTGAAGGCGCCGCTCTTGCGTGTCGTGCCCTACGAGAGGATAATTCCGCGACGGACGCATTCTCTGGGCGACAAACCCGGATGCCCGCCCCGGCAGTTGGACGCCGTGCTCCGTGGCACCGGAGGGAGGTGTGCCATGACAACTTACATCGTGCTGATCAACTGGACGGAGCAAGGCGCCAAAAACGTGCGCGAATCGCCGAAGCGGCTCGATGCCGCCAAGAAGCTGCTGGGAGACATGGGCGGGTCCTTCAAGGCATTTTATCTCACCATGGGGGATTGCGACATGGTGGCCGTGCTCGAAGCGCCCGACGATGCCGTCCTGGCTCGTTTCTCGTTAATGCTGGCGACGGCTGGCAACGTCAGGACTCGGACGCTCAAGGCTTTCCCGGAGGATGCCTATCGCGAGATCATCACCTCGCTCGGCTAAGCCGCGGCGCCTGAAGCGCGTCGCGCTGAACGGCCTTTGCGACGCGCTTTAAGCTCTTCTTTTTATGCATGTCGTTATCGTAAAACCGCTGCGTACCCTTTGGGCGACCTGGATCAGCGAAACCGGCCATTCCGCCGGTATCGTGTCACGTTGCGGCGCAACGGCATTTCTCGGATAATCCGTGCGTGTCCTCTGGTGCCGTTTCGAAACATGAGCAAGCCTCTGCTGACCGTCTGGTACAATACGCGCTGTCCGGTCTGCGATGCCGGTATCAGCCGGCAGAAGCGGCGACTGATCGAGGCGGTCAAGGCCGGGCGGATCGAATTTCGCGACATCAATGCCGAACCGGCGGCGCTGGCCGGATACGGCATCGGGCTGGAGGACATCCGGCGCCGGCTGTATGCGATCGACGCCGACGGCAAATTGCTGGCCGGCGCCGATGTTGCCATTGCTGTATGGCGGACGACGCCCGGCGAAGGCTGGCTCGCAACGCTGTTCGGCAATCCCGGCGCACTGCCGTTGACGCGCTATGGCTATGATCGCTTCGCCGATCTGCTCTATGCATGGAACCGGCGCAAAGGCCGCTGGTAACGGTATTATTCGCTCCGCACCGAAAGGTCCGGAGATTGTTTCCAGGCCTTTCGCGTGCCCTGCTATCGAGCCACGGGCTCGCAAAGCCAGCCAATGATGCAGCGCACCGCCGGCAGTACCGGCAGCAGCGTCGGAAAGGCCACCAGCCAGGACAGGCCCCAAGCCGTCAGCCAGGTGGCCGGCATGTCGGGCTGGAAGCCAAGGCTTTTCAGTGTCGAGATGAACGACACGATGAACGTCATCAGCAACGACAGCACCAGCGGGCCGAGCACGGCGGCATAGCGCGCAGGCAGCTTGCTGCGCGGGGTTTTCATGGTCATTTGGATTTCCCTGAAGCATCCGGTTCGTCGCCTTGCATCCATTCGCCGGTATTGTCGGCGTAACTGCCCGGAACGACCGGGGTGGATGCGTTGCTTCACGTCAGACGCTTACGGAGCGGCCTTCGGCCCTCATGCAACCTCTAGCTGCCCTCGCTGGCGAAATCAATCCTGCTGGTGCCATTTTCAGATACATCGTAAGATATATCTTGACTCGACCATGGCGGGCACTTAGTTGAGATATATCGTAAGACATAACTCAAGGAGCAGACAATGCACAAAGGCAATCATTTCGGGCATCATCGTTTTGGCGAACACGCCGAGCGCGTTTTCATGCATATGGCCGGCAAGTTCGGTGGGCGCGGCGGCTTCGGTCCGTTTGGGCATGGCGTGAGGGGCGGCGGACGCGGCGGGCCGGGCGACATGTTCCGCGCCGGGCGCATGCTGGCCGACGGCGACCTCAAGCTGATCACGCTGTCGCTGCTGGCCGAGGCGCCGCGGCACGGCTACGACATCATCAAGGCGCTGGAGGAGCGCACCAGCGGCTTCTACAGCCCGAGCCCCGGCGTGGTCTACCCGACGCTGACCTTCCTGGAGGAGGCCGGCTACGCCGTTTCTGCGCCGGAAGGCAACAAGAAGGTGTTTTCAATCACCGAGGCGGGGCAGGCGCATCTCAACGAAAATCGCGAGATGATCGACCACGTGCTCGACCACCTCGAGCGCTTCGGCCGCAAGATGGCGAAGGCGCGCGACTGGTTCGGCTGGAACGATGACGGCGACGGTGGCCGGCGCGGCCGCGGCCGCTCGGAAAAGCGCGACGAGTTTCGCGCCGTGCGCCACCGGCTGCGCGCCGCGCTCGGCGAAATCGTCGATGCGCCTGAAGCAAAGCAGGCCGAGGCAATCAGCATATTGGAAGCTGCCGCAGAGGCCTTGGAAGCGTTGTCGCGCGACTGATCTCTGGCTGCCAAGCCAGCTGCGGCCCTTGCCCGCTCGGCCAAGGACCGGTACTGAAAATCATCCTGCACCGCGCTATGTGGTGCAGGATGATTGCCGTTGGAGGATACCCCATGTCTTTTCTGAAGCGTCTTTTCGGCGGAGGCAACGAAGCCGCCGAGCCAAAGACAGCGGCGCCGGCAAAGCAGATCGAGCACAAGGGATTTTTGATCAGCGCCACGCCCTACAAGGCGGAGGGCCAGTACCAGACCTGCGGTGTGGTTTCGAAGGAGATCGACGGCGTGATGAAGGAGCACAAATTCATCCGCGCCGACCGCTTTGCCGGGCTTGATGACGCTGTCGACATCTCGATCAAAAAGGGCATCCAGCTGGTCGACGAGCAAGGCGAGAAGATCTTCGGATAGATCGGCTACTACAGCCTTGGGTCGATTGGCTCGCTTTCCAACGCCAGCACGGCGAAGACACACTCGTGAACCCGGCGTAGCGGCTGCTTGGCGACAAATCGCGTTAGCGCTTCGTGGCCAAGCGCGAACTCTCTGAGCGCCAGGCTGCGCTTGCCGGCCAGGCCGCGTTCTCGGAGGCGGACGAGATTGTCGGGCGCGTCATATTCGGGACCATAGATGATGCGCAAATATTCCGGGCCGCGGACCTTCAGCGCCGGCTGGATGAGCCCCTTCTTGCCACGGCTGACGAATAACCAATGGCAGTTGTGTGGCCCACCACAATAGGTTGTCGCCAACGAAAACAAGGGCAGGCGCCGGGCGCCTGCCCTTGTACAATTCAGATTATGCTGACGCTTTACGCCGCGGTGGCGACGCGCTCGGCATTGCCGGTCGCGGCCACAATGGCGTCGACCTTGGCCGAGGCCTTGGCCAGCGCTGCTGCTACCGCATCGGCGCCCATCCCGACTCCTTCGATGCGGATGACCTCGACATCGTTCATGCCGAGAAAGCCGAGTACGCTGCGCAGGTAGGGAATGGCGTGATCGAACTGCACGGCCGCACCTTCGGAATAGATGCCGCCCGAAGCCAGTACGATATAGACCTTCTTGCCGGTGACGAGGCCCTTGGGGCCGTTCTCGCCATAAGCAAAGCTCTTGCCGGAACGGGCAATGTGATCGACCCAGGACTTCAGCGTCGAGGAGATGTTGAAGTTGATGAAGCCGGTGGCGAGAATGACGGTGTCGGCCGCAAACAGCTCGTCCAGTACCGTGTCGGAAACGCCGACGACCTCAGCCTGGCGCTGGCTGCGCGCTTCGACCGGCATATATATGCCGGTCGAATAGTCGGGGTCGATATGCGGCAGCGGGTTGGCTACGAGGTCGCGGGCGACAAGCCTGGCCGAGGGATTGGCGGCAAGCAGCTTCTCGGCGAGTTCGGTGGCGATGCGGGTCGAGTGCGAGGCGGCGCCGCGTGGGCTGGATGTGACAAGAAGGATCGACATGATGGGTCTCCAGGGTTGGACTTAAAATCTCCCGGCAAATATGTGTGCGCAGACCCATTTGAAAAACTGGTATATTTTTTATATGATCCATCTAAATTGTGGATTGAACGATGCAACCGAACCCGACGCTTGACCAACTGCAGATACTGGTTGCGGTGGCCGAGACCGGCAGCTTCTCGGCCGCCGGGCGCAAATTGAATCGCGCGCAATCGGTGATCAGCTACGCTATCGCCAACCTCGAAGCGCAGCTCGGGCTGAAGCTGTTCGAGCGCGAGGGCACGCGTGAACCGCAACTGACCGATGTCGGCAAGGCGACGCTGGAAGATGCGCGACGCATGGTCGGCGTGCTGCAACGCATCCGCTCGCGTGTCGACGGATACCGGCAGGGATTGGAGGCGGAAGTTACGCTGTCGGTCGACGTGACACTACCGTCGCCGGTGCTGGTTCGGGTGCTAAAGGCATTCGAGGCGCAGTTCCCGGCAGTGACGCTGCGTCTGCATATCGGCTCGCTTGGCCTGATCCTCGATCATGTTGTCGGCGGACAGGCCGATCTCGGCATCGGGGGGCTTCTGGGTGAGACGGACGTGAATCTGCTTCGCATCGGCTTCATCTCCCTGGTGCCAGCTGCAGCGCCTGAACACCCGCTGGCGCTGCTGCCGAGACCAGTGGCGCTAGAGGATGTCCGCGAACACATCCAACTGGTCGTCTCGGACCAATCCGAGCGTACGCGCGGGCGTGACTATGGCGTCTTCGCCTACCGCACCTGGCGGCTGACGGATGTGCGCACCAAGCACGTGCTGATGCGCGAGGGGCTGGGCTGGGGCGGGCTGCCGCGATGGCTGATTGCCGATGATCTGGCGAACGGCCGGCTCGTCGAACTCGATCTCGAGCCTTACAGCGAAGTCCGCTCGCCGCTCTATGCCATGCATCGCGCCGATCGCAGCCCGAAACCGGCGGCCGCCTGGCTGATCGACCAGTTCAAGCGCCAGCTCGGCTGTTTCAACGAGTTCGAGCCGGGTGAGATGCCTGCGAAGGAGCCGGAGACAGGCCGTCGATCAGGGCCATGAGAACGGCGCGGTAATCCTCGATCGAAGCTCCAGCTTCAATGGCGAGCGCTGCGCGGTCGAAGGCAGCGGCGAGCAAAGCGGTCAGTGCTTCCACAGGCAATCTCTTCGTGGAGTGCGACCGCATCGCGGCGATAAGGCCCTCGCGCAGCGAACGGTTGCCATGGCGATTGTCGATCGCATCCATGGCGGCGCGGCCGAGCACGGCCGGGCCATCAAGCAGCAAGAGTCGGGTGCGGCCGGGGGCACGCATGGCAGCCAGATAGGCATCCGAGCCGGCAATCAGCGCATCGTGGGCAAATAGCGAAGGCGGCGACGCGCGTTCGATCTCTTCCGCGATGGCTTGCGCCTCCTGTTCGACCACAGCGGCAAACAGCGCCTGCTTGTCGGCAAAGTGATGATAGAGCGCGCCGCGCGTTACGCCAGCAGCGGCGACGATCTCGGGTGTGCTGGTCTCGGCATAGGACTTTTCGGTGAACAGTTTTCGCGCTGCGGCGATGAGCTCGGCGCGTGTCGCCTCGGTGCGATCACGATTGGAGCGACGAGCGAATCCCTGTTGCATGCATGCAGCCTGTATGTTAGTTCAATTTACATGCAGACTGTATGTTATTCGCCGGGAGAAGGAAAGATGAGGACGACGAGCTATTATCCGGTGCTGATGACGGGCGATGTTGCCGGCACTGCAGCCTTTTATATCGCGCATTTCGGCTTCAAGCCGCTGTTCGAGGCCGACTGGTACGTCCATCTGCGCTCGGCAGAAGATCGTCGCGTCAACCTCGGCATCGTCCAGGGCGATCATGAGACGATCCCGAAGGAGGGGCGGGGCCGCACCTCCGGCCTGCTGATCAATTTCGAGGTCAGGGATGCGGATGCCGTCTATGAGCGGATCACCGCCGCCGGGCTACCGATCCTGCGAACGCTGTGCGACGAACCCTTCGGCCAGCGCCACTTTATCACCAGGGATCCCAACGGCGTGCTGATCGACGTGATCAAGCCGATCCCGCCGAGCCCGGAATTCCTAGCGCAATATGCCGATGGCGCGGCGGGCTGAGCGAGACAGCGGCCGCTGGCAGGAACTGTCCGCAGACGCGACGTGAGGGCTTTAGCCGCGTGGCCGGTCACGCCTTTGCGGTTTATGCTTTGGGGTTAATCAACCCTGGGCCTTCTCCATGCGTGAAATCTGCCTTGTCCGCGCACCCTCCAACCTTGGCCTCCGCCCGCTCCGGCCGGGGCATATTCCGGGGACCTGGCGCGCGCCGCAGGCGCTTACCGAAGCCGGCTTGGTCGAGATGCTTTCGCCCGCCAAAGTGGTTGATCTTGATCGGCCCGCCTATAGCACCGAGCCACAGCCGGGCACCCGGCTGCGCAACGGCAACGCCATACGCAGCTTCAATCTCGCACTCGCCGAAATCGTTGCCGGCGCGCTGGGACGAGGCGAGTTTCCGCTGGTTGTGGGCGGCGACTGCGCTGTCCTGCTTGGCGCGCTGGCCGCAGCACGGCGATCTGGTCCGGTTGCGCTGGTCCATGTCGATGGCCACAGCGATTTCCGCCATCCGGGCAATTACGACGTCAACGCCTCGCTCGGCTCGGCCGCCGGCATGGACCTTGCGCTCGCAACCGGACGTGGTGAGCCGTTGCTGACCGACTGGCCCGGCATCGCAAGACCGCTTGTCGCGGACGAACAGGTGATACAGATCGGCGAACGCGAGAACCGCAACGCCAACTTCGCCTGGCCGGACATCCATTCGACCGCGATGACGTTGATCGACGTCTTTGCCGTGCGCGAGCTTGGCGCGGCGAAGGTCCTGGACAAGACCTGGAGCACGTTGGCGCGAACCGGCTGGCCCCACTGGGTGCATTTTGACGTCGATGCGCTCGATCAGACAGTGATGCCGGCAGTGGATTCACCGGGCAGCCCCGGCATCGATCCTGACGATCTCGTCGACATTCTCACGGCGCTGGTGGCGGATCCGCGCTGCACCGGAATGGATATGACCATTTTCGATCCGGATCTCGATCCGACCGGCGAATTGGCCGCGCTGCTGGTGTCGCTGCTTGGCCGGATCTATGCGCCGCGATAGAGCCTGCCCATCCCGATAGGTTCGGGATGGGCTCTATCTTGTTTGACCATGATGTTGTCCGAAAAACCGGTTCCCACTTTTGCTGCGCTGACCTTCGGTTCGGGATCAAGGTCGAGCACTCAGCTTCGCGCCACTGGCATCACCGTGACCTGAGTAATGCCGGAGCGGCGCACCACCGTGCACAGCGTCTCGTGGCCGATGCGCTCGGCGTCGAGCATGCGCACCAGATCGTCGACACCGGTGACCGGGCGGCCGTCGATGGCGGCAATGATGTCGCCTTCCCTGAGGCCGGCCTTGTCCGACGGGCTGTTCTTTTCGACGGTGCGCAGGCGCACCGCCGTGCGGCTCGATACTTGCGACAAAAGGGCTGCGCGGCGCGGCAGGTTGGTGGTGTCGGCTGAAACGCCGATGAAGGCACGGCGCACGCGGCCGAAGCGGATGATTTCCGAGATGACGAAATTGGCCGTGTTGGAGGCAACCGCGAAGGCGATGCCTTGCGCACCATGGATCATCGCGGTGTTAACGCCTATCACCTCGCCGGCCGAGGACACCAGTGGTCCGCCGGAATTGCCGGGGTTGAGCGCGGCGTCGGTCTGGATGACGTCGTCGATCAGCCGGCCGGTGGAGGCACGCATCGAGCGGCCGAGTGCCGAGACGACGCCAGTGGTGACGGTCCATTCGAAGCCGAGCGGGTTGCCGATGGCAATTGCAATCTGGCCGCGCCTCAAACGCTTGGAATCGCCGAGCGGCGCAACGTCGGCAAAGTCACCGTCGGCGCGCACCAGCGCAATGTCGGTGTCGGGGTCGCGGCCGAGCACGCGGCCTTCCCTGGAAGCGCCGTCCGGCATTGATACGCGCACGCTGCGCGCATCGCCGACGACGTGGAAGTTGGTGACGACCAGCCCGTCCGGCGCGATGACGAAGCCGGAACCATGGCCGCCCGGGCCACCGATGCGCTCGATGCGGCAGACGGCGGGCCCGATGCGGTCGACGGCATCGGCGACCGTCGCCGAATAGGCATCGAGAAGGGCATCGTCATATTGCAATTGCTGAGCGGGCAGGGCCACCTGAGGACTCCGTTTGGAACAAGATGAACAATGCCTATATGTGCGGAGCAGCCGGACCGGCCGCGACCTGACCAGATGGCCAGTCAAATGCTCAACTAGCCGTCAGGCGAGTATCCGCCAACCCCCGCCGGGCGATATCTGGGTCACGAAGAACCCAGGAGACAAATCATGAGCGATTTCAATCTGAGCATGTTATCCGACGCCATTGCCGACATCGCGGCAGCTGCGGCACCAGCGACGGCCAGCTTCGCGACGCACCAGCGGACGTCAACTGCTTTCCACTGGCGGGACGGCTATTTCGTCACTGCCGAGGAGGCGGTCGAGGCCGGCGAGGAGATCGAGCTGACGTTTTCTTCGGGCCAAGCCGTCAAGGCCGAACTGGTCGGCCGCGACCCGTCCACCGGCACGGCCGTTTTGAAACCGGCCGGCGCGCCGAGCGCCCCGTCACTGGTAAAGGCGGAGGCGGTGCGGCCGGGCAATCTGGCAATCATCGCGGGCAATAGTGACGGTACGTCACTCGCCACCTTCGGCACGGTCGGCGAGGTCGGTCCGGCCTGGCGCTCGATGCGGGGCGGCACGATCGACCGGCGCATCAACCTTGCCGTCAATGCCGGCGGCCGTTTCGAGGGCGGCCCTGTGCTCGACGCCAAGGGCGGACTGATCGGCATGCTGCTGTTCGGGCCACGCCGGCGGGCACTGGTCATGCCTTACGAAACGATCGAACGGGCAGTCACGACACTGCGCGAGAAGGGTCATGTGGCGCGCGGCTATCTTGGCGCCGGCCTGCATCCGGTCCGCAATGGTGATACACAGGGCGCCATGGTGATGAGCCTGGACGATAACGGCCCGGCGAAAGCAGCCGGTCTCAGCCTCGGCGACATCATCGTGTCGTGGAACGCAGAGGCGGTGCATGGCCCGCGCGAGCTGATCCGCAAGCTCGGGCCAGACAGTGCCGGTGCCCTGGTGACACTCGGCGTGGTGCGCGGCGGCGAGAATCGTGAGGTTTCCCTGACCATCGGTGAAAAACCACTGAGCTGAGGGATAGATGGTAAGCGGTGAGGTCGCTGGCAGACGGCTGACGGTGCTGATCGCGCTCGCTGACGCCGAGCGCGCACGAAGTCTGTCCGCGGCTCTCGCCGCGACCGATGATCTGCGGCCGGTTCTGGCGGGCGATGTCGACGGGCACGGGGCGGCGGATGTCGCCATCGTCGATGACCATGGAGTACAAGGCGGTCTCTTCGACGCGGCTATGCCTCGCGTGCTGCTATTATCGCGAGCGGCCCGTGAACGGCCGGCCGATACAGTGTTTGCCGTGCTGCCGGTGCAAGCGGACGAGTTGCTGATCGCCGCCGCCGCGCGGCTGGCGGCGGCGGGCTACCGGATTTCGCGCGACAGCCATGCTCTATCCGATCTGCATCACGATTTGACCTTCCACGACAGCGGCCGGTTCGAGGAGGAACCAACTGACGAGCATATCGTCCGGCCGACGCTTTCGCCGCGCGAAAGCGAGGTGCTGGCGCTGCTGGCCGAAGGCGCGCCCAACAAGGTTATCGCGCGACGACTGGACATCTCCGTGCACACGGCGAAGTTCCACGTCGCGGCTATCTTGACCAAGCTCGGTGCCGTCAACCGCACCGATGCGATCGCCATCGCCATGCGGCAAGGCTTGGTGCTGGTCTAACGTGGATCAAAGGGCCGGTTCGATGTCGGTCAGCCGGAAGTCGTCACCCTTGAACAACAATGGCATGGCTTCGAGACGGGCCGTAGCATAAGCAATGCAGTCGCCGAAGTTCAGAGCGGCAGGATGCCGGCCTTTGCCGTAGCGCAGGAAAGCCTGACGGGCGACAGCGGCGTGGTCGGCCGTGAAGGGTATCGTTTCGATCGAGGCAGTGCGCAAAAAGGCTTCGAAACGATCGATAATCTGATCCTGCCAGCGACCGACAAGCACCATTGTCGTTTCGAGCAATGTCGGTGCCGCAAGCAAACGTCTTTCAGCCTGGGCGATTGCCAAAACGAATCGATCGTAGCCCGGTTCCGCGCGCAAGATGGCGACCAGCGCCGAGGAATCGATGATCATCGCGTCGGGATGCCCAGCTCATCGTAACCGAGAATTTCATCTTCGCTCATCGCGTCTTCGCGCTCCGGTATTCGTGCGGCCCGTTCGGCAATGGCCATCAGACGTTGAAAGAGATCACCGGTCTCCTCGCGGGGCACAAGCCGTTCGCGCGCAACTTCCCGCTCAAGGCTTTGACGGACGGCCTCCGTCACCGATACCCGGCGGCGGCGGGCGAGCTCACGCGCCAATTGCTCGACCTTGGTATTCTTGATAGACAAAGCCACTTATATATTCTTCCTGTTTAGGTAGAATATAACAATTTTGCTCGGCGATTCAACGCGTCTCACGAAATCCACAACCCTCCGTGGCGTCACACCGTTACGGCCGCAGGCCCTTGTATCCGTCGTTGGTGCGGGCAAGGATCGCAAAGAGAAAAGATAGCGGAAAAGAGCGTAGCACAAGGAGACGCAACGATGTCGCTCAAGGGAAAGACGCTATTCATCTCCGGCGGGTCGCGCGGCATCGGACTGGCGATTGCGTTGCGCGCGGCGCGCGACGGCGCCAACGTGACGATCGCGGCCAAGACCGCCGAGCCGCATCCGAAGCTGCCGGGGACGATCTACACGGCGGCGCAAGAGATCGAGCAGGCCGGCGGCAAGGGGCTGCCAGCGCCGTGCGACATCCGTGATGAAGCGCAGGTCGCCGAAGCCGTCGCCAAGACCGTGGAGAGGTTCGGCGGCATCGATATTTGTATCAACAATGCCAGCGCCATCCAACTCACCGGCACGCTGGAGACCGACATGAAACGCTACGACCTGATGCACCAGATCAATACGCGCGGCACTTTTCTCGTCTCCAAAATGTGCATTCCATACTTAAGGTTGGCGGAAAATCCTCACATTTTGAATCTGGCACCGCCGCTCGACATGAAGGCCAAATGGTTCAAGAACCATGTCGCCTACACGATGGCGAAGTTCGGCATGTCGATGTGCACGCTGGGCATGAGCGCCGAGTTCGCCAGGGATGGCATCGCGGTCAATTCGCTATGGCCGATCTCTACCATCGACACGGCGGCGGTGCGCAACCTCTTGGGCGGAGCGACGGTGGCAGCGATGAGCCGTTCGCCCGACATCATGGCCGATGCGGCATACGCCATCCTGGTCAGGCCGTCGCGCGAGGCGACCGGCAATTTCTACATCGACGAAGAAGTGCTGCGTGCCGAGGGCGTCAGCGATTTCTCGACCTATGCGCCGGGCGCGACAGGCCCGCTCGCCGGCGACTTTTTTGTGCCGGACGAGGTGTTCGGGCGGACTGATACCAAAATCAAAGCTATCTACTGACGGAAGTATCTACCTACAGAAGTATCCTCAAAAGACCGGCACAGACGCATGCTCACTCCCCGGCTTTCTTGGCTTTGCCCAGGCCCATCAGCCGGTCGATATAAGCAAGCATGAATGCCGAGGCGACGAAGGCCAGATGAATGATGGTCAGCCACATCAGCTGGTCGGTCGTGTAGGAGACCGAGTTCAGGAACACCTGCAAGAGGTGGATCGAGGAGATCGCTACGATTGTCGAGGCGACCTTGACCTTCAGCGAGCCGACATCGATCGTGCCCAGCCAATGCACCTTGCCGTCATTTTCATCGAAGCGGCTGACGAAGTTTTCGTAGCCCGAGATGATCACCATCACCACCAGTGAGGCGACCAGCGCGGCATCGATGAGGCCGAGCATTTTCAGGATGGTGTCGGTGTCATCGAGCGTGAAGGCGACAGGAACGAACTCGAACAGCTTCTTGCCGAAGGACACGGCATAGATGGCAAGTGCCGCGCCCAGTCCGAGATAGAAGGCGACCAGCAGCCAGCGCGAGGCGAGAATGATCGATTCGATGGCAAGTTCGATGCGCTTCATGTGACGGTTCCGGGCTTCTTTGCGGAGCGCCGTATTTCGGGCAGGCTGCGGCGGTTTGCAAGGTCCTAAAAAAACGAAACCCCGCCGGGAGGGGACCGGCGGGCTCGCGTGTCCCGCTGGAGTCGGGGCAGGGCAGGGAAGCCATGTCCAGAATTTGGGATTGGTAGCCGCGCGTTTCAAGATTGATGACCGCGCGACTCAATGGTTGATCGAATCGCGCGGTTCACATTGCGGTTTATTGGGCGCTGGCCACCGGCGCCACCAGGGGGGTAATCCGGCGGATGGCGACGCGCCGGTTCTCGCGATTGGGTCCCGACGTGTTGACCTTGAGATACTCCTCGCCATAACCCTGCGTCGTCAGGTTCTCCGGCGGGATGCCAAAGGCATTGGTCAGAGCTTCGGCGACCGCCTCGGCGCGGCGGTCGGACAGAGCGAGGTTCGCCTCCGGCGTGCCGACTGCATCGGTATGGCCTTCGATCAGGAAGGTCTCGGCCGGGTTTTTCTTCAGCAGCTTCTCCATGGCGTTGGCAACACCCTCCAGCTTCTGGACCTCGGTGTCGGAAATCGAAGCCGAACCGAACTCGAAGTTGAGCGTATCGAGGTCGATCCGGCGGGCGATGTCACGCACTCGGGCCGAGCGCTTGACCTCGTCGACCGAATAGAGGCGCTGGACCCTCTCCACCGGCGGCCGTTCGAGGAAGGTGTAATAGTCGTCCGGATCCTCGACCTCTTCGGAATCCAAAATGTACTCCTCTTGCGGAATGGTAAGGCGCATCGGCGGCAGGTCGTCGCCCGGGTCGCGCCAGTCTGCATCATCGTCATAGTAGCGCTCGTCGACATAGCTCAGCACATATTCGCGCCCGTCAGGCGCGATGCGTGAACGCTGGATGACGTCGCCGTAGCGGTTGCGGATAGTGACGATCCGGACACCATTGTCACGCTCGACGATTTCCCGGGTGCGATCGCCCGACAGGTCCTCATAATAGACATTCCTGGCGCCGCGGTGCATGCGCGGGGCATCGCTGCTTTCCACGAAGGTCTGGTTGTTGAACTGCAGGATGACGCGGTCGCCGAATTCCCTGACGACGTTGGCGCCCTGCGGGCGCGGACGGCGGCGAACATCCTCGATGTCGGGCGCACGCTCGACGCGCTTGCCTTTTTCCTCGGTCACCGGAACGATCTTTTCAGGCTTGATCTCCTGCTGGGCTGCCTTGTCGTCGGTAGGTGGCGGTCCCTCCTCGATCGGAGCAGGCTTCGGGGCTTCCACCTGGTTCTCGCCCTGCTGGGCTGGCTGGTTGCCCTGCTGCTTACCGGCATTTTGGCCGCGCTCCTTGCCGCCCTTGCGCTTGCGCAAGACATCCTTCTGGCTGTCCAGTATGGGCGCGTCGTTCGGGTTGGCGGCGGCTTCGCCCTGAGCAGGGAGCCCACCCTCGGCGGGTGCTGCCTGTTCGCCCGTCGTCGTGGGCTGCTCACCGGTTGCGGGCTGCTGTTCGCCGGTCACCGGCTCTTCCACAACGGGCTTCTTGCCACGCTTTTTCGCCTGGTTCTCGGGCTGTTCGCCTTGAGCAGGAGCCGCTTGCTTCTCGGTTGGAAGTGGCTCGGCCTGTGGGAGAGGCTCACCGGCGGGGCGTTCCTTCTTGCGCGGCGCCTGTTCGGCCGGTGCCGCCTCGATCTGCTGGTCTTGCTTGTTCTTCCTCTTGCGCGGATTGACTTGCTCGTTGTTGTCGTTCGCGGGTGCAGCCTGCTCGGCCGGCTGTTCGGCAGGCGCGGCCTCCTGCTGTTGCTGGTCGCGCTTCTTTCTCCTCGGCTTGAGCTGCTGCTGATCGTCGTTCGCGGGTGCAGCTTGCTCGGCCGGCTGTTCGGCAGGCGCGGCCTCCTGCTGCTGCTGGTCGCGCTTCTTCCTGCGCGGTTTGAGTTGCTGCTGATCGTCGTTAGCAGGCGCGGCCTGCTGGTCAGCCGGAGCGGCTTCGATCTGCTGCTGGTCGCGCTTCTTCCTGCGCGGTTTGAGTTGCTGCTGATCGTCGTTAGCAGGCGCGGTCTGCTGGTCAGCCGGAGCGGCTTCGATCTGCTGCTGCCTCTTCTTCCTTCGTTGATTTCCTTGCTGCTCTTCGCCGGAAGGCGCGAGCTGTTCAGCAGGCGCGGATTCACTCTGTTTTTGCTGCTCGCGCTTGTTCCTGCGCGGCTTCTGCTCGGGCTCGCCCGATTGTTCGGCGGGCGCCGCTTCGGATTGTTTTTGCCGGTCGCGCCTCTTGCCGGGCTTCTGTTCCGGCTCCGACTTTCCGCCTTGAGCGCAAGCTTCGGCCGATTCGCCCTCGGCACAATTCGACTGCGCCGGGATAAACATTGCGCTGTTCCGGGCGGGGCCGAATGCAGCATTGCCTTGCAGCGGGAACGCGCCTAACGGCGCGGACGCCATCAACAGGCCAAGCGCCGTGCCTGCCAGAATCCGTGGTTGGCGTTTCATCATAAACACTCCTTGTGGCGTCCCATCCGTGCCCAAACTTTCAGCAACCATGTTTGGTTCCTGTTTGTAGGTCTTAGCGGTGGTACAGGGCGATTGACCGGCGTTTTGAAGGCGACTTCGTGTCATTCGTATGTTCCTGGCGTATCGTTCGGACGAGGCGCAAGTGTTGCCGTGCTTGACCTTGAGGCGTCCGAGGGCCACATGCCGACAATGGACAAGCCGTTCTGGAAGACCAAGACGCTCGAGGCGATGACCCCGGCCGAGTGGGAATCACTCTGCGACGGCTGCGGCAAATGCTGCCTGTCCAAACTCGAAGACGAGGACACCGGAGAAATCTACTGGACCAGCGTCGGCTGCCGGCTGTTCGACGCTGGAAGCTGCCGCTGTTCCGACTATGCCAACCGGCTGGCGCGTGTTCCGGATTGTGTCGGGCTGACGCCGCAGAATGTGCGCACCATCAGCTGGCTGCCCAAGACTTGCGCTTACCGGCTGGTCGCCGAGGGCCGCGATCTCTATTGGTGGCACAGGCTGGTGTCTGGAAGCGACGAGACCGTGCACGAGGCAGGCATCTCGATGCGCGGCCGAGTCAGCGCCAGCGAGACCGACCTTGCCGAGCCGGACGACTATTTCGACCATATTCTCGCGGACGAGCCTTAGGATTTTATCGCAAAATCGAGAATCCGGAATCGACGGCAAAACGGACGTTGTCCATCCACCATGCTATCCACCCTATGTAGCACCGCCGTCCATAGCACCGCCTTCAGAAGCGAGAGACTATCCCGGTTCTGCCTCATGAACTGGAGATGAATGGCCGGTTCGCAAAAAATTCAGACAGGCGGGTGCATTCTCCTCCCATCGGTTCGACGAAACGGGTGGAAACCCTCAACAAGGAGAGAAGACAATGTTCAACACCATCAAGACGGCGGCTCTTTCGGCTCTTGTCGGCCTTGGCACGCTTGCTGCCATCCCCGCTCATGCTGACAGCATCTATCTCGGCTTCGGCAACAACCAAGATCCGCGCGTCGGCGTCTATACCGGCGACGAAGATGATGGTTACTATCGCGAACATCGCCGTCATGGCGGCTGGCGCCGGTCCTGTTCGCCGGAGCGTGCCATCGACAAGGCCGAACGCATGGGCCTGCACCGCGCCCGCATCATCGACATCAACCGCCGCACGGTCAAGGTCGCCGGCCGCCAGTATGGCGACCGTGTCGTGATCGTATTTGCCAACGAGCGCGGCTGTCCGATCATCTATCGCTAAGGTCTTCGGGCCTGCGGCCGGTTGACTTGCAGCCGGTAGAGTAGCGGAGCCCTTTCCGCCAGGACGGAAAGCGCGGCTCAAAAACCCCGGAGGATCGATCCTCCGGGGTTTTGCATGTGCAAGCGATGATCATTTCAATTCGAAAGTCACCGTCACCTGTGCGGTATAGGAATTCTCGCCGGCTTGCACCGGGACCGACGCGCCAGCGGCATCGAATGCCTTGGCGTTGATCGGCATCGGCGGTGGTGCGAAATTCTGGTCGGTGATTTCCAGGACCCGGCCGATGCCGACGCCGGCCGCTTCGGCCAGCGTCTTGGCCTTGGCCATGGCATTGGCGACGGCCTTCTTGCGCGCCTCGGTGACGGCTGCCGCCGGATCGTCATTGGAGAAGGAGATGCCGCCGCCCTGGTTGACGCCGAGCGACACCGCCTTGTCGAGAATGTCGCCGGTCTTGTCGATGTCGCGGATGCGCACCGACAGCGTGTTGGTCACCTGATAGGCGACAAGCTCGGCCTCCTGGCTGCCGTCGGGCTTGTTGGTGTAGTTATAGCGCGGGTTGATCTGGATGCCCGCGGTCTGCAGGTCGCGCTCCTTGATGCCGGATGATTTCATTGCAGCGATCACCGCGGCCATGGCGTCGTTATTGGCATCGAGCGCTGCACGTGCCGTCTTGGCTTCGCGCATGACGCTGAGCGTCAGCAGAGCCAGATCGGGTGCTATCGCCGCCTCGCCTTCACCGGTGACGACGATACGCGGCGGCGGTGGTGAATCGGCGGCGGCCGCGATCGCCGGAAATGCGACTGCGGCGGCAATCGCCAGGGGCAAAATACGTCTGGTCATAAAATCTCCTCGATCTGCGATCCCAAGACAGCCGAGTAGGCGGTGTCCAATGGGCGACGTGCATAGGTTATCAATATGGGCTGATTTGGGCGATCTCTGCCAGCTCCTTGGAACGCCTGCTCGGAAAGCCCTCGGAAAGCCTTGTGCGGTTCAGGGAAAAACACTAATCCAGCGCCGTGGGGCCTGTAGCTCAATGGTTAGAGCCGGCGGCTCATAACCGCTTGGTTGGGGGTTCGAGTCCCTCCGGGCCCACCATTGGCTTTTGTGGCCGTTGATTTAATTGGATTTTTTGGCCATTTTTGTCCCACCTCTTTCAACCCCCTCAGGAAGTGGGACAATTTTGTTCTCTTTTCGATCGATAACCAGCAGGTATTTCGCCGCTCTCGCTACCTTCCGGCGACGCGCTTTCTTGATGTAGTGGTCGGGCTGCTGGTACGTAGTCCACCCATATATCGCCTTCAGCTGCTCGTGCGTCGCGCCGTTCTCAGCGGCGATCGTCGCGCCGGCCTTGCGAATTCCATGAGCACTGCAGTGCGGCAGCTCAGCTTGATCACACCACTGGCGCATCTTGTTGCCCAGACCGTTCTCCGAGAACGGGCGACCATACTCATTGACCAGGAAGGTCATCTGGTCGGAGGGCGTGTGCTCAAGTTCCGCCTCTAGTTCGGGCAGAAGCGGGAGCTCCACCAACACCGCATCCTTGTTACGACTGGTCTTCCCAGGCTTAATTCTGATCCACTTCTCCCACTGCTCGGTCTCCTCGTTGTAGACGAGCGTGATGTGCTGTCGACCGAAGATCGCGACGTCGGACAACCGCAGGCCAGTAAACATGAAGATCGAGAGCGCACGTCTGGCTGCGGTACCCAGCGGATGCCGCTTCTCATATTGAACGATCTCCGACACGTCCCATGGGTGCCAGCCGTCGCCGCTCTTTAGCCGTCTGATGCCGCGGGCGGGATTGGAGTCGACGCCCGGAATCTCTGTGTCCTTTGCCCACTCAAACATCGCGCTGATGGCTTTTACGATATTGTTTGCCGCGCCAAGGGCGTCGAGCCTGGTGTCCCTGATCTCCTTAACATGAGACCGTTTCATACCGGCGAATGGCAGAGATCCCTTGGTGGGATACTGAGGATCCGGGTCACCTTCGAGGGGATGAGGTAATTCGCATACGCGCTCCAGAATTGCTCGTCGGCGCGCCATAGTGTCTTGGGTGATTTCCGTGCCGCCCCGACGGTAATACTCCTGGCAAAGCCACAGCAACGTGCCTTTCTTCGCTGGCTCGGAAGGCTTGGGGAGGCGCCGGCAAATCTCGGGAAGAGTGCCGGGCCGAACATAAGTGACCTCGGCGCGCGCGCACCGCAGTTCCTCGAGGAACTCGTCGCTGCCGGTCGGTTCACGGAGCCGGACCTTCTTCCGACCCGGTGCGCGAAAATAGTACCGATCATTGCCGTGGCGATCAGTGTCCTTCACTACGCCCTTAAGATCGATTTTCACGGGCTCATCCGTCATGTTCGTGGTTTTCGATCCCAAGGATTGTCTAGTGGCGGCGAATCTTCGTCAAGCTTTGGTGCTCCTCCGATTTGGCGGTGAGGGAGCTTTCGAAAGGCCAATACAAGTTCCTCGACGTCCCAAACAATGCGCCCCTTGCTCGGCATTCGTGGCTGGGGCATCCGGCCGTCCTGGACCATTTCATCAAAGGTCGTTGAGCTTACGCCGATGAACGTCGCAGCCTGCTCGCGATTGATTCCTACCGGCGGGAGCGAGGGCGGCAAGACGCTCGGGGTGCGTAGCATCGGTTTAGCGCGTTGAAAGCGCGTTTTTGACGCCTGCCTGTCTTCCTATGTACCTGTCCGAATATTGCAGACGCTCAATCATGTCCTAGCCCTGTGCTTGCAGGCTCACCCTAGGTCTCCAGACCTCAGGATCGCTCAAGACACCGGATTCTTTTCCAGCCTTTGTGTACGATGATGGGTATCTTAATGCGCTCGAGGCCAAGAACTGAATGGTCGGCGACTTGGAAGGGCAAAATGACCGTGGAACCACGAATCTGAGTCAGAGGCGGAATCATGGCTGTGGTTTCAGACGGTTATGACTCTCATGCATGCGTAACAACCAACAAGAATACCAACAAAATGTTTCTGTGGTTACTTTCATTCCTCATGGAATGCGCGACTGATTTGGTCCGACAGCGGCTTCACAAAATAAGAAAGCGCCGTACGCTCGCCCGTCTGGATCATCGCTTCGGCCGGCATGCCGGGCACGAGCGTCAGGTCCTTGAGCTTCGTCAGTTCCGCATGCGGAACCGACAGACGCACCAGGTAATACGAAACGCCGTTTTTTTCGTCCGTCGCCAGATCGGCTGCGATCCGGCTGACATATCCGTTCAATACCGGCGTGGTCCTCAGATTGAAGGCTGACATCCGCAGCACGGCCTTGTGACCAAGCTGGATTTGGTCGATGTCCTTCGGGGTGATTCGTGCTTCAAGCGCAAGATCGTCGCCTTCCGGCACGATTAGCATAATCGGATCGGCGGGCGTGATCACTCCTCCGACCGTATGAACTGCGAGTTGTTGAATGGCGCCTGACTGCGGCGCGACAATATCGATCCGTCGCAGTTCCTGTTCAGCCGCCACCTTGCGCTCAACATACTCCCCAACCTGCGCCTGAACCTCTCTGAGCTCCTGGCCGACTTCCGTCTTGAAATCCGGATCGATCTGCAGGATCTGCAGGCGCGTTTCGGCTATGCGGGCTGCCGTCTGTGCCTGATGTGCAATCTTCTCACCGCGTTCGCCGCCGAAAGTGGCAACCTGCGTCTTCAGACTGTTCAAGCGTTGGTCCGAGACAATGCCTTGGTCGCGCAGCCCACTCAGGGCAGCAATTTCCTTTTGGAGGATCTCGGTGCTTTTCTCACAAGCGATTGCCTGCGCCTTGAGCCCCTCGATCTCGTGCTCATATTGAGTGATGCGTTCCGCTAGCTGCGCCTGCCTTCCGTCGCGGGATTGTCTGCGGAATTCGAACAGCCGCGTCTCGCCATGTACTGCCGAAGCTACGTCCGGAACATCTCTGCGGGCGAGCAGCCAGTTCGGGAAGGCGATCTCCGCCAGATCGTCACGCTCAGCTTCGAGTCGTGCCAGGTTGGCGGCCAGCTCATCGAGCCGCTTGGTGACTACAGCGAGAGTGGCGCGCGTCTGGGTGGCGTCGAGCCGCATGAGGATGTCGCCGGCTTTTACTTTATCACCTTCGCTCACCAGGATTTCTCCCACCACCCCGCCGGTCGGGTGCTGCACCTTCTTCACATAGGAATCGACGACAAAGTGTCCGGACGCGACAACCGCGCCGGAGAGATTCGTGAAGGCCGCCCAGGCTCCGGCTCCTCCCACAAAGATCACGCTCGCCAGCAGGCCCGCCACCAGGTGCCGGCGAATGGACCTGGAAACGTCATTGTTCTGATGAATGCCGGACACCGGGATCCTCCATGTCAGCGCGCTCGTTATCCTGTGTAGACTCGATGGCCTTGACCCCAGCGCCTGATGCCATCGCTGCCCCCTTAAGGACTTTGGAAAGCGCCTCATCACGCGCACCGAATGCTCGCTGCCGTCCACCTTCCATCACCAACACCAAATCCACGGCGCGGATGGCGCTCGGCCGATGGGCAACGACAACCGCAATGCCCTTGCGCTCGCGCACCGAGGCGATCGCCTTGACAACCGCAGCCTCGCCTTCCGCATCGAGATTGGCATTGGGTTCATCCAGCACAACAAGGAAAGGGTCTCGATAAAGAGCACGGGCAAGACCGATACGCTGGCGCTGCCCGGCGGAAAGTGCCGATCCGGCCTCACCAATCGGAGTTTCGTAGCCGTGCTCAAATCGGAGGATCAGTTCGTGCGTGCCCGCTGCTTTCGCCGCGGTGACAATAGCCTCAGGGTCAGGATTATCTTCAAAACGAGCGATGTTTTCGGCAATGGTGCCGTCGAATAGTTCAACACCTTGCGGCAAATAGCCGATATGACGGCCTAGCGCTTCCCGGTCCCATTGATCGAGGCTTGCGCTGTCGATGCGAACCTTTCCGGCGACCGGCGCCCATGCGCCGACGATGGCGCGCGAGAGTGTCGACTTGCCCGAACCCGATGCACCGATGATCCCGAGTGCGCTTCCCGCCTGAACGGCAAACGCAAGGCCGGTCACGGTCGGCTTCCTTTCGCCGGGCGGAACGATTGTCACGCCTTCGAGGCGGAGTTCGCGTTCAGGTGCAGGCATTGGCATAACAGGAGCGGTTTCAGGAACCTTTCCCAAGAGGTCCTCCAGCCGCGCCCAACCCTGGCGCGCCATGAGGAAGGGTTTCCAGCTTGAAATGGCCAGATCGACCGGAGCCAGCGCACGCCCCATCGTGATCGAACTGGCAATCATGACCCCGGCCGTAGTCTCCTGCCTGATGACAAGGTACGCGCCGACGGCAAGAATGGCCGATTGCAGCAGCACGCGCAGCGACTTTGAAATGCCACCCAGCCCACCTGCCACGTCCCCGACTTTCCGGTTGGCGGCCAGATACTTGGCATTGGCCTTGTGCCATCGGGCAGCGATCCGCTTTGCGAGACCGAGAGCTTGCACGACCTCGGCATTGCGGCGCGCTGCTTCCAGTAGACCATTGCGTACCATGTTGTGGTCAATGGTATCGCGTATCGGCCCTTGCGAGAGAGTGTTGGTAAGGAGTGTCAGAGATGTGAGACCGATCGCCCCGATAAGTGCCGTCATGCCGATCCAGAAATGAAAGAGGAAGCAAATGCCAAGATAAAGCAGCATCCATGGCAGATCGAAGAACGCTGTCGGGCCGTTTCCACCTAAGAATCCGCGAACATTGTCGAGATCGCGTAGCGGCTGCAAGCCGTCGCCCGGCATGCGCGTTAAAAGCGGAAGGCGAACGATCGCATCGTGAACGCGTCCGGAAAACTGTTCATCGAAACGCTCGCCAATCCGCAGCAGCACGCGGGCGCGCAAAACGTCGAGCAGGCATTGGAACGCATAAAGCCCTGCAGCAAGCACGACGAGCCCCACTAGCGTCGATACGCTGCCACTTGCCAGAACGCGGTCGTAGACCTGAAGCATGAACAGCGGCGAGATCAGCGCAAGCACGTTGACCACGCCGCTGATCAACAGAATTCCCCAAATAGCGGAAGTCAGAGGGAAAGGTCTCAAAGCTGAATCCTTCAAGGAATGGTTACTCACGTAGGTCTCCGTGAGGATCTGGCGACCCAGCTCCCTATATTGCTCCCCGAGCGGCAACCGACTGCATCCGCTCGCTGATTCAGGATCAGTGCTCCCGCCGAATGTGTTTGGTTTGGCATCTAATGGAGCGGGTCAACAACAACACCGTCCGGCTGAAGGTTTGGAAGGGCAACGTCATCGTGGCCGGCCGCAAGGGCCCGAACAGGCTTCCGCCTCCACGCCTTCAGGGAGATTTCGGTGTACGACCAGCGCGACGTGCAGGGCTTCGTCAAGCTGTACACGCTGCGACTGCTCCCGGGCGCCCCGGCCCATCGCAAGTAGCGGAAACGGAAGCGCCCGCCCCCGGGGGGCGGGGCGCTGTTCCGTATGGGTTTTCTGGATCAAACGAAGGTGAAGTCCGACGCGGTCAGGCCTAGGTCGGCCACGGTGACCACACCGCCCAGGTGGACGAATTCATGCGCGTTGTTGTCGGCGGTGACATAGGCCAGAGTTGCGACTCTGTCGGTGTAGCTGCTTTGGTAGACAATGATGTCGCCGGCGTGCTCGCCGGAGATCGCACTCGCGGCTTCAGAAGCAGAGTTGAAAGATTCGCCAGTGATTACCACGACGTGTTCGCCGTTCGCACCTGAGGCCGCACCACTGTAGAAGCTGCTCACCGGGTAGCCGGACTGTATGCTGGCGTTGTTGACGAAGTTCGCGCCAAAACCGTCATTGTAGAGGCCCACCGCATCGAAGGCGAACTTGTCCTCCGCCGGGTTGAAATCGGTGATAGTGGTAATGTCCGACTTCGACCCGACAACCCCAGGCACCGGATTGTGGAACTGGAACACGAACGTGTCACTGTCGGTGCCCCCGGTCAACGTGTCCTGGCCGTCACCCACGTAGAGGACATCCTGGCCGGGACCGCCGCTGAGCCTGTCATTGTCCTCACCGGAGACGCGCGGGTTGAAGCGGCCGTTGTCGCCGGAGAGATCGTCCCAGCCATCTCCGCCGAAGATGCGGTCGTTACCCTTGCCGCCGATGAGTCGGTCACTGTCCGGGCCACCCGAGATCTCGTCGTTGCCGCCACGACCGTCAATCCAGTCACCGCCCTGGAAACCCTCCATCCAATCGTCAAGCTCGGTGCCGATGAGTGTTTCGGCACCCGGGCCACCCTCGATAATCTTTGCCATCGAAAATACTCCTAATGATGCACCCTGCCTGACGCGTTCATATTGCTCATCGGATAATTAGAGAAATCGATTGCTTGGATAGACACACATTTACGAAATGGATGCATTCACGTTCACTTCGCCCTTCTGCTGAGCAGTTGCGGGCTCGCTGGCGGCGGGGACGCTGGTCGCCCAAGCAATCGATGAAGATTCGACACTCAACCGGGACTAGGACGAACTTCGTAACGGGGCCGTCCTGGTTGGGCCCCAAACTTCTCTCTGTTTGCTCGACGCCGGCATACCCGCACCGTGAGCGCTGGACGAGGACAAGTTCCGCTGGCGGAGAACGGCGTGATCGGCTTGCCGCGCCGAAACTGATGGCGCTCGTCGAAGGCATGGACTGGACACGCGTTCGAGCCGAACGGCGACGGCGTCCGGCCGGAAGGCGGTGGCGAAGTGACTCAGGCGCAAAAGGCGGGCTTCAGGCCGTGCACAATAAGCTTCTGTCGGCGTCATGATGAGAAGCGCTTCGGCCCGTCCCCACGAAATCGATACGCTCAAGGCGATGTTCGTCGCCATGGCGGCGGAGAAGGCCGAACTGCAACAACTCCGGAGCGAAACACTCAAGGCCGAGATCGTCCGGATGGCGACACTCAACGAGCGTGCCCAGGTGAGGATCGCCGACCTTCATGGGATCGTCAAGCAGCTGGAGCGCGCCGCTTCGGTCGCAGCTCCGAGAAGCTCGAACGTGCCTAGCAGGCCTTCGCCTTCGAAATCCAGACCGGGCTCGGCGCGATTGAGTCCGAGCTCGAGGCCGCAAGACCGACAGGCGAGCCGCGACGTGCTGCGCGACCGCGCAAGGCGTTCCCGGCGCATCTGGAGCGGGTCGAGATCGTCATCCAGCCCGAGCCATGGGGGAAGAAGCGCTCCCGCAGCCAATCGTCCAGTCCGTCAAACGCGGTCGGCCGCACAGGCTTGCGAAACGGAACAGTCCCGCCCTCGCTTAGATACCGAGGCACCGTGTTGCGAGCGCACCCGAATTCGTTCGCCCGTCGGTTCCCCAGCCAAGCTCATTCAGCGGCAGCATCGCTGCCACCTCTTCAGGCTGAAGGATCTGCTCTCCCTGCATCGTTCTCGACAATGCAGGAATCGCCCAATCCCAATCGCCATCCATGCCTCCTCTCATAACCGAGGGGTCGTCGGCCGACAACTGAGACGTCCGGTGCTCTTAGGCGGGGTAATCATACGAGATGCCTCCTGCAACATCATTTCCCGCATCCATAGGCTTGCCGGATCATTATTGTGAAGCGCAGGCCATTGGACGGCCTCCGTGAATGCGGCAGGAAGTGGCGGCGGAAGTTCGACAATCCGCAGGGGTGTTAATTTTGCGAAATGCTGCGCCAGCCGTAAGGGCATTGTCCCGATGCGGTTGGTGCCTGATAGAAGGGGCGGGATCATGCTAAAGCCCTGTACGACGACCTCGATACGTCTCTCGAAACCGTTCTCGAGCAAATACCATTCCTCGATGGAGGGCTGCCGGGTGTCCCCGAATTTAAGCACAACCTGCCCCATCGACAAGTATCGGTCGAATGTAAGTGGCTCTGACAGCTGCTTGTTCGTGCCGCAGCCTACGCATACGAGCATATCTTCGAACAGGGCTGCGCGAGGATGTTTCGACATAAACACTTCGGGCATAATCAGAAAATCAACGTCGCCGCGCCGGAGAAGCTCCTCGGGGTCGTCGGAAATAAGCAGACATTCGAAGCGGACGGCGGGAGCTTCCCGCGCAGCACGCTTTACGATCTTCTTAAAAAATACGAGCGTGAGGTAATCGGAAAGGATGATGCGGAAGCGACGATCCGATCGGGCCGGGTTAAAGGCGTCCCAGGAAATAATCGACAGCTGGATGTGCAGCAATGCCTCCCGGACTGCTGTGGCGAGCCCCTCCGCGCGCGGTGTCAAAATGAGTTCGCGGCCGTTCATCGTAAATAGCTCATCGCTGAAATAGGCGCGTAACCGACCGACGGCGGCGCTCATGGCCGGCTGACTCAGGTTAATACTGCGGGCCGCGGCGGTGACTTTACGCTCCCTGATCAAAGCGTCCAGCACAACCAGGAGATTTAGATCGAGTCCCTTAAAACGCATGTATTGACCTATCCGACGCGTGGATGGGTATCGCCCAAAGAATCAATTTTACGAATGGTAAGTAGCGTCAACGCATCAGCCGACGACGAAATAGAGCAACCGATAGGAAGAACGGCAAAACCGTGTATATGCAAAGCGCGCCGATATGCAGGCCCATGCTGCCGGCCGGACGGCCAAGCATCGCCGGACGAATGAGGTCAATTGCATGTGCGAGCGGCAACAAGGAGGCGACGTCCTGAAAAGCGCCGGGCAATTGGTTGACCGGAAACATCGCGCCGCAAAGGAACAGCATGGGTGTTACAACAAGCGTATTATAAAATATGAAATATTCATAACTGGGCGCAAGCGCCGTGACGACCATCGCTAGACTCGCGAAGGCGAGGCCACTGAGAGCGATGACTGGCAGCAAGCAGAGGATGGATGGCCACGATGTGTAGCCGAGCGTGGTGGCAACAATAGTGATTGCTGTGCCCGCCATCAGGGCCTTGGTGGCTGCCCACGCCAATTCGCCGAGTAAGATATCGCCGAGCGTCAGCTGAGTGCATAGCATTCCTTCCCAGGTGCGCTGGTTGTCCATGCGGCCGAAACTCCCGTAAACCGTTTCAGCAGTCGCCGATGCCATCGCGCTTGTGGCAACCATGCCAGCCGCGAGAAACGCAATGTACGAAGTGCCCTCAACAGGACCTATCATTGTTCCGATGCCAAAGCCGAGACCGAACAGATAGATCATCGGATCGGCGAGGTTGCCGAGAACCGATGCAAGCCCGATTTTCTTCCATCCAAGATAGTTGCGGCGCCAAACCGCGACCCAATTCCACGCATTGGCGGGCATGGCCGCCGCATAACGTTCGCCCATTGTTCAGTCCTCCATCTCGCGCCCGGTTAGCCGCAAGAACACATCCTCGAGATTGGGGGGACGCTGCAGAAGGCGCAGACCGGCGCGCCCGCGTAGCTGCACCAGCACCTGCTCCGGATCGGGTGCATAGCAAAAAAGCGTCTCACCGCTCACCTCGATGCGCTGTGCGTACGGCCGGATCAGCGCACCCAGTTCATGCGGATTGCCGCCGTAGACCTCGACCACGTCACAGCCGATCTGCTCGTCAATGAGTGCGGACGGGCGGCCTTCGGCGATCTTGCGCCCCTCCTCCATAACGCACAGCCGATCGCACAGCCGCTCGGCCTCTTCCATGAAATGGGTAGTCAAAAGAATAGTCTTGCCCCGCGCCAGCAGCGATCGCAGCCGTTCCCAGATCAGGTGGCGGGCCTGCGGATCGAGGCCGGTGGTCGGCTCGTCCATCACCAGCAAGTGCGGGTCATTGATCAGCGCACGCGCGAGCGTCAGGCGCCGCTTCATGCCGCCGGACAGTTCGGCGACGCGCGCATCCGCTTTGTTCTCGAGGCGGGCGAACTCAAGCAGCGACGGTATGACCGCTTCGATCTGGCGTCTGCTCATCCGGAAGTAGCGCCCGAACACCAACAGGTTCTCGCGTACAGTGAACGCGGTATCAAGATTGTCGAACTGCGGGACCACGCCGATGCGCATACGTGCCAAACGCGCGCGCGCCGGCACTGGAGCGCCGAGCACAGTAATCTTCCCCGCATCAGGCGATGTCATGCCGAGGACCATACGCGCAATCGTACTTTTGCCCGCACCGTTCGGTCCCAAGAGCCCGAAGCATTCCCCCGCCGCAACGCGGAACGACAGTCTGTCGACAACGAGCTTGTCATAAGTTTTGCTTACGTCAGTAAGATCGATCGCTACCATGGACATGGGTTCATTTTACCGAGAGGGACGCCAAGACTGGCGGTTGCTTGGTTGCCTGCCGGACCTGAAACTGTGACTCGTCTTCGCCATCCCAGCCGTCGATAACGAACTGATCGACATCACAAGGATTTAGCCCCTGTTCCGCCAAAGCGGCGACAATTACGTCGAGATTATCGATGGTTTGATAACGCGGATTGTTGTGCCGCTTTTCCTGCTCAACGCAGAAGACGAGCCGTCCATCCTCGACAAGGGCGATCGCCCCATCATGGGTCAGCTTGGTACCAGAGATGCGCATAGTGTCTCCACGTTAACGGCGATAGATTCGATTGATCAGGAAGCGGAAAGCGGGTTCCGGAAACGGACGAGCAAGCAGTCTTCGTTGACCGACTCGCCCCGACACTCAAGACGCTCTACCTCGATCAACGTTTCGTTCAGCATGGCGATGACCGGCTCAGCACCAGCGGCGTGACCCCAGCGACGGCAATTAGCATCCCTTGCCGATCCGAAGATCAGATGCCCGCCTGGCGCAAGCACCCGCACCAGGTTTTTGACGGCCGCGCGCATCTCGGCTATGTCTTCGAGGTAGTATAGGACCTCCGCCACAACGATCAGGTCAAACAACTCGTCGGTCGAAAACTGTTGAACATCGGAGACTATCCAGTTGATGCGCGACGGCTCCTTTATCCGTTGACGTGCTCGAGCAATCGCTTGCGCCACGACATCGATGACGGTGAGCCCTTGGCAGTTGGGAGCTAATTTTTCCGTGAATGCGCCGGCAGCGCACCCGACTTCGAGGGCATTTGTAATGGAGCCTTGGGCAAGCGCCAGCTGGAGCATTTGCGTGTGGCGCTCCCGCTCGAACGGATTGCCGTCGAGGCGCCACGGATCGTCTGCGGCCAATTCCCGATCGAGCAACTGATGATTCATGTTCTGGGTCAAACTCGTCCACCTCTCGTCCACCTAGGTAATTAGCGATCACTCGTCGCCGCAGATGTTGCTCGACAGCGCTAATCCCGAAGAATCCGCGCAAGATTGAGCCTGCGAAGCGGAGCCGCATGCGGTGAGAATTCTGCCCTGCTTGATCCAGTGATCGGAGTTTGGGTGGGGGCCTGTTTTCCCCCAGTGTTCGATGTAGGGACAGCAGAGCTTCGCGACAGCCAATCGCTATTGCTCAATGTACACAGCGCGTAGGCCTTCAAGGGAAGTAAGAGAAAGATGTTGATGAACGTGTGCAGGGAAAAGCCCAGAAATCGAAACTGTCGAGCACGAAATGCTACCACGCTGCATCGGAGCATGGTCATGGACACAATCATCAGTCCTGTCCACCAAGGCACAGTGCCTGTCAGTGCGAAATGTGCGAGGCCCGTTAGTACCGATAGGGCGAGGAGTAGCGGCCCGAGATTCTGTCCGACCACGTCCAACGTGAGATAGCTATTGAGGCCGGGCAGCAAGCGCAGCCCAAGCAGCGTGTCCCGGAATGTGCTTCGTGCCCAACGGAGTTGTTGGCGCAGATACGGTCCGAGTCTGTTCGGAACGACTGTGGCCGCGATGGCGCCCGGAACGTACTCGGTTCGAAAGCCTGCTTTCAGCATGAGGATAGTGAGATGGCGATCCTCCCCGAAGTCGCTTGGCTTGCCCCGAAAAAATTGCGACTCGTACTGGTCCAGTAACAAAAGGAGCGCAGACCGGCGGTACATGGCACATGGGCCGCAACAGCACATAACGGCACCGAAGCGAGCCTGTGCCGCGCGCTCCTCGTTGCAAGCCAGCCAGTACTCCATGTCTATCAGCCTTGTCAGCCAGCTCTCGCTCCGGTTACTGGCAATCAACTGACCCATGACTGCGCCGACCGCTGGATCTCGCATCTTCGGTACAAGCTTGGTGATGACGTCGGACGCGAGTATCGTGTCTGAATCAACGTTAAGCACCAAATCCCCGGATGAGCGGCGTATCGCGGCGATCTGCGCCTTGCGCTTTCCAACATTCTCGGGAAGCAAAATGATGTCGAACCTAGGGTCGCGCGCGTAGGTTTCGTGGACAGTTCCTACGGCTTCGCGATTTCCAGAACCGTCATCAACCACATAGACCCGAAGTCTTCCGGCGTATTCTTGGTCTGCAATGGACGCCAGGCACTCTGAAAGCGTGCGCGGATCCTCGTTGAAGCAGGGGACGATGACATCCACGCTGGGCAGTTGATCGGAGCCGACGAGATCCTCCAACGCCGATGAGTCGTTTGTCGGCAGAGCATAAATCCCCTGCATGCTCTTATAAGCAGTCGAGAGCAGTGCATAAAGCGAAATGGCCACAGTGCTGGTTGTACCAAGAAGAGTCATGGGATCTCGTTTGTTCAGTGATGTTGAGGAAGTGAGCGGATTACAAATCCGCGCTCATGAAGTGCTGGAATCAGACGGGACAGCGCCGTGACCGTCTGGTCGCGCAGACCGGCGTGAGCGCCCTGGCTCAACTCGCCGGGAGGGCATCCGTCGTGCAAGAGTACGATTGCGCCCGGCCGGACAGAGGCGAGCACGGTATCGATAATCGCGTCGACCCCAGGGCGAGACCAATCTCGAGGGTCGACGGACCAATGGAGGGCCGTCAGCCCGGCGATCTGTGACGCTGTGAAGATTTCTTCGCTCCAGGCGCCGTAGGGCGCGCGAATATAGCGCACCGAGGCCTGAGGGCACGCCCTCATGATGGCGCCGTTCGCTTCAAAAATCTCACGTTGCACTTCGCCGAAGCCGCATTTGTACAGATCCGGATGAGTCATCGTGTGGTTGCCTAGCTCGTGCCCTTCTGCAAACATTCGTTGGATTAGATCCGGGTGCTCTAAGGCGTAGGCGCCGATGACGAAGAAAGTCGCCGGCACCCGCTGCTCTGCCAACACATCGAGAATCTCCGGTGTGAAAAGTGGATTGGGACCGTCGTCAAACGTCAGATAAACGCTGCGACGGCCGGTGCCGTCAGAGCACTCACGGCGCACTTCGTACAAGCAATCGGGACGGCTCATAGCTCTGGTCCGTTCCGATCGATCATCGTGCCCGTGGGCCATTCGCTGATCGGCCGTCCAACTGGCAGAACAATGGTGAGTGCGTCATCGATGCGTGTGGGCGGCAGGTCGAGGCGCGCCTCTGGTCGGGTGGAGCGCACGCGAATTCCCGACAAAACGGCCAAAGGGCTGTATCGCCGCGCGAACCTCTCAACATGATTCCGCAGCGCGTCCCGGACGGTTCCGAAAGCGAATGGAACGCCAAGCTCCTGCAGTATTGGAAGCATGACATGGATTGAATGGGCGATTCCGAGACCCTCAAGATCCGGACGTACCCCGTACAGGCCCAGCTCAGCCACCAACAGATCGACCGCGTCAACCTTGATGAAACGGCGCAGTATGCCCATGTGAGCCGCTACACCGCTCGAATCATAGGCGATTGCGCGGAGTTCAGGCCTGGCTCCGGCCCAGCTTCGACTACCTTCGAACGGTTCTGCGTTGGACGCCCCAGTCGGCCCGTAGGTATTACGAAAGAACTGGGCGAGCTCGACGTGGTCCGAGAGCTGCAACTCGTTTTCCCAGCACAATTTCCACTGCACCTGAGGGCGCATTCAGGACCTCTCTTCAAAATGGTTTCTTGCGGGCCGCATTACCCGGCCAAAGCGGCGGCGTTGTTGGCTGCACTCAACCGTTGTCGTTAGCGACGGTGAGCCAGCCGGTGGGGCTCGCCAATGAGCTCTCTCGATGTTCCCGCCCGTGTGGCGGCGCCGTCGATTTGAGCTTGACGTCGGTCATTTACGTTCCTCTAATGCATGGTTCGTAAATTCGTAAAATTGATTGTTTAGATGATGCCCATCCACACGCTGGATAGATCAGGATATGCGGTTTAAGGGGCTGGATCTGAATCTCCTCGTTGTGCTGGACGCTCTGATCAGGGAGCGTAAAGTCACTGCCGCGGCCAACAGTATTAATCTGAGCCAGCCGGCCATGAGCGCCGCCGTCGCTCGGTTACGCGCCTACTTCAGCAATGAGCTATTTACGATGAACGGCCGCGAGCTCATTTTGACACCGCGCGCGGAGGGGCTTGCCCCAGCAGTCCGGGACGCATTGCTGCACATCCAGCTATCGATTATTTCCTCCGACGCCTTTAACCCAGCCCAATCGGATCGTCTCTTCCGAATCATGCTTTCCGATTACCTCACGCTCGTGCTTTTTAAGAGGATCGTAGAGCGTACTGCGCGGGAAGCTCCCGCCGTCCGCTTCGAATGTCTGCCTATTTGCGACGACCCCGAGGAGCTTCTCCGGCGCGGCGACGTTGATTTTCTGATTATGCCGGAAGTGTTCATGTCGAAACATCCTCGCGCAGCCCTGTTCGAAGATATGCTCGTATGCGTAGGCTGCGGCACGAACAAGCAGCTGTCAGAGCCACTTACATTCGAGCGATACTTGTCGATGGGGCATGTCGTGCTCAAATTCAGGCACACCCGGCAGCCCACCATGGAGGAATGGTATTTGCTCGAGCACGGGTTCGAGAGACGTATCGAGGTCGTCGTACAGGGCTTTAGCCTGATCGCGCCGGTCCTATCAGGCACCAACCGCATCGGGACCATGCCCTTACGGCTGGCGCAGCATTTCGCAAAAACAACACCCCTGCGGATTGTCGGACTTCCGCCGCCACTTCCTCATCCCGCATTCACGGAGGCCGTCCAATGGCCTGCGCTTCACAACACTGATCCGGCAAGCCTGTGGATGCGGGAAATGATGTTGCAGGAGGCATCTCGCCTGGCGCCTTTGCTTGAAAGCTATTGAGCGTCTCGGGCACGACCATCCGACCTTGCAGTTTAAACACCGCCCGCAAGAATATGTCATTAATCAGCATGTTAGGCGCGCTCCGGCGCGTGTTACCACTATGTTTTGGGGGTGATCTCAGGCGAGTTGTTCGTCGAGGTTGTGTGGCAGAGCGATGCCAGCTGCCTTCAAAACGTTGCCCACTTTGGCCGTGACGTGGTGGTGACGACGCGAGCATTCTTTTCGATGGTGGCTTCCTGGAGGCGGTCGCGATCGCGTAGGAACGGTTGCCATTCGGGCGTCAGGCCTTTGGCCCGGCAGAGCGGCGCAGTTCCTTGCTGAGTACGAGGGCCAGGAACGAGCAGAACACATGTCCGGGTTGGTACTGAATTGACTGCCGCCTCCGATTTCGCGTGCGAAGTCCCAGAAGGTGTTTAGCCCCACTCAAATGCCAACTTTGCCGGCCATGCCGCGGCTTTTCACGCGGCCAGGCGAGGAGATGGCGGTCGACGAGGTCGATACCAATGGACTGTGCCGGCCTCGCTCGGCTACTGGCGTGAGGCATCCTTGACGACACCGCCCTGCACCGACAACGTCGAGATGTTGGCAATGAAGCCGGTCGAGGTCGACGCTGCGGATGTAGGCAATTTACCTCGCGCTTCGGGCTGAACGCGCGGCCGATCCGTTCACCCAATCGGCGCTTCATCCTGGGCCGCGGCTGAGGCCTGTGGGGTGCGGCTACCCCGCGTGGATGGGATAATCAATCAACTTTCTCTCATTCATGAAAGGAAACTCCCCGCTTACGATAGAAGCCATCAGTTTCATATATTTTCCGGCAGATGGATGTCGAACGGCAGAAATGTCTGTCCTGGTGTTTCAGCAGTGCCGGTCTCGATAGCCCGCGTCATCAGCGTTATCAGCTCCTGGGAAAGCCGGCGCATTGGCGTGGCGACCGCCATCGTGATGATGTTATCAGCGAGTGCCGCCCGAGATTCCGGCGTGATTTCATTCACGATCGCGACGAGATCGCGACTTTTACCCTCTTCCCGGACCGCGGAGATGGCGCCCTCCATGCCGCCCCCGGCGACATAGAAGCCGACGAGCTCGGGTTCCCGCTGCATGAGATCAAGCGTTGCCTCGTAGGTGACCTGCCGTTTCTCCAGGTTCACAAGCGGATCGAGCACCTCGAACGTCGGCGCGTTCTCACGGCAATAGGAGCGAAAGCCGACGTCACGGAGCTCGTGCCCCTGGAAACGATGGCTACCGACAAACACCGCCACCTTGCCGGGCCGTTTTGCGACCTTGGACACCATCCAAGCGGCCGTGCGCCCCACCTTGCGGTTATTGAGGCCGATATAGCCCTGTCGCACGCCGGCGGCGAAGTCGGAAAGCAGCGAGAAAACCGGAATGCCTTTGGCCTTGAGGTCCTCAACCGCTGCTGTAATTTTTGGGTGGTCCGGTGCCACCATCGCGATCGCATGGCAGCGTGCGCCCAAATCCTTGAGCGGTGCGATTAGGTCGCTCGGCATATGTGACGGGGCGAATTGGATGAGCGGAATGCCGTGGAAGGACTGGGCCAAATTGACCGACGCTTCGACCTCGCGCGCAAAGTCTTGGTAGAAATGCTGGGCCGGTTTTCTCAAGATGAAGCCCAGACGGTAGCACGGTAGGTCTCGCCGCAAGCGCTGCTTGATGAGCCCGGCAGCATGATAGCCGATCGCGTGGGCGGCGTCGTGGACCCGCCGCGCGGTCTCCTCGCGCACCGGATGGCGGGCGTTCAGAACCCGATCGACCGTTGCTACGCTGACTCGGGCTTCGCGGGCGAGATCGGTAATTGTGGGGCGCTTGGTCATGGGTCCTATTCTGATTGGTTTTTGACGCAGGCTGGCTCTCTGTCACCTAGCGCGATTCGACAATGCTTTCGGGTGGGCAAAGTGAAGACGCCCGCATACTGAATGATCGACAGCGAATTGGACTACTCCAGACGTAGACCGGCCGGGTATAACGGAAGGTTCATTCGCTTAGGGCGGCGATGATTTGCACTCACACATTTAGCGCTTCTGATACATGGTCCGTGAGGCGCCGTTTAGAGCCTGCGAGTCGATCGTTCAGGTCATGTGACCAGCTTGGCGAAACCGGTCGCGGTGCGTCGCCCTTACTCGGCGGAGGATAGCCGGTTTGATGCCTCGGCAAGCTGATGACCGCAGAAGGCGGCTTTCATCTGCGCTTGGTCCAATTCTCCTTCCCAGCGGGCGACGACGAGGGATGCCACTGCGTTACCAACGCAATTCGTCAACGCCCGGCATTCGGACATGAA
Source organism: Mesorhizobium sp. M0174 (assembly GCF_040322275.1). Taxonomy (NCBI): domain Bacteria; kingdom Pseudomonadati; phylum Pseudomonadota; class Alphaproteobacteria; order Hyphomicrobiales; family Phyllobacteriaceae; genus Mesorhizobium; species Mesorhizobium sp. M0174. Next base: position 620,669 of record NZ_JAMYTB010000001.1, read on the forward strand.
GCGGTCGATGCCGAGTATCAGGGCCATCCCAGCAACGGGAACACTCGGAACTACGGCGAGCGTAGCAGCCAGGGTGATGAAGCCCGCACCTGTTACACCTGCAGCGCCCTTGGAGGAAAGCATCGCAACGAGCAGCAGCAGCACCTGATCGCCGATTGACAGATCCGTGTTCGTCGCCTGCGCGATGAAGAGGGCCGCCAGGGTCATGTAGATATTCGTGCCGTCCAGATTGAACGAATATCCGGCCGGGATGACGAGACCCACAACCGAACGCCTGGCGCCCGCCTTCTCCATCTTCTGCATGAGCGAGGGGAGCGCGGCCTCCGAGGAGGACGTTGCGAGGACAAGCAGCAGCTCTTCCTTGATGTAGCGAATGAGAGAACAGATCGAAAAGCCGTTGTAGCGGCAGACCGCGCCGAGAACCCCGAACACGAAGAGGAAGGCGGTGAAATAGAACGTCGCGACCAGCATCGCGAGGTTGACGACCGAACCGATGCCATATCTGCCGATGGTGAAGGCCATTGCGCCGAAAGCGCCGATCGGCGCGGCTTTCATCAGAATGCCGACGAGCTTGAAGACAGGCGCGATGAGCGCCTGAAGGAAGGAAACGACAGGCTTGCCCGTCTCTCCGGCCATCGCGAGCGCCATGCCGAACAGAACCGAGAAGAACAGCACCTGCAGGATGTCGCCTTCCGCGAAGGCGCCGACTATCGTTGGCGGGATGATGTTCATCAGGAAGCCGGTGACCGACTGCTCGTGGGCCTTTGCGGCATAGGTATTCACGGCCTGGACATCGAGCGAGGCCGGATCGATGTTGAGGCCGGCGCCAGGCTGGACGACATTGGCGACGATGAGGCCGACGATCAGCGCGAGCGTCGAGAAGGTGAGGAAATAGACCATTGCCTTGCCGGCGACCCGGCCGACCTTGTGAAGATCGTTCATGCCGGCAATGCCGGTCGCAATTGTCAGGAAGATGACAGGCGCGATGATCATCTTGACCAGCTTGATGAAGGCATCACCCAGCGGCTTCAGGCTCTCGCCGGTCCCCGGATAGAAATAGCCAATTGCGACGCCGAGGGCGATGGCGGCAAGCACCTGCGCGTAAAGCTTGGCATAGAAGGGTTTGCGGGGCGCGGGACTCGCGCCGCGGACTTGTGCAGCTGACACTGTTTCTCTCTCCCTGACCGGATCGAGGTGGCGTGACTTCTCCCGGGCTTCTCCCTATCGCGGCGCTCCGGTCGAACGCTGCACCAAGGCCGCCGCAATACCCATGCCAAATGGATCCGCATGACCTGAACTGACGTTGGGCTCGCCAATGATGGGATGAGCGGTGGCACAAGACGGGAATGACAAGGCCGCCGTCCAGCACGCGCTTGATGTTCTCCGGCAGATTGCCGGTCGATCTCTCTGGCTTGCGGTTTTGCTGCACATCGTGGCGGGCTCCTCGGTTTGCCGACTTTGGGAAGGGCCGCATCGCTGGCACGAGGGCGCAGAATTGCCGTGTTCTTTGCCGCGCTCCCGCTGCAGCGACAGCTTGAAAGCGACGTCGAGACGTAGGGATTGACGCCGCTGGTGCTGACCGCGACGATGCGGTTCAGAAGTTCCGAGCACCGCCGAGAAAGCCGCGCTCGACCGCCACCTTCGCGCCTTCACACGCGACGCCGCCGCCTTATCTGTGTCATCAATGTCGAGGAAATGGCGGTTGCCGCGACCGACCAGTGTCGTCGGCAGTGATTATCGCTCCCGCCCCTGGTTCGCAGGCGCTGGTGACTGGCACGGCCCGGCAACTCGGCGCGGTCAGCCGCTCGGGCACCGCATCGCCGGCGCCGTATTTCTGTCGTTCAACATCGCCGACAAAAATTAGAACTGATGAATTCTATCATAGGCCGCGAGGTTTCCTTTCACGAATGAAAGAAAGCTCGATTGACTATCCCGCCTCGCTCCAGTCTTTTGAAAATCAACGTGTGGTTGCCCCCGTGCAAGCCGAGAACGTGGCCAAGCTTCGTGGAGGGAGAGCCAAGCGATGCGTCAGGGGTCGACCCGCTTTGCACTCGACCACACGGCGGTGGCACGAGTTCACGTCAGAGCATTTTCGCGCTTGCCCGCGACGTCGCGGGCGCACATGCCGCCGGCATGCATTTCATGGCGCGAGATCGAGGATCATATGCACCACAACATTCCCAAATCAGAACAAAATGCCAGCGAGTGCCGCATTTCGCTTCCGGATGCGAAAAGGGCTTACCCAAAGTCCGAGATGAACACCGCGGTCCCTTTTGTGCCATCGCACGAGCACGCGCTTACCGGCATCTTCGAAATATCGAAAGTACTCACCGACCCCGCCCGGCTCGAAGTCACGTTGGCCATGGTCGTCGATCTCCTGCCCTCGTTTGTGCAGATGCGGCACGGCATCATCGCTCTCTTCGACGCTGAGGGCGTACTGGACATCACCGTAGTCACCGGCTGCGACGAGAACAGCGATGAGCGCTCCCGGATGCGCCTGCCGCGCAAGGCAATCGATCTGATTGTGACGACGGACACGCCGCTCGTCGCCGAGAACATAGCGGTGCATTCGGCCTTCACTGCCGCTGACATAGAGGTGCTTGGGGCCTCCGACACCGTGTCCTTCATCGGCGTTCCCATTCGTGTTGATGGGAACGCCGTAGGCACGCTGACTATCGACCGCGCCTTGGACAGCAGGTCAACGTATCGGCTCGATTATGATGTCCGGCTGCTCACCATGATAGCCAACATGGTGGGACAGACAGTCAAGTTGCACCGCTTCTCCGCGGGCGACCGCGAACGACCGACGGAGGTGGAAGATCGGCTGCAAACGCAATTCTCTGATGTCAAGCACCCTGCACCGCAGCGCAAGAAGGTTCACGTCAAGGGAATGATTGGCGACAGTCCGGCGCTAAGCGCGCTGCTCGAGAAGATCGCAGTGGTAGCTAAGGCAAAGACCACGGTTCTGTTGCGAGGCGAATCCGGTACCGGGAAGGAGCTGGTCGCGAAGGCAATTCACGAGTTGTCGCCGCGCGCCAAGCGGCCCTTCATCAAACTCAATTGTGCAGCGCTGCCAGAGACAGTCCTGGAATCCGAATTGTTCGGTCATGAGAAGGGTGCCTTCACAAGCGCGTTCAATTCCCGCAAGGGTCGCTTTGAGCTCGCCGACAAGGGGACGTTGTTTCTGGATGAGATCGGCGAGATCTCGGCCTCCTTCCAGGCAAAGCTACTGCGCGTGCTGCAGGAGCAGGAGTTTGAGCGCGTCGGCAGCAACCAGACCATCAAGGTCGACGTTCGCGTGATTGCCGCCACGAACAGGAACCTTGAAGAGGCGGTTGCAAGGAATGAGTTCCGCGCCGACCTATATTATCGCATCAACGTGGTTCCCTTGCTGGTGCCGGCGTTACGCCAAAGGCGCAGCGATATTCCGCTCCTCGCAGCTGAGTTTCTCAAGAATTTCAACGATGAGAACGGCCGTACGCTGACCTTCGATCCGCGTGCGATTGAAGTACTGATGAAATGTGAATTTCCCGGCAACATTCGCGAGCTTGAAAATTGCGTGCACCGGACAGCGATCCTGGCGGAGGGACGATCAATCGGGAGAAACGACTTTGCGTGCTCCCACGACCAATGCTTTGCCGAGGCGCTGCGGAAGAGCAGATCGGGCAAGGCCGCGCTGCAACCAGCGCCAATCCTCCCAGAGGCAGTGAATCCGGCCACGCCGCCGGATGCGGCCGCTCGTTCGGCCGCCACCTCAGTCCCGCCTGCCGGAGCAACCCACTCATTGGGCGCGAGGACCACCGACGCCGAGCGCGTCATTGCTGCCATGGAAAGATGTGGCTGGGTGCAGGCAAAGGCGGCGCGCCTGCTTGGACTGACCCCGCGCCAGATTGGCTACGTGCTGAGGAAATACGGCATCGAGGTCAAGCGTCTGTGAAAGCATGACTCAGGCGGATTAGCTGAGACCGCTTAGCGGCTTGGCCCGCGCAGGGATGCAGATCCGCGTCCGCGTCAAGTCGATCCGACCGAGGACAGCCTGGCCGAATTCCCGTGGCAGCCGGCGTTGCGACCATCTTGTGAAAGGCGACGCTGCCATCGTCAATCCGTCCGCCATGTTGCTCTCGTTGCGAGCTCATACGGATGCCCCTGTGCGACTGAAACGGAGATAAAATATGTCCGATGCAAAACTGCAAGCTGTGCTTTCGTCTCTTCCGCAAGGGACGCGACAGTTAGATGCTCTGCCGTCCAACGGACCAGCGCCGGACGAAAGTTTTGTCAAGCTGAATACGAATGAGAACCCGTTTCCGTTGCCGCCAATCATAATGCAAAGTGCAGTGGCGGCCCTCAATCGCCAGTATCTGTATCCGGACGACGATAACATCAGCTTGAGGGAAGCAGCGTCCAATACCTATGCGGTATCCACGGATCAGGTCATCGCAGGCAACGGGTCGTCTGAACTGCTCGGACTCATCTACAGAGCTTTCCTCGCCCCTGGCGACAAGGTGGCGATGATATCGCCAGGGTTTTCGTTCAACCGCAAACTTGCCATGTTGCATGGTGCTGAGTTTCTCGAGATCGGATGTCAAACTCATTCGCTGCCAATGGAGCAATTGCTTTCCGGTCCGGCAAAAGACGCCAAGTTCATTCTGGTGGCCAATCCAAACAATCCGACCGGAACATTCCTCTCGATAAGCAATATCGAACGCCTCGTGGCACAATCGGATCGCCTGGTCGTCCTTGATGAGGCCTACGTCGACTTTGCACCCGATCACGGGCTGCGCCTCATCAACCGTTATTCGAACCTTCTGATCTTGAGAACATTTTCGAAGAGCTATGCCGCCGCCGGCATTCGCGTCGGTTTCGGTTTCGGTCACCCTGAGATTATTGGCAGGCTGCGCAACATCCAGAACGTCTTCAACATGAACGTGATCGGGCATGCGGTTGGTATCAGCGTGCTTGCGCATCGCGGCGCCTACGCAGAGAACCACAAGCACATCAGACATGAACGACAGCGAGTGACAGCCGCACTGTCGCAACTTGGATTTTCCGTAACGCCCTCCCACGCAAATTTCTTGCTAGCCCGTGTGCCAGCGGGACAGGACGGCTCATGGTGGCAAGCAGCCTTGGAAAGGCAAAAGATACTCGTTGCCTACTTTCCGGACAATGGTTTGGAACATAGCATCCGCGTCAGCATCGGCACAAAAGAGCAATTGGATGCATTTCTTGCTGCCGCTCGCGATATAGTTGAAAGCTTAAACATACCAAGCACCACGGGCAGGGGAGCGTCAGGCTCTGCTCGTTCGGTACGCTGACGCTAATCCGATATCACACATTGCTATCTTTAGACTTGCTTGGTCACCCAAGCACGACAACATTTTTCTTTAAAATCAGGGACAATATCGAGTGACAAACGTCTTTCCTTCAAACCTAGCCTTCGGCATCTTCGATCATCTGGACGAGGACGGCCTCGATATCGCCCGGCAGTACGAAGATCGCCTGATATTAGCAGAGGCGTGCGATCAGCTAGGGTTCTATGCCTATCATCTCGCAGAGCACCACTGTACCCCCCATGGGAGAGGTCCATCGCCGAATCTGTTCTTATCGAGCGTCGCCCAGCGCACCCGGCGCCTGCGTCTCGGACCCTTGGTGATGCTGCTTGCGCTTTATCATCCGCTGCGTGCGTTCGAAGAGATCTGTATGCTGGACCAGTTGAGCGGTGGCAGGCTCGAACTGGGCATAGGGCGCGGTGCTCTCCCGATCGAATTGGGTTACTTCGGGATTGGTGCGGACGCGGTGCCGGGCCGCTATGCGGAAGCCAGCGAAATTCTTGTTGAAATACTTGTTAATGCCATGAAGGTTGGCACGCTGTGCTATCAAGGCCGCCATTTTGAGCTCAATGACGTTCCTTTGACGCTAAGACCTCATCAGCGTCCACATCCGCCGACATGGGTCGCCGCCAATCGACCCGAGTCCGCAGCCTGGGCCGCTGCGAATGGAGCAAATATGGCGTGTGTAGGACCTTCCTCTTCTGTTCGCAAAACTACTGATGCGTTCCGCGCCTATCAAGAGGACAACACTGGCGCGGGCGATCGAGCGCCATTTATTGGATTGCTCCGCATGGTCGTGGTTGGGCGTTGTGACACACATGCCTATTCGCTCGCGGCACCTGCTTACGAACGATGGCTCAAGAGCTTCCAATTCCTTTACGAGCTTAACGCTATCCCCACTCCACCCAACCTGCCGCTGACCTTCGATGCGGCAGTCGAGAGTGAATTGTGCGTGGTAGGATCAGCAGCGTCTGTGCGAGAAGCTCTGCTCAGTCAGTTGGAAGAGGCAGGTGCTAACTACCTTCTTTGTCAACTGGCATTTGGGAATCTGCCGCTAGATGCTTCCCTATACACCGCGACGACCATTCAATCCGAAATCATGGCTCGACTTGGCTGACCATGAAATTCGCGGTCTGATCCGAAGGTAAATCGTTGTAACAGCGCTCCCTCACATTGCTCGAGCGTGCACGTGGTGGGGATTGGGAAATCGTGAGGGAGGCCAAACTGACGACGAGCCGGCGGCACAGATTACCAGGTTTGTGCGTTGGCCGGCATCTGGGCACGGTGTGAGACTGCACGATCCTAAGGAGATGATGGCCGAGCGCGTCACGATGCCGGCACGCATCTGCTCGTCGCGCTCGCGCTAGTCGTTGCCCATAGCCCGCCGCAAGAGGTTCTTCTCGACCGGGGCGGCGCCGGTGGCGGCTCCCGCATCCAGCTTCATCAGCGGCTCGGCGGTAGCAAAGCCGTCACTCGCTACGGCGCTGTTGAGGGCGCGCTCGCGAGCGGCTTTGCTACGCCGAGCGACACCACCTGCAGCGAGTTCGCCCGATGTCGCGGCGTGCACCGCGGTCGGATAACGACGCTGGAGGAAATCGTTCGCAGCCGGTCTTCACGATCCGCGCGAGTGCTTTGCATGAATGCTGCCTGCTTCCTCGTCTGCGGCGGCCTGAGTGTCCGCCGGCACGCCCGAAGTCAATGTCAGTACCACAAGGCCGCCAAGACGTCAGGTCTGGGAGCCGGCTTGTACGGTCGTATCGTGTTCTGGAATATCGTCAAAGGAGGCGTAGTTGAGATTGTAGAGTTTGGAATACAGGCCCCCCATGGCTATTAGCTGATCGTGGTTGCCAGTCGCAATAACTTGGCCATTCTGAAGCACGATGATGCGGTCGGCACCCCGGATCGTGGCAAGACGGTGGGCGATGACGAGGCCAGTGCGCCCTTCAAGCAGCTTTATCAGAGCCTTCTGAATCTGCATTTCCGTGTAGCTATCGATGTTGGCGGTAGCTTCGTCGAGCACGAGGATCTTGGCGTCGGCGACGAGGGCGCGGGCGAAACTGATAAGCTGGCGCTGGCCGAGAGATAAGTTGTCGCCGCGTTCGCCAAGTTGGGTCTCATACCCGTCGGCGAGGCTCATTATGAAGTCGTGGGCGCCGACCGCCTTGGCGGCCTCGATCACCTTGTCGCGCGTGGCTTCCGTCTTGTGGTATCGAATGTTCTCGAAGACCGTCCCGGTGAACAGGAACGGCTCCTGCAGCACCATGGCGACCTGGCGGCCGAGCGATTCCTGGGTGAGATCGCGCACATCATGTCCGCCGACCAGCACTTGGCCCTGCTGAACATCATAGAAGCGGTGGACCAGGGCCATCGCGCTCGATTTGCCAGAACCGCTCGGCCCGACCAGTGCGACCGTCTCGCCGGGATTGACCCGGAAGGAGACATTTTTCAGCACCGAACGGTTCGGATTGTAGCCGAAGGTGACGTCCCTGAACTCGACCGAGCCGTCCATTTCGGGCGAAAGCACCTCGGCATTGGGTTTGTCCTGAACATCGATCTTGACGTCGAGCACATCGGTCAGGCGCTTGCCTGAGGCCATGGCGCGCTGCATGACCGAATATTGCAGGGTGAGTGAGCGGATCGGGTCAAAGAAGCGCTGGATGTAAAATAGGTAGGCAACCAATACGCCCACATCTATGCGGCCATTCATGACCATCGAGCCGCCGACCACAATAACGGCGGCCATGGCGAGGCCGGTGAGGCCATCGACGATAGGCACCATGACCAGTGCATATTTGGCAGCGATCAGGTGGGTCCTGAGGTTGGCATGGGCCTTGTCGTCAAAAAGGATGAAATTCACCTGCTGGCGGTCCATTGACTGGACGGTGCGCACGCCGTGAATGGCTTCGGCCAGCGCGCCGTTGACGACGGAATTAGTCTCGTGTGCGGCCATGAAGGCGTCGCGGGCACGCGGCAGCCAGACAATGCGGACGATCACCAGGACCGGCAGAACCGAGAGCGTCAAGAGGCCGAGGCGGAAGTCGAGCCACAGCATTACGAAAACGATGCCGAAGAGAAGCGCAACATCGCCTACGGAATATACCGAGGTTTCGAGGAATTCCTGTATGGAGTTGACGTCGCCTTGCAGGCGCGACATGAGGCGTCCGACCTCGGTCTTGTCCATGAAGGAGAGCGAAACCTTCTGCAGATGGCCAAACATGGCGCGGCGGATGTCGAACAGGACAGTTTCGGCCACTTTCCCAACCACGGTTTCCTGCATGTAGCCGGCAGCGAAATTGACCAAAATCGCCAAAACGAACGCGCCGACGGCCGCGAGCTGGGCTGAGCGATCGGTCCTTGCCGGGTTCATGCCCTGGTCGAGCGCGTAGCGGATGATCAACGGGATGAGAAGCTGCGTCCCGGTGAAGATCAGCATTGCTGCAATCGTGATGACTACCCTGGCCCGATAGGGACGGACGAAAGCCCAGATGCGCCGGAGGATGCTCTTGTCGAAAGCCCGGCCGAACATCTCCTCCTCGATGCGGTGCGAGCCGACAACCGCGCGCGGAGGGCGTCTACCGTCGTCACGTTCGGCTTCGACTTCGCCGGCGCGGCCCTGCGCCATCAGCGGGCGCCCCCATACTGGGTCATATTGTCATGACCCGGGCGCGTCTGGAGATCGTAAAGGGCCCTGTAGCGTCCCCGCTTCGCCAAAAGCTCTTGATGCGTGCCGCGTTCTACGATTTCGCCGTTATCGACAAAAAGGATCTGATCGGCATGCACAAGCGCACTCAGCCGGTGCGCGATGATGATCGTCACCCGATCCTTGGCGAAGCGCCGCATCGCCGCGCGGATGCGCTGCTCGGTGCCGGCATCGATCGCGGCCGTTGAGTCGTCGAAAACGACGACGGAGGGGCGCAGCATCATGGTGCGAGCAATCGTGAGACGCTGGCGCTGGCCGCCAGAGAGAGAGACGCCGCGTTCGCCCACGACCGTCTCGTAGCCCGCTGGGAGCCCGAGGATGTAGTTGTGGAGCTGGGCGAATTCGCCGGCGCGTTCGATTCGCTGTCTCTTCGCCCAGGGATCGCCATAAGCGATGTTGTTCTCGATCGTAGTGGTGAATAGGAATGCATCCTGCTGTACGACGGCGACCGCCTTGCGAAGCGTCGCGAGGGTGACATTGCGTATGTCCTGGCCGTCCAGCGTGATGGCGCCACCGGTCACGTCATAAAAGCGGGGGACCAGATGAGCTATCGTCGATTTGCCCGAACCCGGCGGACCGACGATCGCGATCGTCTCGCCTCTACGGGCCTCAAAGCTGAGGTTCTTCAGAATGGCGCGGTTTTCGGCGCTGGGGTACGCAAACGAGACATTGTGGAAGCGCAGAGTGCCGTCGCTTATCTCGAGCGGTCTGGCCTCGAGAGCATCCCTGATTGTGATCTCCTGGTCGAGGAGACCGAAAAGCCGCGAACCGCAGCTAGAAGCGCGGGCAAAGGCATTGACCATGAGACCGATCTGGCGGACTGGCATTTGCAGGATTGTCATGAAGGTCAGGAAGGTCGCCACCGTTCCGACACTGATCTCGCCAGCGACGAGCTTGCTGCCACCGATCCAGAGCACCAATCCCATTGCGAAAAAGAAGGACAAGGTCATCGCCGACGTGCTGGGCACGTAGATGTCAACGCGGTCGTGGGCGAGGTCGAGCGCGTTCTTGGAAGCGCCGTCGAACTTCAGCATCTCATAGGCTTGAGCCGCAAAAGCGCGGACCACGCGGATGCCTGCGAGATTTTCCTCCATCACGCGGCTTAGTACCGAAAGCCGCTCATGCAGGTCGAGCCAGGTGGCGCGCAGCCTAAGCTGTGTGGCCGATGAGCGCCAGGCGACAAAAGGCACGAAGCTCAGCGCGACCAGGCCGAGCATGGGATCGGTCGAGATCATCATGTAGGCGCCGATCCCGATCAGCATGGTGAGCAGGACCACGCGAACGAGCGCGGTGGAAAAATACATCCGCACGCCTTGGAGGTCGAGCATTCCGATGGTGATCAGATCGCCTGAATGGACCCGGTCGTGAAAGGAAAAGCTGAGACGCTGGATCTTGTCGTAGTAGGCGAGCCGCAGTTCGTACGCGACATGATGCCCGACGGCTTCGGCAAAATAGTTCTGCGCCATCGTGAAAAGGCCGCGTAGCGCGCTGACGGCGAGCAGCAGGAGAGCCGGGATCCAGAGCGCTTGTCCTGCCGCGGTCCCCGCGACACCGCCCCCGATGGCTGTCTGGGTCAGGTCGACGGCCCGGCCGAGAAGCTGGGGAATGAGCAACTGGAGGATTGCCGCCAGGACCGTCGAGCCCATAGCGAAGGCGACCTGCCAGGGATGCCGCAAATTCATACGCGTGATGCGCAACAGCGTACTCAAATCCCGGCCCCAGCGCGCCGCTTCCACATGGGTCAACGAATTCAGAGCGTTCGTTGCGCTGCCGATAGCATCACTGCTCACGGGTGTATTCCCGACTGCATTTTGCGCCTTCGAGGCAAGCCGAAGGACCAATCATCAAAGGGGCCCGCCATTGTTAATCCTGTCCACCACCTGCAGCAGTGCCCGTTCCTATAAGCCGAGCCGCGGCTTCACTTACTGGCATGTCGATCACCGTGATTCCGCTTGCCGCAAGGAAACGCGCTTCGTTTCTGGTCAGCGTTTCCGCGTCCATTACCGTGCAATAGGGACCGCGGGAGCGCTTCATGATCTGTCTGGCGTAGGTGCGCAGCATCTGATCGTTGAAGCGGCAGCCAACGAAGAAAAATCCGCGGGTGATGCGCCGTTCCTTCACCACGTCTGGGATCGGCGTCTGTATATCGATTTCGGTCAGGACTTCGACATAGTCGGAATCTGCGACGAGAAAGTTTTGCGCCGGCCCAATACTCCCGTGAGGTGTATAGAGAACCGTCTTTGCCCCCGATTGGGGGTCGAGTTCCCTCCCGGACAAATCGTAGGTTTTCGTCCAAATGTTACCGATTTCGTTCGCCCGCGTGACGCCCTGGATCTCGACGACGTCCGTTCGGCCGGTCTCTACGAGAGCCGTGCGCATCGCGCCGTCGTACCAGCTGTCGATGATGAGGGAGAGCGGCAGCCTTGCGAGCCAGGCGTGGAGGAGGGTCGGCGCCACCGGCGCTGCGAATATGTCGCTCATCCAAGCTTGCAGCGTTCGGCGATGCCGGCGCTGTTCGATGAACTGCGCAACCGACCACATATTGGTGCGGATCCTGGAAGGGGCTGGCGCCCGCGCATTGAGTGCCGCGGCAACGACCTCCGGCCTATGCGGCACAGGCGGTTCCGCACAGTTGAATTCAAGAAGACCCGGACCGAGATAGGGGATCACCTCATCGGCGGCGAGCGCTTTCTTCGCCAGGTCAAGCAGCTTTTCGGCAAAACTGTCCCGCACGATGACGAGGTGGCCCGATGTCCGGATCGTGTTCATGCTCGTTTCCTCCCGACTTATCAAGGGGCAGCATCAGTCCTCTTCGGAAACCTTCCTTGCCTCGACGGTGATCGGCAGACGCGTATCCCGTGGAAGATCGGGTAGGAGGAGCCGCCACCCGTTCCTGAGCGTCACAGTTCCGCCCCACAACTCTTCCTTCTCAAGCTTGATGATCGGCTCTTCGAGGTCCTTTTTGGGGACATACGCCGACAAGCCAGCATCGGTCCTGCGGATCATGACTTTCATCTGGCCGTCCCTTCATTGGTATTGTTTTCAGCACTGCAGGGCGCCTCGGCTTTGTCGAGGCTCATCAGTTCACGCGCTCGCATGCCGACGACGGTGCCACGGTCGATCCATTCGACCGCATAGATGAAGAATTGCTGGAGAAAGGTGCCAATGTCGCGCACATATCCCTCGTCGCCCTTCCGCACGAGATTTTCGCCGATCTCCCTGCCAGGATAGGTGCCGTCATTCTTTATGTGGCGAGTGGCACGTACCCGCTCTCCCGGCATGAATCGTGGAGGCCTGCGGATTTCGACCTCCTCTTCGCGTCCGAGCGACATGTCCGTTCCCTGATTTCTCTTGAGGCTGCAGATTGTGAACAAAGGCGTTCCAGGCGTCCTGCGAAGGCATCCCCGACCATGTCGGCAGCCCAATGTTCGTCACGCAGGAACGCAGGTCTTCGGCACCGGGCATACCGAGGCACATTGCTGCGCATCGAAGACCCCCTCGCATTCGGTGCACTTTTGCGGCTCGATCACATAGCTCTCGCCTTTGAACTTGATCGCGCCGGAGGGACACTCGAATTCGCAGGCGCCGCATTGGGTGCATTGGGATGCGATGATCTTGAAAGCCATTTTAACTCCTGGTCCGAATGAATGAGACAGCTCAGGCCGTCGCCGCGAGTGCGGGGGTCCCACACGCGGCGGCGTAAATCGCGCTGATTGCGGTCTCGATATAGTCATGGGCATAAGCGTCGGTGGCTCGGATTCCAGCGTCCGCGAGCTGATCCTGCGGGCAATTTCCGATCTTGGCGCACAGCACGAAATCTATGCCTTCAAGCGCTGCGATGACGCCATCGAGGGCGGCTTCTCCGCCCCAGCCGCCGAGACAATACTGCTCGACCTTGCGATGCTCGACAAAGCTGATCCCTCTCGGCGAGGCTTGATAAACCTGGAATTCCTTCGCATGGCCGAAATGTTCATTGACGCGGCCGCCGCCCTTGGTCGCCACCGCGAAGAGAAGGGACTTGCCGGGGCTCGCTGCCTTGACCAATCCGATCGCTTCTCTCCTAGCCGCCACGTGATCACGGCGCTCCTCCGCGACCAGCTTCCGATAGGCCTTGCGATTGCCGGCATCGTAGGTGACCTCGGCGGGAATCCGGTCGACTGTGAATTCCTGGCCACGATCCTCTCCGAGCAGGCCGACGGCATCTGCCCGGCACTGCCGGCAGTGGCGCATCAACTGGGCGCCGCCTTCGACACGATCCTGAAGAGCCTTCATCTCCATTGCGTTTGGGCCGCGTTGCCCGCTCAGTCCGTAGTGCGTGCCGTGCGCCGGGTCCGAAATCAGCGGCATGAGGTTGTGCAGGAACGCGCCTCGCTCCTTGACCCATCTATTCACCTCGATTAGATGCTCATCGTTCACGCCGGGGATCATCACCGAATTGATTTTGGTGAGAATGCCGCGCGCGGTCAGCATCTCCAGACCCAACATCTGCCGCTCGTGCAGGATCCGGGCGGCTTCGATGCCGACGTAGCGGCGATGGTCGTAAAAGATCCAAGGATAGATCTTTGCACCGACCTCAGGGTCGACCATGTTGATGGTGATCGTCACGTGATCGACATTCATGTCGGCAAGCTCATCGACATGGTCCGGCAGCGCGAGCCCATTCGTGGAGATGCAAAACTTGATGTCTGGGATTTCCCTGGCAACTCGTTCGAACGTTGCCTTCGTCTTCTTCCAGTCGTAACAGGCATCGCCAGGTCCGGCGATGCCGAGCACGGAGAGCTGCGGCACCTCGTTGGCGACCGCGACCACCTTGCGTAGCGCCTGGTCGGGCGTCAGCTTTTCGGAGACGACCCCAGGCCGGCTTTCGTTGGCGCAGTCATATTTGCGATTGCAGTAGTTGCACTGGATATTGCAGCCGGGCGCGACCGCGACGTGCATGCGCGCGAAATAGTGATGCGCCTCTTCTGAAAAGCAGGGGTGATCCTTGATCTTTTCCCAGATAGCCGGATCCATGTCGTCCGGCTTTATCGACGAGCCGCAGGACGAAGACGCGCAGCCACCGGCTTTCACGGTGGCAAGCAACTGGTCATCGAACGTCGTGCTGAGGCTCTCAAGCGAAATTGCCGGTGCGGACATCGAACGGCTCCGTTGCTGGGTGAATGTCGCAGTTCAAACCGCAAGAGCTATGCCAGCTCAAAGAGCGGGTTTGGTTCACGAATTGGCTTTCGTGTCGGATTCCGTCGGATTGCTCCGACACACCTTTGTCGGGCTTCCGACAGTGGACAAGCAAATCGGGTTGCGAAGGCTACCAGCCTTGGGCGCGAAGAGTGTGAGGGAGACTACTCCGGGCTTACGTTTGACGTCATCACGACTTCTAGAATTTCTTCACCTCGATGCCATGCCGGCGCAGCGCGTAGCCGATTTGCCGCGGCGTGAGGCCGAGGATACGAGCCGCCCTGGCCTGAACCCAACCGGCCTTGTCCATCGCGTCGATCAGCCGGTCGCGTTCCGTCAGACGCGGGGGACAAGCGGGATCGTTCGGATCGCCGGCCGCTAGGGGAGATGCGTTGCCTGCGGAGGCACCGATGCGACTGGCCGGCAGCCGCAATCCGACCGGCACTGCGTTGACCCGTGCGAGATCGTCGATGGCATTGCCGCCATTCGAGCGGTCGGCTCGCTTCCAGAGGAGCCAGGAAAGGCACTGGCTCTTCTTACAGGCGAAATCGGATTGAGTGATCGTCCTTGAACGCGCAAGTGTGGCCGTCCTTTGGACGCAGTTCTCCAGCTCGCGGACGTTACCAGGGAAGTAGCATTGCGAGATCAGGTCAAGCGCCGACGGCGCGAAGGCGAGTGCGCGATCGTTCTCCTTGTTGAATCGGTTGAGGAAGGCGTTCGCAAGGCGTGGAATATCGCCGGGTCGCTCTCTGAGCGGAGGCAGGATAATTGGCACCACATTGATGCGGTAATAAAGGTCGGCCCTGAACTCCCCTTTTATGACGGCCGTCTCGAGGTCCTTGTTGGTGGCGCATATGAGGCGCACGTCGACCTGTAGCGTTTTGGTGCCGCCGACTCGCTCCAACTCGCCTTCCTGCAAGACACGCAACAGCTTGGCTTGAAAGGCCGGCGAAATCTCGCCGATTTCATCAAGTAGCAGCGTTCCCTCATTTGCCAATTCAAAACGACCGGCGCGCTGGGAGATAGCACCCGTGAAAGCGCCCTTTTCATGCCCAAACAGTTCTGACTCCAGAACGCTTTCAGACAGTGCGGCGCAGTTCAATTTGACGAAAGACTTCTTCCTCCGACGTGAGAGCTTATGGATGGCTTGCGCAAAGAATTCCTTGCCGGTGCCGCTTTCACCCCGCAGTAGCACGGTGGAATTGGTCCCTGCTACGACCGAGACGGTTTCGAGCACCTGCTTGAGTGCGGGGCTTTCCCCGATGATCCCGTCGATTTTGACATCCGCGTGCCGGGCAGGGTCGTAGGTCCTCCCCTCGTTGGGCGATTTCTCCGGTCTCCATTGCTCATGGACAGACCGCTGACGATCTGTACTCAGGATGCGATGGAGACGGATCGTCCGGCCGACAAGGTTGGCGACCATCGTCAGGAAGTATGTGTCCTCGTCCTCGCGAAAGTCGGCGGCGCCGTCTCCGGCGCGGTCGATCGACAATGTCCCAAGGATTTTATGATCAGCCTTTAGCGGGATACCGATAAAGGCAATTGGGATGGTGCCGCTGCTCGAATATGTTTGAAGGTCAGCCTGAAATAGTTGGGACTTGCGGACGTCCGGTATGAAGAGCGGCGTTCCCGTAGCGACGATTTGATCTGTTATGGCCTGTGGTATGACGCGGCGAGCGCCTGATTGAGGTGCGTGGGTATTGCCGGCAGTTGCGGCAATCTCCGGCTCTCCTTCAGCGTCCAGGACGACGATTGCTCCGTGACGCATCTGCAGAAACGAAGGCAGGATGTTCACGACATTGGCGAGCGTAATCTCCAGCTCGCTGGGGGCGGTCAGCACCTTCGATATCTCGTAGAGTCCCCTGAGCGCGATATCTGCTTGGGGCATGCTTTTGATGGGCGGTTCAGGGCGGGTATCCCGAGGTGCTACCTCGTCGACCCGATCTTGCGGTACGTGAGCCATGGAAACACCTCAGCGGTTGTCGTCCAGAGTGCTCCTCCTTTTTTGTCTGAGTCTGAATTCTGAAAGCACAGTATTCACGAGCTTCTCTTCGTGGCGCGGCAATTCAAGTAAAGATAGACTTGGCGTTGGTCGCGACCTCAACTGTACCAAGATTGACCCTCTTGATACGGTGCGTGCGTCCTCATCCGAATTTGAAGAGGACTCCGAAGCCGCCGCGTGGATAGTTCCACTCGATCTCGCCACTGGTCTCGCACAAAATCCGGCAGGTGCCGCACTCCATGCAGCCGTCGGCAGTGATCTCCACTTGACCTTTGTCGTTCAACTCATAACATTTCGCGGGGCAGACGTGGGTCAGCGCGAGCAAGTTCGCGCTTGGCCTCTCGTGCGGTCGCACTTTGATATGCGGACGGCCGGAATCCACCAAGTAGCGGTTCTGGTAAAGCTTGTCCTCGACACGTGACTTCGTCACTGCGATCGTCATTTCGTCTCCCCTCAGCGCCACGCCAATGCAAGGCGGACCGCGTCGCTGACCAGCCCCCAGCGCGAGCGCGCCTTGATGAAGGCCGCCGTGGTCGCCTTTTCCTTCTCGATCTTCGGCGTGCCGTCGACACGCATGAAGTTCTGCGCGGCTTGCGACATCAACCGCGGATAAGCCGTGAAGTAATTGCAGGAATTGGTGTGGAGCAAGGCCGGCATGTCTTTGTATTTCCTTAGGTCCTTGACCACGAAGGACTTGTCCAGCATGGCTTTGTAAAGGGCGAGATTCCGTTTGGTCATAGGACCGTTGCGGCTCTTGACCTCGATGATTGCCTCAGCCGCGATGCGGCCGGAGGTCATGGCGAGGTTCGAACCCTCGCGGTGAATGGCGTTGTTCAGTTGCGCGGCATCGCCGACCACGACCCAACCGTCGCCAAAGAGCTGCGGAATAGCCTTGTAGCCGCCTTCGGGAATGAGATGCGCGGAATATTCTTTCACTTCCGAGCCGGCGATCAGCGGCCGGATCGAAGGATGGGTTTTTAAGGCGTCGAGGAGGACGTAAGGGCTCTCGACCATCGCGGCGAAATCGGAGACGAGGCAGCCAATGCCCAGTGAGATCGACTCCTTGTTGGTGTAGAGGAAGCCGAGCCCGGCCATGCTGCGGGAGGTCGTGCCCACCGCCTCGATCACGCAGCCTTCATCGCCTTTGAGGCCGAACCGCTGCTCAATGACCTCTTCGGGCAGAAAATGCATTTCCTTGACGGCGAGCGCCACGGTTTGCGGCTTCGGCATCTCGCGCAGGCCGGCCCGCGTGCCAAGCAGTCCGCAGACACCTTCTGCGAGGACGACCACGTCCGCGTAGATGGCTCCGCCGGCCCGGTCTGTGCGGACGCCGATCACCCTGTCCTTGGCGTCACGGATGAGTTCCGTCACGGTCGTCTCACACAGAACCGTCGCGCCGGCCTCGCGCACCTTACGTGAAAACCATTTATCGAACTGGGCACGGATGATCGTGTAGCGGTTGGGCTTCGCCTCATTGAAGTCGTCCGACCGATAGTGAATCCCGGTATGGGACGTGTCGTCCATCACCCAAAGCCGCTGTTCAACCAAATGCCGCTCGAGAGGCGCATCGTCCCGGAAATCCGGGATGATCTTCTCCAGCATGTTCGCGTACATGATGGCACCCTGGACATTCTTGGAGCCCGGATATTCACCCCGCTCCAACTGCAGCACCTTCAGGCCGTGACTGGCCATGGTGTAAGCAGCTGCGTTTCCGGACATGCCGGCCCCAATAACAATGGCGTCGAATTTTTCCTCAATCATGTCCATCCCTTAGCTCGCAAGCTTATCGCGACTGTGGGGCGACAGCCGCCGGGTGAAGGCTTCCGTCAGTGCGGGCAGGAAGCGGATCGCGTCGGTGACGATCCCGAGGTGAGCGAAATCGAAAATCGGCGCGTTCGGGTCGGTGTTGATGGCGACGATGAGATCCGCCCCCTCGACGCCAACCCGGTGCTGGACGGCGCCGGAAATCCCAGCCGCTATGTAAAGCTTCGGCCGGATGGTCTTGCCAGTTTGGCCGATCTGCCGATCAGCCGACATCCAGCTCTTCTGGACCAACGGTCGCGAACAGCCATGCTCGGCACCAATTGCCCGCGCGAGATTCTTCACAAGCTGCAGGTTCTCCGCCGCGCCAAGACCGAGGCCTCCCGCAACCACGACGTCGGCATAGGCAAGATTTGCCTTTGCCGACTGACTATCCGGCAGGAAGCCCAGGATTTTGGTAACGATCTCGTCCTCGGCTACCGAGAGCTTGTGCCGGATGACACGCCCGACCGGTTTATCCGCCCGCTGCGGCATGGGCATGACCCTCGGTCGCACTGTCGCCATCTGGGGTCGGAAATTGAGCGTATAGATCGTGCACAACAAGGAACCGCCGAAAGTCGGACGGGTGGCGGCGAGCGAACCGTCGGTATCCACATCAAGTTCGGTGCAGTCGGCCGTGAGCCCTGTCTGCAAGGTCGTCGCCACGGAGCCGGCAAGATCCCTGCCGAGTGTGGTGGCACCGAGAAGAAGGATCTCGGGTTTGTGGGTATCGACCAGATCCGTCATCGCCTTGGTGAATGGCTCGTTCCGATAGTCGGCGAGCAGCGGCGCCTCGACGATGTAGACAAGGTCGGCGCCATAAGCGAACGCTTCGGCAACGGCGTTCCCGATGGCCTCTCCCGGCGGTCCAAGCACGACGCCCGCAAGCTGGACCTGAAGCTTGTCTGCTAACTTGCGGCCTTCGCCGAGCAGTTCGAATGATACGGGATGGACCTGACCGCGTTCGAGCTCGATGAAAACCCAAACGTGCCGGTAGTCCTTGAAATGCGCGGGCAGCTCCTTCTTTATGCCGGCACGGCCGGCGGCAGGGCGAGGGGTTTCTCGGTTCGCGGTCGACATCGTCTGCTCCTTGCCCTCTCACACGCCGCCGTTGAAGGCGAGCTCATGTTCCAATGCCGGCTGGCGGGTGAAAATTGCCGTGATGAGTTCGTCAGCGACATCGCGCAAGGCCATCTCGGCGGTGTCGATTTTTGCCGCCTTTTCCGCCCGCGCAGGAGGCGCGAAAACGCGCTTGACGACCGTGGGTGAGCCGCGCAGGCCGCATTTGGTGAGATCCTCAATGCCAGCATCGGCCGCACTCCATTTCAAGACCAGGCTGCGCGCGGCGCACAGGGCGTCCTGGATCGAGCCCCGGCGGATCTCGTTTGTGCCTTCCAGCATGGTGATGAGGCAAGGGAGCCTGCTCTTCAGCATCTGTGTGCCGCCTTCGGAGCGGCGCTCGACCTTGATCTCGCGTGCAGCAAGGTCAATAGAGGCGATCTTCGCGACATAGGTCAGTTGCAGGAGTCCGAGGCGCTTGGCGATGCCGGGCCCGACCTGGGCGGTGTCGCCATCGATCGTCTGCTTGCCGGTGAAGACGAGGTCTGGCGTGCCGAACGTCTCGCCAACCTTCGCGATTGCCTGGGAAAGGGCGAACGAGGTCGCCAGCGTGTCGGAGCCGGCAAAATAGCGGTCGGTCAAGAGCACCGCTCGGTCGGCGCCGTAACCGAGCGCCTTGCGCAGCGCGTCCTCTGCCATGGGCGGACCCATAGTGAGCACGGTGACTTCGCCACCATAGGCGTCGCGCAGTCTGAGGGCTTCTTCGAGGGCGAACAGGTCGTAAGGGTTGATGATAGTCGGAACACCCTGGCGCATGATCGTGTTCGTCACCGGATGGACCCTTATCTGTGCCGAGTCCGGCACCTGCTTGATGCAGATTACGATGTGCATTGGCGGTTTCTCTAGGCTCCTGTCCGGATGCGGGCTTGGCTGTTATCTCTTTGGTGCGCATCATTCGTGCCAACTGTTTTGCGCTGCCCCTATTCCCAGAACTTCGCTTGGTTGCTTCTGAGGGCGCCGTGGTGATGACCGGATTTGTCGGCTTCTCGACATTGTCGCGTCGCAACCCGTGTCGCGGTCATTCCTGTCCGAACCGCTTCAGTACGGAGTCGAACGGGACAAAGGTGCGGCCCGGCGTGGCAGGTTTGTTCGGATCGTGGTCTTTGAGCACCTTGAAGACCCGATGGGTGAGCGGCGAGGAAACCGCGAAGTCCTCGTAAGCGCGTTCGAGCGTCGCGCGCACCCGCGCGGCAATCACCTGGTCGGGCAGACCGGAGAAATCCTCTTCGGCAAGGTATTGGCCCACGCGCTTCATGATATGGAGCCGCGAGACATTCAGCACCTTCGGATCATAGGAGACGCCAAGGACTGCGAAGAACTCCTCCGCAGCCGACAGGCGCTTCAGTCGTGCGAGGATGTCGGTGACATCGATAGGGCGGCTGTCAGCGGAACAATTCATTTCATTCTCCCTGGTCGGAAAATTGTGGTGTCGGTGCGCTCGCGCACGGCTGACCTGGACCCGCACAGCTCCGCGAGGGATGCCTCGCTGCACATTCCATCGTAGAGCTCGACCAGTTGAGTTGCAGTGACGGTCGATTTGGTCTCGGTCGCCTCGCGCCGGACGCGGGCCACCATCGCGGCTGCCAGATCCGGGTCGAGATCGCGACCGCTTTCGCTCAGCACATAGGCAATCGCAGTGGCGCCGGAATGCTTGACGATACGCCGGCAGCGGCCCCCGAGAGCCGGATCGAGCCCCTGATAAGTACGCGGGTCCTTCAGCAGCCATGCGACGTGAATGCCGGATTCGTGGGTGAAAACATCGGCGCCGACGACCGGCTTAATGGCCGCGGTCTGCCGGCGCGCGGCCCAAGCCACCTGGGCGGCGAGGTCGGGCAATGCGGTCAGCTCGATGCCGGTATCCGCGCCGTCGAGGACCGCCATCGCGGCGGCCACCTCTTCCAGCGCGGCATTGCCCGCACGCTCGCCGAGCCCCAGGACGGTGACGGAGGCATGGCGCGCGCCTGCGCGGATCGCGGCCAGCGTGTTGGCGGCAGCAAGTCCGAGATCGTTGTGCGCATGAAATTCAAGGTCGATTGGAGACTGCGCCACGAGCTGGGCGACAAGTTCGAAGGTCGAAAACGCATCGAGAACGCCGACTGTGTCGGCTAGCCTGACGCGGCTTGCGCCGGCGCGTGCAGCCGTCTCGATGACGCGGGCGAGATGATCCCGATTGGCCCGCGAGGCATCCTCGCAGCCCACCGCGACGAAGCCGGCGGCGGCTGCGCGCCTGACCATATGTTCGATGACCTGGAGCGCTCCCGCCTTATCGAGGCCGAGCTTGGCGGCAAGTTGGATGTCCGACGCAGGCAGCGATAGATTGACGGCGTGGACGCCGCTCTCGATCGCTGCATCGAGATCCAGCGACGTCATCCGGCACCAGGCCATGAGCCGAACCGGGAGACACCGCGCGACCACGGCGCGAATTGTTTCGATCTCGTCGACGCCCATGACCGGCGTGCCGATCTCGATCTCTGTGACGCCGGCCGCCGCAAGAGACTCGGCGATCTCCAGCTTTTCCGTCGTGGTAAAGGCGACGCCGGGCGCCTGCTCGCCATCGCGCAAGGTCGTATCGTTGAGAAAGACATGACGGGTCATGAACGGTAGCCGGTTCTGCTGCCGCTCAGGCATAGACCGGATTGAACGTCTTCGGAGCTTCGCTTACCCGGCCCAGAACTGGGAAAGCCACGCAGCTTCTCCACGATTGCCGGCATGACCTCGAGCACCCGGTCGACGTCCGCTTCGCCGTTGTCCCGCGCCAAGGAGAAGCGGACTGCCGCGTGTGGCGTTTTCATCGCGCTCAGGACATGGCTCGGTTCCAGAGAGCCGGAGGTGCAGGCAGAGCCGGAGGAACACGCGATGCCCACGCGGCTGAGGAGGAGTGGAATTCCATCACTTTCGACATGTTCGAAGGAGATGTTTGCGGTGTTGGGCAACCGTTCCAGGGGATCTCCAGTGACACAGGTGCTTGGGATGCGCTGGAGAATCCCGTCCTCTAAACGGTCGCGGAGCGACTTTACCCGTGTGGTCTCGTCGTCCATGAATTTCAAGGCGAGTTCGGCCGCCATGCCGAGCCCGACTATGCCGGGCGTATTCTCGGTGCCAGCACGCCGGTTGTGTTCTTGGTGGCCCCCCTTGATCAGCGAGTGGAAATTGACGCCACGTTTTACGAAAAGCGCGCCGATCCCTTTCGGCCCGTGCAGCTTGTGGCCGGAGAGCGACAGCATGTCGATTGCGGTCGACTTCAGGTCCATCGGAAGCTTGCCGACCGCCTGCACAGCATCGGTATGGAAAAGGGCGCCCACTTCCTTGGCCAACTCGGCAAGCCTGGCCACGGGGAAGATCACACCAGTCTCATTGTTCGCCCACATTATCGAGACGATTGCCACCTGTGGGGTGAGGGCGGCCATATAGGCGTCGAGGTCGAGCCGGCCACGGCAATCCACCGGGATCCTGTGCACCTTGACGCGGCGGGTCTTCTCAAGATGCGCGCAGAGCGTCAGCACGGCGGGATGCTCGACCGCGGACGTCACGATCTCGGTTCGGTTGGGCGCCGCCTCGAGCGCCGAAAGAAGCGCTGCATTGTCGCTTTCTGTCCCACCCGAGGTGAAGGTGATCTCATCGTCGAACTCCGCGCCGATCAGAGCTTGCAACTGCCTCCGCGCCTTTCTCACCGCCGCACTGACTGAGGCGCCAAGAGCGTGCGCCGACGAAGGGTTGCCGAATTGATCCCTAAAGAACGGCAACATCGCTTGCACGACCTCAGGATCGACCCGTGTGGTTGCGTTGTTGTCGAGGTAGACAGGTTTCATGTGCGATCCTCAGTTGACCGGAATGACGCGAGCGCGCGACCGCCTCATTGAGCCTCTGGCGTATGCCGTTGATGATGATGGGCCCAAACTGGCAGCCGGCGCAGACGCCCGAGAGTTTGACGTAGACCGGATCGGCGTCGACATGGACAAGTCCGCAGTCGCCGCCGTCAGCCCGCAGGTAAGGACGCCCGAACACGACAACGTTATCGATAAGCCGAATTTGGCGCAGCGGCGCGATTTGGCGGCCAGCAGCTTGGGTGCCACCAGGAACCGAACTGTTTCGGGAGGCGACGTTCTTTGCGTCCTACCTGAAGCGATTGCCGGTCCCAAGATCGGCTTCGACCTTGCCTTGTTCTTGAGGACAGGGACATCTGTTGTGCCGGCCATATAAGCCTCCTCTGCCGCATATGAGTCCGTCGGCGGCAATCGCTTCATGGACCCGCACAGGCGCTTCGGGCGATCAACTGAAGGACTTGCCGCAGCCGCACTTCTCGCGCGAGTTGGGGTTATCGAAGACAAAGCCGGAAGATTCGAGCCCGGTGAGAAAGTCGACGGTCATGCCGGCGACATGCGGTTGGGAGCCCGCGTCCACGAACAGCTTGATCCCATCTGTCTCGGTGATCGCGTCGCCCTCGCGCGACACGCTCTCCAGGCCCATTAAGTATTTGAAGCCGGCGCAGCCGCCGGCCTGGACCATGATGCGAAAGCCTTCCGCCGGCTCGCTGGCGCGGGAAAGAGCAGTCTTGATGGCGGCAACAGCGTTGTCGGTGAGCGTAATCATGGCTCCATTCTCCTCAGTCCGGGACCTGCTTGCGCATCACGCTGCATGCACCGTGCCAAAGCGAAAACCGTTTCAACGCAGCGCGGCATCTCTGACCCTGCGGTGGTTCTTGTGAGTCCATTGCTGCGAAGGTGTCGGCCAACCGACACGTACGTCGGGTTTGTCGGGTTCGCCACGCGGGATGTTGGGCCTGAGTTGTTGGCTGAACTCACATTAAACCAATGACCATTACAGAAGACTCCTTCTGAGCTTGCTTGGGCGCAATTGGCACGGTTTTTGAAGCTCCACTGGCGAGGCGGCAAGAGACTGCCGATCCACAATCGTGTCGTGGGTGCCCTCGCGAACGATGCGGCGAAGCAAGGGAGCAACATGCAGGACTGGGTCAGACACGCTTGGTTTGGCAAAGCAGCGCCGCCCGTGGCATCCGAATGACCGATTGGCCGATTGCGACAACACCCACAATCGCTCACCACCGCCCGGTGGCCACCGACCGGCTCGATGAGATTCCATCGGCATGTGCCTGCTCGTGTCACTCGATCGCCGCTCCGACAGCACCCCCGGTTTTCGCGCGGGTGCGACGACGTGCGCACGCTGTCCAGCGACATTTTGTTCACGGGCTAGCAGCAGATCAGGGTCGAGCATCGCGGCGCGCCCTATCGGCTGAAGATTCACCGGCAGGGCAGCTGATCCTCACACGTAGGTGGAAGCAGGGGTAAGACATGGACCAGCGCGAGAAACCGTCGCCGGACGAAATCCGGCGGGCGTGCGAAGACAATCCGAAAATCCGGGAGCATGATCTCGCCGCTCGATTGGGCATTTCGGAAGCCGAATTGGTCGCGGCGCATTGTGGTCACGGCGCGGTGCGCATCGAGCCGCGCGTCGATGATCTGCTGACCGGCCTCGAAGCGGTCGGCGAGGTGATGGCGGTCACCCGCAACCAAAGTGCCGTGCACCAAAAGATCGGCGTCTACGACAAAGTGGTCACCGGCAACCCGCATGCCATGGTGCTCGGCGACGAGATCGACCTGCGCATCTTCCCGAAAGCGTGGGCGTATGGCTTCGCCGTCGAGAAGCGCGAGGGAGCCGAGATCCGCCGCAGCCTGCAATTCTTTGATGCCACCGGCGAGGCGATGCACAAAGTACATCTCGGGCCCGCCTCGAACCTGCAGGCCTATCAGAATCTGGCGGCAGAGCTCGCATCCTCCGACCAGGAGCCGATCATATCGGTCGAGGCGAGCGGGGCGCTCGATAACGCAGTGAGTCCAGACCAAGCCGCCACGGTCGACGACCTACGCGAGCACTGGAGCCGGCTGAGCGACGTGCATCAGTTCTACCATATGTTGAAGGCACTGAAGCTCAGCCGCTGCCAGGCGATGCGTATGGCCGACGAGGATTACGCCTGGCTGCTCGACAATGATGCCGTTGGCGCCCTGTTCCAACAGGCGGCCGAAGACGAGATGCCGATCATGTGCTTTGTCGGCAATCATGGTTGCATCCAGATCCATTCCGGCCCGATCAAGTCGGTCAAGCAGATCGGGCCGCGGATCAATGTGCTCGACGAGACCTTCCATCTGCATCTTAGGACCCATCACATCCGCGAGGTCTGGGCCGTGCGCAAGCCGACGAGGGACGGTCACGTCACGTCCATTGAAGCCTATGGCGCCGACGGCAAGATGATCATCCAGTTCTTCGGCACGCGCAAGGAAGGCGAACGCGAGCGCAGCGACTGGCGGTTTCTGGCCGAGAGTCTGCCACGCGTTCCCGGTCCGACCGACAGGGATGTGTAGAGCCGACAGGCCCTCGGATTGAACCGGCCGCCATAGGACTCGGCACCACGTTCCGACAGCGGCTCGCGAGGAAATATAGGTCCATGTGCGATAGAGCTTGCCGTGTTAGCGCATACGCACGGTCAGGTGTGCACGCCGGAATTGACCGCATCGATACAGTCAGGCTCGTCGCCGGCCGGATCGCTGCGCACGAGTGCATCGCTCGTCTGACCGGAAATCCTTGCAGCGGCTACAACAACGCATATGCCATCAGCGCCGAACCGAAGCGGAAGCGCGGCCGGGTCTTGTCGGACCGCACCCGAACCTTGCGCTGGATCGCGTCGTTGCTCAATCCGGGCCGTGCGAGCGATCTCCTCGCTCGTCGACCGGAAGGCTGTGCAGCAGCAGCCAAGCCGAACAGCCCGATGTCGCGGACTCGACAAAACCGACCACGCATGTCGGTTGTCGGACGTTGTCCTAAGAATGATGGACAGGTGATCATCAGCGGCGGGCCTAGTGCAGGCTGGCATTGCTTGGTGCAGCGCCATGGGTACGCCTATCCGGCACGCGACTTGCTTCGACAATTTGATCAGCAGGGCATCAGCAGTGCGTCACGGAGCTCAGAGGTGATTGACCAGCCTCTCAACCCTAACGGGGATAAGCGGCGGCTTTGCTTCATGACCGCAGCGCGGCGGAGATGCCCCTTCTGATCGACTTCGCAATCGATCTCATCCGCGCTGGTGCAGGTGGGCTGTATCAGGCGACAGAATCTAGAAGGCGCCCGACAAGAGACGTGCCCATGCTGGAAATCGACTTTATGAACAGCGGTGCAATCTCAATCGAGCCATGAACGCCAATGTAGAGAAAACAAAATGGCGACCAACCCCGTTCCAGATCATGTCCCGCCCGAAATGGTGAGGGACTTCAGCCTGTTTACATCGCCAGGGATGCCACCAACACCCAACGGGGATCCACACGCAGCTGTCGCTTGCGTACATGACGGGCCTCCGATCTTTTACTCCCGCTACAACACGCAAGATGGCCGGGGTACCTGGGTCATCACCCGTGCCGCGGACCAGCGGAAGGTGCTGCAGGACGCAGAGACTTTTTCCAGCCATCGCAGCATCTTCTCCTCCATACTGGGTGAAACCTGGCCGACGATCCCGCTTGAGCTCGATCCACCGGCCCATGGCGTCTTTCGCTCACTGCTCAGTCCGCTGCTTTCGCCAAAGCGGGTGTTGGCTTTGGAACCGGCTGTCCGCGAGCGGGCGGTCGAGCTGATCGAAAGGATCGCCGCGTCGGGCACAAGCTGCGACGTGATGAAGGATTTTGCCTTTCCTTTCGCGGTGAGCACCTTTCTTCGCTTTCTGGGGTTGCCCGATGACCGACTCGATACATTCGTCGGCTGGGGGAAAGATCTGCTCCACGGCGACGATAAGGAACGACCTGTGGCTGCCCGGACGATCGTGGCATTCATCGACGAACTTGCAGCCATGCGCCGCCAGGAGGCGGTTGACGATTTCATGACCTTTATCGTGCAGGCACAGGTCGAGGGCCGCCGGCTGACGGACACCCAAGTCCGCGGCATCGGCGTGCTTGTCTTCGTCGCTGGGCTCGACACGGTCGCAGCAGCTATAGGCTTTGACTTGGCGTACCTCGCGCGCAACCTCAAAGATCAGCAATTGCTGCGGAGCGAACCGGACCGCATCCCGCTCGCAACCGAAGAATTGCTGCGGGCCTATCCGCCCATTCAGTTGATCCGCGTGGCTACGAAAGATATCGACTTCGAAGGCGCGCCGATCCGGAAGGGGGACTATGTTTCCTGCGCCACGATGATTGCCAATCGTGACCCGGCGGAATTCGAATGCCCCAACACAATCGATTTGGAGCGGGAGGACAACCGCCACGCAGCGTTTGGCTATGGTCCCCACCGTTGCCTTGGCTCACACCTTGCCCGGCGGGAGATTGTCATTGGCCTGGAGGAGTGGTTGGCGCGCATCCCGGCTTTCAGGATCAAGCAGGGTACGGCACCGATAACTTCTGGCGGCCATGTGTTCGGGATCGAAAATTTGATCCTGGACTGGTCTTAGGCCCGCCCCGAGCAGGGGCACAGACAACGGAGTCAGCTCCATGCGCATCATCGTCCAAAATGCCAAATGCCAGGGTCACGCGCGATGCGCGGCGCAAGCGCCGGACATCTTCAAGCTTGATGACGAGGGTTACATCCTGCCTGGTGACATTGAAGTTGCGGAAGGGGAGGAGCTGCCTGCATCGCGAGGCGCGCGATCCTGTCCTGAACGTGCGCTGGAACTCACCCGCCGCTGACGCTTTTGAATCAGACGTCATTCAACCGTGAGTCTGGCGGGCCTGAATGGGGTCGACCATTTCGCCGCATTGGAAAGAACAGCACGCGACCTCTGTCCCAGCACGGTCCACGTCCAACTCCGCGGGGGCATTTCCGGCGCCGAGGTGTTCCCCATGAGGCGCAAACGGCAGGGCGGGGGTTCGCGAAACACCTCTTCCAATCATAGAATTTGCGACAGAGCCGAGGACCAGACGAAAATTACCGAACTACTCGACCGCGAGGCGATCCGCGACTGCCTCTACCCGAAGAACTCCCCGACCCATGTTGCGGCCGGCCGGGTCTCTGCATGACTTGATAGGACAACCCAGGAGAACGGCACCATATTTGCCCAACACTATGCCCGGCTCAGCACCGGCCGATGGCCGCAAATCGAGCTGGACAGGAGGTTCGACCAGCATGTGCTTGCCTGTGTGCTTTCACGTGCGCTCGAGGAGATCGAGGCCGGCGAGGCGACGGCGACGGAGGCAACCGGCCTTTCGCGCGCCGAGCTGCGCGATGTCCTGGCCCGCTGTTTCCCTGCTATTCCTATCAACGGGTTTGCCTTGGAAGAGGTGAGCGAGCCCGAGCCGGATCTGGAGGAAGAACTTCTGCGCGGACTGCTGCTGGCGCATGCCCGGCCCGGCGACCCGGCGAGCGCCCGCTTCGCTAAGATCATCGCCCGGCGTGCCATGCGCAATGACCATCTCTGGCAGGACCTTGGCCTTTTTGATCGAACCGACCTCGGCCGCCTGCTCGCCTCGCATTTTCCGACGCTGGCGGCCGGCAACACCCAAAACATGAAATGGAAGAAATACTTTTACCGCAAGCTCTGCGAGGCCGAAGGTTTTTCGCTGTGCAGCGCGCCCAGTTGCCGGGTATGCAATGATTTCGAAAGCTGCTTCGGCCCGGAGGAAGGCGAAAGCCGGTTCACACGGATCAAGAACGGCGTCGCCTCGGATTGAGAGCCGCTTTCGTCAGTCGTACAGCGCCAGCGCTCGCGCCGCGCCATATGTCTCCTGTCGAATGTCGACGGACGCCTTCGAGGATTTGAATGCTGTGCCTGCTGTCCGATTGCTCGCGATGCTCGCTTCGGCGGGCGCCGTCATCATGGCGGTGCACGACCCGACCCGCACCATCCCCGCCGAGCAACTGTGTTCTCCGGGCCGTTGCTCCTCATCTGCCTGGCCGGGCTCCATTCGGAGCGGGCCGGCGTCTTCGACACCGGGCTCGAGCGCAAGATGCTGGCCGGCACCTTTGCGGCGCCTCGGTGGCCGCGGTTACAGGCTCGGCCTGGGCGCCGCCGTAACCACCGCCGTGGATTTTTGCGCTAGTGCACGGGTTCGCGATGGAATGGGAACTCTCGACGCACTGAAGAAGGAGCTTGAGGCCGTCGAGTCCGAGATTATCAATCTCGGCGGTGGCAGCGACCACCCTTGTCGCCAATGGAGCAACGAAAGACCTCGATTCCTTTCGGATCGATTGCGCGGGCGTGGGCCGGCAAGTTTCCACTGGGATCCATCTTACGGAGCGCGCGGTCATCGACGATCGCGCGTCGCGCATACTCTTTGGCCTCGAACTCGTTATTGGGAGCAATATGCTTGCCTATCACTTGCGGACCCACTCCCACGATTTCTGTGGCAAAGGTCTCGATTACGTAGTGGAAACCGTCAGGGCGATCTCCAAAAAGCTCTTTGTGGTTGATCATCTGTGTTCCTCGAAATTTGATGGGCATAAAACAGATGTATGGAATTCAGCACTGGCCGCCACAAGGGCGCAAACCCGATTGCGAATTGTCGGAAAGTCGCGAACATTTCTGCTATACTGTTTTGTAAGAGCAAAAGTCCGCGCGGCTACCGTTAAGGACCACACTGGCACCACTACCAAGGGCGACACCCCGGACACCGGACGGGCGCTATCAGACAGCCAGGTCGAACGGAAAATCTAGCCGCGCGCTCCCCGATGGAAATGATCGGACGCCCGGCTCGGTTAGCGCCGATGCTCTCACCAGCATGAAAGACCTGCCAAAAAGACGGTGCTCTGTCAGTCCCTAGATTGCGGAACGACAACACCGACCATGCAGCGATTGAAGGCAAGTCGCCCATGGTGCGGGAGCTTCGGCTCCCTAACCGCTTTGATCGCAAGATCAGGAATCGGAGTTATGGCGCGGGCAATGGAAGCCTCCGCGCCGGTCTATAAACCTAAGCTCTTCACCACTTTTGAACGCAGACGTTCGATCGATTCCCCTGTCCTAAGTGTCATCATTTCGTGCTGACTTTTAGGACAGGGGGAAAGTCTCGCTACGACCGAAACACCCGGCTCATCCTGGCGCTCGCCGCGATCGAACCTTGCCCTTCAGCGGCAAGCGCGAGCCCTACCAATTCGTGGATGCACTCATGGCCGCTTGGATCTGGCCGGCTAGCGTTCAGGCTGATGATGGCAAGACGGCGTGATGGGGAAGCGCACCGAATACAAAGACCAACACCGCACGCTTAACGGTGAGTCCTACTCATTCGAAGTATACGAGCAAAACGACATGATCCATGTCCAAGGCAACGGTGACAAACGATCGACCGCCAAACCGGCGTCCGGCGATGCCGGCACAGTGATCATCAATGATTTGATCGCAGAGCTTTTCAGGCGATGCAGGATCAAACCTGTCGGACACTGACAAGAATGGCGGGGCATTTTTACTCCGCCATTTCTCTTAGGGTGTCCAGTGCCCGCTTCCCTATCCTTTGTCGCGCCCCGTTAGGCATTCCACGCTTTGTCTAATACAATTTTGACTCGCTTTAGGGAGTCGGCCGTGCGCGGGCAAACGAATTTATAGGCCTTCACTTCATAGCGGGGTGCACCCCTTGCCGTGATTGCCTTTATCGCGGCCGCCAATTCCAGCAGCTTTGATTGGTCCCCACGGTTGATCACGATCGCGGGGAACCCATACGATCCTGGACTTGTGTTCGCTTTCAACCAAGCCTCTACCGCAGGACTCTTTGGCACTTGGCTGCCAATCGAGAGGTCCACACGGTCGCGGGTCTTTACATCAGCCGTGATTTGACAAAACCATCCGAACAATTTGTTCCGCGCATCATAGTCTCCCTCGTTCCGATCATCGACAATAAATCGCGATGCGGTGTCTAGATTCTTCTGACGCTTGTCGGCAAAGTGCCCATACTCGTCAAGAAACACTTGCTTCAGCGCTCGGGCAGAAAAGTCAGCGGTCATATTAGTCCCTCCAAAACCCACAGTTCTTTCAGTAGCCGAGCCGCCTCCCTCCGTGCAAGGAGCTTGACCTCAGTGGTTCCTGGTTTGTTCTTATCGTGCCCATGGTGAGGCGTAGTGGCGGCCCATCGCCGACAAGAATCGATCGTGAGTGGCCCTATCAGGTCGCGCTGCTTGACGGTCCTTGTGTCGATCGGACCTTCACGCTGATCAGGGATTTTTGCCACCAGCGCGGCCTTGCCTTCCTGATCAGGCACGCGACGGCGATCTGGTCGAATGGCAGGGAAGAGCTTTTCCGGCTTCATTGCTTCGCCGATCTTGCATCGGCCGAAGCGTTCCGTGACCATTTGAGCGGCGTCATGTTCGATCCAAGGATGGACCGGGCAGACGGAAAGCGCGTGGTGCATGGCACCGAAGCGAACCATGGCAAAGAGTGTTGGACCTTGGCCCGCTTAGCGTGCGGGCGAGCCTAAGAGATTAGAGGGGTGCAAATATGTGCCGCCAGCGCCGACCGACCAGAAGCCCGCCGCTCGCGCGGTAGGGCTTGGATTTGCCCCTATTTCATTTGACCCCTGATAGATATTCTCGTTGGGGAATCGCTACGGGTAGTGGGGGACGAAATGGCTGACGAAATCGATTTGGAACTCGTTAGAAGCGGAGCTAAAGACCTAAGCAGAACGGATCTTAGAAACGCCGACCTTACCGGGAGGGATCTTTCAGGGGCTGATTTCTCTGGTGCAAAACTCGATAGGATAAGGGCGAAAGATGCCAATCTATCCGGAGCTAATCTAAGTAGTGCCTCTATCGTTGGCGCCGATTTTTGTAACGCTGACCTTTCCGGTGTCGTCTTTCCTGCGGTGATGGTAGCCGTGAAACTTAATAATTCTAATTTGAGAAACGCAAAAATAGGTTTTAGAGGATCACGCGTTGACTTTAGTTCAGCAAACATTAGCGGAGCTGACTTTACCGGAGGAATATTTGGAGAGGACATAAAGTTTGACAATGTGACATACGATGAGCAAACACGATTTGATGATGTAGAAATTCTCAGGAGCACATCTAGGTATCCCGTTTTTAGCAGATATAACTACTCTGGCGGTAAGCTTGTTCGAAAAGACGGAGCGACTGCAGCTGCGGCTCCCAGCGAAAAAGAGAGCAGTGAAGATAAGGAGGACGACTTAAGATCGGACAGTTCTCCGGATGCCAACACCTCCAACCGCAAGGGCAATTCTGGCGACCTTGCAAGAACGATCGAGATTCGGCTAGCCGAAGCGCCGAAAGGTTTCGCTCTTATGGCAGCCATGCTCTCTGCTGCGGTGCGGGAAGAGTTAGAGGAAATGCAGTCTTCGCGCCCAAACAGGCCCGACGATCTCGCTCGCTTCGAAGGGCTTACATTTAGAGGAATTAGCAAAGTCTCTTGATCGGCTAGCTGAAGCTATCGAACAAGCCGGCAAGAACCCCGGTAGTGGCGACTATTCGTCGGCTCGCGAAATTGTCACTGCAATTAGAGATCGGATAGAGAGTTGGGCGAGCGAAAACAAGGGCATGGTCGCGGGAATTTGGCGAACTGGCATTATTGGTGTGAGCATGTCGTTTTTAACACTCTGCGGAGCGCCTGCAACTTACGCAGCGTTGATGAGCATGGCCACTTTTGGTGGGGCGAAGTTGATCGAAGTCGTGAAAGATTTCGCTAAGAAGAGTGGCGACAACGACTAGGGATGAAGCGCCGCCACGAAGGGGAGAAAAATGCCACTAGCGGAACATTCGGTCTTTAGAAGGCCGGCAAAGGAACAGGTTCTATGGCGATATATGAATTTTCCGAAATTCGCCTCAATGATTACAACGAAAATTCTTTGGTTTTCTAACATGCACACTCTGAGCGTGGATGATCCATATGAGGGAATATTGCCGGCCGGAAATTATGCCCATCGCCAGTGGAACAACGAAGCAGACGTTCCACAAAAAAAATTAAACGACATAAAACGAGGAAGTTTCATCGGCAAAGGTGGAGATATCAAAAGCGATATTAAAGCATACAAAGCGTTGTTAGATAATGAGGTTGATGAAGCATATAATGCTCGAAAAGAAAATTATATTAATTGCTGGCATATTTCGAGTTATGAGTCTGCTTCGATGTGGCACATTTATGGGGAGAGGCAGTTTGGGATTGCGGTGACCAGTGATATTAATTCTATAGCAAAAGCATTCAACGCAACCAAGGAAGAGATATTCGCCGGGAGCGTCGATTACATAGACTATGAATCAGAAACTTTAGACATGTCCAATGGGTTCATTCCGGCTTTACACAAACGCCTAAGCTTCGGGCATGAAAAAGAGATGAGGCTTCTCATTTGGGACTTTTCTGACAGCGAGATGGATGTCCTATTTCCGTTGAACGGGACATTGCGCGTCATGAAAGGAGAGCGACCAAAAGCTGAGCGCGACAAAATTGATCCCGCGCCCGGCAAGGCTGTCCGGTGTGATTTATCAGAACTGATCCTGGGCATATATGTTTCGCCAGCATCCCCTATATGGTTTGAAGACGCCGTCAGGTCGTTTTGCGAGCTAGCGCGCATAGACAAAAGAATCGTCAGATCGGACCTCTTGGCAGGGCCAGTTCGTTGAACCGCGCACTCGCGATTGCGGCCTAAAAAGGTGCCCTAGAATACCTTACATTAAAAAATTGAATTTCCTGTAAGCATTGATTTTGTTCAATAAAGATAGAATGGCTGGGGTTCCTGGAAGCTTTTCGAACTTTCTGGATCGCGCCTCAGCCCGAATTGCGGGTGCTCATGGACAAGGTGGGGCACTAGATTCGGTTTTTGGATAATTTCGACGGTGTCGACTTCTGGCACGTGTGTGCCTTCCTGATAGCGCGCGTTAGCACGCTCCTCCAACTTCTTTTTGATCTGACCGGCAGCTTTGCGCTGCAATATGGTCGTTCGCTGTCTGCGTCGCCGATCCCAAATGGGGTCGTTTACTGAGTTTGCGTTGTCAGCGATCGAAACAGCGGGAACAGGCCCTGTATCAATGCGCGATTGCGTTCGAGACGTTGCCGATAACCCTTGACGGCGGCAGCCGGAAGACCGATCGCCTCTTGGCGCAATGCAATGACGAACACGCCCGCATCAAGGCCGTCGGGGCCAAGGACCAGACACCGTTCGACCAGAGCCGCGACCACCATTGTCGTATCCTCGCTCGCCGGCAGCGCCGCGATGTAGGTCAGGCGCTCGCCCAAGGCTGCATAGAAGGGCTCGCGACGCTCCAAACGGATGGCGTCTGGATCGAGCGCAATCGGATCGCCCGCGGTCAGGCGGACAGCCTGTGCCAGCGCGATCGGCCTGGCGAGCTGATCGTTATCCGCAGCCTCTTCGATGACCTTACTTAGACGGTCGAACACACCTGCCCGCCGCGCGAAGCCGAGGGTTACAAAAGCCCAATTCTGTACCGTGATGAGGTTCGGCGCCGTGGGCAATGGGATTGCGAAGGGTGCAAAGAGTAACGCATTGTGCCGAGCCGCTCGCCAGAACTGTTCAAGTGCGCTCACGATAGGATCAAGCAGCGCATCCAAGTCGTTTGGAGAGAGGGACAGGGCCTCGGCGATCGTGTCCAGTCGGTAGGTCAGGGTGCTTAGAGGCTGGTAGGCAGTCGCGATGGCAATGTTGTGCCGCTGCGTCGTTGCCGTGCCTAGCAGGACAATTAGGCCGCGCACGGCATCGTCTATGCCGTCTCGGCCGACGAGTGCAGGCGTGGCGAACAGCACCGAGATATTTCCCGTGACGCTCGAGTGGTTCGACTTCAGGGCGCCGTCTCGCACCGCGCGCACGACCTCCTGAATGCGCTCGTCCTGCGCAGCCGGAGCATCGAGATAAGGAAGAATCTCGTCGAGCAGCGCGAGGAGACGGGTGCTTTCCGTCGCGTCGCCGAGACCGTGTCGCAAGATCGTTTGTGCGCACCGGGATCCGAATTCTGAGTTTTCCACCCAAAGCGCCCGCACCTCATCGCATGCAATGAAGGTAATGGCGGGTGAGATGATCGGCCAGCCGCTCTCTGATGGCGGCCTGTCTTCGAGAATGGTGAGGGTGACATCTGCCAAACGGGTCAGGTCATCGGGGGCAACTGCTACCGCACAGCCGACCGCCGCTTCCAGACCAGCTGCCATCAGGTCAAATCGCTTGGTAGAAAAGCCGGCAAGGATCGCATCGGCAATGATCCGCGAATTGGACAGCACAAATTCAGGGCGTGTCCGTGCAATTTCCTTGATTGCGACTAGGCTTGTCTTCGGCAGGCTATGCCCTTGGATAAATGAGTCTCCTGGCGGTTCCTCAGCAAGTTTTGCGATGGCATCAATTAACAGACGCGCGATATGCTCCTTTTCGGCGCTTAACTTGCCCAGCCAGGCGATGAAGAGCTTCACGAGCACATTCAGACGCTCGCGCCGAACGCCCGTATGCCTCTGGGCGACTTCCGTCGCAAAGCCGATCACCTCTTGTGTCACATAGGCATCGACAAGGTCCTCGCGGCTGGCTTCGGGGCCCACGGCATCCTGCCGCCCGCTGCTGATCACCAGCCGCACCGCGAGATCGAAGCTCTCCGGCGTACGGTGTCGCCCGATCTGCTCGTACAGTTCGTCGAAAAGCGACCGCCCATAGAATGCCATGGCCTCGGTCGAAAGCGTGGCGCCGCCCAGCGCGTTCAGACGGCGAAGCGCAGCCCAGAAGCGTCGATGAGCGTCGGTGAACTTCTTGTTCGCCCACTGATCGAGGGGTACGGCGAGATCATGCGAGTGCTGGAGCAGGGGAGCGCGGAGTACGCAGGCGCGCACATCCGAAGGAAATATCCCGTGTTCGCTTTGACTAGCAGCATGCATTGCCGCCAGCGCTGCATTCAGCGCGAGCAACGGCCTAGTCAGAAGGGTTTCCGGCGCTTGGACCGCATCGAGCATGGCGTAGGTGGTTTTGGGCGATCCCGTCATTCCGGAGACGGTAGCAAGCGATTGGAGCGTCATGTCCGCAACCGCCTCCATGAGCTGGGACCAGGTACCGTCGGAAAAACCTTCGCACAAGCGCTGCGTAGCCCCGTAGAGCGCCCCGGCCAGACTCGGTTGGTCTGCGTCCAGCGCGAGGTCACCCAGATGCTTTGTGGCGACGATCCGTAGTGCAGGGTCGAGCGGCCCGAGGGCTTCTTCGGCCGTTCGAATGGTCGCCGGGTCCACTCGGTCGCCAATGGCGGAAACAAGGCTGATTGCCTTCGCAATCACGGTTAGTGATGCGGATCCACCCTCGGCGTTTGCAAGCCAATAGCTGATCGACGTGAAGTCGACGGTGGCCAGTTCAAAGGCAGATGCGATCGACCGGCACCGTTCGCGAAAGGCTTCCGGGATGCGGCTATCATCATAGTGGACGCGCGCATCGGATTGCCAGGTCAAGACACGCAGCACATCCTGTAAATAGCTTGCCAAGCCTTGCTGGTCGGGCTTAAGGCGGATCGTCCAGGTCGCCAGGTGCGGGGGGGCGCCCGACATCTCCTCGATGCACAAGTCGCCGAGTTCTATCGTGCCGTCACTTGTCGCGCCTATGGTGGCGGCGCAGAGCTCGCGAACCAGATCAGCGGAGAGGAAATGACTTAGCGCAATCCATGCTGGAGCATTGTTGCCGAAGCTCATAATCCGTAGCGTGTTCGGACTCATAGTGTTTGGCCTGCTTCCCAATCGGCGAATGCGAGGTGGTTCGGCGACTGCCAGCGGCCAAGCAATACCTCGCAGCTGTTTGGCGCGCCAATCGGCCGCCAAATTGAGGAATGGCGTAGCATGCTCGACAGATTGAACCCGAGAACGCGCACCGCCTCGTCATTGGTGGGCTGCGTCAGCGCGGCGATATAGCCCCGCCATTGCCAGTCTTTAGGTTCGCCTGGCGCGGACTGATGCCAGTCATTGTTCCCACCATTAGTTTTGTTGCGCCCGTAACGATTCAATCCGACGGCAGGGTGCAATTGCTGCTCACGCGGATCTATCGGCTGGAAGATGCCCGAGAGCCCGCCTTTTGATCCACCTTTTAGGGTCTCGAAGTTAGAAAGTATAAAGGTCGCGAAATGATGGCGAGGCAACTCGCCGCCTTGTGCCGCGCGGCAGAAGGCGTCGCGAAATTCTAGGTGCCATTCCCGCGGACGCGGCTGAGTCGTCGGCGGCCCATATTCGACTTGGGGCGTGTGAGTCGGGACTGACACCACGTCGATATGATCAGGTGGGTTGGCGAATGGTGACTCAGCGGCGTTCACTGCAACAAGTGGCGTGGGTGTGGCGCGGTCAGTCGGAAGGTTAAGGGCATCCGAGCAGATCAATGGTTGGATAGTAACGGACAGGTAACGCTTGTCGACGGGCAACAGCGTCACTAGCGAAAGTAGGTTAGCCTCCTCCATCATCCTCTCGGGAAGCGGACTAAACTCGTACTGTGAACGCACCAGTTTCGGGTGGATACAGATACGTAGGTGCTCATCCACGTCTAGCGTGAACAGGCAGCCCAGATTGAAATTGAGATTTACCGGCTGGTTCTCGAACCACGAAATAAACGGCGCGAGATCCTGCGGCACAATGGCCGGGATGGAGAGCAGCGCCTTGAGGAGTGACGTGATCTCTGCGTTCGAGAAGAGGTGACGCTTATCG
Source organism: Mesorhizobium sp. M0174 (assembly GCF_040322275.1). Taxonomy (NCBI): domain Bacteria; kingdom Pseudomonadati; phylum Pseudomonadota; class Alphaproteobacteria; order Hyphomicrobiales; family Phyllobacteriaceae; genus Mesorhizobium; species Mesorhizobium sp. M0174. Next base: position 658,372 of record NZ_JAMYTB010000001.1, read on the forward strand.
TCGCCGTCTGGTCGAAGTCCAACATGAATACAGCCCAACGTGCTAACCTGGCTGATCGACCGCAGTACCGATAGCAAGGCCTTCGCCGGGGCGAACGCTTCGGGGAAAGTAGCCAGGTCGAAGGGCGTACCCGCTTGGAAGCTGGTCTTGGTATAGCCGTCCATCGCACGTGGCGTGGGATTTATAAGTTCGGTTATTACTTGCTCGAAGATGTCGCCATGAACGGCAGGTGCATAAACACTGGGCTCGACGACTCGAACGACGAAACTGCGACGATCTCGCAACACCTTCCATACTAAGTGATTGCTCAGCAGCTTGGATGAAGAGTTATTCGCGGTCAGAAATAGTCCTCAGTTTTCACGAGCAAGATTTTGAAGTGCTGGGCTATAGTCCCGAGCGAAGATGCCATCCTGCAGACCGGTTGCGCAAGCCGTGCGCAATTATCAAGCGTGGAAAAGCGGTTCTTTCGTATGTTTCCAACCGCGCTCGTCTGGGGTCGGCAGGCCGTTTTCAGGACCCCTTCGTGCCCTGCGGGGTGGTTGGCCCGTCAGCCCTATCGAGTTCGTCGTTCAACTGTGCGGAAGGAGATCGATGCTCAACCGAAGCGTTGCTGCGTTCCCATAGGGGCCCCTCATAACGGAAGGATCGATAGGGCGTTTTTCGACCTCAGCGGCTTAAAGCTGCCTGTCTGCAGACGGCCCAAAGCCGGTCATCAGATAGTTCTACAATCGGCCATCGACCGGGTTTCCTGGAAGCTTTTCGAACTTTCTGCCTTGCGCCTCCAGCTGAATTTCGCGCGCTCATGAAGGAAGTTGGCGACCCTGGACATGCAGTGATGCAAGCATGATCGAACCGCTTATTCGGGGGTTCGAGTCGGGACACCGCTACAAGCGTTCCCCACAGCGAACAAACTGGGAAAAAATTCGTGGGGACCGATCGGATCGGGAGGCTGCTACAGTCATAATCCACACTCTGAATCCGTTCCCTTCGCGTATCGGGCAGCATCCTAGTCCATGTGCGCCTCACGCGGATGTCCAAACAAAATGAAGGTACTCAGCACTTCGGCCGAACCACCTAACCGCCCGGCTTCATCACCCAGTTTAGAGAAACTTGTATTTGTCCGCTTCGTCTCGCATTCTTTGGAGAGCAATTTCGTTATGTGCAAACCGGAACGCCTTCTCATATTCCTGACCGTTCGCTAACGCGCGATAGAATGCCCGTGAAAACGCGATTGCCGCGTCATCATTGATCGACCCGTCGCAACCGATAACGCATTTCACGTGTGCTTTGACCGCCTTCGCAACGTCCTCGGAATAGCAGGCGCTAAGTACCACGCATTCGATCGAGTCCGAATGCAGGCTCACAAGGTCGGCGATTGCGTTAGCGTCAACGGGAGCGGCGTTGCCGAGCCGATCTTCGAAGTAAAGGACGCCCGTCTCGCCATGGCCGCTAAAATGTAGAATCTGAGGCTTTTCGTTGAATAACGCATCTTGGATTTGATCAATGCGCACAGCCCATTCGTTCGCGACAGTGACGACGACCTTCCGGTTTTCGACCGCGCGCAACTTTTCTTTAAGGTCGCGGGCCTCCTCATCGAGGCGAAGGGGATTGGCGTCCTTTGGAGCGGCCGACAAAATGAGAACCTTTAGCGCCCGGTCTTCAGGCTTCGACTGCTGCCTGAGAATGCTCACAAATTCGTCCTCCCCACCAAAAAGATCAAAAGTCCCGTGACGCAAGTCCTGCAATTTGAGTTTGCGGTAAAGCGGCTTGCCTTCCGCACCCAATAGAAGGTGCTCCCGTAGCAGGGGGTCGGATTCAAAGAGCTTCAACGCTTCCTCTTCATAGAGGACGCAGGCGTTCGAGAACCTTGCGAAATGTTGAGCGAGAAGCTTTCGGACGTAGACGACCGATTCTTGCTTCGACCAGTCGAGAGTTATGCCTTCCAGTCCGTCATAATAGACGGCCAGAAGCCCCTTGGCTAAGCCCTCTCGCGCGTCGGGGTGCGGCAAATATGGCCCGTCCAAAATGATCGAATGACGCTTGTCATGATCTTTCTCTCTCATTGCGACCAACTGCATCACTTTGGACTGTACATTTGGCGCGAGTGCATCGATGGGGTGAGTTTTAACGCCAAGATCGCTTATGCCCAGCTTGTGATTTTCAATGATCGCCCACACTGAGTATTGCATGACGATGTTGTCCGGGTATCCACCCAGAGCCTTAATGATCCGTCCGTTATTGTGCTTGGGATGAAAGAGATTATCGATGTCTCTGTTTAGCCCGACCGTGATTAATGCAAGCTTCAACACCTCCTTGTCGGCTTTGTCGATGTCTATGCGGATTCCTGACAAATCGAGCAATTTGGGATTTGTGTTTTGGAGCGCGGCAAGCGTTCGTAGCGACGGATCGCAGTTTTTGAAGATATCAATTTCCTCGACCTTACCTGCATACATGCTGGCCAGGGCGGCAATACCCGCAGCAGTGATTTCTGGATCGCCCTCATAGTGCTTTAGAGCGAGCTTGATGGGGTTGTCGGAAAAGGTCCTTCGTCCAACTTGCGCCAGTGCATTCAGGCTCCATCTCACAACCTTCGGGTCTTGGTTGCTCTGTACCAGTAACCCGTCAATGGTTGTCTCAACCGCATTCAAACTCTCGGCGTTGAAGCGGAAACCGCCGCGATAGAGGCGTGATACTTCTTGCAGCGCCTTTTTTCGCCGGCGCGCGTCGCCGTGGTCCAGTTCGAACCTTATGAAAGCCGTCTGCTGATTGCTGACTACGGGGCTTAGCGCCATGAAAAGGGCTGCGGACCAAGAGGGCTATGGACAAAGTGTTTCTAAGGCTGCGCGAGACCACGGTTCAAAATCGTCTGTGTTGTTGGTTCGCAAAGAAAGATCAAGCCAGCTTACATCATTCAAAGACAAGCGCCGAGTCGTCGGCTCGAACCAGTCAGGACATTTCCACTCCATTATTAGCAGTATTATGGGCTTCGGCATCTCTTCATCGATCTTGAGGACATGGGTGGATGAAGGAAGCTCGATTTGCCCATCGCTTGTAAATGCCCGGAGAGAAAGATCAAGGTCTGTCAAGAGGGCGTCAAGTGCTCCTTCGGCGGCTCCATAGTCGCCCTCTGAAAACAGCGTGTGGTCTTGAAATCCTACGATGCCGGGGAAGCCAATCGTCCTTCGATTCGCAAACTGGTCACGGTCATCACGGTATCGACCCACTCTATAGGACAGGACTTTATGCGCGCGCCTCACGAGCGAAAATGACCATACGATCGCGTAGTCGTCTCCTACGCTCTTCGGGTCTACATACTTCAACGCGTCCTGTTCCTCGGCATCCTTAACCAGATCGTGCCAGTTCTGGAACTGATGGAAACGACGGGAGAAAATGTACCGGCGGGAAAGCGCCAGACTCGGCTTATTGAGGAGATCGCGAGTTCGTCGTCGTGCCGGAAAAGCCCGCTTATATTTCTCAGGCACTGCCGGATCGGACATCAGTTCCGAAAGAAAGAATACCCCCGGCTCGGTGCGATAGAACAGACTGGTGTGGCGGCTGTATAGAATTTCCTCACTTAGCCGTGCCTGTAGGGTTTTGTATTGCGTCTTACCATAAAGGTGTTCTGGGACGATGCCGGCCCGATACGCCGCGCCAATGATCGCCCGCGCGCTCATAGGTCGCTTGGACGCTCTTAGAACCTTCACGGCGATGTCGAGGTACGAGTCCAATTGGTGTGCGCAATTTGCTGTTCATGGGTGTTAAAGTGAGGCTATCATATGAGGCCGGGCGATGCGACGGGGCGTGATTTGATATCGTGCGGACACTTCCGTACTTCGGCCGCGTTGTCCGGTCCATGGACAGCCTGCTTCCTAACAGCGGCGCAAGCATTGGCTATGGCGTGCCGTCAGAGCAAAACATGTCGGACTGCATGAGCACTTAGAAGCGGTTAGAGAATTTGCCATCGCGCGGGACGCGATACTAACCAATCTTCTAGCCGGATACCTAACTAATTTGTTCAAGCCATCGCGTCGCATTTTGCAAGGGACCGACGCGGAATCCGTTGGCAGCGTTGAAATGGTCGCATCGGGCTAGGGAAATTTTAGTACCTCGCAGGATGATAGCAGAATAATTCCTAAGCAACGCCTTGCAGAATGCGATATAGATCAGATTGCCACTTGGTAATGACCAAGCGTTTCTACTCGTTGTGAGACGTTTCTAACTCTTTCTCGACAACGGCACGAAAATCTGTCATACACAAGCCGTGAAAATACTCAGCCAACGGCGCGACGTGACTGCTCCGCAGATCGTCGCGCCTGTTTTCACCTGACGCCTGGCGTTTGACTTTGACTGATGCCGGTGTTTTCGACTGAGTATATTTTCACACCTCCGAAAACATGCGGTTTTTCCAACGCAGTGCGTAAGCACCGCGCGCGATCGTTCGCGTGCGCTTTCGGAGTAGTTTTCTATGTCTGAGTCCAACCCTTCGGCCGAACGTTTCATCAATGACGCATTTCACCAGGTTCTTCGCCGGCATCTCGGCGAGTTCGATGTCTCGCCGGACAATCGTGCAGCGCTGATTAGCAGCAAAGCTGCAACCCCTAACAAGGTCGGCGGCATCTGCATCCGCCTTTCCGGCCCTCGTGAGATGTCGGAATTGGACGACTTGGAAAACCTGTTGGCCCCGTCATTTATGATCGAGGGACCGGAGGAATACCACCTCGTCTACCTATTCGAGGCTCATGATCAGAAGTGGGTGATCAATACTTGGCTTGCCGGCCTTGATCGTGAAAAACTTCCCCTTGCCATGTTTCCGCCGAACGATCTCGGTCGTGCGCTTTTTGAGCGTTGGCAAAAGAAATGCCCAGACGTTATTTCGCTCAGATTTCCACTTCCCGTGGCCTTGTTTCGGCTGGAGCCGAGTGACCAGCACACGCTGGAGCAGAAAGGAGAACTGACCATCTATTCGATGGAGCAGATGGAGAGCCTCGTTTCCAAGCATCTGGGGGACAGGTAATGTCCAAGAAGCAAACTTCGGCCGAAATCACGGCCGCCATCGAACAACCATCCGCATCAATCCATCCACTCAAGCCTGCCCGGATCGCGCTCCAGTTGCTCGCGATGCTGGGTGAGTGGGCATCCGGTTCCGGTGAGCACGGTGCACTCGATTCTGCGCAATCGTCTCTACACCGGATTGTTTCAATGGAACGGCAAGTTGCATCAAGTTGCAACAAGGCAAGCACAAGCCGCTGGTGTCGATCGAGTTGTGGGAGCGGGTGCAAGGCGTTCTGACGGGCCGACATGCGACGCCTATCCATTCCGACGGCTATGAATTTGCCTTGTGGGCCTGATGACCTGTGCCAGATGCGGCTGCGCGGTAGTGGCCGAGATCAAGAAGGGCAAATACATTTATTACCACTGCACCGGTCACAGCGACAAAGGCCGCGGTGGTTATGCCGGGTGCCGCCGCAAATACGTCCGCGAGGAGGTCCTCGAAGAAACCTTTGGCGCCTTGCTGGACAAACTCCATTTCGATGAGGAAATGCTGGATTGGGTCCGCGACGCGCTCAAGGCCAGCCACGCGGACGAGCGGAAGGAGCAGGAACAGGCGATCCTGCGATGCCAGAAGGAATACAAGCGCCTCGAGGATCGGCTACAGGCAATGTACCTGGACAAGCTCGACGGACGCATCGACAGCGCCTTCTACGATCGAATGTCAGCGCAGTGGCGGGTCGAGCAGACGCGCTTACTCCGTGAGATCGAGCGGCATGGCGAGGCCGAGGAATCATACATGGAGGATGGCGTGCGCTTGCTGGAGTTGGCGCGCAACGCCCGCCAATTGTTCGGCCGGCAGGCACCTGGTGAGAAGAAACGGCTGCTGCTGTCGAACTGCGTGGGAAGACGGCGAGGTCCGCGCTGTCTTTAGACAACCGTTTGATTTGCTTGCCGAAACGACTGCGGCGCTATCGACGGGCCAGTCCCGAGGGATTGTCACGAAACCTGGATTCGAGCCAGGACTAACGGAGGCAGAGACGGATCTATCCGTTGTTTTTGCTAGGAAATGCAGCCGTGTTGCAGCCGTGTTGCAGCCTTCGTTAGGAAAGCAGTCGAGCCTCGATCTCAGCGACTGCCGTCTGATCGGCGGCGTCATCTTCGAAAAGGTGGCCATAAGTGTCGAACGTCACCCTGATCGAGCTGTGTCCCATATCGTCTGTACACGCTTCGGCGAGAGCTTCTGTTGGATGAAGAGGCTCGCCGCCGCATGACGCAGCGCATGAAAATTGTACTTGGCGATTTTCATTGGAGCACCGTCAGCATCGCGCCTGACGGGGTGAAAACTAAATAGCCCAGCACCAACGAGGAGGGGCGTCCAGACGCGCGCAAGAATGTTGTGGTGGTCGAGCGGCATTCCTTCGTCGGACGCAAAGACATTCACTGCTGGTCTATGTCGCGTCCTAATGATGCCATCTGCCTGGTTGGTGCTGTTTAGCACCCGCGTCGGCCTAGGGCTTCGCGCGATCGACGACAATACGGCCGCCGTTGACACCACTGGCATTTCGCGACCTGTCTGCGCTATCGTGCGGCATCTTCACCGGCGTTCTGACGGGCAAGGCCGGCGCGTAGCTGTCGCTCGCCCAGAATGCCGGCTTGTCGTGAAGGATATGACCGCCAGCAAGGGTTCCATCGCGCTGGCAGCGTCATCGTCGCCAAATGGAAACCGGTGCCGGCGAGGTTCGCGTGTCTGGCGGCGAAGGTCGCCATGACCCGGAGGTGAAGCCGGCGAGGCGCTTGCGCTGGTCCATGCGTAATCGCGCCGCGCCGTGCATGCGATTGCATCTCTCGTCCCGTTGCGCTGCTGAGGCCTCTTCTGTCAGGCGGTCTAGGTTTCGCGCTTCGGGCCTAGCAGGAACACTGTCAGGGCGGCGAGGAACGTGGCAATAGCACTGTAGGCAATGCCACTGGTAATCCCGGCATTGTCCACCAATAGTCCGCCGAAAATGGCGCCGGCTGCGATTGCCACTTGGAACGCTACGACCATCAGCACACCGGCGCTTTCGACCTGCTCGGGAGGGGCGCCCCGCACCATCCACGTCTGCAATCCCACCGGCACCGCGCCGAAGGCCAAGCCCCACGCGGCAACCGCAAGCGCCGAGGCCGAGGCCGATGCTCCCGCCGTCAGCAGCGAGACAGCGGCTATCGCTATGAGCAGCGGTGCCAGGGCCGCGACTGCCTTGAGACTGTACTCGGCCAGAAGCCCGCCGGCTAAATTGCCGAAAAAGCCGCCGATGCCAAAAGCAAGCAACACTAGCGAGATCGTCTCGACATCGAGCGCGGGAACCTTCTCGAGGAAGGCGCGGATATAGGTGAAGCCGGCGAAGTGGCCGGAAGCGACCAGCAAGACCACCAAAAGCGCGACCTTGATCATCGGATTCTTGGCCACATGCAGCAGGCTGCGGAAGCTAACCACTCCAACCGGAGGCAGCCTCGGAATGGTTATGAGTTGCACCAGCAGTGTAGCGGCGCCGACGACTGCGGCGAGCATGAAGGCGCTTCGCCATCCCCAGATATCGCCGACATAGGCGCCGATTGGAGCTGCGCAAACGGTAGCGACGGAAACGCCGGTGAGGATGATCGACATGGCGCGCGGCAGGAGGTGGCTTGGAACGAGCCGCATCGCCAGTGCTGCCGACACCGACCAGAAGCCTCCGAGCGCAATGCCGAGCACGACGCGTGCAGTCAGGAGAACCGCCAGCGACCACGCGCCGGCCGCCAGAACGTCCGACAGTATCAGCAGCAGCGTCATCGCCCACATGACGATCCTGCGGTCCAGGCGCTTTGTGATGATGGCCACCGTCGGCGCCGAGATCGCCCCGACGATAGCGGTCGCCGTCATCGCCTGTCCAGCCGCACCCTCGGTGATACCGAGATCATGCGCGAGCGGCGTGAGCAGGCTGACAGGCAGAAACTCTGCCGTCACCAGCCCGAAGATGCCCAAGGAAAGCGAAATTACCGCACCCCATGCGGGACCAGACGGTTGGTCGGGCCTTTCTGGGTCGTGCAGAACAGCGTCCACGACGCCTGCCGCGGATTGGGTCATGAACGAAGTCTCCACTTTGGATGCCCTGCAACATGATGTTGGCTGCCTTGACCCAAATTAAAAACACAAGCGCCTTTCCCGGCGGCGTTGCACGGAGGAGGGGATGTTCATTGCCTCGCGATATTTTGTGACGGTGCGGCGCGCAACATCGATGCCGGTTTCCTTCAGCCGAACAGCGATGTCATCGTCGGAAAGCACGTCCCCGTGAGATTCTGCGGCAATTATCGCTTTGATCCGATGGCGGACAGCTTCGGCGGAGTGCGCATCGCCGCCTTGGCAGGACGCGATCGCGACGGTGAAAAAATACTTCAGTTCAAAGACTCCGCGCGGGGTAAGCATGTACTTGTTCGAGGTCACCCGGCTTACCGTCGACTCGTGCACGCCGATCGCGTCAGCGACGGTTCTGAGATTGAGAGGCCGCAGGTGGGCGACGCCATGTTCCAAAAAGGCATCCTGCTGGCGCACGATTTCAGCCGCAACCTTAACAATCGTCTTGGCGCGCTGATCGAGGCTGCGGATTAGCCAGTTCGCGTTTTGCAAGCATTCGTTGAGAAATGCTTGATCTTTCGAATTTTGGACAGTTTGACGCGACACTTCGGCATAGTAGGTTTGGTTGATCAGCAGCTTGGGCAGTGTGGCCGGATCAAGTTCGATCTGCCACCCGCCTTCCGGCGAGGGCGTGACCCAGACGTCGGGTATGATTGATTCAGACGCACCGGATTGGAATCGGTTTCCAGGCTTGGGATCGAGCGCCCGAATCTCATGCATCATGTCGAGAAGGTCGTCTTCATCGACGCCGCAATGCTGCTTCAGTGCCTGAAAATCGCGTCGCGCAAGCATTTCAAGATTGGCAACCAAAGCTGCCATTGCCGGGTCGAACCGGTCTCGCTGGCGCAACTGGATTTCAAGGCATTCTCCGAGAGTTCGGGCGAAAATTCCCGGTGGGTCAAAGTGCTGCAAGGTTCCGAGAACCCGTTCCACATCAGCCTCCCGGACATTCAGGCTCTCGGCCAGCTCCAAAAGGTTTGCCCGAAGATAGCCAGTGTCTTCCAGATCGGCGGCAAGCTGGCCAGCGATCAGCCGCTCCTGTGGTGTGAACCCAGTGAGGGCGATCTGACGAGCGACATGGTCGTGCAATGTCTCGGCGAGGCTGGCAAACTCGTCGAGGGAAGGGCCATTACCCGGCGGGTTGTTGGTCGTGTTGCGAAGTGATTTCCATTGCCCGAGCCGTTCAGGCGACCCGGCCCCGGTCGGTCCGTCAACGGCGTTTGCGCGTGGGCCGACAGGCTGATCCGCTCCCGAAATCGAAACATCGCCAAAAGGCCCGCCATCGTTTGACGCAGATTCCAAGAGCGGGTTCTTCTCGATTTCCCGCTCCACGAACTGATGCAGTTCAGTATGCGCCAGTTGCAGCAAGCGAATCGACTCAATGAGTTGAGGCGATGCGACCATGGATTGCTTCTGGCGCTGAAGCAGGCTTGCTGAGGATTGCATGGTGAGCGCGATAATCCTGTCGAGGAGCCTCTTGGGGCGGGCAATGGCACCAGTGAGACGTTTTCTAGGTCATGCGGCGGCTTTCAGCGTTTCGAGAACGTTTTGCGGGGATGAGACGCCATAGGGGTCGGCCTCGCAGTTGTCGGAGAAACCTTCCTCCTCGAACCACTGCTCCACCACGCCATTGTTGATCAGGGCGGCGTAGCGCCAGGAGCGCATCCCGAAGCCGAGATTGTCCTTGGCGACCAGCATGCCCATCTTGCGTGTGAACTCGCCTGAGCCATCGGGGATGAGCTCGACCTTCTGCAGGCCCAAGGACTTCCCCCACGCATTCATGACGAAGGCATCGTTGACGGAGACGCAGTAAATCGCGTCAATTCCCTCCTTCTCAAACTCATCATAGAGCTCTTCGAACTTGGGCAGTTGGTAGGTCGAGCAGGTCGGAGTGAAGGCGCCAGGCAGCGAAAACAGGATGACGCGCTTGCCGACAAAGTAGTCGTCAGATGTCTTTTCTTCCCAGCGATATGGATTTGGGCCCTGGACTGACTGATCGCGAACACGCGTGAGAAAGGTGACGAAGGGAACTTTCTTTTGAACGGTCATCAACTTGCTCCTGAGGAAAAAACTGGCGCGCTGGATTCCGGCAGAGGCTGGCGCAATACCGAGCAAAGGCTCGTATGCCGGGCATGAAATGAGGCCCTCGCGGCTCGCACCCTCCTTTTTCCATCCCGATGTAGGGGAACGTCTTGGCTGCTGGTCTTCGTCACCAGAACGTCATCGATCTGAGCGAGTGGAGGCTGTCGAGCCGCTTGGGCAATCTTTCCACGGCTATGGCGCCGGAAGCGGCATCGATCGCTCGCGCTCGTGCCCGCGAAAAAGTGATAGCGGGCCCGAAGTAGCCAATATCCGAAGCGTATGGAGGCCTCAATGTGACTTCACGCAAGAGACCCGCGTTACTGAGCTGGTTCGGCGTATTGTCGACATTTGCCAGTGACCCGCCGACCTTGGCTTCGGTGGCTCTTTGATGGGGCTCTTGGGCACTCACATGCTGATCAGAACCGGTAGACGGCAATCGCGCGAGCGCCATGTGTTGGCGTGCCGCCATCGGACCAGCCGTGCGCAAAGCGGCTGCCGAGCACGGACCACCGGAGGAGACGATGTCCCGATGTTCAGCGGGAACGGGCACCGTCTCCTCAGGCCACGGTCTAGAGCTTCGTGTGTCGGGCATGGCGCAAGTCGCTTTCATCGTGGTTTGGTGGGCTCTAACCAGGAGCAGCAAGCGGCGTGCCATTTCAAATAGAGATGCTTTTGGACCGCCCCCTTTGTCTCGGAGCCGTGTCTTGGCCGAGATCAGGCGCGCGCTATAACTGCCTCGTCACCACACTTGACGATGGTGCTGTATGGTGCCGAGGTTCGGCGCTTCCGCACCGGCTAGGCAAAGACGAACCGGAAGCCGAGCCGATGCACTATCTCCCACCGGCGGGCACTGCAGCGATTGCGTAGCGTGTGCCGCTAGCGTGTTCTTGCGTGCGCAGGCACGGCTATCGCGAACACGCGCCTGTCGCAGCAACCATGAGCGTGCGCTCTCCGGCAAGCGCCCTGATTCCGTGAGGATCGAATTCTCCAAGCGTGTCCCATTCGCAACCCTCTTATGTTCGAAACTGGACCAGAATGTCGCAAGCCCGACCGAAAGGTGGCCGAGGCGTACTATCCGACACTGTTCTGTCGCCTTTGTTGGCCCGCGACACCGGCCTATTTCGCCGAGCTCTTGTCTGGCCTCAGCCTAAACCGATGAAAAGCAATCACAATTTTTTTCTTCTGCTGGGTCGGCCAAATTGGCACGAGTTTTGAAGCGCCTTCGTTGCAGGCCGGGAGCCGCCGACCGACTTTCATTTCGTGGATGACACCGCGATTGATGGAACGAAGAAAGAAAAGCAAAATGTCAAATCCGCGTCGGATAGCGTCTATCAGGAGGGGGCCCTCGGCGAAACCGCCCTACCAAACAGCGCGCTGCCCTTGTCGACCCTTGCGCAGGAAATCTTGGCCGGCGGCGAGTCAAAGTCCCACCACACCGACTTTATCCTGACCTCGAAGGTGCAGGATAACGTTCTGCATCTCGCCGCCGGTGTGCCTAGACAGTTAAGCGTTAGCCGATCCTGATAATCGGTCTGCCTTCGGACGACGTCGTCTACATGCCGTCTTAGGTCTTCGCTGCCGCAGCGCCCGCCGGTCACCTTCCGCCCTTCCATCGCTATAGAGTGAAGTGCCAGCATGTCCGAACAACCTTTGCCGACGCTGCCGATGTGGCGCGTCGATCACATTGAGCCCTCGCCCGAGATGTTGGCGCTACGGGCCAACGGTCCGATCCACCGCGTGCGCTTCCCGTCCGGGCACGAAGGCTGGTGGGTGACAGGCTATGACGAGGCCAAAACGGTGTTGTCCGACCCGGCGTTCCGGCCCGCGGGAATGCCGCCGGCGGCATTCACCCCGGATTCGGTGATTCTCGGTTCGCCAGGATGGCTGGCCTCGCACGAGGGGGGCGAGCATACGCGGTTACGCACGATCGTGGCGCCGGTCTTCAGCAACGGTAGGGTGAAGCTGCTCGCGCAGCAGGTCGAGGCGATCGCCGCGCAGTTGTTCGAGAGGCTGGCGGCCCAGCCCCAGCCCGCCGATCTGCGGCGCCACCTCTCCTTTCCGCTTCCGGCCATGGTCATTGGCGCGCTGATGGGCGTGCTTTACGAGGATCACGCCTTTTTCGCCGGGCTGTCCGACGAGGTGATGACGCACCAGCATGAAAGCGGCCCGCGAAGCGCGTCGCGCTTGGCTTGGGAAGAACTGCGCGCCTACATTCGCGGCAAGATGCGGGACAAGCGCCAGGATCCGGGCGACAACGTGCTGACGGATCTGCTCGCGGCGATCGAACAGGGCAAGGCGACCGAGGAAGAGGCGATCGGCCTGGCGGCGGGCATGCTGGTGGCGGGGCACGAGAGCACGGTCGCGCAGATCGAATTCGGCCTGCTGGCCATGTTCCGCCATCCGCAACAGCGCGAACGCCTGGTCGGCGATCCATCCCTGGTGGACAAGGCGGTGGAGGAAATCCTGCGCATGTACCCGCCGGGCGCCGGCTGGGACGGCATCATGCGCTATCCGAGGACCGGCGTGACCATCGCGGGCGTGCATGTTCCCGCGGAGAGCAAGGTGCTGATCGGCCTGCCGGCGACGTCGTTCGATCCGCGCCATTTCGACGACCCGGAAATCTTCGACATCGGACGTGACGAAAACCCGCACTTGGCGTTCTCCTACGGGCCCCACAACTGCGTCGGCTTGGCGCTGGCCAGGCTGGAACTCAAGGCGGTGTTCGGGTCGATCTTCCAGCGCTTTCCCGCGCTGCGCCTGGCCGTGGCGCCCGAAGAACTGAAGTTGCGCAAGGAGATCATCACTGGCGGGTTCGAGGAGTTCCCTGTGCTCTGGTGATGCGCGGACGCCACCAGGAATCGCGATGTTCTCGAATTGCCGGCGCGCCTGCCGCGCGCCGATCAGATCAGCCAGCCAACAGGTGACTAAGATGGACGTGCAAGAAACCACGGCAGCATGCCGGGACGCCTTCGCCGAACTGGCGTCGCCAGCGTGCATTCAGGACCCGTACCCATTCATGCGGTGGTTGCGCGAGCACGATCCGGTACATCGCGCGGCGTCGGGCCTCTTTCTGTTGAGCCGCCACGCCGACATCTACTGGGCGCTCAAGGCAACGGGCGATGCTTTTCGGGGGCCGGCACCAGGCGAACTGGCGCGCTATTTCCCGCGTGCGGCGACTAGCCTGTCGCTGAGTTTGCTGGCGTCCACTTTAGCGATGAAGGAACCTCCAACGCATACGCGTCTGCGCCGGCTGATCTCGCGCGATTTCACCATCGGCCAGATCGACAAGCTGAGGCCGACCATCGCTCGCATTGTCGCAGCGCGCCTGGACGGCATGGCGCCCGCACTGGAGCGCGGGGAGGCAGTGGACCTGCATCAGGACTTCGCGCTGGCCTTGCCCATGTTGGTTTTCGGCGAACTGTTCGGCATGCCCCGGGACGACATGTTCGGGCTCGTCGCCGGCATCAGCGCCATTCTGGAAGGCCTGAGTCCGCACGCCAGCGATCCCCAGCTCGCCGCGGCGGACGCGGCCAGCGCCAGGGTGAAGGCCTACTTCGGCGACCTCATACAGCGCAAGCGCACCGATTCCAGCCACGACATCGTGTCAATGCTGGTCGGCGCACACGACGGCGATGCCGAGATGCTGTCGGATGCGGAATTGATCAGCATGCTCTGGGGCATGCTGCTGGGCGGCTTCGCCACCACTGCCGCGGCCATCGGCCATGCGATCCTGGTGATGCTGGCGTATCCCGAACAGCGGCACTGGCTGCAGGGAGATGCCGTGGGGGTGAAGGCATTCGTCGAAGAAGCCCTGCGCTACGACGCGCCTGCTATGTTCAGCTCCATTCCGCGTATCGCCCAGCGCGACATCGAACTGGGCGGCGTGGTGATCCCGAAGAACGCGGACGTGCGCGTTCTGATCGCGGCCGGCAATCGCGACCCGGACGCCTTCGCCGATCCCGACCGCTTCGATCCCGTGCGGTTCTACGGCACCAGCCCTGGCATGTCGATCGACGGGAACATCATGCTGACCTTCGGCCACGGCATCCACTTCTGCCTTGGTGCGCAACTGGCCCGGGTGCAGTTGGCCGAAAGCCTGCCGCGGATCCAGGCGCGCTTCCCCACGCTGGCATTGGCCGAGCAGCCGACCCGGGAGCCCTCCGCGTTCCTTAGGACGTTCCGCGCGCTGCCGGTCCGGCTGCATGGGCAGGAGGGCTGAGATGCGCGTCGTGGTCGATCAGGATCTGTGCGGAACTACCGGGCAATGCGTGCTGACGCTGCCGGGCACCTTTCGCCAGCGCGAACCGGACGGCGTGGCCGAAGTGTGCGTGGCGACGGTCCCGCACGCGCTGCACGCCGCCGTGCGGCTTGCGGCCAACCAGTGCCCGGTCGCCGCCATTCGGGTCATCGAAAGCGACGCCGGCCATGACGAGCGCGCCAGCGCCGACCCGGCGCCTTCTCCGGCGCAGGCCCAGCGGCATGCCGCGAAAGACCAATGCAATTCAGGAGAAACGATGGGACGGTTTGAAGGCAAGGTGGCCGTGGTGACCGGCGCTGGCGCCGGCATCGGCAAGGCATGCGCTCTCGCCATCGCGCGCGGGGGCGGCAGAGTGGTGGTGGCCGACATTGATGGCTCGGCGGCCATAGCCTGCACCGCGCAGATCGCGGCCGAAGCAGGCCACGCGCTGCCCATAGCCATGGATATCGCCGAGGAGCAGGCGGTGGCAGCGCTGTTCGAGACGGCGGAGCGGCACTTCGGGGGGGTCGACCTGCTGGTGAACAATGCGAGCGCCATGCATCTGACCCCGCGCGACCGCGCGATCCTCAACCTGGACCTGGCAGTCTGGGACCAGACCATGGCGACCAATCTGCGCGGCACGCTGCTCTGCTGCCGGCAGGCCATCCCACGGATGATCGCCCGCGGCGGTGGCGCGATCGTCAACATGTCGTCGTGCCAGGGGCTCAGCGGTGACACGGCGCAGACGTCCTACGCCGCGTCGAAGGCGGCGATGAACATGCTCTCGGCTTCGCTCGCCACCCAATACGGTCATGCGCAGATCCGCTGCAACGCCGTTGCGCCGGGTCTCGTCATGACCGAGCGTCTCCTCGCCAAGCTGGACGAGTGCATGCAACGGCATCTGCGCCGGCACCAGCTCCTGCGGCGCGTCGGCCGCCCCGAGGATGTGGCCGCGCTGGTGGCGTTCCTGCTCTCCGACGATGCTGCGTTCATCACCGGCCAGGTCGTGTGCATCGATGGCGGCATGCTGGCGCATGTGCCGACATACGCCGACGGTGGCAACAGCTGCGCCGCGCGCCCTGCCGGCGACACCGAACTGGCGGCGGCGGCGCGCTGCTGATGGACATACTGCTCAACCCACTCAACCGTCGGCACCGGCTGCGATGCGACGTCCCGGTCATGCCTGGCGCTTTCCCCCTGGTCGGGCACCTTCCCGCGATCGTCTGCGACCTGCCGCGCCTGCTGCAGCGCGCAGAAAGGACGCTGGGTAGCCACTTCTGGCTGGATTTCGGCCCTGCCGGACACCTGATGACCTGCGTGCATCCGGATGCGTTCGCACTGCTCCGGCACAAGGACGTGTCCTCGGCGCTGATCGAAGAGATCGCGCCCGAATTGCTTGGCGGAACGTTGGTTGCCCAGGACGGCCGCGCGCACCGGCAGGCGCGCGATGCGATCAAGGCGGCGTTCCTGCCCAAGGGGCTGACCCAGGCCGGCATCGGCGACCTGTTCGCGCCCGTCATCTGGGCGCGGGTGCAGGCGTGGCGCGAGCGCGGCGACGTAACCATCCTGCGCGAAACCGGCGACCTGATGCTCAAGCTCATCTTCAGCCTCATGGGAATCCCCGCGCAGGACCTGCCGGGATGGCATCGCAAATACCGGCAACTGCTGCAGTTGATCGTCGCGCCCCCGTTCGACCTGCCCGGACTGCCCTTGCGGCGAGGCCGCGCCGCCCGCGACTGGATCGACGCGCAGTTGCGCCAGTTCGTCCGCGACGCGCGCGCGCATGCCGCGCGCACCGGGTTGATCAACGACATGGTGAGCGCCTTCGACCGTAGCGACGATGCGCTTTCCGATGACGTCCTGGTCGCCAATATCCGCTTGCTGCTGCTTGCCGGTCACGACACCACTGCCTCGACGATGGCCTGGATGGTGATCGAGCTGGCGCGGCAGCCTGTGCTGTGGGACGCCCTGGTCGAGGAGGCGCAACGCGTGGGCGCGGTGCCGACCCGGCACGCGGACCTGGCGGAGTGTCCGGTCGCCGAGGCGCTGTTCCGCGAGACGCTGCGCCTGCATCCGGCGACCACGCTCCTGCCGCGTCGCGCCCTGCAGGAATTGCAACTCGGCCAACGGCGCATTCCCGCGGGCACCCATCTGTGCATCCCGCTGCTGCATTTCTCGACCTCGGCGCTGCTGCACGAGGCGCCTGATCAGTTCCGCCTGGCACGGTGGCTGCAACGCACGGAGCCGATCCGGCCGGTGGACATGCTGCAGTTCGGTACCGGCCCACACGTCTGCATCGGCTACCACCTGGTATGGCTGGAAATGGTGCAGTTCTGCATCGCCTTGGCGCTGACCATGCACAAGGCCGGGGTGCGGCCGCGGTTGCTGAGCGGCGTCGAAAAAGGCCGGCGCTATTACCCGACTGCACATCCGTCCATGGCAATCCGCATAGGCTTCTCATGAGCTGGCATCGCATGCCCCGTGTGGCGAGGCAGCGGCGCCGGCGAGGCGCGGCATTGCTCCACTCGGCGCGCGCGCTCGGTGCGACGCCGGCAACACCGCGGCGGCTTGGCGCTCGCCGTGGCCATCTCGTGTCAGGTACAAGGACATGAAAAACATGCAGACCGGTTCCACGCTATACGACGACCGAACTGGCGTTTCCGCGCTCCGCGGATTGGGCGCGCAGGCGCGCGGCGCATCCGGCAGGCTGCTGCCGGAGATTTGGATGCAGGACGGCGCAAAGCGGGTCGAACAGGCGCTGGCGCGTCTTCTCTGCGCCGAAGACGACGGTGAGACCGAGCTGATGGCGGCGATGCGCTACGCCACCTTGCATGGCGGGAAGCGCACCCGCGCCTTGCTCTGTCTGGCTGCCGGCGCACTGGCCGACACGCCGGCGCACATGCTCGACGACGTCGGCGCCGCCATCGAGATGATGCACGCCTGTACCCTGGTCCACGACGATTTGCCCGCGATGGACGACGACGTGCTTCGCCGCGGCCTTCCGACCGTGCACGTCAAGTTCGGCGAAGCCACTGCGATCCTGGTCGGCGATGCGCTGCAGGCGCACGCCTTCCTGACCCTGGCGAGCCTGGATGCGCCGGGCGACAACCGTATCGCGCTCGTGCGCGAACTGGCGCAGGCCGTGTCCGCCGAGGGTGCCGCAGGCGGGCAGGCCATGGATCTGTCGCTGGTCGGAAAGCACGCCGAGCTGGACAGGATCGTGGCGATGCACCGGATGAAGAGCGGAGCGCTAGTGCGCGCGTCCGTTCGCATGGGCGCGCTATGCTCCATCGCGGAGGATGCCGCGCACGCTGCGCTGTACTGTGCGCTCGATCGGTACACCGCCTGTTTCGGCCTGGCGTTGCAGGTGGTCGACGACATTCTCGACGCGACAGCGGATACCGCGACGCTGGGCAAGACCCCCGGCAAGGACGCGGCGGCGCAGAAGCCGACCTGCGCGTCGATCATGGGGCTGCAGGCAGCGCGCCAGTTCGCGCTGGATTTGTTGCGCGACGCCGGGGAAGCCATCGCCCCGTTGGGGCCGCGTGCGGAACGGTTGGCGCAGATACTGCAGCGGGCCAACGGGTATCTGTTCAAGCACGCGCCATGCGCATGAGCACGCCCGTCCCCATGGAGTCGCCCCTGTGCCGCTGCGATCGGCCGGCGGCAGCGGTGCATGCTGCACTATGTCCGAGTCCGCGGCGATGTGCGCGGCGTCTGCCGATCCTGGTTCTCGTCAACCGTCTGCAGAAGGAACATCCCGCGTGAACGCGCTGTCCGAACAGATCCTTTCCGAATTGCGCCACCTGCTGAGCGAGATGAGCGACGGCGGCAGCGTCGGTCCGTCCGTCTACGACACGGCGCGAGCTCTGCAGTTCCACGGCAACGTCACCGGCCGGCAGGACGCATACGCGTGGCTCATCGCGCAGCAACAGGCCGATGGCGGATGGGGAAGCGCGGACTTCCCGCTGTTCCGCCATGCGCCCACGTGGGCGACGTTGCTGGCATTGCAGCGTGCCGATCCTCTTCCCGGCGCTGCCGACGCAGTTCAGGCTGCAACCCGGTTCCTCGAGCGCCAGCCCGATCCCTACGCGCATGCGGTGCCGGAAGACGCGCCGATCGGCGCGGAGCTGATCCTGCCGCAGTTGTGCGGCGAGGCCGCATCCTTGCTGGGCGGCGTGGCGTTTCCGCGCCACCCGGCGCTGTTGCCGTTGCGGCAAGCGTGCCTGGTCAAGCTGGGGGCGGTGGCGACGTTGCCGAGCGGCCATCCGTTGCTGCACTCCTGGGAAGCCTGGGGGACGTCGCCGACCACCGCATGCCCGGATGACGACGGCAGCATCGGCATCAGTCCGGCGGCCACCGCCGCGTGGCGTGCGCACGCCGTGACACAGGGGAGCACGCCGCAGGTCGGGCGCGCCGACGCGTATCTGCAAGCGGCATCGCGGGCGACGCGCAGCGGCATCGAAGGTGTCTTTCCCAACGTCTGGCCGATCAATGTATTCGAGCCATGCTGGTCACTGTACACCCTGCATCTGGCCGGTCTGTTCGCGCATCCCGCGCTCGCCGAGGCGGTGCAAGTGATCGTCGCGCAGCTCGACGCCCGCCTGGGCGTGCGCGGTCTGGGCCCGGCCTTGCACTTCGCGGCCGATGCGGACGATACCGCCATTGCGTTGTGCGTCCTGCGCCTCGCAGGCCGCGACCCGGCGGTCGATGCGTTGCGCCATTTCGAAATCGGCGAGCTGTTCGTCACCTTCCCCGGCGAGCGCAATGCCTCGGTGTCGACCAACATCCATGCCCTGCATGCGTTGCGACTATTGGGAAAGCCCGCCGCCGGCACCAGGGCCTACGTCGAGGCCAATCGCAACCCGCACGGTCTATGGGACAACGAAAAATGGCACGTTTCGTGGCTGTATCCCACCGCGCATGCGGTCGCTGCGCTGGCGCAAGGCAAGCCCCAGTGGCGCGACGAGCGCGCGCTGGCGGCGCTGCTGCAGGCGCAGCGCGACGACGGCGGCTGGGGCGCCGGTCGCGCGTCCACATTCGAGGAAACCGCCTATGCGATGTTCGCGTTGCACGTGATGGACGGGAGCGAAGAGCCGACAGGGCGCCGGCGCATCGCGCAGGCGGTGGTGCGTGCGCTGAAGTGGATGCTCGCCCGCCATGCGGCGCATGCATTGCCGCAGACGCCGCTGTGGATCGGCAAGGAACTGTATTGCCCCACCCGGGTGGTGCGCGTGGCCGAACTCGCCGGGTTGTGGCTGGCGCTTCGTTGGGGGCGGCGCGTCCTGGCCGAAGGAGCAGGAGCGGCGCCATGATCCAGACCGAACGCGCTCTGCAACAGGTGCTGGAGTGGGGGCGTTCCCTGACCGGGTTCGCCGACGAGCATGCCGTGGAAGCGGTCAGGGGCGGCCAGTACATCCTGCAGCGCATCCACCCTAGCCTGCGCGACACCAGCGCCCGCACCGGCCGCGATCCGCAGGACGAAACGCTGATCGTGGCGTTCTATCGCGAACTGTCGCTGCTGTTCTGGCTCGACGATTGCAACGACCTTGGCCTGATCGCGCCGGAGCAGCTCGCCGCGGTGGAGCAGGCGCTGGGGCAGGGCGGGCCGTGCGCGCTCCCCGGATTCGAAGGCTGCGCTGTGCTGCGCGCTTCGCTGGCCGCGCTCGCCTACGATCGTCGCGACTATGCTCAGCTTCTCGACGATACCCGGTGCTACTGCGCGGCGCTGCGCGCCGGACACGCGCAGGCGGCAGGGGCGGAACGCTGGTCCTACGCCGAGTACCTGCACAACGGCATCGATTCGATCGCCTACACGAACGTGTTCTGTTGCCTGTCGTTGCTGTGGGGGCTGGACATGGCGACCTTGCGCGCGCGTCCGGCGTTTCGCCAGGTCCTGCGGCTCATCTCCGCGATAGGGCGCCTGCAGAACGATCTGCATGGACGCGACAAGGACAGGTCGGCCGGCGAGGCCGACAACGCGGCAATCCTGCTGCTGCAGCGCTATCCGGCTATGCCTGTGGGGGAGTTTCTCAACGACGAACTGGCCGGCCATATGCGCATGCTGCACCGGATGATGGCGGAAGAACGCTTTCCCGCGCCGTGGGGACCGTTGATCGAGGCCATGGCGGCCATCCGCGCGCAGTACTACCAGACCTCGACCAGCCGCTACCGCAGCGACGCTGCGGGGGGAGGCCAGCGTGCGCCGGCCTGAACGCACGGGAGGCGGCGGCGTGCGCGCGCTGCCGTCGGTCCGATCCGGCGCAACGCCGTCGCCCGATGCGATGGATGGAGCGAGCATGAGCGACACCGCCCTGAGCCGGCGCAAGGACGACCATCTGGACATCGTGCTGGATCGGCGAACGGCGTCGGCCACGGTCGCCGCCGGCTGGGAGTACATCCGTTTCGAACACTGCGCATTGCCCGAGTTGGACCTGACGCAGATCGACCTGCGCGCCTCGCTGCTGGGCAAGACCATCCGCGCGCCGCTGCTGATCAGCTCCATGACCGGCGGCATGCCACGCGCCGAGGCCATCAACCGGCATCTGAGCGAGGCAGCGCAAGCCTTGGGGATCGCCATGTGCGTCGGTTCGCAGCGCGTGAGCCTGCAATCCCGCAACTCCCAGGGGCTGACGCGCGCGCTGCGCCGCCTGGCCCCAGACATTCCCTTGCTGGCCAATATCGGTGCCGCGCAACTGTGCGAGGCCGACGGCCTGGACCTGGCGCGCCGGGCGGTGGATGCGCTGGAGGCCGATGGACTCATCGTCCATCTCAATCCGCTGCAGGAAGCGGTACAACCGGAGGGCGACCGCGACTGGCGCGGCGTCCTGGCGCAGATCGCTCGCGCCGCGCGCAGCGTGGGCGTGCCGATCGTGGCCAAGGAAGTGGGGTCGGGCCTGTCCGCTTCGGTGGCCTGTGCGCTCGTCGACGCGGGCGTGGCGGTGATCGATGTCGCCGGCGCCGGCGGCACCAGTTGGGCCGCGGTGGAGGGCGAGCGCGCCCGCGATGCCGCCGACCGTGCAGTGGCGATGGCGTTCGCCGATTGGGGGATTCCGGCCCCGGCCAGCGTGCAGGCGGTACGTCGGGCGCTGCCAATGGTGAAGCTGATCGCGTCGGGCGGGATCCGCGACGGCGTCGACGTGGCCAAGGCCATCCGCCTGGGCGCGGACATCGCCGGGCAGGCGGCCGGGGTCCTGCGCGCAGCTACGATATCCACCGAGGCGGTTGTCGCGCATTTCGAGATCGTCATCCGCCAGTTGGCCGTCGCCTGCTTCTGCACCGGCTCGGCTGATCTGGCGACGTTGCGTCAGGCGCGCTTGTTGCCCTCGGCACATCCGCCCACCGGTTGATGCCGGCATCGCCCGCACGTGGCGGCGGGCGCCTAGTCTTACTGAGTCAGAAAGTCGCGGATGCGGGGGATTTGCGCTGGTCGCGGATTTGTTCGGGTGCTGCTTCATGATCAGGGAGGCGCCCCGCCATGCCCGACTGGACAGCCGAGAATGAAGCCGCGTTCGACGCCTATGTCGATGCTTTGACGGGTGATCGGTCACGCCGACCGAGCTGAGCCCCTGAAGGGTCGGAACAAGGTGCGCCGGGAGACCGGCAAGGAGTAGATGGTGCAAATCCATTGCAATGAAGGAGTAGCGATCCACATTGACTCCGAGTCATGCGGCAGCACTGCAGAACGCAGTCGTGAATCATGAGGCGGCTTAGGGGCACCAAATCGAACCGCCGAGAAAGTCCCATTATCGTTTTGATTACCGTGACTTAGGCTGGTGCCTCGCAGAGACCAAATTCCGATGTTGTGGACCTTATGCGATCCCAATGTGGACCGCGCGTCGATCATACAGGCCGAAACGCCTTAGGCAATCGATATTACCGCCCACGGGCAGCGGATCATTTCTGGTTGATGAACCGTAAGGCACCAGTCAAAACTCTTGCCCCCGCCGGTTGCACTGGTCATAACTTCGCTCGCGGAGCGATAGGGGGAAGTCATGGAGTCGTAGGCGAGATTTGCAGCCGGTTGAAGAGGAGCCCGGCTATCGCAGAAATCGCGACACTCGGAACAACCGCGATCACGAGCACGCCAGATAGGTCGGTATAATGTTCCCACAGATCAGGGGTTCGGGGCGAAGGAATAAGGCCAGAGCGCCCCACAATGTAATGTTCAACAAGGCACAACCGACGAACAGGAGCAACCAGAAGTGTTTAGTGCGAGGTTGTGAGGAATAGAATGAAACGACCAAGCCTAAAATGAACAGCCCCAGACAATGGCTAACCGCGAAAGCTTGCCCAAAAAACGACAGGGGGATTTTTCCATTCCAAGGGCGGACTAGCATAACTAGTTGGAGACAACTCGGAATCGCGACCATCAAGATGCTGAGAAGTGCGTCATCGACGCCTTTGACGCGACCCAGGACGAAGTTTAGTCCAAAAATCCCGACTAGAACGGCAGTTCTGCACCTGAGAAGCTATATCCGAGACCCTTTGACCTACCGCTGCTCTGCGCCAAGTGCGATACATAATGTTATGCTGTTCTAATATTTCTCCAATTTTCCCTTTATGTTTTTCCGTGAATTTGGCGATACTTACTTTCAGGTCGGCCCTTTCTTTGTCCGTAACCATCTCGTCCCTCCATTGGCCGCCTGACAATTTCTGACACATAACTGACAGTGAAAGGAATATCCGGCGGCCGGGCTTCAGGCAACAATGCGGTCACCCTGCTAAAGGGAAATCGCAAGAAGATGAAAATGCTGAAGTCTACCTCGACGTCGTTCTTCCTGTTACTGGCTGCCACGAGCACCGGCCACGGCACGGACGCCTACACAGCTACCAACCCCCACGACAATAGCTACGTCGAAAGGCCCGTTGCTCCCGCCGTCACTCCGCCGAGCCACCTTTTCGTGGGTCCGCTCCCGGATGGCAACGCCGTCGGCAGCGGCTCCTACACCACGCAGGGCGGTGTCACCTTTCAGGGCTATGGCGGCACCGCTGGTGGCGGTAGCGGTGGCGGCTCGGTGACCTTCCCGATGCCGGGCGGCTAAGCTGCCTGGACGGAAAGGAGCGCCTCTAAGTTCATTCCGGAGGCGCTCCTCAGAATTCACGTCAAGGAGATCAAGATATGCAAAAGCTTTTAAACGCAATCTATGTAGCAATGCTGCTCACCATGGCTTCACCAGCTGAGTCGGCCGAACCCGGTAATCTTTTGCCGGAACCGACCGACTATTCTAGCTCAAACCGCCGCCTGAGCCGCCGACTGGCCCGACTATCGGGCCGCGCCAAGATCGGATCATCCCGCCGGGATGCGGGATGAACTGCCCCGGACCGTTCGACAACTATCCGGGACAGGATCTGCCGTCCCGCCTTCCAATGCCGCTTCCTGCGCCCTGGATCCGCTGAACGAACCTCGTGATGCAAGAATGCAACGGCGCTTCTGTGCGCAGTAACCCAAATGCGTGGTGGGTCGACGGTTTGCATTGCGTGCCCCTGAGGTTTTCGACACCTGCACGGGAGCTTCGACAACAGGAGAACTCGGTGCTGTCCGCTTCGTCGGCGCGCCGGTCAAACTCCATGGCAATACCGATCAACTCATCAGTCGTAGACGGTGTGGCCGTGGGTGGTCGGCGGAGCCATCATATCTCCGGCGCAGTCGCACGCGCCGTCAGCTTCTTGTAAATGGCAAGCCGAATTATACGGTCCGCAAAGCGCGCTGACCTCATCAGAGTATGCCCTGATGCGCCTACCATCACCAAGCGCGTGACTTCGTTTCGACTTAAACTCCATAACGCTGAGCGCTTGTCGAATGAGATGATAGCTGTCCGGCCAACGGACCGGTTTCTTATTGTGTTAGGTGGAACCTTGAATATTCTGACCACATGACAATAGAGAATGAAGCCGCCAGTGAAGCCGTGGCACGGCTTGGCCTACTGAAGCCCGAGGCGGCGAAAACAATCTCCAGACTACTGCTAGCCGAGATGGGGGACCATCCTCGCGCGATCTGCACAGCCTATCGGAAGAACGGCGTTCAAATCTCCCGTGAAGAAAAGAAGGCGCTCGGCATCCGCGTCAACGCATTCCTTAGCTACGCTGCTTTCAACGAGTTGTCGGAAGCCGGAAAGGGCGCCCCACTCAGCGCCCATGAGACGACGCTTCTAAGAGCGACATTCAGCGTTCTGCGATATAGGGCTGTCGAGAAGGAAACAGACTTTCGTAAGCAACTTGGTGCGTGCTTTCTGGGATTCGAGTACGACGTTCTGGCGGCGAACTGTCCGACCTGTATTGGCTTGAACGGGACGATCGCAAGAAGCGCTAAAGAGGCCATATTTCCGAATCCCAGTTGCACTTGCGTGACCGCGAACTACGGCCTTCGCCCAAAAGTTGATTGGCTTGCTGATGTCAGTTAGGTGATGTGTCAAAGCCCGGCCCGGTTCACCAGTGAGACTAGAAAGCTTTGCATTGGAGATCCTGTAAGCGTGCTGGCCAAGCCGCCAACGCCTCGTTGGTAAAAATAGCCGACGAAGCGGCGGTATCGATCTCTATCTACAAAGTCGCACCGAGGGGCGAGGATGCGGACAGGCACGCGTTAACGGCGTTGGCTGCCTTGAAATACCAAGCTGCGAGGACACGAGCAGGCAGATGGCTGCAGATAACAGAATGTTCTGCATTCGACATACCGAGGAAAAAAGAAGAATCAGTACAGGCTGGAAAAACCAGTGGCATTGTCTGTTCGAAATGTGGTCCCTGTTCAAAAAAACGATTCTCTGTGCGCTCAATGGAGTCATGAATCCTTAATGCGACGCTCTGACAGTAAGCCTCCAATGTTGAAAGCGCGGGCCAGGAATGGGGCGCACGTATTCCAAGCGCTTCAGCGCATAGCGGACGTCACGTCTCGCAATGTAGTGCGAGGCATCATTTCCCGTAACGACGATGCGCAAGCCTCATTGCCAAATGTCAACCTCCTACGAAAAAACGTTCCCACGGAAGCCTTAGCCAGCGCTACCGATGTGTTGATGGGAAAACAGGGAGCTTATCCATTCACGAACGTAGGACATACTTATCGATCACAATTACGCTTACATAATCTAGAAGCAATTAGCTCGCAGCGCGAAATAGCATTCATGTCTGGTCGATTAAACAGCTGGCACGACGAGACCCTTGAAGTACTCGGAGCCATGAAGACTCTCGCTCCACTAACGCGTTCAGACGATGTCGATGCCCTAAATGCACTCGCTTTGTTCGCTGAACGTTGGGGCTCCTCAAATTTCGTGACGAAAAAAGTCGCATACATCGTTGCGACATCAGCAAACGAACCAGAGTTGCAGGAAGCTTTCGCGGAATTTTCTAAAGTACTCGATCACCACAAATACCCGTCGCCTCATTATATATCCATGGAGGCTTTGGATATGAATTTCCCATATTTCGACACGTTGACTTCCAGGATCAGAGTTGCGCTTCGGTTTTTGGACGATGATTTCAGAAAGATTCTTCCGCTCTTCAATGTCTGTCCTACGCCGATCAGCGAAGCTGACATAGGGGCATTCCTCCGAAAATGTCACTCGATGTCTTTCGTGGATGAAGTTTTGGGGATGCTAGTTGTTCGCCGACTAGGCAGTGAGTGGCCAACGATCGGTTCATATGTGGAAAAATGGTTGAATCCGAAAATAAGCGGCACGATGGAGGAGGTTGGCGGTACACCATTTGAAACAGAGGAACTCGTGTCAGACGTGGCCCCGCGGTCCGCTGATCTGGCATACTACAGACGCTCCATGGCGTTTCTTGAATTCGACGAGCCAGCAACTTTCAGAAACTACGCGGACAGGATCATCGGTCCGAGGCTCCTACCAATAGCTGGCGCTGCCCCAATCTCGGAACCTGATCCGCCTTCCAAACGCGACTTGACTAAACGCCTTTTCGGATTCCGGAAGCACGAGGATTATCGAAAACCGCAGAACAAGGGTTCGTTTCTAAGAACTTTAGATTTTTTACGGTTCATATCGTCGTCATCTTACGAGCCTCTGAATCATTACGAGATAAGATATATATTTGATAATACTACTTCGTTAGACATATTATTGAACGAACCTGAGATCGAAAAGCTATACTCTTCAGCAGATGAGAAATCACGCCACGTGATAGCGGTCTTGTCGTTGGCACTACACAAAGCGAAAGCGCATGACGAAGATGTAGATTTTAAGTTTCGTTTCGAGATGGCCCAAACCGTCCTCTCAAGCTTCTCAGGCTCAATAGAGGCGTTTATCGACTGGTTGTTGGAAGATACTCCAGAAATAGCCAATTTCTTGCTGCACACGCTGGATAGAACGACGCTCCAAAAAATTTATTGGATAGTAAAGTCGCCCGATCAGGCTGATACAACTCGTCAGTACCTACTTCGGGCTGTAGGAAAACGGAAGCAGAAGCTGGAATACTTTGTAGAGGCTGATGCAATAGAGGCCCAGCGCGGTGTGGCAAAATTGAGAAAATACTTTGATGATAGTCGGATATACGTCGATGGTATTGCGATGAAGCGGTGGCTTGTAGATAATCCGAGCGCATATGCACAGCAATACGAGCGTATTATTGGACACAGCGTGGATCTTAATAAAACCAGATCGGAAAAGGCAAAGATATCTTTCGAGGACGTCGTTATAGATATAACCGTCGCGGCGGCGTACGACTATATCTTATTTGAGTTCGCTAGAATTGCGTTTGCAGAGTTTTGTCTTAATAACACGTTCGGCATAGAGTCATATTTAGGGAGGCGAATTAGGCATAATACGTTGAGTGGCATGATGAGAGACGGTGTAGAAACTCTCAAAGATGCGGTGCATTTCCATCTTTTGATGACTGATGATCATTTCATGCTCGCTTATGATCTTTGGGTAAATGACTATCGGGCATTGATAGATAAACTAAGGCGCGAGAACTTGCAGTTCAAGGCGCAGCAACGCCCGCATGGGTGGTTCTCCGCAGAAGTTACGTTAGAAGATCCGACGACG
Source organism: Mesorhizobium sp. M0174 (assembly GCF_040322275.1). Taxonomy (NCBI): domain Bacteria; kingdom Pseudomonadati; phylum Pseudomonadota; class Alphaproteobacteria; order Hyphomicrobiales; family Phyllobacteriaceae; genus Mesorhizobium; species Mesorhizobium sp. M0174. The sequence goes on from NZ_JAMYTB010000001.1 coordinate 685,829, forward strand.
CATGCAAATCTCATAAGCCTACGACAGCTTGCGGTCGCGGGGGGAAGCATTGATGTTTTCTACGATTTGATGGTGCGGTTTTGTTGGCAACAGATCGAGCCGCAGCTAAAGACCGTCGCGAAGAACATCACAGAAGACGTTTTGAATTCGGCACTCGCCGATATTGATAATCGGTTCCACGGGTTCAGCAGTGCGCTGCATAGGCAATTCAGGGCCGAAATTACAGATGCCATCCATGATAGGTTTGCGCGGCTAGGTAGCTGGTTCAGAGAACCTGAGAGCGGCTTTGTCAGTGCTACACCGAGGCAATTAGGTGACTTAGTCCAAATGGAAGCTGTGGGGGTAGGGGGCCATCCTGCGTTGGCATGGTCGGGCGACGCGGAAGATTTAGAACTCGATGGCTTGTCGGTCCATCGCGTTTACGACTGCTTGTCGGTGCTCATCCGGAACGGAGTTCACTACGGAGACGAAGATCGGTCAATATCGATCGCGGTGGAACGAAAAGGAATGCCAGTTCCGCATCTTGAAAGACTGCGCTTCTGCGTAGCGTCCGTAATCTCAGACGGCGATAAGCGATCAGAGCACGTTGATCGTATCAGGGCCAGCCTTGATGCCGAGGATCTTGCTCAGGCTATGGTGCGCGAAGGCTACACAGGAATTAAAAAACTGCGGTTCATCACCAAGCATAGTGAGGGGACATGCAGCGTCCAATTGAGGAGTCACGAAGAGGTAATTGAGATCGAGTTTACCCTGACGGTCGAGCTTGCCGGAGCGAGTGCGTCCTGATGCGAAAGCTATACAATCTTCTTTTGGTCGAAGATGAAGAGCACAAAACTAACGATTTGCTTCGGAGACTAGAGGTTGCAGGATTTGGCAAACCGACAGTCGCAACAGGGGTTAGAGACGCGGTCTTGGCAGTGATGCAAAGGCCGTTCGACCTCATCGTTTTAGATATGGCGCTTCCCACATTTGCAAAAGGTGAGGTGGCGAGTGCCGGAGGTGTAGCTCAATCAATGGGGGGTATCGAAATTCTACGCGCATTAAAATCTAGTGGCGCGAAAGCGAATTTGATTATCGTCACTCAGTACCCGGAAATTCTCATTAATGGGGAGAAGATAAGGCTATCAGCTTTGCCTCGGCTTTTGACGGCGCGCTACGGGCAAAATGTATTGGGATCAATATTGTATTCATTCAAAACACCGGAATGGGAAAAAAGCTTTGATGCGGCGCTTTGGAGATTGACGTGAGAATAGTCGTATTTGAGGATGACAACGATAAATACGCTTCTATAGCAAAGGTGTTGATCGCAAAAGGAGTGAAGGAAAACGCAATAAAGCGGATAGATAATATAGCGAAGTTCGTCTCTATAGCTAAAGAGGATTTCGATCTTTGTGTTATAGATTTGCTTATGCCTACCATTCCGAAGGGCGGCGCAACGAGCTCTGGAATGGAGATCCTCCATATGCTGGACTATGCTGGCAAAAAACGTGTCCCACTCTTAGCAATCACATCGTTTGTCGATGAAGCCGAGAAGTATCGGGATGCGTTCGCGGCTCGCGGATGCATAATTTACGATTTCAACCGGACAGAAACATGGACGGCCGCGTTGGATGTCTTTCTTGCTCAGGCCCGCGATCGCGGTCGATATGATTTTGTGATCTTCACTTCTATCTCTGAGGAGCGCACGGCCTACCTTAGATTGCCGGGTTTCAAGCACGAAAGCTTGCTTCGGTATGGCGTCGATCATTGGGACCTAACTTTGGGTTCCGCCGATGGAACAGTCATATTGTTGCAGCGCATGGGACTTGTGAACGCATCTGTGGAGATTGCGCGTGTCTTGGAGCTGTATGCGCCTCGAATTGTCGCGATGAGCGGCATTTGCGGCGGTGTGGCTGGTAATTCTGTCCTCGGACAACTGCTCGTGGCCGAGCGCTGCTGGGAGTATCAGTCCGGCAAGTGGTACGATGATGCATTCAAGGCGGAGCCTTACCATTCAGTCATGCCGGGACGGACCGGGACAGTTTTAGCAAAAATGATCGAAGGCCCTGACGTTGTTACTCAGTTTGAGGCTGGCTTTCCTGGAACAGTACGCCCCCGAACTATCACGCAGCCTCGTATTGCACCATTTGCTTCGGGTTCGGCAGTGATCGCTAGCGAAAAGCGGCTCCGCAGTGTTTCCGATCAACACAGGAAAGTCGCTGCGATCGATATGGAAACGTTCGGGCTGTACCGAGCGGTCGAAATGTCGGGTAGAGATGTCCATTCGTTTTGTGCGAAAACCGTTGTTGATATGGCTAACGTAGCAAAAGACGATGAATTGCATTTTTACGGAAGTTACCTGTCGGCAAAATTCACACTGGCGGCTGTTGAGAATTTGGTCACGGAAAAAAGGCATTAGTCATTTAATTAGACACTGCCTTTTATGGCAGCCTGTTGCGCGAACAATTGGCAGCATACCCCAAATGGCCCCAGAACAGGTTTTTCGTCAACTTGCCGAGCCATCTAGTCCGGTCTGGTGCATGCCACCAGCCGAAAAATCGAAATTAGGTTACAACCGAATAGCGAGGCAATTTCGCAATCTCCGCCGCCATGGTCTTTAGCGTGACCTCGCCGTAGGTATCGGCAACCGTACTAGCTGCCTGAACATCCAGAATACGGGGAGGGTGACCTTGCCCCTCTGATCTAATCCGGTGTGAAGTTCGTTCTGGCCCATCGAGAGGACCAGGACATGAAACGTAGCCGCTTCTCTGAAGAGCAGGTCATCGGAATTTTGAAGGAACATGAGGCCGGGGTATCGGTTGCCGATCTGTGCCGCAAGCACGGGGTCAGCGACGCCTCGATTTACAACTGGAAGGCCCGCTTCGGCGGGATGGATGTCTCCGAGGCTCGGCGACTGAAGTGTAAGCGGGTAGCTGATGCCGTTCAGCGATGGTAGTTCCAAGGCATGAGCGCCTCGATAGCGCTGTTTGGCCAGCCATTGGCGATGCGCTCGAGGGTCTGGGTGAGCCAGGCGTGCGGATCGACCTGGTTCATCTTGGCGGTGGTCAGCAGCGTGGCGATGGTGGCCCATGTCCGTCCGCCGCCGTCGCTGCCAGCGAAGAGGCTGTTCTTTCGGGTAATTGTCTGTGGCCTAATGGCGCGCTCGACGGTGTTGGAGTCGATTTCGATGCGGCCGTCGGTGAGGAAGCGCTCCAGCGCGGCACGCCGGCCGAGCGCATAGCGGATCGCCTCGGCCGGCTTCGATTTTCCCGACAGCTTCGGCAGCTCCTTTTCCCACAGCGCAAAGAGAGCGGCAACGACGGCGGCGGATTTCTCCTGACGCGCAGTTATCCGTACTGCCGGGTCCTGGCCGCGTACGGCCTCCTCGGCGGCCCACAGTGGGGCCATCTGCGCCACCGTCTGCGAGGCGATAACGGAGGAGCCTGCGGCATGCAGTTCGTAGAACTTGCGCCGCACGTGCGACCAGCACGCCGCCAGCGTCACGCCGTCGTTGCCCCGATCGGATCGGGCCAGCCGGTTATAGGCGGCGTATCCGTCGACTTGCAGGATGCCGCGATAGCCGTCCAGATGACGGGCGACACATTCGCCGGCGCGGCTGTCCTCGAAGCGGTAGGCGACGATGGGCGGTCCACTGCCGCCAAAGGGCCGATCATCGCGGACATAGGTCCAGAGGTAGGCCGTCTTGGCCTTGCCAGATCCCGGCGCCAGCGTTGGCAGCGTGGTCTCATCGGCGAAGACCCGCTCCCCCTGCTTGATGCGGGTCAGTGCGTAATCGGCGAGCGGCTCGAGCTCGAAGCCGAGCTTGCCCATCCACTGCGCCATCTGTGACCGGTCGATCTCGACCTGATCGCGGGCATAGATCGCTTCCTGGCGGTAGAGCGGCAGGCCATCGGCGTATTTCGACACCGCGATCTGCGCCAGCAGCGCTTCGGTCGGAATGCCGCTTTCGATGATGCGGGCGGGCGCGGCTGCCTGGATGACGCCGTCCCAACCCTTGTAGGCATATTTGGGGCGACGCGTAACGATCACCCGGAACTTCGCCGGGGTGACATCGAGCCGTTCGGAGACGTCCTCGCCGATCAGGATCTTTTCCAGCGCTTCGCAGCCAGCAGGCGTCTCGGGCTCGATGACCACCTCGACCCGTTCGAGATGGGCCGCAAAGCCTTTACGAGGGCGCGGGGCGCGCTTCGCTTTCGAGCCGCCCGCAGACTTCTCCATCTGCGCTTGGATGGCCGCCACGCCGGTTTCGATCTCGTCGAAGACCAGAGCGTACTGCTCCTCGCTCAGCGCACCGGCCCGTAACCTTTCGGAGCGGCTGCCGAAGCGCGACCGCTCCAGCATCTTCACCACCGCCGTCAGTCGTGCGATCCGCTCCTCGGCGCTCTTGTTGACCAACTCGAGATGCGTATTGTGGGCTTCGAGATCGGCATTACGCTCTTCCAGACCGCATCGCCTTGAGCGCGTCAACGTCTGTCGATGCCGGCTCAATACTCCCCAGAAGTGCCGTTTGAATCTTCCCCAGTATAGCGCTGCCGCCGGTCTTCCGGAGCGCGCTCCGGGAGACCGGCGGCGC